>MTOH01000018.1 GCA_002011615.1 Candidatus Hydrothermus pacificus | reverse complement strand
CGCACAAGGGAGAAAGCAGGAAAAATAAAAATTTCTCTTACTCCTATTCTGGAATGAGAAGAAAACCCACCCACACCCACCCGAAAATTTTTGAAAATGGACTTGACTTTTTGCTTTTCTTTGCTATATATTATTGTGTGATGTTAAATGATGATAAACTTTGGCAGACTCAAAAGGAGTTAAAACTATGATGGAAGGGTTTGGAGAAATAATGACCCTTGAGGAGACAGCAAAACATTTAAAAATAGGAAAATCTACTCTTTATAAAATGGCAAGGGAAGGAAAAATCCCTGCGGTGAAAATAAAAGGAGATAAAACATGAAAGAAACTACAAAAACTAACAAGAAAGATGAAACCATGAGCTTGTTCCGTCAGGGAGTAATTAGCTCTGATAGAAATGAGGCAATAAAAGTTATTTCTGACCTAAACGAGAGACAAACTTATACAAAAGAGGAAATTTTAAATAGCGTCATTTTGGGTGATGCATTAAAAGTTTTAAAAAAATTGCCAGAAGAAATATTTGACATGGTATTTATAGATCCACCTTATTTTCTCCAACTTCCTAAAAAAGAATTAAGGCGATGGACAGTTAAAACCGTTGTTGAAGGTGTTGATGACGATTGGGATAAATTCCCATCTTTTGAAGAATACGATAAGTTTATCCAAAACTTACTTACTGAAGTAAAAAGAGTAATGAAACCTAATGCTACTATTTGGCTTATAGCAACCTATCATAGTATCTTTAGAATAGGTAAAATTATGCAAGATTTAGGATATTGGATATTGAACGATATTATTTGGGTAAAAACAAATCCTATGCCTAATTGGTTAGGTGTAAGATTTACTAATGCTACTGAAACATTAATTTGGGCTGTAAAAGACAAAAACTCTAAGAAATATACTTTTAATAAAGACTATGCTAAACAATTCGGTATTGGTAAAATAGGGGCTAATGTTTGGGTACTGCCTTTATGTAATGGTAAAGAAAGGTTAAAGGACGAAAAAGAGAAAAAGGTTCATTCAACTCAGAAGCCTATTGAATTATTAAAAAGAGTAATTCTTACATCTACCAATGAAGGAGATTTAATACTTGATCCTGTTGCAGGAGTAGGAACTACTGGGTACGTAGCTAAAGCTTTAAAGAGAAATTTTGTAATGATTGAAATAAACCCCAAATATGTAGAATGGATAAAAAAGAGATTTGAGAAACCTTTGAAAATAACTGATAAGCCACGAGTTAGTGAGAGAAAAATTAATCAATACTTTAATCTGGGGGATAAACCATGATGGACTATTCAAAATTTTGTGAAATATTAAACAAGCATATTTTTGAGGGCGAAAAAAGAGAACTTCTTAAGAAAGTAGCTGATCGTCCCGAAAGATTTATCGGGTTATTCAGACCTTCAAAGCCTGGAACAAAAATATTGCAACATTTATTACAGTCTCACGAAATAAGGTTTGGAGATGCTTTAGAGGAATTGATTGAAGAGATATTAAAAGATTTAGGATATTCAATTTTACCAAAAAGTATTACTACTGGTAATGGAGAACAATTATCTTTGGATCAATTCTTTACAAATGGGAAAAATTATTATTTCATCGAGCAAAAAATAAGAGACGATCACGATTCTACAAAGAAAAGGGGACAAATAGCAAATTTTGAGGCAAAATTGGAAGAACTTTTTAAGACATACAAGAATAAACTTATTGGGATAATGTATTTTATTGATCCTGATTTGGTAAAAAACAAAAATTTCTATATAAGCGAATTAAACCGTCTTAATGAATATTATAAAGTTCCTCTTTATCTATTTTACGGAAAAGAATTATTTGAGTTTCTGAAATCACCTGAATATTGGGAAAGATTACTTGATTGGTTAACTCTATGGAAGGAATCTCTTCCAGAAATACCAGAGATAAATTTTGATACAGACCCTCAAGATAGTTTTGAAGAAATTAAAGATTTAGAGATTAGGTATTGGAGAAAACTATTAGAGAATAAAAAATTATGGGAAGAAGGTATAATAAAAGCAATATTTAGAAGTGGGGAAACTCTTAGACTGATATTAAATTACTTTACTACTCAAGTATCGGCACCCTATCAAAAACTTTCTAAATTACTTAAAGAGAGACTTGAAGAATATTATTAAGAAGCGGCGGAGAAGCCCGCATCTTCATAAATACCAAAAAATCCCCAGCTCGAGAAATCATATTGATGACTGCTTCAAACTCATTCAAAGTTTCCTTCCTCCTCTAATCCGCACAAAAGAAAAAGCAGGAAAAATAAAAATCTCTTTTTTCTCTCTGATGATTAACAACTGTCTTTATTCAGAAAAAGAAAAATTTTCAAAAATGGAGTTGATTTTTTATTTTTTTATACTATATATTATGGGATGTTAAACATAAAAGTTCTTAACTTAAAAAACCTTATAAACTATCAGGAAGACTCCATTGTAAGCAGGACATTGATTGATAAAAAAACAGGAACTGTTACCCTTTTTGCCTTTGATAAAGGTCAGGGATTGAGTGAGCATACAGCACCCTTTGATGCACTGGTTTATCTGATTGAAGGTGAGGCTGAGATTATTATATCAGGTGAACCCCATTACTTGAAAGAGGGTGAGATGATAATAATGCCTGCAAATAAGCCACATGCAGTAAAAGCCGTTAAGAGATTCAAAATGATGTTGATAATGATAAGATTGTGAAAAATACACCCTGATAAAAAATCCTCTGAGTAATCTCCTTATCCATATAAGTTGGCTCCTGTAATGGAACTTCTGCCCCTATTATCTGTATATTATAAACATTAACCCATGAGTGAGGTGTATTGGGCAAGAGAGGAAGTTCTGCTATCAAAGTATTTAAAAGTTCAGGTAAAATTCTTTTTTATCTCAAAAACTTTTTAAAACAAATATCCAGAATTTCTGGATATAAAGGTAAGGAGGAATTATGAGAAAAATTGTTCTGATAGTGACAACAGTTGTAGTTCTTACCTTGCCTGGTATAGCAGAGACCCGGGATTTTAAAGCAAGAAGATGGGTATACATGGGTTTGGTGGAAGGAGCCATAGGATATCCTGGATTTTATATGAACGCCTTTAAGTTTGTTAATGGATTTCAACTGCCTTATGGACTGGGAATAGGAACATCATTATTTGAGGGAACATGGGACGAAAAGGATTTTGTAATGGGTTTTCTACCACTCTATATTTATTATGTGCCTTATATAAAATGGACTAAAGGTGGACTTGGCCTGGGTGAATTCTATTCTTATATCTCTTTAAACTTATGGTCAGCTTTTAATAAAGAAGAAACATACACAGGTGAGACAAAATATTATTCAGCAAGAACTTTCAGAATCGGGGCAGGGATTAACTGGATAGTCTTTGGTGTTGAGGCAGGTTTTTATTCCTATTCATCTAAAATTCTTTCAAACTCCAGCTTTTATGGACAGATAGCATTTAATCTGGGGCTCTGGAAAGGGTTTGGGGAATCTCAAGCCCCTATAAAGATTAAACCTGAAATTAAACCTAGAACTGTAACTCCTGTCTCAAAACCCGTTAAAACAAAGGAGTATAAAGCAAGGTGGTGGGTATACGGTAGCATAGGAGAAGGTGCTCTGGCAGTCCCTCTGAGTTTGCATGCGAATGTCCTGAAAATCGTTGCAGGATTTTCACCACCTTATGGATTTGGAATCGGGGTCTCAGCAATTGAGCTTGTTTTTGAAAATGATGGTCAAATACAAAGTGAATTACCACTTTATCTTTATTATGTCCCCCACATTAAATGGAGAGGAAGCGGATGGTCAGAAGGTGCAATTTATTCCTTTATCTCTTTTAATCCATGGGGTGCATCTTATACTGAAAAATCGTCTTTTCTGGAATCTCGCACCTATTCCTGTAAATATTTTAAAGCAGGGGTGGGGATTCAATGGATAATTCTCGGGGCAGAAGCAGGTTTTTATTCATACTCCTATGAAAATAAGTCAAACTCTTCATTTTATTTGGGAATAAATTTAACTCTGGGTATGTTTAAGGGATTTGATATAAGAGAAAAATAAGTGACCATTTAATTTTCTTATTTGTTTTATATTTACGCTGATATATTAAAAGCTATTAAAAAATTTAAAATGATGTTGATAATGCTCTGAAAAAGTTTTATCCCTTATTCCACGACTTCTATTCTGGCACCAATTTTTTTTAATTTTTCGTGAAAATTTTTATATCCCCTTTTTATATGATTTATTCCCTCAATTATACTTTCACCTTCTGCTGAAAGTGAGGCAAGAACAAGGGCTGCACCAGCTCTTATATCAGGTGCAATCAGATGGGTTCCCTTTAATTTTGAAACTCCTTCAACAATACACATTCCCTTTTCAACCTTGATATTTGCTCCCATCCTCATAAGCTCACCGGTGTATCCAAATCTTTCAGGATATATACCCTCAATTATAACCGATGTTCCTTTTGCAATTGATAGCATTGCAACAAACTGGGGTTGAAGGTCTGTTGGAAAACCGGGATAAGGGGCTGTTTCTATTTTTAAAGGTAAAATCTCTTTTTCTCCTTTTAAATATATTCCATCCCTTTTTATTTCAACTTCTGCACCTGATTCTTTTAATTTTTCAACTATATTTTCAAGAAATTTACCACTTTTACCTTTGACTTTAACCTCGCCTCTTGTTATTCTTCCTGCAATTAAAAATGTTCCTGCCTCTATTCTATCATCAATTATTTTGTATTTCAATGGAGATTTTAATTCACGAATTCCCTGGATTTCAACAATATCTTCACCCTCACCCTTGATTTTTGCACCACATTTTTTCAAAAAATTTAAGAGGTCAGCGACTTCAGGCTCCTTTGAAGAGTTTAAAATAACTGTTTTTCCCTTTGCTAAACTCGCTGCCATTGCGAGATGGGCTGTTGCCCCAACGGATTTCTGATCAAAATAGATTTCACTTCCTTTTAACTTTCTGCACTTTGCAATTATAAATCCCCTATCTATCTCTATGCTTGCTCCCATTTTTGTAAGCCCTTCCAGATGATAATTTATGGGTCTTGGTCCGAAACTGCATCCTCCTGGAAATGCGACCTTTGCTTTTCCGAACCTTGCAAGTAAAGGTCCTAAAACATATATTGATGCCCTCATCTTTCTCACTGCCTCATAGGGCGCTTCCCATGAGCTTATTTTTGAAGGGTCTATCTCAAATTTGTTTTTCCCGATTTTTTTAACTTCTGCTCCGAGTGTCTGAAGGAGGGAAAGCATTGTATTTACATCATCAACATCCGGAATATTCTCCAGAACAACTTTTTCATTTAAAAGTATGGTACTCGCAATAACAGGAAGTGCAGCATTTTTTGCTCCTTCTACCTTTACCTCTCCTTTAAGTCTTTTACCACCTTTTATAAGGTATTTCATTGTTCCCTTAGTATGTTGATAACCTTTTCTCCGGATAGTCTCTTAAGTTTTGACATCTAAGGTCTCGAGTTCTATTGTTACCAGAATAAAAGGTTTTTCTACAAGGTCATATTCTCTAAGGTCTTTCCCCTCTATATGTAAACTCACCGCTTCTTGGAGGTTTCTTAATACTTCCTCCAGAGTTTTTCCTTGAGTAACTACAGGGATTTCAAGACACTCCGCTACATAATACTTTTCTCCTTTATAAACAAATGCTTTTATAACATGCTTTGGCATACAACTTTCCTTCTTAAAATTTATTTTTTATTATAAAGTAATTATTCGTTATTTTGAAATTTACGAGTTGTCTCATCAAAAATCTAACCCAAAATAGATTTAATCCCAACTTACCCTGAGAGGAGAGTATTTTTTTATTTTTTCTAACCAAAGCTGGATTTTTATATAAGCCTACAGGGAGCTTCCTTTTTTCTTAAGAATATATTTATAAAGTATGGATGTTCAGAATCTCGTGGATAGGTAAAAGAGGTGATGATGAATTTTATGAATGAATAAGATATTTACGGAATGTTTTATTTCTTTACCTTAAAACCGAGGTCAAAATATAATGTAAAAAGATGGTTTTGATAAAGGTCTTTTTTAAACAAAGCAATCGGGAGATAAAAGGAAAAAGTAAGTCCCGCTATTAAATTGGTTTTAGGAATTTCTTTCCTAATCTGAAGGGAGGGGGAAAGAATAAGAGAAATAAAATAGTCAGTATCTACAAGTGGGAGATAACTGTTAAAACTCAAAGTAAAACTTCCAAAATTTAAACCCGGTTCAAATTGAATTCCTCTAAATTCAAAAGACCTACACACCCCTGTGGTAAATATATGCTCATGCCCTCCCCATACAAAAGGAGGTGTATCTCCGAGTCCATCCTTCACATTCATGTACTCCCATTTCAATTCAGAAGAAATCCCCGCAAATTTTATTTCTATTTCGTGTTTAATGTAGGAAGAGTAGGAAAGTTCCTGTGCATAATCATACCATTTCCATCCATAAAAATAATTTATGCTTAAAGAAAAAAGAAAAAGTACAATCATCTTCCCACCTTTTTAAGGAACCCAGTTATAATAGTAATAAACTTTTGTCTTATACCTTCCCCCCGGTTCGGTAATAAGTGGAAGACAAGGTGCAGGATTGCAGGATGAACAGCCACCACCATACCATACTTTTGTAATTGAAACACGACCTAACCAGTCATCCTCATCTCCCCAGCCATCGTCTTCTAAAACCACCATATCGTATCTACCTAATCCTGACGGTGGAATATAATAATTATAAGCAGATTTGCCTCTTTTATCAGGGTTTCCACAGGTTGGGGAAGGTTTTCCATAGATTCTATATCTTTTACACCTTTTATCCACTCCCCTCAAATCTTTTGTTGTGACTCCAGGACAACCTCGAAGTTCTTTGTGTTGGTTATAATAAGGTACGACATTTGACCAATATATATTTTCATGAAAAACTGCCGTATAGATTTCCATAGCTCCTAACCACCAAGGTTCACATTTTTTGTAAATATGCATCACTCTTACTAAAATTCTAGAATTTCCTCTTTCTCCCGATACTTCAGGTAATTCTGCTGGTATTTCTGTCTCAGAGATACTTTCTGGTGGCTCAGGTGTGATTATGAGTACAGGATAATCCGGTGGAGTTTTCCCATCTATAAAAGTATTTTCACCGTTATAAACAAACCCGGTGAGCCGGGTTACTTCTGTATCACTCATAAATGGAGGAACATATGTGACCCATGGTACACAAGTTTTATAACTATTTGTCCATTCTACATAATGAGAAGTATCAGGAAAATGAATCGCAATTTCCGGATGATTTTGAGTGAGACCTTCCAAATAATCGGTAGTATATCCTGATGAAATGGACATTGTGGTAACTATTGGGTTACCATCACTCCTTATTTCATTTATATAATCTTTAAGAAAGATTTTGTGTTCATTATATGGAGAATTTGTGAGATATTTATGGAGGATTTCCCTGTTCTCTCTATCCTCCAGTCCCATAGCAAGAGCGCATGAGAGTGTCTGGAGAGAATCTTCAAGAGAGGGCATTGGTACAATTACTTCACATACAAAAGCACCGGGTTTACAAATTATCGCGTGAATTTCCTGCAAACTGTAAGGATTTGCATTAAAAAGACTCTCATAAGAAATATCAACTTCTATTGTATCTTCTGCCTGTATCATACCAATGAGTGAACTTTCCAGTAAAAGTCCAAAGGTATTTCTGAAAGGGCCTGTCACACTTAATTCCATAAAAGGAATTATATCATTTGCCATCTTATTCCCTGCAGCGTTATATGCACCCTTTTCAATCTGGTTTATCACTGCTTCAATTTTGTTTATAAATGCATTTCTTCTCGGAGGAGGTGTGAAATTTCCGAATCCCTGATTTGCCCATCTTTTTATGGTAGATAAAGTTAGAAGAGAAACATCTTTTCCAAAATAACAATTTCCGCTTTGAGTTTCTTTCTCAATAAATGTGAGGTAATGAAAGTTATACCCATTTTTTGAAAGAATATAGCGCTGAGGTTTATTTATCGCGTGAGTAAAGAGATTCTCCAGTCTACCCACTTTTTTACATCCTGTTACAATGATTATCCCCACTATTATCATTTTTTATCCCTCATTTTAACCCTCCTATAGATTTTTCAAAATTAATTATAAAGAATCGAGGGGGGGTATGTCAATTTAAATATGAGTTAAATTTTTTATCTATGTTTACGCAATAAAATGTGAATTCACCTCCATATCGCAAAGGGAAGTTTTTTAATCTCTTTTCTTTTACCATCTTTTTCCTTCATCTCAACATAAATTATATAAAGTCCTGCTTTTCTTTCCTTTATAATCTGTGATAAATTATAAACCCTTTTTGCTGAAATTATATAATTATCAAATATTTTTTCCCTTAATCTTCCCTTTGCGTCAAAGAGGAATATAGTGAGTTCTGTGAGGTTATACGGAGGATTTATATATAATTTTAAGTCATTTTCAGGGCGGAATATCTTGCCGGAAAGATAAACATATCTTTTTTCAGGAAATATTTTTTCTGTTATTGAATTTTCTTTACCCGGTGTTGCACCATTTTCTGAAATTGAAGAACTCCATGAAAATCTTTCATCCGATGGAAAATCAATTCCTTTTCTCTCAAGGGATGTATCAACTCCTCCTCCCCATATATTCTCATAGGGAACAGAATCAATTACATTTTTCTTTGAGTCATAGAGAAATACGATATCCTCTAAATTGTTTAAGGAGTAAAACTCTTCTCCTGGTGCAATACACTTAAATCTCCCGAATTTTGGGAAAAGATATAAGGTATCAGCCCATTTTTTTATTATAACGGCATATTCATAGGGATTTATTTTAAAATTATCCCATCTTTTTATTACTTTATTTTCATCGGATATACCGAAATTACTTATATCGAGTGTGTCATTATATGCATTGTATATCTCAATCCATTCGTATTCAGAATTATACATTATTTCTGTTATGAAAAGTGGTTTTAAGGAGACAAATATGTTAAATCTTGCAGAATTGTTTGATGTATCGGTATCATAAATTGATTTTCCGTAAGCGAACCCCCTATAAGTGCCCTTTGAAAGTCCAGGAATTTCAAACTCAACAATTCCAGAATCCTTATAAATTAAAATTCCAGGAAAATATACGGAATCTTCATAAAAGTTTTCTATTTCAAGATAAATTTTTATATCCTTTAAGGTGTCAAATCCACTGTTATAGAATTTTACAAATATCTCAAAGTTTTTGTTTTCCTCTGGAAAAGCAGGTGTTATGACTATGCTTTTTGAGTTTATTAAAAGGTCGGGTAAAAATTTAACCGAGTTTTCCCTTCCGGGGGTTGAACCTGTTGAATCCTCTGAAAAAGCCCAGTTGAATAATGAATCAGGTCCTTCAAGGTTTAATCTTTCAACAGAAATACCATCATCAGGTGATAAAGGAAGTGAATCATCAGGATTAAAGGGTGTTCCGTATGTGCTTACCGTGTCATTTGACGGAGAGATTAAGGCTATGGGGTCGCTTGTTGAAAGTCCATCACCTATTGTTGTATTTCCCACGGTTAAAATAACCGTTCCTTCAGGAAAATCATAAACCCGCACATATGTTCCGTCGCCTTCTTCAAGATATTCAGGGTCTAAAATCAGGGCAAAACTTTTTGGGGGAATTTTTGTTGTGTTTGTCTTAACATCAGGATAATATAAAAATATTGAGTCATCTGTCCATGGAACTATATCATCGGTTGCATCAAAATCCGTAATTTTATATTCTGAAAGGTCAACTGTATCGTCTGAAGGGTTGAAGATTTCTATGAATTCATTTCTGTCTCCTGGAGCACCACCTGACTGAGAATCAGAACCCTTAACATTTGACATAACCTCTGAAATTACTGGCAGGGAAATCAGAAAGACAAAAAGCATTATTTACTTCTGAAAAAGAGGAAAAGGGAAAGTAAAATCAAAAAAAGCGATGCAAAAAATGGTGATTCAGATAAAAAGGGCAATTTTAAATGAGGTATTGCAACACCTGCAACGATTAAAATTGCTATGAAAATTCCTGCAAGTGCATCTCCTGCAACAAGCCCTGAGGATAAAAGGACTCCCTTATCTTTTTTCTTTATAAAATGGGAAATAAAACCTCCAGCTCCTATTGTTGTTGATAGACTCAGAGGAAGATAAAGACCAACAGCAAAGGGAAGTGCAGGAACTCCAAGGAGCTCAACCGATACAGCAATTGCTATTCCCGCAATTATGAGTTCCCAGGGCATACCCCCTTTAAAAACCCCTTCCACAACGAGTTTCATCAAGGTTGCCTGTGGTGCTGAAAGTGCCTGTGAGCCAATTGTATATGCCTTGTGGAGCAAAAATAATGTCCATCCTATAAAAACTGCAGAGAAAAAAACCCCTATGAATTCGCCTGTTTGCTGAAGTCTCGGGGTTGCTCCTACTAAAAATCCTGTTTTCAAATCCTGTGATGTATCACCCGCAATTGCTGCTGAAATACATACGATTGCTCCTGTTGTAAGTGCTGCTATTATACCCGCTGTTCCTTTCATCCCCATCTTCACAAATATTAAACTTATTATTAAAAGGGTTGCTATTGTCATTCCTGATACTGGATTTGAGGAAGAGCCCACTATTCCCACTATTCTTGAAGAAACTATTACAAATAAAAATGCAAAAATTATTATGAAAATGCCTGAGATAAAATTCTGTTTGAACTGGGGCATTAGAGAAATAAATACATAAACTATCAAAGTGCCTATCAGAACAAAACTTAATGGCAGGTCTTTTGGGGTTACAATCCCCTTTAAGGATATTTTGCCTTTTGAGAACAGAGAAATCATTGACCTTGCAAAACTTATTATACCTCCTGCAAGAACACCTCCTGCTCCTATGTATCTTATATATTTATCCCATATTTCAATAGGCATTAAATCCTTTGCCTGGGGCAAAAATGTCTGTATCAAGGGCATTATTCCGAACCAGCCGAGAAGTCCACCTGCCATAACCAGAAAGGAAATTCTCAAGCCCAGTATAAATCCAACTCCTAAAAGTGCCGGTGAGTTGTCAAAGGATAGTTGAAGTCTTGATTTTATTTTAAATAAAAAGTCAATAACATCTTTAAAAAAGTGAAATCCTAAGGCGAAGAATTTGTATAAAAATCCCAGAATTATCCCTATAAAAACATTTTTTGCCTTTTCACCACCCTCATCACCAGCCCTTAAGACCTCTGCACATGCCCTTCCTTCTGGATATGGTAAAATTTTATCTTCGTCTTCAATGAACCTTTTCCTTACAAGAATCATGAGCAAAACCCCGAGAACTCCGCCTGTAAGGGATACGAGGAATATATAAAATATATTGACATTCAAACCGAGCATTATAAGGGCAGGCACTGTGAATATAACTCCTGCTGCAAGGGATTCACCTGCTGATGCAATTGTCTGGACAATATTGTTTTCTAAAATATTTCCCCTTCTTAAAATTCCCCTTAAGATTGCCATTGAGATAACTGCTGCGGGTATTGATGCAGATACGGTCATTCCCATTTTAAGACCCAGATATGCATTCGCGGCACCGAAAACGATTGCGAGAAAAACACCCAGAATAATTGCTTTAACCGTAAATTCTTTCATGATGTTAATTTTAAGTTTTTTCTTTTTAATTTTTCAAATGTTGTTTGAAATTCTTTTAATAAATTTTCTTTTTTAAAATTTTCTTCAGCAAATTTTTTTGCGTTTTCAGATACTGTTTTTAATAATTCTTTTTTTTCATATAACTCTATTATTTTACTTGCAAGACCTTTATAACCTTCTTCTCCAATAAATCCGTTTTCTCTGTCCTTTATAAGCCAGGATAAAATATTTGTTCCAAGAATGGGTGTGCCATAGAACATTGCTTCAATAAATGTTCTTCCTAAGGGTTCATAAGTTTTTTCTCTTGGATGAACAAAAAGATCCAGAGCAGAATAATAATATTCAATATTTTTCTGCCATCCTGTAAATTTTACATAATCTTTTAAGCCTTTTTTTTCAACAATTTTAAAAAGTCTTTCTTTTTCTCCACCCCCCTTAAAATCTTCTCCAACTATTAAACAAAGCAAATTTTTAATTTTTTCTTTTACAATCCGGATGGCTTCTATCAAATTTTCGATTTCTTTTTCTTTTGAAATCCTTCCTATATAAGCTATTACAAATTTATCCTCGGGTATTTTTAGAATTTTCCTTGCCTTTTTTTTGCTTATATCTAAGGGTTTTATCTCTATTATATTGTATATCAATTTTGCATTATTAAACCCCATATCTTTTACCATTTTTTGTGTAAGAGGAGAAATGGTTATTAAAAGGTCTGTAAAACTGCCGAGAACTTTGTAATAATATTTTTTAATTTTTGATTCCCATGCAAATAAATCTCTTATATGCCAGACTATTTTCGAATGGGTTAAAAGTTTTAACAAAGGTATAAAAATACCGCCTTTAAAGTCGTTTATGTGTATAATGTCAATTTTCCTTTTTTTACAGAATATACTTATTTGCCATGAATAATTTATGACAACAAAAAACCTTCTCAGAAAAGAATGGATATTCAATAATTTTATTTTTCCAATCTTTATAAAAAAATTCATTGAAGGGGAAAAGGGGATTAAATAAATATTTATATTTTTCTCTTTATAAAAATCCTTTAAAGATGGCGAGGTGAAAAGGAAAATATTTATTCCTTTCTTTTTTAACTCTGTGACAAGATTTTTTAGGGATTTTTCGGCTCCTCCTTCTTCATAAGAGAAGGAGATGGATAGAAGGTTCAGTTTTTTCAATTTGAATTGAGTATATCTTTTACTATTTCTTGTAATTTTTCTTCTGAATAATATTTTTTTATAATATCAAACCCACCTTCTGATATTTTTTGAGCAAGTTCATCGTTTCTCAGTAATTCCACTGTTGATTTCGCAAATTCCAATGGCTCATCTGCTAGCATTATGTTGACTCTGTTTTTTAAACCCTTTATTCCTTCGCATCCAATTTTTGTTGAGACCACAGGAATCCTTCTTGCCATTGCTTCAAGAATTTTTATTCTAATTCCTGTTCCGAGTCTGAGAGGAACCACAAGAACTTTCACCTTTGAATGCAATTCATCAAGGGATGGTATAAATCCTTTAAAAAATATATTTTTACCATCATGCAGTCTTCTTATTTTTTCATTTTCTGAAACTCCTGCGATCCAGAACTTAATATCTCTAATTTTTTCTTTAATATGTGGAAATATATTATTGACGAAGTAAAAAAGCGCATCCACATTGGGGAAATAACTTAAATCACCCATGTAAAGAATGATTTTTTCTTTTCTGGAATCAGGGTCTGGGTGTTTTATATCAGGGCAGAATGCGAAAGCATACACCTTTCTTTTGTTATGTAATTTTTGTTTTTCTTCCTCTGTAGTTACAATAACTCCGTTCGAGAACCTGATTATTTTTCTTTCAATATTTTTTAGTTTGAAGAACTCGTATATATGAATTATCTTTAAAAAAGGATTCCTGGTTTTTAAGAATATCTTTTTGTGCCTTTCTGAAGTTGCGTCATGAAGTTCCACTATTTTTTTAGCTGGTTTTATATAATTGGAGTATTGAAATGTTCTTTCGTGATTAAACCATATTATATCATATTTATTTTGAGAAATTTTTTCTTTTAAAATTTTTACAAATTTTTTTGAGAAAACAAAAGATTCTTTTAATGACTTGAATGGAAAATATAAAAATATATTTTTAATTGAATCAGAGTTTTTATTAATAACATAATCAAACTCTCTGACAATGTTTTTTAATTCTTTTTCGTATCTGTCAAAGTTTTTTTCGTTTGTTAAAAAAAGTAAATCCACCTTTGCAAATTTTGAAAGACTTTTAATTCTATTGAAAGAAAGGGCACCACCACCCCCCTTGCTGTAATAAGGAAAATAAGGTGATACATAAAGTATTTTTAACATCTTATAAATTATATTGATTTATTTTATATTAAATCAATCATTGAAAAAGTTAAAAAATCAACATTATACTTTTAGACTTTTATTATAATATGAGAAAAAAGAGAAAGAATGTTATATTGATTACAGTGGACTCCTTAAGAGCCGATTTTATAGGCATATGGAATAAGGAATTTAAAGAGGTCACCCCTGAAATTGACAAATTTGGAAAGGATAGTATTGTGTTCAAAAATGCTTTTTCTCATTCGTCCCATACCCGTTGCTCTTTTGCTTCTCTTTTTACTTCTAAATACCCCTCAAGTGATACTTATCCCATTTTGAAAGATAATTACAAAACTATCGCAGAGATCTTAAGAGATGAAGGATTTACCACTATTGGGATACATTCAAATCCCTTTCTTTCCCGTCCATTCGGATATACAAAAGGCTTTGAGGTCTTAGAAGATAGCATATATCCATGGAAATCCGATATGTTGCCTAAGAAGATCCATTTATTCCTGAGTAAAATTTTTAGGTTAGTAAAAACGCGACCTTACCTTTCAGCAAAAGAGATAAATGAAAAAATTTTTAAATGTATTGATAAAATTTCGTTCCCCTTTTTTCTATGGGTTCATTATATGGATGTTCATGGACCCTATCAATCTAAAAAAGGGTTTTCTTATATAAGCAAAATTAAAGGTGAAATTTTATGGCGTAAAGCAGTGAAATCTCCTCACTCACTTACCTCAAAGGAAAAGAATGATTTAATAAAATGGTATAAAGAAGAAATTTTTTATTTTGATAAGTATTTTGGTGAAATTTTAAATTTTTTAAAGGTAAAAGAATTGATAAATGATACAATAATAGTTTTCTGCTCTGATCATGGGGACGCATTTTATGAACATGAGTTTTATCGCCACGAAAGGTTTTTATATGACGAATTACTCCACGTCCCTTTAATAATAAAACATCCCGATTTTCCCCATATGGAAATAAATGAAATAGTAGGGCTTGTGGATGTGGCTCCAACATTGCTTGGTATGCTAAAAATAGAGACTAAATACGACTCTGACGGAGAATCACTTTTGCCATTAATCAGAAAAAAGGGCAAAAAAAAGCGAAATTTTATAATAGCAGATACAACTCTTGATGATAAATATCCTCATGTATGTATAAGAACAGATAAATGGAAACTTATAATCAATGAAAACATAAAAAAATATGAGCTTTACAATGTTGAAAAAGACCCTCAGGAAAAAGACAATTTATATGAAGTAAATAAAGAAAAAGTAATGGAATTAAGAAAAATATTGAGGAAATATTATTCTTTTGAAAAAAAGGAAAGCAAAGATTTTAAAAAAGAACCTGAAATTGATGAAGAAGTAATGAGAAGGTTGAAAGACCTTGGGTATTTTTAATAATTGTTATGATTATAGGAGTTGATGCCCGTCATCTCGCAGGCAAAAAAAGAGGAATAGGATATTATATTAAGAATTTAATAGAAGGAATGTTAAAAGTTAATGAAGACATTGAGTTTATCCTTTTTCTTCATAAGAAGCCATCTGAAAGCATTGATAATCCTCGATTAAAAATTTGTGAGCTAAAAATGCCATTTTACTCAAGATTACTCTCCCCTTTGTGGTTTAACTTCTATCTCCCGATGCATCTAAAAAAATATAATTTTGATATACTATATTGCCCTAATTTTTTTACTCCGCTTTTCTTTAAAAGTAAACTTGTCATTGTTGTTCATGACCTTGCTCCTTTTCATTTTCCAGAAGTTTTTCCCAAACTGTATCCTCCATATTTTAAATTCTTTTTGACTAAATCCATACAAAAAGCTGATGCTGTTATTACTCCTACCCGAAGTATAAAAGAGGAAGTTGAAAATTATTTTCCTCAGGTAAAGGAGAAAGTTTTTTATATTTATCATGGTGTGGATGAATTATTCCGCCCCCTTAAGAAGAAAGAGGGAAAAGAAAATCCCTATATTTTATATGTGGGTGCCTTGATGAAGAGAAAAAACATAATAGGAATTCTCAAAAGTTTTTATATACTTAAAAAAGATTATAAAGTGCCTCATTATTTAGTCCTGATAGGTAAGAAAGGACCCGGATGGAAAGATATATATAAGGAGATAAAGAGCCATTTCTATAAAGATTTTATAATTCATAAAGGCTATGTAGAAAGAGAAGAAATTGTTAAAATATACCAGAATGCTGATGTTTTTCTTTTTCCCTCTTTTTATGAAGGTTTTGGTTTCCCTGTTCTTGAGGCGATGAGGTGTGGTATTCCTGTGGTAATTTCAAACGATAAGGCGCTTGTGGAAGTAACAAAGGGTAATGCGGTAATTGTAAACCCATTAAATTACAAAGAAATTGCCAATAAGATATATTCAATTTTGACTCAGAAGAAGTTAAAGGAAAATTTGATTAAAAAAGGATTAGAAGTCTCCTCTCAATATACCTGGCAAAAAGCTGCTTTTGAAGTTTACCGGGTTTGTAAAAGTATATTACTTTAAAAAAAACGCGATTTACTGCCTTACTTTGACTAAACTTTTAATTTTATTAAGAATGCTTTATCAGGTGAAGTGGCTTCAAATATTTTATGGAAATATTTTTTTCTTTTTTCAAATATAAATACATAACTCCATCTATATTTATTCTTTAAGGAAATATCTGCGCCTAAGGAATTCAGAACATTTTGAAGAGAAGGGGTTAAATTGTTGCTTGCTTCATCTTTTACGTATATAATGCCAACGCAAGAATCAGGTAATTTTTGAATAAATTCAACCATCTTTTGACTCTCTTCTTGAAATTTATGAGTGTCAAAAGTTTTAATTTCTATTCCTTTATTGCTAAATAAAATAATATTAAATCCTCTTTTCCCTTTTACAAAAAGGTTTTTAGAGGATACATATCCATAATTTCCTGTATTAAACCCTCCGCTTAATAAATACCACCATTCTCCCTTTTTGTTATAAACTATTTCTATCCTTTCAATCTTTGAAATAGGAGAAAAAGTAGAAAAAACATTTAATGAGTCTTTTAGATTTTCAATAAACATTGAATAAGTGAGATAGAGGGGAAGTATAAAAGAAATTATGGTTATATACATATACTTTAAAAAGATTATTTTCTTCTCCATATCTCAAAATCCCTGTTGTGATATACTAAAGTATAATTTTCATTAAAAGATTTAAAAAAGGAAGGTGTTATTATAAATTTGGCGCTGGGAGGCATGTTTTTTAACGGTGGGAAAATATATTTTATGTTTATTTCGTAGTCATGTGGTATGAAAATATATGAGAGCTTCAGAAGGAAATTGTATTTTTCAGAAGCCTCAGGAGAATAATATAAACCAATAGTGTCACCTTTTTCTAAATAAGGAAAAATTATATTCTTTGCATCTTTTAATAAATAACTTCGTTCTGAAAAGTATAATTTCCTCCATTTATAAGGGAAATAATTCTGGATATGAAATTTGGGAATATTTCTATGAGCAGAAATGAATGAGAGTGTACTGAAGATAATTCCTAATATATAAAATGAGGAAGATAAATGAAATAGAATATAAGAAAATGAAGTTATGGAAATTCCCATAATGTAAATATGAAATCTTGTCCACCATTTATAAGGTAATACCATATATATAAAGAAGTATATCATGAATAGAAGTAAAACATTCTTGTCCCTTTTTAAAAGGCCGATTAAAAAAGCAAAAAATAAAGAAGGTAGAAAAAGAACGGTGAAAAGAGGTCCAAATCCTCCTACCCTGGTAGCATAATTATAATACCCATAAGTTTTTTCTTGTGTAGATGGAATTTCAAAGAGAGAGCCCAGAATACTTCTCTTTTCTACTTCTACAGAGTATTTGCCTTTTAGTATTTTCAATTTACCTATCTGTATTTTATAAGTTCAAATCTGAAATTTTTGTATGGAGAAATAATTTTAAGATGTATAGTTGGAGTTACTATTCTCTTTGTAACGAAAAGCGATATGATAAACTTGTTAGTGCTAATAATATCCAGAAAAACTTATTTTCAATTGTGTGGGTAGGAGAAGTGAAAATTGAGTCAGCAATATTATTTATAAAAAAACCTATCCATGCAGATATAATAGGAAGGGTCAGATATAGATTTTTTGAATTTGACAAATAAAACAGTTGAAACAACTTTTTAAACAATATATATATGAAATAAATGAATGCTATTGCTCCTAATAGACCTAATTCCAGCAGAATGTTAATATACAAATTATGAGGTATTAAAAGCCCAAAGGAATATGACTCAAATACAAAATTACCCCATCCTATTCCTGTAAGAAAGGACTGTGCGAATTTGGCAAGAGATTTTTTCCACATGAAAAATCTGATTCTTGTTGCAGGGTCGTATTCATAGGAAAATATTGATAGAATTCGTTCATATATATTAGGAAATAGCATGAATATGGAAAAATTTATTATCACTATAACCAATAATACACCTATAATGTAAAAAAATGTTTTACGTTTTTGTTTGTAAACAAATAACAGTAGTAAAGTTATGCATGAAATTAAATATGTAAGGTAGCCATTTCTTGAAAAACTGAAAAATATAGAAATAGATACTATAATAAATGTAAATAGGGAATAAAACCTGTATTTTTTGCTTATTTTATTAGAAAGAGAAAAAGAGAGCATAAAAGGACTAAAAATAGCCAATATTCCAGCAAAAGAGTTTGCATGAATAAATAAACCCTTAACTCTTCCACCCGGGAACAAAGTTCCTTTTTCATAAGTCGGAGATACTTCTTCTCCAAAGAGGAAGAACCCACCACGATATTGAAAAATTGCCACTACTGAATTCATAAGAAAGCAGAAGAAAAGCAAGTAGATAAATATTTTCAGTTCCTTTTGGTTTTCTATCTCATCAACAAGCAACTTGTAATAAGAATAACCTAACATAAAAAAAGCTGTGGTAAAAAGAGTAAAATGAGGTTTGAATGAGTTTATAGAAGAAAGTAAGATACTTATCAGTAAAATGAATAAGGGGATGTTAAATTCATCCATTTTTTTAAAATTTTTGAATCTATAAAATAAGAATATAATATAGATAAAACCCAATATATCTATTGCGGAAAAAGGGAAAGAAAAAGTTTCAAAATTTATAAACCATCTGATGTTCAATGTAATTAGAATGGGTGAAAATAACACCCATGTTTTTAAAAAACGAGAAGTTAAAAACCCCATTAAGATATAGAGAATTAAAATTAGATACCTTATCGTCCATTTAACTGAAAGATTTATAAAAACAAAGAATATCAGAATTGCAATTATCAAAAAAAAACTCTCACTTACAATTATTTTCCATTTACTTCCATTTTTCATAACAAACTGTTTTGAATAAATTTCAAAAATTTAGAGAAACATTCTTGAAACTTTTCTTCCTTAGATTTTAAAAATTTTTCAAGGAATTTTCTTATATGAATATTTATTTCATGGTATAGGGTAGAATTTTTAAGTAAAAATCGTATTTTTTTAGATATTTCTAAAGGAGAATCTGGTGCTTCTACGTATAAATATTTTTTCAAAAATTCATCCTGTGTTATTAAAAATATATTCCCTGATGCAAAAACAGGTATTCCCATTGCCATCCTTTCTGCTACAGCATAATTAAAGGTTTCAGTATATGTAATCTGGAGAGAAAACCCCATTTTGGAAATGAACTTCAGATATTCCTCGTAATTTGGTATCCATTCTATGTATCTAAAAGGTATTTCAAGTAATTGTAAAAAATTTAAAAATTCTTTATTCTTTATATTAGTATAAATTTCTATATCAGGATCTGCCAGATGCACTCCTATAAATTGGGTTAGTATATTCTTACCATGCCTGACAGACAGAAAAATATCAGTTCTTTTAACAATATTTTTTCTTTCAGAAAATTTAATCTGAGAAAAGTTAAATGTGTAAGGTAGAAGGAAAACTTTTTTCAATTTTCCCATTGCTTCATATGTTCTTTCAGGAACCATGATAAAATCTATAACATCCTCTTTTAAAAGATTCAATATATGGTTAAGGTGATATATTTCCACATGTTTTTCAGTCATCTCTGATTGTCCTATCGAGCTTGTCCAATAGATGCCTACTTTTTTGTTTTCCTTTTTTAAATTTTTTATAATGCTTAGATACGAGGCACGCCATCCCCCTAATATTATTATATCATATTCTTTTAGACTTAATATTGAGGGTAGAGGAATTTTTAAAAATTTAGCAAGTTTTAAAAAAATGGGGTGGTATAGGTTCTCTACAAAGAATAAAGACGCATTTATGTTTTTTGAAAGATGCCAAAAATGAGTTTTGATACCTGGATGATGTAGACTGCAAATCAGGCAAATTTTAGGTGCTTTCATTCCATTCTCAAACCCTAAAAATCGTAAAAAAACCTGTTAAAAATGATATTGTATAGGCTATTGAAGATGCAATTGCTGCACCTTTTATTCCATACACCGGAATTAATAGAAAGTCAAGTATTATAGTGAAAGATATAGAAATAACACTCATCAATGTACCCCACTGAGGTTTTCCTATCCCATGGAAATAACTTGCAATGACAGAAGATAAACCCAGGCTTATTATTCCAGGAATTAGAATAATTAAAGGAATATAAGAACCTTCAAATTTTTCTCCAAACATAAATGTCAGCAGCAGTTTTCCTGTGGCAATTAAAATTATTCCTGTCAGTGAGGAGATTATAAAAGTTACCAGTAAGATCTGAAAGGTTTTTTCTTTTTTACCTGCCTGATTTTTTGCTACCCGCGGAAACCACATTCTACCTATAGCATAAGGAATCAAATATAAAGACTCCCCTACAGCAGTCGCAATGCTGTATAATCCCAGTTCTTTAACCCCCTTGAAGTAATTTATAAAATAAAAATCTAATCTCAAGTTAAAGAAATTAAGTATTACTCCTGTTTGTGCAAAAAGCCCATAACCGAGAATTTTTTTATATTTTTTCACAACTGAGCTGAATGAAGTGAATGCTTCGTGAAAATCAGGAGGAAACATAAATATAATGATAATGGTAAAAGTGATGCCCTGGAGCACAGAAGATAAAAAAGGGACCCACATTACACTTTCCACAGATAAAAGACGGGAAAAATGGAGAACAGGTATTATTAAAAGACCATATAGAGGATAAGAAAAGAGATGATAACCAAAAAGCCAGAAATTTCTGACTCCCAGAAAAGAATTTCCAATTATTCTCCCCTGTATTCGGAATAAGGTCCCCAGTAATATTAGATTAAAAGCCAGGGCTGATAGAGAAGGCAAAACACTTCTTTTCCAGCTCAGAGGTATGAAAAATAGGATTAGTAAAATAGAAAGCACTACTGTATGTAGATACGGCAATCCTAAAGGTAGTAGATGGGAAGGTTTTATATCCTTCCTTGAAATATAATAAGGGAATGCTTCTTCCATACCGCATGATAGAACGAGACTTAAAAAAAGTATACTCACTGATACCAGGGAATAAACACCTCTTCCTTCCGGACCGGTTAATCTTGAGATTAAAATACTGATTACAAAAGCAAATAGAAATGAAAGTCCTCTACTCGTTGTGACTATACCTATATCTTTTAAGATATCTTTTAGTCTGATAAATTTATTCATGGAAAAGGTTTTTTTTCATAGTTAAGCAAAAGTAATGTTCATTATTTGATTATAATTATAGTGTTTTCATTCAATTCTTTAAAAATTTCCATGCAAAACTCGTAAATATGAGAAATTTTAAAATTATTTAAATATTCTTTATAATTGATTTTAGTCTTTTAATTCATTATATTTAAAAACTAAATATCTGACACTTAAATGAAAAGAGTATTGATATTTAAAATTTCAGGAATCATAACAGATATTGTTTCTCTTGTTCTGGGATTTATTTTCGCCTACTGGTTCAGGTTTTATGGAAATGTAATCCCTGTTTTTCACTTCCCTATTCCTGAGTTTGAAAAATACTTCTATGCCTTTTTAATTATATTTTTTATAGCCCTGTTTGTATTCTATTTTATGAATCTGTGGAAAATAGAGGAAAGGGGGCTTTCTTTTCTTGATGAGATTTTTGAGATTTTAAAAGCCCTTATCGTGCTTGCGATTATCACAACCGCTATTTCATTCTTTTATAGGAAGATTTTATATTCCCGTCTTGTGGTTGGTTTTTTCTTTATGTTTACATTCTTTTTAATGCTGATTTTCAGGGGAACAATAAGGGTTATAAAAAGGGAACTTGTTAAAAGAGGAAAAGGCGTTCAAAGAATTTTACTTGTTGGAGAAGGAGAGATAGGAGAATGGATAAAGGAAAGGATAGAAAATGATAAGTTCCTGGGATATGCTATTGAAGGCGTTTTAAATGCAGAGAAATTTTTAGAAAAAGAGTTGAATGGTATTTCTGCTGATTTTATTTTAGTTGCACTCCCCCTTGAAAAACAACATTTATTAAAAGATATTGTGAAAAAGTGTGAAAATTTTGAAATACCTGTTAGAATAGTGCCTGATATATATCAGCTTATGACATCAGGTGCGGGTGTTTATCAGATTGCAGGTATGCCTCTTGTTGCAATTAAAGAGCCAAGCCTGACTCTTTTTCAGTCTTTTTTAAAGAGAGCCTTTGATATTGTGTTTTCTCTCATTGTGATTATTTTTATTTTACCCTTTATTGGAATAATAGCATTGATTATTAAGCTTCAGGATAGAGGACCTGTATTTTATCTTCAGGAAAGAGTGGGACAGGATGGAAAAATATTTAAACTTATTAAGTTCAGAACAATGATAGTTGGTGCTGATAAGGAAAAAAGACCAAAATTTACAACACCTGATGACCCGAGAGTTACAAAAATAGGAAGATTTTTAAGAAAGTTTTCCATTGATGAGTTTCCTCAGTTTTTCAATGTTTTAAAGGGAGATATGAGTATTGTTGGTCCAAGGCCAGAAAGACCATATTTTGTTGAAAAATTCTCAAAGGAAATACCCAGATATTATGAAAGACACAGGTTTAAATCTGGCATTACAGGCTGGGCACAGGTAAACGGACTCAGAGGGGATACACCCATAGATGAAAGGGTAAGGTATGACCTTTATTATATAAATAACTGGTCACTCTGGTTTGATATAAAGATTATATTAAAAACAGCCCTTACATTTTTTTCCCAGAAGCACGCATATTGAATCTGGAATTGAAAAGGGATTATATAATTTTTCAGGTTTTACTTTTTTTTGTATTTTTATTTATTATTTTACTATATTATATTCAAGGGGCATTCCATTTAAAGAGTTTTTTCAAAATTTTGCTGAGTCTGGTAATTATTCCCTTTTTATTGCTTACGAGAAGACCCTTTGAATATCTTGCAATTTTTTTCCCTATATTTCTCTGTACAGGCATAAGATATGTGTTTATCCATAAATTTTTGATAAAGAGAACTCCTCCTTCTACCCCCCTTTTTCTCCATATAACCGATTTTATTGCCTTTGCCCTCTTATTTTATATTCTGATACAATACATCTCCTCTAAGAGTTGTACAAAGGACCCTTATTTCAGATTTTTTGGTTTATTTTTTGGCTCACTATTTTTATCCCTTATACCTTCCTTTGACAAATTCTTTTCCCTATTCCATATTTTGATGTTCTTTAATGGTTATATTATTTACAGGTTTTTGCTTGATAATCTGGAAAAAAGGGAATCCAATTTAAGGATGTTTTTATGGGCATATTTGGTGTTTTTGAGTTTTAATATAATCATAGGTGTCTTCCAGCTGGTTATCGGTTATATTCCTTTATTCGGGAAGGGATTTATGGAGATTTATACTATGGAGATGAGGAGAATAAGAGGAGTATTTGTGCATGGAAATTCACTCGGAGGAATAATCGCGCTCACAATACCGGTATATGCATCCTTTTATTTCAGCGACTATTTAAAAAAAAGAAGGATTTTGGTAAAGTTTTTGTATTTCTCATTTTTTATATTTTTACTCGGCGCCCTTTTCTTTACCTATTCAAGAAACAGTCTTATCTCTGCATTTTTGGGAGTTTTAGCCGTAATTTTTGTGTATTCCTGGAAGATAAAGAGGTTGAGAATTTTTCTGAGATACGGGTTTGTTGTTTTTATCTTTATTCTGATTGCAGTTATTATATCAAAATTTTTATTTGAAAATGTGTATGAGAGAGTGGTATCAATATTCAGCCCCTATAAAGATTTAAGTTTTCAGGTAAGACTCCATTACTGGAAAAATTCATTAAAAACATTTTTTGAAAACCCTGTTCTTGGTGTAGGGATAAGCCAGTTTATATATATGCCCTATGCATTTCTGGTTTTAATTCCCCATAACCTGTATATTCAGCTTTTACTCGAAACAGGGATTTTAGGGTTTATTACCTTTTTCATGTTTATAGGGTATGTTTTGAAATCTCTGTTTGCCTGTGTGAAGATTAAAGAAGATAAGGGTTATTCCTGGATGGTAATGGGACTTGTTGGTTCCTGGGTTACCTTTTTAAGCCACAATTTCCTTGATAGTTCCTGGACAACCATTAATCACAACGAAGAGATGAAAGTCCTTTTTATCTTGATAACCCTTTCCGCATTTATTTATAGAGAGTTTAAAAAAACTTCCTCATAGATTGAAAGAATTTCTTCCCCTATTTTTTTATAGTCATATTTTTTTATTTCCCTTTCCTGTGCTTTCAATAAACGATTTCTCAAATCTTTGTTATGATAAATCTCTAACATGGCTCTTTTAATTTCCCCCTCATCTTCGGGATTTACAAAAATTGCTCCTTTTCCCGCAACCTCGGGCAAGGAAGAAACATTGGAAGTTATTACCGGTACTTTAAACTTATATGCTTCTAAAATGGGTAATCCAAAGCCTTCATAAAGTGAGGGGTATAAAAGTGCTATGGCATTTTTATAAAATGAAGGAAGTTCCTCTGAAGTAATATTATTAAGCCAGATTATTCTTTGTTTATTCTCTTCAATCTTTCTGAACAGTTCTGACCCCTCCCATCCCTTCTGCCCTATTATTAAAAGAACAACTTCTTCAATTTCCCGGGAAAGTTTTAAAAAGGCATCTATCACCCTTTTTAAATTTTTTCTCGGTTCTAAGGTTCCTATAAAAAGATAATAGGGTTTTTTTATTCCATATTTCCGAACTATTTCGTCTTTTATCAAGGGAGATTTTGAAAAAAGTAAAGAAGAAAATGGAGGTATTACCTTTATCCTTTGTAAGGGGATTTTCCAGTAATGATTTAAATCCTCTTTTGTATTATGAGAATCACTTATAATCATTTTTGCTCTTTTCACCGACAATTTAAAAACATATTTCCAGTAAAAGACATCCCTCCTTTTCAAATTTTTTTCAAATTTTAAAAATGCAAGGTCATGGACGGTAACAATATAGGGAGTTTTTAAAAATAAGGGAACTGCAAATGTGGGAAAATGTAATAGTTCTATTTTATATTTTTTTAAATAATAAGGTAAAAAAATGAATTCTGTATAATGAGAACCTTTTTCAGGAATTTTTACCTCTATGAAATGGAAATTCTTCTTATTTATTTCCTTAAAATCTTTTTCCAGCTCCTTTTGAACAAATATAAATATTTTTTCTCTTTGAACCACTTTCTCTATTATTTTTAAAAGGGTTTTAAAGTATTCCCAGAATCCTCCTCTTTTTGAGTATCCATGAAGTGATAAACCGCTTATTCCTATTCTCATTTTCAAAACCCTGCTTTTTTATACTATAATTATAATTCAATATGAACAAAATTAAAAAATTATTTGTTTCATGGATTCCTGAATCAAAAGGGTCTTCAAGAACAAAGTTTCTGGCAAAATGTATTGGATTTGAGATTTTCAGGTTTCCTTTATTTACAAGAAAAATTTTTCTTGCTCCTTTAAAATTTCCTGTCCAAATAATTGTTACCCTTTTTTATTTAATGAAGATAAAACCTGATATAATTATTGTTGAGATGGTTCAACCCATCATAGGTTTAACCTCTCTTTTATATAAAATTATTTTTAAAAAACCTCTTATTATAGACCTTCACTCAGGTCCTTTAGTTTCCAGGAAATGGGCATTTTTAAAAACCCTTACATATTTTATTTTGAAAAAGTCCAATTTGATAATAATTCATGAAAAAACCATATATGAGAAATTGCCCTGCAAGGGGGGAAAAAAGGTAATTGTTGTTCACGACCCGCCATTAAATATTAAAGATATACAGAAATTTCAAAATAAAAAAGATTATTTTGTTTTTCCATGTTCAGGCGATACTGATGAGCCCATAAAAGAAGTTATTAAAGGTGCAGTTTTTTATCCTGATATAGATTTTTTTATTACAGGGGCTTTAAAAAAAGTTTTTTTGAATATTCCAGAAAATGTTAAATTCACAGGTTTTTTGCCCCAGGAGCAATTTTATTCTCTTTTAAAAAGTTCCAAGGGGATAATAGCTCTTACAAACTGGGATTATACCCTTTTGTTTGCTGGTTTTGAGGCAGTGAGTTTTGAAAAACCCTTGATAGTGAGTAATAAAAAAACACTAAGAGAGTTCTTTAAAGAAAATGCAATTTATGTTGATAATGAACCAGACTCAATAAGAAAGGGGATTGAGAAACTCTTGAAAAATTATGAATGGTATTTGAAAAAAATGAGAGAATTTAAAAAATCTTATATCAGGATGTGGGAAAAGGAAATAAAAGATTTAAAAGAAAGACTAATTTTTTTTGAGAAAACCTTTTAGTTTGTTTAATAAAAATATTTCCTCATTTTCAGGTTTTATAAAGATAAATAGCAAAAAGTATATCAAATAAGAAAGAGAGAAATTTACAAGAATTTTTATTAAAGGATTTAAAGGAGTCCTTACCAAAAGGAATAAATTTAAGGCTCCTATAATTAACAGGGTTATTGTGCCTTGTAATAAGGGTTTTATAACTTTTATATCATGGGTTTTAAATTTTAAGAATTTTTTAACTCCTATTATTCCAATGCTTCTCAGGATAACCAGTGATAAGCAGGTGGAAACAGAGGCTCCAAGTATTCCCAGTTTTGGTATAAATAAAAGAGCAAGGGAGATATTTATAAATAGACCTATAAAATTTATAAATGCCCACTCCTTTTGATACCCACTCATTGTAAGGGTCATTGCCACAGGACCGGTTATGTTCTGAAATATAAGACCTGACAGCAGTATCACCATGGGAATATAGCCTGTTATAAATTCTTTTCCAAATACAGAACCTAAAAAATATTTACCTGAAAATATGAAAAATATATAAAGGGGTAAGGAAAAGTAAAGAGACCACCTTATTATCACCCTGAAAATTCTTTTAAGTGAATTAAAATCCTTTTTATGACTTAACTGAGAAACAAGGGGTGAAAAAACCTCATTTATTGAAAGCAAGAACAAATTTGTCATCTCCGCGGTTCTTGCAACTCCGTTATAAATCCCGATTTTTTCTGCGGGTCTAAAAAATCCGAGTATTATCAGGTCTGTCCATGCAAAAATAAAATACAGGATTGATATCAATGTGACCGGCAGGGAAAAGGTAATAACTTCTCTGTATCCAAAACCATTTGATGGTCCATTTCTTTTATTCTTTAGTTCTTTTTTAAAAAATAAAACTATTGTAATCAGTGCAAGAAAAGACGAAAATGCCCATGGCAAGATTGCAGTGGGTATTGTTTTTCCAAACCAGTAAAATAGTATAAACAGGAATAAGAACTGTAAAAAAGGACGCATAAAGTTTTCTGTTACAACATAATATTGCATTTTGTTAAATCCTCTTGAGCTGTAGGCCATAACAAGCAAAGACGTGTAAAAGGGAAGTACAATACTGAAATAAATCAATCCATTTTTAAGCGCGGGTTTTTTGTAAATATTAGCCAGGAATGAAGAGGATAAAAAGGTTATTAATCCCCATAAAAGACCTGAACTGATTGATAGTAAAAGCAGGAAAATTACAAGTTTTTTTATCAGGTCGAATTTTTTTTCTTCCTTTAAGATTGCAATGTATCTTATGCCACCTCTATCAAGCCCGAGCTGAGAGATTCTTAAAACAACATTTATAAGAGTGTACGAAAGGGTATATATTCCGTATATGAATGTTCCAAGAAGCCTCACTATTGCAACCTGGTATATATATCCACCAAGTCTTTTTGCCACCTCACCTGTAAAATTCAGGATAGAACCCTGAAAAAGATTTTCTATGTATTTTTCAAGGTATTTTTCTAAGTTCTGGCTTTCTTTCATTTAGAGAAATTAAAAATAATCCATTTCAATGGAAAAAGTCAATTTCTTATTTTAAATTCAATTCTTTATAATAATATATTATGTTTCTCGTAAAATTATTCGGTTTTCTGCTCCTGAACTCAGCACTTTACTTTTCGATATTCAGGTTTTTTTATTTCTGGAAAGATAAAATCAGTTCTGTTGACAGGTTGATATTGAGTTTTTTAATATATTTAACAGTTATTCTTGGAATTCCAGCGATTTCAGGATATTTTCATATTTATGAATCTAAAACAGTTACAATTCTCATTATAGCTTTAGCATTATTCTTTTGTATTTTCAAAGGTAAAGCAAAAGAAAGTTTTTTAAGCTCTTATTATGAACTCAGGAATTTATTTAAAAGGTTTTTTCTCTATCTAAAAAAGGACCCCTTGCTTTTAATTTTATTTATTTTAATTTTTCTGGAATTTCTTATAATTACAAGATTTACATTTTTATATCCCCCTCAGGGATGGGATAGTTATACATATCATTTACCCCTTGCTTCAAGAATGGTTATTGAAAAAGGTTTTCCTCCTCGCGAGTTTCTGGATTTAAATCCAAATATGTATTTCTCTAATAATGTAGAAGTTTTGTTTGCTTATTATTATATGTTTATGGGTACAGATAAGGGCATTCTTATAATTCATATTCCCTTTTTGATTTTTGGAGCCCTTTCAACCTATTCTATCTTAAGGAAATTAAATATACCTAATGAGAAGTCTCTTTATATTTTTTCCTGTCTTTCAATACCCATTATTCCAAATCTTGCAGGATTTGCTTTTGTAGATATTGAAGTTGCCTGCGTTTTCCTGATTTTTTTAAACCTTTTATTTTTGAAATTTCCCTATAACATTGTATTTTTAATAATTTCATTGTCCATAGGGGCAGGAACAAAATGGAGCTTTTTGACGATGTTCGGGATTTTTATTTTATTTAGCGTAATAAAATTATCAATGAGAAGAAAATATGGTTTAATTTTACTTTCTCTTTTTTTATGTCTGGTTACTTCTTTTCACTACTACATTTACAATTTCTTTTTAACAGGGAACCCTCTTTATCCCTATATTGTAAAGATTTTTGGAATAGAAATATTTAAAGGGATAGATATACCTTCATCAATCGGTAATATGCCCATTTTTACATACAACCCGTTTATTATTATTCCCCGTCTATTGGAATTTGGATATGACTATATAAAATATTATGTTTCAGACAATCATGGAGGAGGTTTTGGTCATCTTTTTATTTCCTTTGGGATAATTCCATTTATAATTGCCGTGTTTTTATCTATTAAAAACAAAGAAAAGACTTTTCTAAAGATTGTTTTTTTCTCATTACTGATTTTTCTGACAGTCCCTTATCGCTGGTGGGCAAGATTCCATGTTTACCTGCCTTTTATTGCTTTCATTGGAACAATATACATCTGGGAGAGATTAAAGCAAAAGAATTTGAAGGGGTTGATTATTATGCTTACTTTCCTTTCTCTAATACAGGGAATACATGACAGAATTATTCTCTCTCCTTATTCAGGTTTAAACTCTTATAAGGATAATACCTTTGAAATTTTTTATATACCTGAAGAGATAAAAGAAAGTTATTCTAAACTAAGTTTTTATTTAAAAGAGAATGATAGAATTGGAGTTTGGACAAAAGATTGGTCCCTTTCTGAAAATCCACGAAATCTCATGGGTCTGGTTTTAAGGAACAACTTTTTAATTTCTTTAAATGCTATTCAGAAAGAAGAGAATTTAAAAAATTACTCTAAGATTATAACCTCACCTAATACTTTGATTGAAAATTACACACAGGTTTATAAAGATAAAAACCTTTGTTTATGGGTAAAATGAATTTTATGAGAAACTTTTTATTTTTACAGGGATTTTTAATTTTTATAATACATTTTATATTTTCTCCCTATCCATTAAATTCAATAAATAGATTTAAAAAAGCTATGGAAAGTTATTTAAAAGAATGCAGAATAAAGAACAAGATAATCAGAAAAAAATTTGTTGTTGACGAAAACGGCTATAACTTTAAAATCTTCTCTTTTGGGTCTAAAGCAATTGACCCCTATTATTCCTATTTTATTTTTATAGCAGAAAAATGCAAGATTCAGAATTATGAAAATGGGTTATATGTTGTTTCTATTCCAGATGAGAATCCTGCATATTTTAGAGTAAAAAGTTTTAACCTGAATGAAGATGACCTGGAATTTATCCATTACATAGAAAATGAAATTCCTGATAGTTCTTTAATTGTTCTGAGTTTTTCAGGTTTTATTTTTAATAAAGAGAATATCAATCTGGGTCATGTTTTTAAAAAAATAGGTGCAGGAAATTATAAAAAAGCCAGAGAAGGATGTAGTTATATAATGATTACAAAAAAAGAGGGTAAAAACTTCAGCCCTGTTAAAGAGGTCTTTTCAGATAGAAAAATACTTTTTGTTGATTTAAAGATAAAGCCATGAAAGATAAAAGAATAATTAAAGATTTTATTTCTTTTAACTTTTTCCTTTTTTTAACCCTTTATATATTTAAAGGTCTTCTTAAAGTATCATTGAGGAAAAACATCATAGGTGATTTAGGAGACCCTCTTTTAAATCTTTATATTTTAAAACACAACATAGATAGAATTTTAACTTTCAATTTTAAGAATTTTTTTGATGCAAACATATTCTATCCCTGTAAATTGACCCTTGCATTCTCTGAAAACCTTATATCTTCTTCCATATCTTTATTGCCAGTTTATCTCGTTTTAAAAAACATTGTTGTTTCCTACAACATATTTGTTATTGCCAATTTTGTGCTTTCAGGTTTTTTTATGTATTTGCTCTGCTACCACTTTACAAAAAACTTTTTTGCATCCCTTATAGCAGGGACAATATTTTCCTTTGCACCTTTTAAATTTTCTCATTCAGGTCATCTTCATATTTTGACCACCATGTGGCTTCCTCTTATATTTTTATTTCTCCATAGATTTTTTGAGGAGAAAAAATACCGATTTGCCTTGCTCTCGTCATTGTTTTTCATCATGCATTCACTCGGTTGTGCAAATTATATGGTTATAATCTCACCTTTTATTCCTGTTATTTTCCTGTTTTATATTCTGAGAGATAAGTATTTTATTAAAAAATATTTAACAGGTTTTTTAATTTTCATAATTGTCTCAGGAGCAATTCTTATCCCTGTTTATTATCATTATCTTACAGTAGAAGAACTTTATGGATTTAAAAGGTCCATAAGAGAGTGTATTCGCTATTCTCCTGATGTAAGGGCTTTTTTAACAGCCTATCCCTTTACCCTTACAGGCAAAATTTTGACGAAGTTTATAAATCCTCCGCTTGCATGGGAGAATACCCTTTATATGGGAATTATTCCTGTTCTGTCAATTATATTTATTTGCTTTTTTATCATAAAGAAAAATGTTATATTGTTTAAACTTAAAAAAGAGGTTTCTAATTCAAAAACTTTATATTTACCTCATTTAGAAAAGATAAAAATAACACCCCCGGATTTCTCCGTATTATATCTTGTGATTTTGCTCTTGAGTTTTATATTGCTTGCAGGTCCTTTATTTTTTAGAATAAAATATCTTCCAAATCCAGTTTACTATTTATTTTATTACTTTTTTCCAGGTTTTGAGGGATTGAGAGTTCCCTCCAGGTTTTTTATAATGTTTTTATTTTCCTCTGCGGTTTTACTCTCCCATTTTTATTCTTTATATTTCAGAAAAAAGACTCTGATTATCTTAGAAATATTAATTCTTATAGAGTTTGTTCCCTATTATGTGCGTGTTTCTGAGATGCCTTATAAAGGTGGAATTCCAGAAGTTTATAAATGGCTTGGTGAGAAAAAAGAAAAATTTGCAATAATGGAACTGCCCTTAGAGGAAGCAAGGTGGTGGGATGTTCCCTATGGTCAGGATAAAGGCTTTTTTTACACCTATTTTTCAGCCTATCATAACAAAAAATTGTTTAACGGATACAGTGGATACATAGCACCGCTTTATAATCGTGCCAAGGCTCTTGATTTAAAAAGACAGATTGAACTTGCAAAAGCAATAAATATAAAATATTTAATAATCCATAAAGATGTTTATAAAGAGAATCTCCATGTATTTCATAAGAACATGCTTGAAAATATTGTTTCTATAATTGAGAATGAATACAACCAGGAACTGGTAAAGGTGTTTGAGGATGATATATCAGTTGTTTATGAGATTGTTGTGAGAAATGAAAAGTTTGACCCTGAAAGAACTTATATAAAAGATTATAAGTTTAGTGTGTATTTTAAAATGAAAGATAAAAAGAGTGGTAAACTGATTTTCGTGTATGATGAGGAAAGCCCATGTATATTACTCTATGTGAATAAGATACGCATTAGATACCTGGACAGAGGAAAACTTATTTACACCCGGGATATTTCTATAAACCCTGAAAACCATCCTTTTCTTTTAAAGGGAGAAAGTTTTGAAAGAGAAATAAGGTTACCCGAATTAAAGCCAGGGGAATATTTACTTGAGCTGGAACAGGGCAAAAATATTATTGGATGCTTTAAAGGTTATTTTTGATTGTCCTTTAGATACTCTCTTATGTTTTTTACATATTTTTCAGCGTTAAACTCTTCAAAAACATACTTTTTAGCAACTCTTGCGATTTTTTTCCTTAAATCCCTGTTGTTAAGTAATTTTATCACACCCCTTGCAAATTTTTCAGGCTCATCTTCAACAATGGCATGAACCCCGTTTTTTACTCTCATTCCCTGAATGCCCACACTTGTTGTCACAACAGGGACTTCTGATGCCATTGCTTCTATTATTTTTACTTTTATTCCTGTTCCAAACTTTAAAGGTGCCACAAAAACAGTGCTTTCCTGAAGATAGGGTCTTATATCCTCAACCTCGCCTATAATTTTTATATCTTCACAGGAATTGCATATATTATGAAGCCATGATGGTGTATTTGCTCCTATTATCCTGAATTCAAGGCTATTTTTCTGGTATTTTTTAATTTCAGGTAATATTTTATTGGTGAAATGCTCGACCGCGTGAGGGTTTGGTGGATAGTCCATTTTACCTATAAAGGTTATTATATTTTCTTTCTGTGCTTTTAATTTTGGAAGATAATATTCTCTGTCTATGAGAGGGGGTAAAAAGTCTATGTTTTTTACACCGTTTTTCCTGAGATATCTGGCATCTTCGATGGAATTGGTAAGTATCACAGGGTAGTGTTTAGAAATTCTTGTTTCATATTTTCTCAAAGTGTTTATCTCATAACTTAAGATTAATTTTTTGCATGGTTTTAAGCACAACAATTTCTTTAAGACCTCTGGTATGAAATTTATTCCCTCTCCAAAGGGATTTTTTATTTCACTCAGAAATTCTTTCATTCTGCTGAATTTCAAGGATTGCGGGTCATCATAATTTATTATTTTGGGTAAATTTATGTTTATTCCAAAATCGCCTGACCTTATATAGTCTATAAAAACTGCATCAGGTTTTATTCTATTTATATACCTTTTCAACATCCTTATATTCTCCGGGGCAATATACATGGAAATCTGAATGGGTTTTTTTAAAAAATACCTGAGCACATGTTTTGATTTGCTGATACATCCCTGTGTTTTTGCAATAATTATTTCTTTAAAAAGATGATTTTCAAAATCTCTCTCAGGAGGTGTGAGACTGAAAAGATAGATTTCATCTCCCCCTTTTTTTAAATACTTTGCAAAGGTTAAAATTTTTCTTCTCATACCTGAGAGTGGAGGATAGGGAAATTGATTGCATATAAAAAGTATCCTCATTAAGCACCCCTGTTGATGTTTTTATTTTATGAATTTAAAAAAATAAAAGTCAAACAGGATTTAAAAAAATTTCAGGTTTTTTAAGATAAAATTTAGTTAAATCATACCTTTTTTCTCCTCTAAATTCTTTATAAAATCTTTTGTTAATCTTAAGTATTTTTTAAGAACGTCCATACCCTTATCAGTTATCCTGTAAATTGTTTTAGGTTTTTTCCCATCAAATTTTTTCTCTATCTTTATAAATCCTGCCCTTTCAAGTTTTTCTGAATGAACTGATAGGTTTCCCTTTGTAAGCCCTGTTTTTAATAGAAGATATTTAAAATCAGCTTCTTTCACGCTTATCAGGACAGCCATTATTAAAAGTCTTGATGGCTCATGAATTATTCTGTTTATCTTTTTTATATTTTCCATTTTTGATTCCCTTTATATTCTTTGAGTAAAGAAAAAGACCTTCAATTAAAAAGAGCGTGGCGAAGATTAAAAATACAACTGAGAGTTTTGTATCCATATCTGTTCTTATGAACACGGGGACCAGGGAGAAGGGTATTATCCACAGCAAATATAGGTTTCTTGTTGATATTCCTCTTAAAATGACGGCAATGTCTATGATTAGAATAACAGGGAGACTTAAATTTATTTTGTGAAAAACCAGTAAACCCATGGAAAGTAAAACTGCCAGTAAAATAACTATCCCATAAACAAAAGGGCTCTCTATGGGCTCGTAATATCCTGTTTTCGGGAATACAAATCCCTTCCTCAAAAAGTCTATCAATCTTTTTGAATAGAAAATCTGAAACAGAAAAGTTAAGAAAAATATAAAGATAAAAAGGGCATTTAAAAGAGTGTTTGACATTATTTTTTCTGAATGAAGAAGGAAATACAGGATTGAATAAATGAAAAAGAAGAAGGATATCACAAGGTCACTTATACCGTCCTCCTAGGTAACAAACCACTTATTTTTTATCATCTTTTCTACTTTTTGTTCCATATTCCCTCTTGTTTATATTGAAAACTGGTTTATATTATAGACCATAATGCATGAGAAAGTCAATGGAGAAATGAGTAAATTGGTCGATGGGGAAAAGGAGGTGAGATTACCAGTATCTTATCTCAAACCTTTTAAACTCTCCTTTATGCTCTTCCCATATTTCTTCCACATTATCAACCCTTGCAGCAGGTGGTCCTTTCCATAAATCCTTTATCCATTCCTTTAAAACCTCTTCATCTCCTTCAGCAACCGCCTCAACCCTTCCATCAGGGAGATTTTTTACCCAGCCCGTTATTCCATAGAACTCTGCCCTTTCCTGGGTAAAAGCCCTGAAAAACACACCCTGAACCCTTCCTGAAATATAGACATGAACTTTCTTTTTCATTTTAAAAATTTTAACATAAAAATTCATTGAATTTCAACCTCTAATTGATTTATAATTAAAACATCAAAAGGGGGTTTTATGGAAATTGTTTTTGAAGGAAAGGGTGAACTCTTTCAGAAACCTGATATTGAAGAGTTCAGAAAATTTGTAAGGGATAAAAAAAACAGGGCTTTTTCCCCGAAACTCATGGGTGAAAAAGAAGCAGTTGAGAAGTTCATCAAAGATGGAGATTATATAGGGTTTGAACTTTATGGCACTGTAAGAGCTCCTATGTCAATTGTAAGGGAGATAGTAAGACAGGGGAAAAAGAATTTAAGACTTGCAGGGCAAGGACTTATGGAGATAGATTTTCTTCTTGCAGCAGACCTTGTTGATACTCTTGATATTACCTATGTGGGATACGAAGTTCTCGGCCTATCTCCTGTTTTGAGAAGAACATGCGAATCAGGAAGAGTTCGTGTCTCAGAATGGTCAAATGCAGGTATGTCATGGAGATTTAAAGCGACTGCAATGGGTGTTCCGTTTATACCTGTGAGGAGCATGCTCGGAACAGATACATTCAACTACTCTGCTGCAAAGGTTGTTAAATGTCCCTTTACAGGAATGAAGGTATGTCTTTTACCCGCTCTGATACTTGATGTGGGTATTATACATGTGCATAAGGCTGATGAATACGGGAACTGTGTAATTGAGGGAATTTCAGGATTTGCAATTGAGATGGCAAGGGCTTCAAAAAGGTTAATTGTTTCGGCAGAGGAGATAGTTCCAGCAGAGGAAATAAGAAGATATCCAGAAAGAACGTGTATTCCCTATTTTCTCGTGGATGCTGTTGTGCATGCTCCCTTCGGCTCGCATCCCGGTGAAATGGCTTATTTATATGAAAGGGATGAAGAACATCTTAAAACGATGCTCCAGAAGTTCAAAACAGAAGAAGGAACAAAGGAATACCTTGATGAATGGATATATTCCTGTAAAAATCATGAGGATTATCTTGAAAAAGTGGGAACAAAAAGATTGATGGAGCTGATAAAACAAAAAACAGGGAGGTAGAAATGGAATATTCAAAGACAGAACTTATGATATGTGTTGCGTCAAGACTTATGGAGGATTATTCAACATGTTTTATAGGAACGGGTATTCCCATGCTTGCAGCCTCCCTTGCCCAAAAAACCCATGCACCAAATTTAATTCCTATTTTTGAATTTGGAGGCATAGGAGCAATACTTGAAAAATTGCCAAGAGCGGTTGGAGAAGCAAGAACCTTTTATAAAGCACTTTGTGCCACAGGAATATGTGATATAATGGAAACCGCTCAGAGAGGATTTATAGATTATGGATTCCTGGGCGGTGCCCAGATTGACCCATATGGAAATTTAAATACAACAGTTATCGGAGAACATAAAAAGCCCAAAGTCAGGCTCCCGGGAAGTGGAGGGGGTAATGATGTTGGCTCTCTTTGCTGGAGAACCATTATTATAATGAAGCATGAGAAAAAAAGGTTTCTCCCGAAAGTCGATTTTATAACAACTCCGGGCTATTTAACAGGGCCTGATGCAAGAGAGAAAGCAGGTCTCCCTGAGGAGACGGGTCCTTACAGAGTGGTTACAGACCTTGCTGTTTTAGACTTTGATGAAAAAACGAAGAAAATGAGGCTGATTTCCCTTCATCCCGGTGTTAAGCTTGAAGATGTGCTTAAAAATACAGGTTTTGAACTCTTGATTAAGGAACCCTTGGAGGAAACAAAACATCCTACAGAAGAGGAACTTATAATTTTAAGAGAGGAGGTTGATAAAGAAGGGTATTACATTAAAAAATGAAAATTGTAACTGATGAAAGCACTATAATTCCAGAAGAATTTTCTGAATATGTAGAAATTATCCCGTTGAGGCTTACCTGCGGTAAAAGGGATTATACAGGTGCGGGCCATAATGAAATTTTAAGGGCAATAGAGGAAGGCAAATATTTTAAGACAGGAATGCCTTCTCCTGCAATTTTTCTTGAAGTTTACAGGAAATATAAGAATGATAAAGTGATTTCTGTTCATGTTTCCTCCAAAATTTCAGGGGTTATAAATTCTGCAATAACTGCTTCAAAAATGGCCAGGAAGGAAGGAATAGATGTTGTTGTTGTTGATTCAAAAAGTGCAGGACCTGCCTGCGGGATAGGAATTATGAGGGGAATAAGATATTATGAGAGCAAAAAGAGAACAACAATTCAAAAAGTGGCAAAGGTAATTGCTGAATCTGCTCAAAAAAGTTATGCTGTAATGGCTGTCCCGGAAAGCCATAGATTAATAAAGATAAGACCAATAGAAGGACTTAAAAGATTTTTTAAAAATCCTGATTACTTTGTAAAATTCTTGAGATCAAGAGGAGGGTTTCCTGTCCTTGCGTTAATAGGAGAAGGAATTCATATAATAGAATTTGCAAGGGAAAAAAGTAAGGCATTAGAATACATGATTAACTTTTTAAAAGAAAAAACAAAAAATAAAAGAATAAGCATAATGTATTTTTACTCAACAGAAAAGAGGTTTATTTATGACCTTGAGGAATTAATAGAAAATGATTTTGAAATTAAAAATAAGTGGATTGCAAGGATGACACCTGTTACCCTTTCAGCGGTTGGCAGGTATGCCTTTGGATTTTCCTTTTATATAGATGAATAGCGATGTTCTTATAACGGGGATAAAAAGGGCAGTAAAGTATTTAAGGGAGAAAAAGAAATTTCTTGATAATATAAATGTTTTTCCTGTAGAGGATAACGATACCGGTGATAATCTTTTTGAAACATTAAATCAGGCAATCAAGGAGATAAAAGATACATCTCCCCATTTTTTAAAGAAATTTGCTGAAAAAACATTCTTTACTGCAAGAGGAAACTCGGGTCTTATAATATCACAATTTTTTTCAGGTTTTCTTGGAGAACTGGATGGTAAAAACAAGATTGACCCTGAAATATTTGTAAAGGCCTTTGAAACAGGAAGAAAAAGAGCTTATGATGCTGTTAGCAAGCCACTTGAAGGGACAATTTTAACCGCAATAAAGGAAACAGAAAAAGCTCTTAAAAAATCTCTCTCAAAGGGAGATGGATTTGTTGATACTCTGAAGTTCTCTTTAAAGAACGGTGAAGAGGCTGTTTTGAGAACAAAGGAGATGCTTCAAGAATTAAGGGAAAAAAATGTTCCTGATGCAGGAGCATACGGATTTTATTACATATTTAAGGGGATAGTTGAATGCTATGAAACATATGGAGATAGAGGCGATAATAGAAAAGGGAAGTCTTAAAAAAGAGAAAATCAAAAGAATTCTTGAAAATCTTGGTAATTCTCTTGTTATAGGAGAGATGGGTGATTATTACAAGATTCATATCCATACTTATTCAGAGAAAAAAGTTATGCAAGAAATTGAAAAACTGGGTAAAATAATTAATTTAAGGAAAACACACCTTCCTTAATTTTTTTATAACCTCGCCAATTTTAACCCCGTTCGGACATATCTTAAAACATTTTTTACACCTGAGACAAAAATCAAAGTATCTTTTATAATTTTTACCCTGTATCCTGCATCCTGCATTGTAGAAAAACACAAATCCCCTCGGAGAAATTTCCTCTCTTTTATATTTTTCAAATAGAGGGCAGATTTTGTTGCAGATAGCACACAGAGTGCATAATTTTATAATCTCTAACTTTTTTTCAAAATAAAGGGCTTTTAATTTCTCAAAGTTTTTCCCTTTATCAAAGATTTTTCCTCTGTTTAAAATACTTCCCGGGTCAAAAATTTTTTTGATACTTTTTTGAATTTCATAATTTTTCTTTCCCAGTTCTTTTTCCAGATATTTTGAGTATAAAATACCTGTTCCGTGTTCACCGGAACATGTTCCACCAATTTTCAAAACAAAATTTATTACATTCTCCCTTGTTTTCCATATTTCTTCTCTTTCTTTTAAATTTTCAGGATTAAAAAGAATATTTGTGTGCAGATTCCCGCTTCCAAGATGTCCGTAAATATAAACCCTGTTTTTAAATTTTCTGATAAATTCAAGAAAATCACCCGTTTTGCTCAAAGGGATACATACATCAACACTTATTTTCCCTCCTTTTTCCTTCCATATTGAAACCGACTTTTCTTTTCTTATTTTTTCATATCTTTTCTTTTCCCTTTTATTCAACCTTTTTATCCTTTTAAAAATTTTTTTAAAAACCTTTTCACTTTCTTTGAATTTGTCATCAATTCCTATTAAAATTTTATCATCAAAAAGTTCTGCCTTTGAAGGGATTATTCCATTTTTAAAAACCTCTGTTATCTTACAGGGTGAATCCTCTGTAATGTAAAATACTTCTTTTTCAGGCAGGGGTAAAAACTTTAAATCTATCTCGGTTATAATTCCGAGAGTTCCCTCAGAACCGCAAAGCAGGTCCTTTAAACCGTATCCCATAACAAATTTATGGGTTGGTTTTTCTGCTTTAATTATCTCTCCATCCGCTGTTACAAATTTTAATGAGAGAACATAATCCTTTGTTGTTCCGTATTTTACAGAATTTGGTCCTCCTGCATTTGTTGCAACATTTCCACCTATGCTTGAAATTTCATAGCTCTGGGGGTCAGGAGGATAAAAGAATTTATTTTCCTCAAGGATTTTTTTAATTTTCTCTGTTATAATACCAGCCTGAGATTTAATCCTTCTCTCCTTAAAATTTATTTCCTTTATTTTATCCATTAAAAGGGTACATATGACAATTCCATTATAAAGAGGTATAAAATTCCCTGATTTACCCGTGCCTGCACCTCTCGGGTAAACAGGGATATTGTATTTTTTTGAATATTTTAAAATTTTTGAAATTTCCTTTTCATTTAAAGGGAATAAAACAAGGGAATTTTTTCCATAAAGACCTGTTGCATCGTAGTTATAAACAATTTTTCTTTTATCGTATAAAATCCTTTTTTCAGGGATAATTTTCTTTAAATCTTTTAAAAGGGCTTTCATAAGATATTTATTTTAATTACTTATATATAGATTTTCAAAATCTTTTTTAATAGATTCAATTTCAAGTATAATCTCATTTCTTTTATCCTCACTCCATCTGTCGTACATCTTTTTAAAAGGTTTGCCCCTAACAAGTTTTAATGTTGACAAAACCTCCTTTTTGATTTTAACTCATTTTTTAAAAGATGTAATATTCGTTGTACAGTTTATTTTTCTTTAACAACCTTTAAATCCCTTTAGTTACTTCTACACTGTCTCTCCATTTTAAAAATCAAATCTTTTACCTTTATAATTTAAAGATGTTTCAGAAAATAAAAGTTTTTACTATTGTTTTCATCGCATTCTGGTACACCTCCATATATTCAGATAAAAAAAGAGAAATGAATGTTAAAGAAAAAACTATAGAGAATTCTTTGAATAAAAGTGTTGATAAAGAAAAGATAGTGAAATATGAATTTCAAAAAAATGATGTGCTTTCAAATGTGCTTATGTTTAAAATTAATGTTTTACCCTCAATAAGTTATGAACTGGTTAACTCCTTTAAAAATGTGTGGAATCCCAAGAAGATAAAAGAAGGAGATTTGATTGAACTTAAAATGAATGACGGTGAGGTAAAGGAATTTGTTTATAGACCAGAAGATAATCCCCTTTTAAAGGTTGTTATTTACAAAGACTCATCAGGTTATAAGAGCAGTTTAATTGAAATACCCTATAAAAGGGAATACAGGTTTATTAAAAAAGAAATAAAAGATAACCTGTTTTTAGCCTTTGAAGACATTAATAAAGGAGATTATTTTGCATCCTTCCTTTCTGATATTTTTGCATGGGAAATAGATTTTAATTCGGAAATAAGAAAGGGTGATTCAGTGATAATTTTATATGAAAGCATAGTTCCCTTTGAAGGGGAACAAAAAGAGATACCAGGAGATATAGTTTATGCCAGGTTTAAAGGGAAATATTTTGGGGTTAAAGAAGGTTTTTTATTTGAGGAAAAGGGAGGAGAATTCTACTATGATAGAAAAGGCGCGTCCTTAAAAAAGGGGTTTTTAAAATCCCCTTTACCCTTTACAAGAATAACTTCAAAGTTTTCATACAGAAGGATGCACCCGATTTTAAAAAAGAAAAGACCCCATTATGGAATAGATTATGGTGCACCTGTGGGGACACCTGTTAAGGCAATAGCAGATGGTTATGTAAATTATGCTGGGTGGAAAGGAGGGTATGGAAACTATATAAGAATAAAGCATGCCAACGGCTATGAGACAGGATACGGGCACCTGAAAAAAATAAGGAAAGGTATTTATAGGGGCAGGAGGGTGAAACAGGGAGAGGTTATAGGATGGGTTGGTATGACAGGGCTTGCAACAGGTCCGCATCTCCATTTTGAAATTTTGAAGAACGGGAGATTTATGAACTTTTTGAGAATTAAGTCGCCCCCCAGGGAAATTTTAAGCGGCGACAGACTTAAAGAGTTTAAGAGTAGAATTCTGGAAGTGGAAAAAATTTTAAATCACATTGAAAATAAAAATAAAATAAGTTAAAATAAAGCTATGCAAATTGGAAGTAAATGTTATATGGAAGTTAATTTAAGAAATTTGAAGAGAAATTTAGTTGAATTAAAAAAATTCCAGAAAAAGATTATACCTGTCGTTAAAAGCAATGGATATGGACTCGGTGTTAAAGAGGTTGCCAGAGCTCTGTCTGATGAAACTGATTTTCTGGCAGTGGGTAATATTGAAGAGGCCCACGCTATTGCAGATGCAGGTATCAAAAAGGAAATTCTCATTTTGAATCCTCTGTTACCAAAAGAATACAATGATGCCATAAAAAGGGGTTTTATTTTTCCTTTAGAATCAAAAAAAGACCTCAGAGAACTTTTCCGAAAAAGCAGAAACAGAAAAAAGCCCAGAATTCATCTTGAAATTGATACAGGTATGGGAAGAAGCGGTGTACCCTATGGGGATGCAGTTAAGTTTATAAAAGATGTAGTTGGTATAAGAAATATAAATTTTATGGGTATTTATACTCATCTCTCAGCTCCTGATATGGATTCCGGTTTTACAAAAGAGCAAATTGCCAAGTTTTTAAATGTGCTTTCAAATTTTGACTTTTCAAATTTTCCTCTCATACACGCAGCCAGCAGTGCAGGATTTATTTCCTATAAGGAACTGATGAGAAAACCTTTTAATACCTCAAGAATAGGTCTTTTAATTTATGGGATAATGCCAGAAACAAATCATATGACAATAAATGTAAAGTTAAATGATGTGGTAAAAGTTAAAGCGGTCATTTTAAGGGTTCAGGAGGTCAAAAAGGGAACAACAATTGGATATGGTATAACTTTTAAAGCTCCTCAAAGAATGAAAATTGCTACCGTTGCTACCGGATATAGCTGGGGGCTTTTCAGGAAATTGACAAATAAAGGTAAGGTTCTTGTAAAGGGTAAGAGAGCAAGAATAATAGGGAGTGTCTGTATGGATTTAACAGTGATTGATGTTACGGGTATTCCCGGAGTTAAACCGGGTGATGAAGTTGTATTGATTGGTAAGCAGGGCAGAGAGAGGATAGATATAAATGAAGTTGCAAAAATTGTTGGAACAATTCCCTATGAAATTTTAACAAATTTTGGGAATGCTTTGGAGAAAAAATACATTTTTAAATAGGAGGTGAAATGAAGAAAAAAATAATAGGTGTAGTGCTGCTGGTAACAATACCTCTTATTCTCTGGTCTGCAAGAGAACATGTGGTTAAAAAAGGCGATACCCTATGGGATATAGCAGGATTCTATTATAATAATCCTTTTGCGTGGGTTGCGATATGGAAAGCTAATATGGAAAAGATAAAAGACCCTCACTGGATTTATCCTGGACAGGTGTTCGTAATCCCGGAACTTATGCCTGAAGAAATGGCAAAGATGCCCAGAGGTGTTTACAAAGTGAAGGAGAAACCTTCTGTCCGGGAAGTAGCAATTGTGAAACCACCTCTGCCCGGTGTTGCACCTGACCTGGTTCTTTCTTCAGGCTTTGTGGATATGGAGGAGAATGTTAAACCCTTTGGCATCATAATGCAAACAGAACCTCCGGGGATTAAAAATCTTTACTACTATCAAAAAGTGTATATAAATAAAGGGTCCCTTGATGGGTTAAAAGAGGGTGATGTTTTTGTGGTTTACAGAATAGGTCCTGGAATTAAAAGTAATACAAAGGGAAATCTTGGTAATTACTTTAAAATTCTGGGGAAAATAAAAATATTGAAATTAGAGGAAAGAAGTGCTCTTGCAGAAATTTTGCCTTCCTATGACCTGATTCATGTAAAAGATTACATAATGCCTGTTTCTCTGCCTGAAATTCCCTATGATGTTAGGCTTGTTCCTTCTGAAAGAGAAATAACCGCACAGATAGTTTTCAGAACAAGACCCAAAAATGAGATTTTAAAACCCTATGAAATAGTTATTATAGATGCGGGTGAGGAGGAAGGAGTCAAAATAGGAGACCTGTTTGAAATATACAGACCCGGTAAAATCAGAAAAGACCCATTGACAAAAGAGGATGTGAAACTTCCGGACCTGTTTCTTGGAACTCTGCAGGTTTTAAATGTTAAAGGCAAGGCGTCCACAGCATATTTAAGAGCCGTAACAAGAGAAGACATAAAGGTGGGAGATTATGTAAGGCTTGTAGGTGAACTGGCTAAGTGAGTTCTCTTAAAGCGTATATAATTTTTGCACCCGGAACCAACTGTGAAAGGGAAACCCGGTATGCTCTTGAACAAACAGGATTTGTTGCAGATATAGTTCCTCTAAAAGATGCTATAAACAATTTTAAAAAAATTCATGACTATCATCTTTTTGTAATTCCAGGTGGATTTTCCTTTGGTGATGATATAAAGGCAGGCAAGGTCCTTGCTCTTTACCTTAAAAATTTCTTTTTTGAAGAATTGAAAAAATTTTATGAGGATGGTAAACTGATACTCGGGATATGCAATGGCTTTCAGGTTCTTGTAAGGGCTGGAATACTACCGTTTTTTGATGGTAAGCAATGGGCAAGCCTTGAGTTAAATTCAGGGGGTGCATTTGAAGATAGATGGGTATTTTTAAAAAAGGAAAGGAAAACTCCCTTTACCGAATTTATGAATGATATTTCACCTATCCCGATTGCTCATGCAGAGGGAAGATTTACAGCAGGAAGAGAAACTCTTGAGAAAATTGAAAGGGAGAATCTTGTTGTTTTTAAATACTGTGATGAAAAGGGCAATATAAAAAATGAGTATCCTGTAAATCCAAATGGCTCTTTGAATGGAATTGCAGGGATATGTGATAAAAACGGTCAGGTGCTGGGTCTTATGCCTCATCCAGAAAGGGCTTTTGAAGAGCATCATTTTCCTGAATCAGTGTCAATAAGAAATACAGGTAAAAGCTTTTTTAAAGGGGTATTTGAGTATATAAAGCAGAGGTTTTAAGAAAAACTTGAAAATTCTGGTAAGATTTCCCAACTGGTTAGGAGATGTAGTTTTTGCAAGAGGATTTCTAAAGGCTCTTGCTGAAAAATACCCTGAAGCAAAAGTCCATATTTTAATAAAGAAAAATTTAAAAGAACTTGTATGGGATTACCCCTGTTTCACCTTTGAAAATAAAAGGGATTTGTTAAAACTATGTTCAAAAATAAAAAAAGAAAAGTTTGATATATGTTATATACTTCCCATTTCTTTTTCCTCGGCATTTTTTACATTTCTCTATGGAATTCCTGAAAGAATCGGTTATTCAAAAGAAGCAAGAGGCATATTTTTAACAAAGTCTTTTAAAATAAAAAAAGATTACAGGAAAAAACACATAATAAATTCCTATTTAAAATTGCTGGGATTGAGTTATGAAGAAAAATACAGCCCCGAATTACCATTGCCTGCTTCTGGTTCAAAAAAGTTGTTTAAAAAATACGTTGTTTTTGCTCCCTTTGCAAATTATGGTCCTTCAAAGGAATGGTCTTACAGTCATTACATAGAACTTGGTAATATTTTTGAAAAAAAAGGATATAAGGTGATTATTGTGGGAGCCAAAGGGGAAAAAAGAAAATTTGATAAATGGGATAAAAAATTTGAAGATTTTGTGGGAAAACTGAGTTTAATAGAGGTTGCATATTTAATTAAAAATTCTGATTTATTCATAGGTAACGATTCAGGGCTATTTCACCTTTCAAATGCCCTTGATAAAGAATCTATTGGTATATACGGTTCTTCCTCACCTGTATGGACAGGACCTCTTGGTAAAAAAGGTAGATACATTTACAAAGCCATCTTCTGTAGCCCCTGCTTTAAAAGAAATTGCATCTACAATAAAAATAAGTATGAATGCCTCTACTCAATAAAACCTGAAGAGGTTTTTGAGCTTGCAAAAAAACTGATAGAGTTATAGAGAATATTTTATTTTTCCCCAACATACCTTTTACCCTTTATATGGGCAATTCTTACCGGCTCTGGGATTCTGAACTTTGAAAACAAAAGAGTATACTTTATTGCGGATTCAAAATCTATGAGGTTGCCAGGAGACACAAATACAGGCTTTATGTTGTTCCTTGTTACAAGAGCGTAGCCCAGTATTTCTGAATTTACCTTTATAGCACTTTTACTTCCCCTTTTGAATTTGATTTTTCTGAATTTTCCGAGAAGTAAATTTTTTGCACAACCTATGGTGGCTTTTTTGAGTAAGATTCCAAGATGAGATGCAATACCCATTTTTCTGGGATGCAGAATACCGTTTCCGTCAACGAATATTATATCGGGTTTTAATTTTAATTTATTATACGCCCCAATTAAAAATTTTATCTCTCTGTATGAAAGAAAACCGGGTATATAGGGAAAATCAACTTTTGCACTGAAGTATTTTTCTTCCAAAACATTGAAATTTCTGTCAATTACGACAAATACCCCTGTTCCTCTGTCTTTATTGTAGGATACATCACATCCACCTGCAAGATTCACTTTCTTTTTAAAAGGGATTATTTTGACTCTATTTTTTAGATTTTCCTGCTCTTTCTCTAATCTTTTAAGTTCCAATAGCCTTTCTTTTTTCTTTGAGTATACATGAGGCTATTGTGTTTCTCAGAATTTGATTTGTTCCCTCATAAATCTGGGTTATTTTTGCGTCTCTCATCATCTTTTCTACAGGATAATCTTTTATATAACCGTAACCACCAAATATCTGAACTGCATCAACTGTGACTTCCATTGCAATATCAGAGGCAAAACATTTTGCAATTGAACTCTCTTTTGAAAAATCTCCTTTGCCTCTGTCTATTGCCTTTGCTACAGAATAGGTTAAAGACCTTGCCGCTTCTATTTTTATGGCCATATCTGCCAGAATATGCTGGATTGCCTGAAAGGATATTATTGGTTGACCGAATTGTTTTCTCTCCATTGCATATTCAACTGCAGCATCAAAGGCAGACTGGGCAATACCGAGTGCCTGAGCAGCGACACCTGGTCTTGCATTATCAAATGTTCTCATTGCGACAAAAAGTCCGAATCCCTCTCTTGCTATAAGATTTTCTTTTGGAACCTTTACATTCTCAAAAATTATTTCCCTTGTTGCTGATGCCCTTATACCCAGCTTTTTTTCCTTTTTACCAAATTTTAAACCGGGCATATCCTTCTCCACTATAAAGGCACTTGCTCCTCTTATACCCTTTGTGGGGTCTGTCAGAGCAATAACTGTGTAAATATCTGCCTCTCCTCCATTTGTTATGAACTGCTTTAAGCCATTTAATACATATACATCTCCGTCTCTTTCTGCCCTTGTCCTTATACTCAAAGCGTCACTTCCTGCTTGAGGCTCTGTAATACAGAAAGCAGCTATTTTCCCTCCTGCAATCTGGGGCAGGTACTTCTTTTTTTGTTCTTCGTTTCCATAGAGAAGAATCGGGAAGGTTCCGAGTGCTGTTCCTGCGTAGGAGAGTGCTATTCCTGCACATCCCCATGATAGCTCTTCCACAGCAAGACACATTGCGAATACACCCATCCCAAGTCCTTCATACTCTTCAGGTATAAATACCCTGAAAAGGTCCGCATCTGCCATTACCTTTACTATGTCCCATGGGAATTCTTCTGTCTCATCAAATTTTGCCCTTACAGGTACTATTTTTTCCTTTGCGATCTTTCTTGCAATATCTTTTATCATTTTTTCTTCTTCTGTGAGAGGATAGAGCATTTTTACCTCCTTTCAGGTTACTTCAAAATAGCGATTTTTCCTTTTATAGTCTTTTTAAAACTTTCATCAAAACTTTCAAACTTTATTCTGTAAAGATAAATGCCATTTCCTGCATAATTTCCGTCTCTGTCTTTTCCATTCCAGAGTATTTTGTTAAAACCATCTTCCAGGTATATTTCCTTTTTCTCGTATATAAGTCTTCCCCTGAGTGTGTATATATTTAAATCAACTTTTCCGGGTATTGTTACATCTATACCAAAGTATATTTTACCTTTTGATGGGTTTGGGTATGGCAGGCATCTTATTACACCTTTAATTTCTTCAGCGATATTTATAATTTTAGTTTCAGTTGCAGAATTGCCAAAGTTGTCATAACAGGTTACAGTCATATTGTTATATCCAGAACTTATCCCTCCTGGAATAGTCCACTTGACCCTTCCTCTATTCGGGTTGTTTTCATCAGCAATATAGGAATCAGTCAGGTCATACACATTTCCTGCAATTTCCAGTCTTATCCTTTCATTTCCATATATGAGTATCCCGTTTTCATCCTCCATAACTATTTCAATTTCACTCCCTTTGGCAAGAGTTACAGAATCTTTTAATTCTTCTCCTCTGTAGAACAGATTTATATCAGGTGGGGTCGTATCCACCACAGAACCATCAAATTCTTTAAGGTATATGGAATCCACGTACCCAACAACGCCTTTTCCTTTGCCAGGGTAATAAACAATTATTTTACCGAGCGTGTCTCCTGGTTTTAGAAATCTCGGAACAGGAAACAATGGATGATATACACTGTTACTTAAACTGAAATATCCTTTAAACATATTATCAGGTCTTATATATATGACATGAGGTTCAGGAGGTCTGTTTGGAGAGGCTTCTGTTGTGTCAAGTTTTTCTCTTGGTTGTCCGAAAAATTCCAGTTTAATCCTGCCTTCACCGTTTATTGTGTCAATAAATTCGCCATACCCACCCTTCATCAATGTATCCACGAATTGGGATTGATATGTGAGGTCTATTGATGGTTCAGGAAGAGCAAATATAAGGGCAGGGTCTCCAAGAAGAATATATTTATCGGGCACACCCGCTTCAATATAAATCTCACCAAGAGTGTGATTTTTATAATCGTAAAGGATATTCATTATTGCTCTTAATACACTGTTATAATTTCCATATCCTATTAAGGAGGAAGGTCCGAGTGTTGCTATTCCTGTTTTCGGTCCTATCATAAATCCTTCACCCACAGAAATCTCTAACCTGTCAAAGGAAGAAGGTTTACATGCGCCAAAAAAGAAAAGGGGCCTTTTGAAATCTATGTTAACAAGGGAAAGGTCGCCCGGCATTAACACAATTTTTTCGTGAAATATCTGATAGGGATTCCCATGACCCCATACAAACACAATTAAATATCCTTTTTTAATCTGCTCGTAAAATTCCTTTTTACTTAAAGGTCGTGTATTGGATGGGTTGTCATAGGGATAAAATGCGGTGTATATCGCCTGGAAATCCATATTTTCAGGCAGGTCTTTCATGAAGTTCATTACCTCATCCGTGAAGATGAGACTGGATTCCGGTCGATTGTCATCAGCAACCCCCAGAACTCTATTTCTCCATGTTGAATTAATTTCCTGTTTTTCATATTCTTTTACCTTTTCAATATAACCAAGTGCCTCTGCACCGCTTTTTGCAGGGATTCTTCCTATAATCATGTCTGGCGGGTCAGATGAAGGTGGGTCGAACTGGACATAAAAAATATCATAGGTAAATGCTCCACCTGCATCAGGGTCAAAGACTTCTCCCCACTGTGTTGTGGGTACATAGTTGATTGCAGAACCGCTGTAGTTCTTATAGTCATAGCTTCCGTCACCGAGAAGCATAATATAAAGAGGTTTCGGAGTTTCCCAGAACAAAAATGTATAAGCAAGAAAATTTCTTATTGAGACAAAATCGGGTGAACCAAATCCAAACTGGTCAAATATTTTGTCAGTAGTTACAATTTTAATTCTCGGGTTCTGGATGAGTGAGTCTCCTATGTACAGATTATTCCTTCTGTAATTTAAATACCCTGTTATTGAGGATACAAGGTCCTTATGGGTTACTATTATATAATCGGCCTGATTCAGGGTATCTCTGAGAGTTGTAAGGCTTGGAACAAGGGCTATACCAGCAGGTTTTTTTAAGTTTTTTGTAAAATAAAATTGCACAGGCTCTGTATTCTCCACAACAAATTTTAAGGTGTCATTTTCATAGGTCCAGTCAATCAAAAATACAGGGTTTTTATAATCACTCACATTTAATAGATGCCCTCTCTGGTCTGTGAATATTTTATAAAGAACTCTTCCAGAAGTTGTGTCATAAATATGGATTTCATCATCTACATGTAACAGTCTTTTGTATTCAACTTCAAAATAATCAAGGTAAAGATAGTCTGCCGTGTCTCCGGGAGTTCCCAGGATAATTTTGAAGATATTTGATAGGGTTATATTCTGCAGAGTAGCGGTGAAGTAACGAAGCGTATTTTGATTTGTTTGGGAATATATTGCAGAATATATTGTATCCCCATTGAATTCATAATTTACATGAACAGGATCTGGATTTGCTGAACTATCCAGAATCACAAAATAACTTCTCATTGTGCCGTCAGGGTCTTTTACATGGTCAAGGTTAAAGCCAAAAACTCTTGACTCAGGATTTGCTGACCTTCTTGATAAATCTTCACCTTCCCATCTGAATCCTCTCTTTCCCAGATTAATCAGATTTTTTTCATATCTGTAATAGGAAATAGAATAATCTCTCTGTTTATCCCATACAGAAGGGTATACAGAGATGGTATCCATAAAGATTCCACCACCTTTATCAAGGGCAAGCCAGTAGACCACCTGATTTGAGAATGGATTTTCTGAGTATGAAAAGGTTGAACCATTCCATTCCCTTTTTGAATAACCAGGAGAGTAAAACATCAATGTGTCATTTTCTGTAAAATAGCCATCGTTATCAGTATCTTTAAACAGGAAAGAAATGGAATGGGGAAGCGGGTTTAAATCATCTATACTGTCTCTTGAAGTGCTGAGTCTATCTCCTGATAGAGAGAAGAGCCCGAATTCGTTTATACTGTAGAGAGAAGGTTCAATTCCCAGATTCTTTATATCCTGATAGGTGATTCTGTAAAGACCTTCATCACTCAAAATTATTTTTATCCAGAAAGCCCTTTCAAAAAAATCCAGGTTAGAATTCAGAACAGGAATATAGGGTGAGGTTTTGCCTTCCAGAAGTTTATCAAAAACTTTATAATCATTTATTCTCCTGTAAGTTCTGTTTGTTCTGTGTTTTTTCTTTATTATATTTATGTTTGCTTTTTCAATTACATAGGTTTTTCCGTTTCTAATAAAAAATGGAGTATAGGCTATTATAAGGCACTTTCTTCCTCTGACCGTTCCTGTGCCAAGATTTTTGACATTTTGTGCGGGAAAAGAACCGTACCTCGTTTGTTCAATTTTGTAATGGGTGGTGAGACCGTCTCCACTGAAATGAGGAAAGGGAACAACGGGTTTGGTAGATTCTATTTCTCTGAATTTTAATATGTCAATCTTAGCCTCAGCAGTTTCATCAGGGGCAAGTGGTATCTTGATTATTTTCCAGGGTATGTCAGGTTCTCCTGGCATGGAAAAGGTATGAGTACCTCCTTCAAAGGAAAGCACAATATGTTTATCTGTTTGTTTTACTTTAAATTCAGGACTTTGAACAATCAGTGTATTACCCTTCAGGGTGTAAAAACAAATTAAAATATTAATAATACTAATCAGATTCATTTTTACAGGTCTCCTCCAAAGGTATTGCTTCCTCAACAAGCATTACCGGTATATCATCTTCAATTTTATAGGCAAGTTTACAGCTTTTGCATATAAGGATGTTTTTCTCTTTTTTATATTCTAAGTCCCCTTTACATCTGGGGCAACATAAAACCTCTAAAATTTCATCAGAAAGTACCATACTTTTACTCCTTTAAGTTTTTTATTTTAATATTTTTTAAAGTCTATTTCAAAATAGCGATTTTTCCTTTTATAGTCTTTTTAAAGCTTTTATCAAAACTTTCAAACTTTATTCTGTAAAGATAAATGCCGTTTCCTGCATAATTTCCGTCTCTGTCTTTTCCATTCCAGAGTATTTTGTTAAAACCATCTTCTAGGTATATTTCCTTTTTTTCGTATATGAGTCTTCCCCTGAGCGTGTATATATTTAAATCAACTTTTCCGGGTATTGTTACATCTATACCAAAATATATTTTACCTTTTGATGGGTTTGGATATGGCAGGCATCTTATTACACCTTTGATTTCTTCAGCGACATTTATAACTTTAGTTTCAGTTACAGAATTGCCAAAGTTATCATAACAGTTAACAGATAATATGTGGTGTCCCGAATTTACATCCTCCGGAAGTATCCATCTGACCCTTCCTCTTTTCGGGTCACTCTCATCAGAAATATAGTAATCTGTCAGGTCATAAATTTTTCCTCCAAATCCGAGGCTTATTTTTTCACTTCCATATATAAGTATCCCATTTTCATCTTCCATAATTATCTCAATTTCACTCCCTTTGACAAGAGTTACAGAGTCTTTTAACTCTTCTCCTTTGTGAAATATAGTTGTTCTGGGAGCGGTTGTATCCACTACAGAACCATCAAATTCCTTGAAATATATGAAATCTACATGACCTGCAAGCCCTTTTCCTTCACCGGGATAATATACGAGTATTTTACCAAACTTATCCAGAGAATCCAGTGTTTTTGCCACCGGGAAAACTGCATTGTATATCCCGTTGTTGAGAGTAAAGGTTCCTCTGAATATATCATTTGGCCTTGTATAAAAAGAATCTGTTTGAACTACAGGAGGAAATGTGGTGCCTAATTTTTTCCCGGGTTGCCCATAAAGCTCTAAATAGATTCTCCCTTCACCATCTATTGTATCTGTGAACTCTACAATTCCTCCTTTCATAATGGTATATGAGGTTTCAGCCTGGGAGAAGGGATTTATGGATGGTTCGGGTAATTGTAATATCAGGGTTGGGTCACCGAGCAGTATATAATGTCTTGGAATTTCTGATATTAAACAGGCTTCCCCAAGGGTGTGAATTTTATAATCAAAAAGCACATTCAAAAGGTCTTCAAGGATAGGTTTATATGTTCCAGCGCCAACAAGGGTGGATGAACCAATAGTTGCTATGCCCGAGTTCGGGTTTATCATCAGTTCTTCTCCAAGACTCCTGTCTATTTTGTTAAAATAAGAGGGTTTGCATATCCCAAAGAAGAATATGGGAAGGGCATTTTTACATTTTAAAAGAGGGACATCCGGTGGCACAGCTAATATTCTTTCATTAAACACCTGATGGTCCGAACCATGACCGTAAAAAAATACAAGGAAATAGCCCTTTTTAAATTCTTCAAAAAGATTAAGTCTGCACTCAAATCTTTCACCATCTTTATAGGGATAAAGAGCAGTGTATATGTCCTTGAAATCCATATTTTCAGGAAGTGAATCCAGTGTTCCACCCACTTCACCTATGAATTCCCATCCGTTTTCAAGGTTATCATCGGCAACACCCAGAATTCTATTTCTCCATGGACCATTGAATTCCTGACTTTCATATTCCTTAACTCTTTTTAAATAATTGCTCAGTTCAGATGGACTTTCTGCAGGGACTCTTCCTATGATCATGTCTGGCGGGTCATAGGGTGGAGGGTCAAACTGGACATAAAATATGTCATAGGTGTAATTACCCCACTGGAATTCATCAAGCACATTGCCCCATTCTGTGGAAGGGACAAAGTTTTTAAAGGAGCCAATATTATGTTTAAAGTCGTAGTTTCCGTTTCCTGCAAGCATAACATAGAGAGGTTTGGGAGTTTGCCAGAAGTAAAATGTATAGGCCAGGAAATTTCTTATTGCGACAAAGTCAGGCGAGCCGAATCCAAATTCATCATAAATCTCCTGAACAGTGACCACTTTTATGTTTGCATTGTTTATAAGAGAATCGTCTAAGTAGAGGTTGTTTTTTCTATATGAAATATAATTTCCCAGTCCTGGAAGCAAATCCTTATGGGTTATTATTATATAATCAGCCTGATTAAGGGTATCTCTTAGTTTTGTTAACGATGGAACAATTGACATAAAAGAAGGCTTTTTCAAATTCTTTGCAAAATAAAATTCTCTTATACTGTCATTTTCAAGAACAAATTTAATGCTATCACTTTGAAAAACATAATTTACAATTAAAAAAGGAACTTTGTAATCTGTAACATCAAATAAGTATCCTCTTTTATCACTCCGAATTTTATATAGAACCCTGCCCCGGGTTGTATCAAGGGCTTTTATATCTCCCTCTCGTGTAAAAAATTTCTGATATTCAATTTCAAAGTAATCAAGAAATAAATAATCAACAGGGTCTCCATCATTACCTATAAGAATTTCAAAAGTGTTATTTTCTTTTAAATTATCTGGATAGGAGGTAAATATATAAGCTGTGTTGTAAGAAGGAGGAGCATAAACGCTGTTTGCAAGGGTGTCAGAATTCAATATGTATTTGACATGGGTTATATCAGGATTTCCTCTGAGGTGTATTACAGACCATATCAATTTTCCTGATGTATCTGCCAGACCTTTTAAATTAAAAGAGAAAGCGTATTTTTTATATTCCGTATTGAATTTTGAAAGGTTTTCCCCCACCCATTTAAATCCCCTCTTACCCGGATTTTTAATATCTTTTTCGTGCCTTATATAAGAAATACACCTGTCCTTTTGTTTATTCCAGTTGACCGGAGTTGCATCAATACTATCCATAAGTACTCCATAGCCACCTTCAAGGGCTAACCAGAAAACCACGGTGTCTGTGAAGGGGTTTTCCTCCAGAGCAAAGATTTCACCATTCCATTTCCTTTTTTTTGAGCCCGGTGAGTAAAAAATCAGGGTATCCTGATGAGTGAAATATCCATCGTTATCAGAATCTTTAAATAAAAAGGGAACAGGATAGGGAAGGGGGTTTAAGAGAGCCATGCTATCCCTGGAAGTTTTTAGTCTTTCACCCAGAAGCGAAAAAAGGCCGAATTCACCTGCAGGATAGATTGAAGGTTCTATTCCCAGAGTCTTAAGTTCATCATAGGTTATTCTGTAGACACCTTCTTCAGTTACTTTTATCTTTATCCAGAAAGGTCTTTCAAAAAAATTAACATGGCTTTCCCCTGAGATTATATAGGAACCCTTTTCTTTAAAATTTTTATCAAATATTTTATAGTCTTTCAGATTTCTCAGGGGCTGTTTATTATTTGTTTTTTTCTTTCTAATTAAGATTTCGGCGTTATCTATTACAAATAATTTACCTTTTTCAACAATAAAAGGTGTATAGGCAAGCAAAAGACATTTTCTTCCTCTTAAATATCCTGTTCCTAAGTTTTTTAGATTATTCTCAGGATATTTTATATAACTGTTTTCGTCAATTTTGTATTTTCTTGATAAAGGGTCTTCTTTAAAATAGGGGAAAGGTATTATATTTTTTCTTATGTTCAATTCCCTTTTTGAGATTGTTTTCAGCTCAGCTTCGGCATCTTCTTCAGGCAAAAGAGGGATGCGAATAATCTGCCAGGGTATATCAGGTTCACCAGGCTCTGAAAAACTTATCTTGCCTGATTCAAGAGTAATGGATACAAAATTCCCTGCATCATAAACCTTAAAATCAGGATTTTCTATCTTTATTACACTTTGATAATACAGTAATAAAATTATTAATAGCATCTATAAATTATATTATCCTGATTGATTTTTTTTCAATTAAAAATTTAAAATCTATAAATGAAAATAACAGGTGGAGAACTTAAAGGAATAACTCTGAAAACACCGAGAGGTATAAGACCCGCTCAGAACATGGTAAGAAAAGCCATATTTGATACCATAGGTGATGTCCGGGATAAAGATATTCTTGATATTTTTGCAGGTAGTGGAAGTCTTGGTTTTGAAGCAATTTCAAGAGGAGCCAGGAGATGCACCTTTGTAGAGAAGGATATAAAATGTGTAAAGATAATTGAGGAAAATGCAAAAAAACTTTCTGTAATAGATAGAGTCAAGATTTTAAAGATGAGCTTTAAAAAGTTTCTTGATATAAATACTGAAAAATTTGATATTATATTTACAGACCCTCCTTACAGAATTATTTTGCAAGATGAAGAGATAAAAAACATATTGAAAATTTTGAAAAAAAGGGGTATTCTTATTATGGAAACGCAAAAAAAGTTAAAATTCGGTGAGGAACTTGAAAAATTTATTTTAAAGGAGGTTTTTTATGGACAAACAAAAATCACTTATTTCACCTGTCGTCTATCCGGGAAGCTTTGACCCTCTTACTTTCGGGCACATAGATATAATAAAAAGGGCAAAAAAGCTTTTTGGCAAAGTAATTGTTGCTGTTGGAAGTCCGTCCTCAAAGAAATTTCTTTTCAGTGTTGATGAAAGAGTTAAAATAATAAAGAATTTTTTTAAGAATGAAAAAAACATTGAAGTGGAAATTCTTAATGGTCTTCTTGTGGATTTTGTGAAGAAGAAGAGAGCAAAAGCCATAATAAGAGGAATAAGAGCTGTTTCTGATTTTGAATATGAATTTCAGATGGCATGGATGAACAGAAAACTCCACCCTGAAGTGGAGGTGATATTCCTTTTACCCTCAGAAAAATATGCCTATCTATCATCTTCCCTTGTTAAAGAGATAGCCTTTTTAAAAGGCAATTTAAAAGGGCTTGTGCCTGATTTCATAATAAAAAAGATCAGAAAAAAAATTGGATAAAAAAGTTCCATTTATAGACAGAGTTAAAATAAAGGTTAAAGCAGGGGATGGGGGAGATGGATGTATCAGTTTTAGAAGAGAAAAATATGTGCCCAGAGGAGGACCTGATGGTGGAGATGGTGGGAAAGGCGGGGATGTAGTGTTTTATGGCGACCCAAATTTATGGACACTACTTGATTTTAAATACAAAAGAGTTCTAAAGGCAGAAAATGGTAAACAGGGTAAGGGTAAAAATATGACAGGAAGAGATGGGAAAGATTTACTTATTCCTGTTCCCCTTGGCACAATTATATGGGATGCAGATAAAGATGAAAAAATAGGAGAAATTTTAAAGGAAAGAGAAAGACTGATTGTGGCAAAAGGAGGTAAAGGGGGGAGAGGCAATAAATCTTTTGCAACATCCCTTAACAGAGCACCCAGAATAAGAGAGGAGGGAGAAAAAGGAGAGCAAAGGAATATAATTCTGGAATTGAAACTGCTTTCTGATATAGGTATAATAGGATTTCCAAATTCAGGAAAATCAACACTTCTTAAAAGTCTCACAGGCGCACACCCCGAAATTGCTCCTTATCCTTTTACAACCCTTACGCCCAATCTTGGAGTGATTCGAACAGACGAGTTCAGAAGAATATCCATATGCGATATACCCGGTATAATAAAAGATGCTCACAGGGGTAAAGGACTGGGACTTAAATTTTTAAGACATGTTGAAAGATGTAACTTTTTTATAATTTTGCTTGATATTACATCTGAAGAGCCGTTAAATGACTATGAGGTGTTGATTTCAGAACTGAGAGAGTATAATCCTGAACTGCTCCATAAAAAAAGGATTGTTGTGTTTAATAAAATTGACCTTGTGGGTGAAATCCCTTTTAAGGCGAGAAACCTGAAAATAAAGGAAAAAGTCTTTTTTATTTCTGCACTTAAGGGAACCAATATTGAGGAATTAAAGGGAGAAATCGGGAAATGGATAAAATAAGGGCAATAGCCCTGAGTTTGAGAAAGGATTATAATCCTAAAAAGTTTCTTGAAGTTATAAAAAAAGGTATGGAAGATAGTCTTTTAGAAAAACAGCTACTTAACAAAGCAGAAGAGGTTTTAAAGGAATGTGAAAAAAAAGGGTGGTGGGTTAAAACACTATTTGAAAGAGATTTCCCCTCTGATTTCTTCAAAATAGAGAATCCACCCTTTGTTCTTTTTGGCATAGGAAATCAGAAATTCGGGGATTTTAATTTTGGTATAATAGGAACGAGAAAACCAACTGTTTATGGTAAAAAGAATGCACGAATTTTTGCAAGGCAACTTGCAGAAGGTGGTTTATGTATAGTTTCTGGAGGTGCAAGGGGAATAGATACAGAAATTCATAAAGGAGTTCTTGAGGTGAGGGGTAGAACAATTTGCATACTGGGTAGTGGATTTAAACATCTTTATCCTCCTGAAAATAGGAGCCTGTTCGGCAAAATAGTTGATAATGGTGGAACCATTCTTACTGAATTTCCCCCTGATACCAGACCCTTTAAATATAACTTTCCTTTCAGAAATAGACTAATTTCAGCGATTTCAAAAGGTGTCCTGGTTATTGAGGCGAGTATGAAGTCGGGAACATTTTCAACAGTAAACTGGGCTCTTTCTCAGGGAAAAGAAATTTTCGCTCTACCAGGACCTGTTGATAGCAAACAGAGTGAAGGAACAAATTATCTTATAAAAGAAGGTGCCCACTGCGTAATATCTCCCACTGATATACTTTCTTTTTATGGTATAGAGACTAATAGGAGAAAAATAAGACTCACAAAGGAAGAAGAAAGTATTTTAGCGTTTCTGAAAAACCCAAAAGATATAGAAGAACTTGTTGAAATAACAGGCAAACCGTTGCCTTTACTTTATACAATAATATTTTCTCTTCAGATAAAAGGGGTTGTCCAGTCTCTACCAGGCGGTAAATACACTGCTCTTATTTAAATTCAATAAAATTAACATATTGTTCAATTTATTTAACAAAAAATTTAATTTTAACAGCCCCGTTAGAAATTTTAAAGAATTTCATCAAGTTTTATCTTAAAATCTTTGTGGCACAATTGTTTTATATGTATAAGTTTAATGGCTTGACAGATGGGGTATTCAAAAAACACAATTTCTTTAAGCCTTGATATACAATAAATACCCCTTGACAAATTCCTGAAAATCCCATATAATTTATATTAGAAAATCTTTGAAAATACAAGTTTGCCCCGGGGGATGGTTAAATTTTAGGAATTTAAAAAGGAGGTAAATTATGAACAAACAACAGCTCGTTGAAGCAATTGCAAAAAAGACAGGTTTAACAAAGAAAGATTCAGCAGCAGCCCTTGATGCATTTATAGGGGCTGTTAAAGCATCTTTAAAAAAAGGTAAGGATGTAAGGCTGGTTGGATTTGGAACTTTTGCAGTGAGAAAAAGAAAGGCAAGAAAGGGAAGAAATCCAAGAACCGGTGAAGTTATAAAGATTCCCTCCAAGAAAGTTCCTGCATTCAGACCTGCTTCAGAACTCAGAAAACTCGTTGGTTAAAGATTTTTAATCCCCGGGGCAAATGAAAAGATTTTTAATTTATTATTTGATATTTTTTTTAATTCCAGTTTCTTTTTATACTTTTCTTTTTATATTTTTTATTCACACAGTTAATTTTTCAAGAGTTGTTCAGGCAGTTCTATTTTTTCTATCCTTCATTCTTTTATTTTTGTTCTATTTATATCCTGGATTTTTATATACCACAAGAGAAAAAATAATGTATTTGCTCGGAGAATCACAGGATATAAAAAATCTGTTCCATGTTTTCAGCCTATCCTTTCTCGCAATTATTTTTATAATTTTAAATACTTCCCTTTATAATTTAAAATATTATATTTTACCTGTTTATATTTTTGAGATAATATTCCCCTTTTATGCAAAAAGAAGATAAGATTCCACTTGTTGTTCTTGTAGGCAGGGTTAATGTGGGTAAATCCACTCTTTTTAATCGCATTGTAAGAAAGAGCCTGTCAATAGTTGATCAGAGACCGGGCATTACAAGAGATACAGTTGAAAAGCCCGTGAACTATTATGAAAAGACCTTTTTAATAGCAGATACAGGAGGGCTTTTTTCAGAAGATATTTTAAAAAAAGAAGTGCACAAAAAGGTATACGAGATTTTTAAAAGAGCGGATTTGTTCTTATTTGTTATGGATGCAAAGGAAGGTTTTACTCCTTATGACAAAGAAATTCTTGAAAAATTGAGAAAAGAAGGAAAACCTGTAATAGGAGTAGTCAACAAAATTGATTCTTTAAAAAGATATCCCTATGAGGAATTTTACAGAGCAGGACTTTCTGAGATATTTTTTATATCAGCTGAGCATAAAAGAGGAATTGATGCTCTTATTGAGAGAATAGTGGATTTAACAGGTGTGGCCTTGAAAGAGGATGAAAAATCGAGAATCAAGGTTATAATAGCAGGAAGACCGAATGTTGGGAAATCATCTCTTTTTAATCTACTTGTTGGAGAGGAAAAGTCAATAGTTACTCCTCTACCAGGAACAACAAGAGACGCTATAGAGAAGATAAAAGAAGACTTTATTTTTATAGATACCGCAGGAATAAAGAGAAAGTATAAAGATGAAATAGAATATTACTCCTATTTAAAGACTTTCAGGTCAATAAAATGGGCAGATTGTGCCATGTTACTAATTGATGCCAGTGAACCACTTACAAAGATGGATAAGAAAATATTTTCATTGCTGGAAGAGGAAGGAAGAGGTATTGTGGTAATAATAAATAAAATAGACCTGCTGAAGAAGGATGAAAAAAGAATTTTATTTGAAAATTTTGACAGAGTATTTCCACCTGCGAGGTTTTATCCCAGATTGCTCGTTTCGGCTCTTAAAGGAGAAGGAATTGAAGTGGTGGAAGATGTGGTAAGAAATGTTTATAAGAATATGAGAAGAGAATTTAAAAAGAAAGAAATTCAGGAGTTTATTGAAGAAGTTTTCAAACTGAACTCACCCTCCACATTTGTTTATAGATTCTATCATGCAGGAAGATTCCCTCACAGGTTTTTAATTGAAACAAAAGAGAAACTTGGAGTAGAATATATAAATTTTCTGATGAACAAATTGAGAGAAAAATTTTTACTTTTTGGATGTCCTGTTAAAATAATAAATAAATATAAGAGAAAATGAAATTTTTATTTCCGGTTATAGGCTATATATGTGGAGCAATACCCTTTGGTTATATTTTTGTGAAATCAAAGGGAAATGATATAAGAAATTTTGGAAGCGGGAATATAGGAGCGACAAATGTTTTCAGATTCAATAAAAAACTTGGTTTGCTCACAGCGGTTCTTGATGTCTCAAAATCTTTAATACCCACTCTTTTCGCTCTTAAGTTTTGCGGATTTTTAATTGCATCATTAACAGGATTTATGGCGATTCTCGGTCATGCGACAACACCATTTTTAAAATTCAGGGGAGGTAAAAGTGTATCAACAATGTTTGGAGCCTATATTATATTAACTCCTTTCCCCTTTTTAATTTCTTTTTTAACATTCTTCCTTGTTATTCTAATTACCAGAATAGTCTCTGTAGGCTCGATGAGTGCTGTTCTTGCCCTTGTAATTGTCACAGGGATATTAAAATATCCTCTGTACTTTAAAATCCTTACACTTTTTGTGTTTTTTCTGATTGTGTTCCTGCATAGAGAAAACATAAAGAGACTTTTAAAAGGGGAGGAAAGCAAATTCAGGGGCTAGCTCTGGTGTTTTTTATAATAATCTCCTTGGGAGATAATGCCTTTTATCAATTGCAAAAAATTACTTCATTTGGTTCGAGAGAACCGGGGACAGAGGCACATAAGAAGTGTAGAAATTACATAGAAAATGTTCTAAAAAACAAAGGTTTTGATGTAGAAATTCAGAAGTTTAAAAAAGAGGATACTGAGTTTTTCAATATTATAGGAACTTATGGGGAGGGGAAAAAAGTTTTGCTTGGTACTCATTACGATACTTATCCGGGAATCCCCGGTGCAAATGATTCTGGTTCAGGCACAGCTGTTTTACTGGCTCTTTTAGATTCTTTAAAGGTTTTTAACTTTGCAATCCAGGTGGTATTTTTTGATGGAGAGGATTTTGGTAATGCACCTCTTTATGGTTCAAAATACTTCTCTGACCATATGAACCCGACAGAGTATTACTTTGGTATAGTAGTGGATATGATAGGAGATAAACACCTGGGTGTGTATCAGGAGATCAATTCTTTAAAATACGCCCCTTATATTACAAGAAAAATTTTTGAGATTGCATATATTAATAATTTAAAGAGTTTTTTTCTCTTTCCAAAGTATGAAATTATTGATGACCACATTCCGCTGAACAAAAAAGGAGTCAGAACAGTCCTTTTAATAGATTTTGATTATCCTTTCTGGCACACAACTGGGGATGATATTGATAAGTGTTCAAAGGAGTCTCTTGAGGAAGTGGGCAGATTAATTCTTTTATTTTTAAAATGGTTTGAAAATGAAAAATGAATTTGAATTCATAAAATTTTTAAAAAAAGGTGAGATTAAAAGTCCGAGAATCTTAATAGGAATAGGAGATGACTCTGCTGTGGCTCTGCCTCTGGAAAATAAATATATCCTTTTAACTTCTGATTCTTTATGTGAGGACATTCATTTCAGAAAAGGATGGATGAACCCTTATGAAATTGCAAGAAAGGCTCTTTTGAGAGGAATATCCGATGTGGTTGCCTGCGGTGGTTACCCTGTATGTGCAAATGTTAATCTAAAAATATCCGGTGAAAATATCGAAAAAAACTTGAAAGATTTTTATGAAGGTCTTAAAGAAGTTGCCAGTAAATATAACTTTGCGATATCAGGGGGTGATTTGACCCTTTATGAGGGTAAAACAATTGTAGATGTTTTTGTTCTTGGTGAAGTGGAAAAAATATACCTGACACTGAGGAGCGGAGCAAGAGAAGGTGACCTTGTTTGCATGACGGGTGAAATCGGGCTTTCAAGGCTTGCTGTGGATATACTGGAGACTAAGATAGATGTTCAGGAAAAAGTAAAGAGAAAGGCACTTAAAAAATTTTACAATCCTGAAATTCATCTGAAAGAGATCAGGGAGATTCTTGAGATAACCAGGATAAATTCAATGATAGACCTATCTGATGGTCTTTCAAAAGATTTGAGGCATATAGCGGTTGAAAGTGGTGTGAAGATAGTAATTGAGGAAGAAAAAGTTCCTGCGGCAAAAGAAGTATTTGATGCGGGTATAAAAGAAGTTTACGAGTATGTGATTAACTCGGGTGAGGAGTATGAACTGATATTTACCTTATCTGAGAAAGAGTATGAGAGGATAAAAAACTATAGAAATTTAAAGATCACCGTAATTGGAAAAGTGGAAGATGGGGAAGGTGTTTATATAAAAAAAATTGACCAGAGATTATCTCCTTTAAAGCCCGGTGGCTATGATTACTTCGAAAAAAAATAGATTCATAATAAAAACTCCTTTAATTTAATTCCTCATGTTCACGCAGATTTATGACCGGAGATATTTTTTAAGGTCTGCTTCAGATTGGTTGACAATTGGTTGATAAAAAGTTTACCTTATTTTAAAATCAATAATTTTTAAAGTTTTTTCTCCTTTTATTATACGGAATTCACAAACAGCATCTATTCTATCGCCAATCTGTAGTGTCAAAGAATTATCATTTTCATAATAGCCTTTTATAAAACATTTTTCATCACCGGTGTAGAAATTTATTTTTTTATTTTTCTTTTCCGGCTTTGAAAGCACTGTTAAATTTTCTATCAAGAAAACAGGTTCCGGGTTGCCTTCACCAAAAGGAGAAAGTTTTTCGAGAATTTCGTTTCCCTCTTTAAGAAGAATATCCAGATCAGTTTTTACATCAATATATATTTTTCTTTCAAGCTTTTCTTCATTCAGTATTTTCCCTGCTATTTCATTTATCCTTTTTCTAAATTTTTCCAGATTATTTTCCTTTAATTTTACACCTGCTGCGAGTTTATGTCCTCCGTATTCTATGAACAGGTCCTCACATTTTTCAAGAGCTTTTATTAAGTCAAATTCAGGAATACTCCTTGCAGAACCTTTTGCAATTCCATCCTCTATTACAAATAAAAAAGCTGGTTTACCTGTTTTATCAAGTATTTTTGATGCAACTATTCCAACAACTCCTTCGTGCCATTCTTTACTTGCAAGTACATGGACAGAGTCATCTTCTTTTGTTAATTTCCTGGCCTCTGAATATATCATATCCTGAATATTCTGCCTCAATTTGTTCTTTTCTTCAAGATATTCTGCAATGTTCATAGCTATATCTCCATCCTTTGTTATTAAGAGTTCAGCAGATTTTCTGGCATGTTCCATTCTGCCAGAAGCATTGAGCCTGGGTGCAATTATAAAATTCACATGCCAGGAAGTAACCCTGTTTTTTATACTGCTTGATTTTTTGATTGCCTTTATTCCTGCTTTTTTTGTATTCTCAATAACCCTTAACCCGAAATGAGCGAATACTCTGTTTTCCTCAACAAGAGGAACCTGGTCAGCAATTGTTCCTATGGCTATTAAATCAAGGTCCCAGTAGAGCTCCTTTTTATCAAATTTCAGCCTTTCGTATATTGCCTCCATCAGTTTAAAGGCTACTCCTGCACCAGAAAGATATTTAAAGGGATAATGCTTTGAACTCTTGGGATTTATGATCGCAAAAGCAGGAGGAAATGTTCTCTTTGGTTCATGATGGTCAGTTACTATAACATCCATACCGAGTTTTCTGGCATACATGACCTCTTCAATTGCAGAAATTCCACAATCAACAGATATTACAAGATTAACCCCTCTTTTCTTTAAAAGTTCAAGTCCCTTTTTTGAAATCCCATACCCTTCCTTTAACCTTGATGGGATGTAGGCAACAGGTTTTATTCCCAGCTCCCTGAATTTTCTGAACAAAAAAGAACTTGCGCAAACTCCATCAGCATCATAATCTCCAAAAATACCAATTTTCCCCCGGATTTCAATCTCTTTGATTATCCTTTTAACTGCTTTTTGCATATCTTCAAAAAGGAAAGGAGAGTAAAGATGGGAGAGAGAAGGGTTTAAAAATCTTTCTATTTCTTTTCTTTCAAAACCCCTTACCCTCAGTATTCTCTCTAAAAGAGGTATATTTCTATGCTTGTCCTTTTCTCTTAAAACCCATCTCATCTTTTTTTCAAAATAGAGCAAACTTCAATATGATGGGTTTGAGGGAAAAAGTCAAAGGGTTTTAAAACTTCTATATCATAATTTAAATCCTTATAAAATATTTCAATGTCCTTTGCCATAGTTTGAGGATTGCATGAAACGTATACTATCTTTTCAGGAGAAATCCTTTTTATATTTTTAAAAATTTCTTTTTCAAGCCCTTTTCTTGGAGGGTCAAGGAGAATTAAGTTGGCATTCTCAACCTCTTCTAAGTATTTATTCGCATCTGCGTTTACCGATTCTACATTCATCATCTCATTTATCTTTACGTTCCTTACCAGGTCTTTATAAGAAGATTTTGATATTTCTATGGAAATCACTTTTTTCATCCTTTCAGCAAGGGGAATTGAAAAAAAACCTACTCCAGAAAACGCATCAATACCTTCTTTATATTCTGATAAATTTGAAAGTATAAAGTCAAGCATTTTTTTTGCGGTTTCCGGGTTTAGCTGGAAAAAAGAAATGGCCGAGACTCTGAATGTATATTTGCCTATTCTATAAAAAAGATGGTCATCACCTATCAATGTTCTTATTTCTTCACCAAAAATCCTGTTACCTTCTTCAGGATTGTAATTTTCAACTATACCTTTAATTTTTTCTTTGTCAATTTCATATATTCTCTGAGCAAGAATTTTGGGAAATCCTCTTAAATGGGTTACAAATATTAAAAGAACACTTTTTTCTTCTGCATCACATCTTATAACACAGTGCTTTAATCTGCCTCTTTTTTTAGTTTCATCATATACTGTAATTCTCTCTTCCTGGAGAATCTCTTTCAGTTTTTTAATCATTTCACTTATTGTTTTTTTCTGAATCTGACATTCTTCTATGTCCACTATGTAGTGAGAATCGGGTTTGTAAAATCCCATATATACTTTTCCTTTGAGCCTTTTTAGAGGTAATTGTGCCTTTATTCTATAGTTAAAAGGATATGTTGAAGGTTCAATGTGTTCAACAGGGATGTTTTCTATATTGCCTATGTGGGATAGAGCGTCTTTCAAGATTTCTTCTTTTAATTTTAATTGCATGTCATAGCTGACCATCTGAAGATGGCACCCACCACATTTTCCAAAATAGGGACAGGGTGGCTCTGTTCTTTTTTCATTGGTTCTTAAAAATTTTTTTACCTTTCCGAACACAACATCTTTTTTTTGCCTTACAGGCTCAACAAGAACTCTTTCCCCTGGAATCACATAAGGTATAAAAAAAGTTTTTTTACTTTTAAAACCAATTCCATATCCTTTTTGAACAATTTTTTGAATTTCTACCTCATATAATTTTTTCTTCACCATGATGATGAGAATAAAAAGGTTATTACCTTTTCAGCCAGGTCCTTTGACGCCCTTTCAATTCCTGTATCTTCATCCTCATCAGGAATTTTGTATATAGCCCATCCACTGAAACTCTTTGCAGGTAGAAATTCTTCATCTTTTAGTTTGTTTATAAATTCAATATCTGCAGATAGTGTAACTTTGTATTCTGAAACCGCACCACTCTGGTCAAATGAATGAGGATTTTTAGAAAAGCTTTTGATTTTGCCCCTTATAAGCAGATTTGCCTTTGAAGGTTCAACTATTTCAAGTCTACCATCTTCCTCAAAACCCTTTATAAAGTTCTGCGTCACATTTATCTCTATACCGTATCTCGTGCTATGGTTTTCAAATGTCTCAACGCCCACTTTTTTTAGTTCTTTCGGGAAAAACCCGCGAAATGAATAAACACAACCGGATAGAAAAATTAAAAACAAATTAAACAGTTTCATAAAGAGGAAAGTCCTTCAGGAAATCAAGAGTTTCTTCCCTTATTTTATTGAGGGTGTTTTCATCTCTCTTGCTTATCACTTCATATATAAAACTGGCAATTTTCTCCATGTCCTTTTCTTTCATTCCTCTTGTTGTAACACAGGGTGTGCCTACTCTTATTCCACTTGTTATGGCTGGTGGCTGTTCATCAAAGGGTATGGTATTTTTGTTTACAACAATCCCTGCTTTTCCAAGTAAATCTTCAGCTTCTTTACCTGTTATGTTGAGAGGTCTTAAGTCAATTAAAGAAAGATGATTGTCGGTTCCTCCTGAAACTATCCTTGCTCCCTTCTCCTTAAGCTTCTCAGCCAAAATCCTGCTATTTTTTACTATCTGTTCTGCATACTTTTTAAATTCATCGGTCATTGCCTGCTTGAAACACACTGCCTTTGAAGCAATTACATGCATTAAAGGTCCGCCCTGCATTCCCGGAAACACTGCCTTATCAATCTTTTTTGCAAGGTCCTTTTTACAGAGTATAAAACCTCCTCTTGGTCCTCGTAATGTTTTATGAGTTGTCCCTGTGACAATGTCTGCATAAGGGAAAGGGTTTGGATGGACTTTTGCTGCTATAAGACCTGCAATATGGGCAATATCAGCGAGAAGATAAGCNCCAGCTTCATCTGCTATTTCTTTAAATGTTTTAAAGTCTATAAATCTTGGATATGCCGAATAACCGCATATTATTATCTTTGGATTGTGTTTTTTGGCAAGGTCCCTTACCTGGTCAAAGTCTATCTCTTCTGTGTCCTTTCTTACACCGTATCTTACAACATTGTAATATTTACCTGCTGCATTTACCGGGTGTCCATGGGAAAGATGACCTCCGTGAGAGAGTTCCATTGATAAAATTGTATCACCTGTTTTAAGTAAAGCAAGATAAACCGATAGATTTGCCTGTGTTCCTGAATGAGGTTGAACATTTGCATGTTCTGCCTCATATAACTTTTTCAGTCTTTCTCGTGCTATATCCTCTATCTCGTCCATCACCTCACACCCGCCGTAATATCTTTTATGGGGGTATCCTTCTGCATACTTGTTTGAAATCCATGTGCCCATTGGATACAGGATTTCAACAGGAGTGTGATTTTCCGATGCGATAAGAATTATGTTGTTTCTTTGCCTTTCAAGTTCCTTATTTATTAAAACATATATCTCTTCATCTGTTTTTTTCAGATATTCCATTTTACCTCCCTTTTTTTCCTGAATATAATTTTAAAGGAAGAGTATTATATTAACTCAATTTGAAGGATATTAATATAAGGTATTATAATAGAATTTCTAAAAAAGGAGGTCAATATGAAGAGATTTGAAGGAATAAGGGTTAAATATTATGGGCACGCTGCTTTCAGATTAATATCGCCAGAAGGCAAGGTTATATTTATTGACCCGTGGCTTTCAAACCCGAAGTCTCCTGGAAAAGATTATGACAGGGTGGACCTGATTTTAATAACCCATGGTCATGGTGACCATCTCGGAGACACTGTTGAAACAGCCAAAAAGACAGGTGCTCTTGTTGTGGGAATTTATGAAATATCTGTTTATCTGAACTCAAAAGGGGTTCAGAAAGTTCAGGGTATGAATAAAGGTGGAAGTCTGGATTTTGACGGTATAAAGGTCACAATGACCGATGCAACTCATTCTTCAGGTATAGACGAAGGTGGAAGAATATTGCCTAGTGGTGAACCAGCGGGATTTATAATTACATTTGAGAATGGATTCAAGGTTTATCACATGGGTGATACGGGTCTTTTTGGTTCTTTGCAATTTATTGCTGAACTTTACAAGCCTGACCTTGTCCTCATTCCCATAGGAAGTCTTTTTACAATGGGACCTGAGGAGGCTGCCTACGCGATAAATGTTTTAAAACCAAAGTATGCAATACCCATGCACTGGGGAACTTTCCCTCCTTTAACAGGAAAACCCGAAAAGTTTATGGAAAAAGTCATGGCATACGGAGTTAAAACAGAAGTCATTGTTTTGAATCCAGGAGAGGAAGCAGAGTAATTTTATGAAACTGGGAATAGTGGGAGCAGGAAGAGTTGGAGGTTCACTGGCTTTATATTTTAAAGAGAAAAATATAGATTTTTGCTGGTGGACGCTGAATGATAAAAAAAGAGAAAACCTGAAATCCCTTATAGGCAATCCCCTATTATCTCCAGAAAAAGTTTTTGAAAACTCTGACCTCACCTTTATATGCATAAAAGATGATGAAATAGCAAATTTTGTTCAGAACTTGAGGTTGACTAAATCGGGAAAGGTTGTGCATGTTTCAGGGAGTCTCGGACTGGACGTTTTAAAACCCTTGAAAACAAAAGGCTTTGAAACTGGCTCCTTCCACCCAATTCAAACCTTTGCAATTATGAGTCCTGATTATCTTAAAAATATTTATGCCAGCTTTCTGGGCAAAGATGATACGTATGAATTTCTGAAAGAAGTTTTTAAAGAGGACATTAAAATCCTGAGAGTGGATGAAAATCAGAAGTTTTTAATTCATCTTTCATCAACGATTTCCTCAAATTTCTTTATATTTCTGCTGAGATGGTCTGAAAGAATTCTCAAAAAAGGGGGTTTTGAACTTGATATGCTTTTTCCTCTGATAGAAAACACACTTGTCAATGTTAAAGGGCAAGGAGTTCATAAATCTATTACCGGTCCGGCAAAAAGAAAAGACTTTGACACCCTTGCAAAACACGAAAAATACTTGACCCGAAATTTTCCCGAACTTTTAAAAGTTTATCTTGAAATAACAAGAAGTCTTTTAAAAAATGAATAAGCTTGATAGGTTAAGAATGAGCTTGACTCTGACCCCTTTTGAAAGAAGGGTTACAATTTTTATTTTTCTGATGGTTGTTCTTGGAAACTTTTACAGTTTTATAAGGGATAAAGATAAGGAAGAAATTAACCAGGACAGGGTTATGCTTTATGATGAGGACGAAATTATAAAGATAAATATAAACACAGCCCCTGTGGATTCTCTGATTATGATTCCAGGAATAGGAGAGAAAACTGCTCGAATAATTATTAGAATGAGAGAAAAACAGAAGTTTATAAAGGTTGAAGACCTTTTGAAAGTAAAAGGTGTAGGTTATAAAAAACTGGAGAGAATAAAACCTTATATATCGCTGGAATGAAATACAGACTTCTTCTTTTTGATATAGACGGAACACTTATATGGTCCGGATATGCAGGAGGTAGAGCGCTGGAGAGGACCTTTAATAAACTTTATGGGATCAGGAATTGCATGAAGGGAGTGAGACCGGATGGTATGACAGACCCTCAGATAGTCAGAGAAATTTTTATAAAGAATGTTAAAAAGGAGCCCGATGAAAAAGAAATAGAAAGGGTTTTTGAGAAATATCTGGAAAATCTTGAAAAAACTGTGTGGAATCAGGATTACAGAGTTATGGAGGGCATACCCGAGCTGTTAAAGGAACTAAAAAACAGGAAAAAATTTCTTCTGGGACTCGCAACCGGAAACATATACCAGGGTGCGAGGTTAAAACTTATGCCCTCGGGTTTATGGGATTATTTTGAGTTTGGAGGATTTGCTTCTGATTCAGCAATAAGAGAAAAGATACTTATTGTTGCCAGGAAGAGAGCCGAAGAAATTATAAAAGACACAGATGAAATTGAAAGAATCTTTGTAATAGGAGACACCCATCTTGATATAATTGCTGCCAAAAAGGCGGGTTTTAATTCAATTGCAGTTGCAACGGGCAATTTTTCTTTAAGTGAACTTAAAAAATACTCACCCGATTATGTTTTTGAAAGTTTTAAGGATTATAAGAGGATTATAAAAATTCTGGAGGCGAGTTGAACTGGGTTGAAATATATTCAACATATCCTTTTGAGGCAGAAATTATAAAATCAAAACTTGAATCAGAGGGTATTCCCTGTATTCTGAAAAAAGAAGCAGTGAGTTCCATTTATGGGATTCATGTGAACGGGCTCGGCAAGGTAAAGATACTTGTTCCTGATGAATTTGCTGATGAGGCAGTTAATTTACTCGAATTTGAAATTTGATGTCTTTTTACATTATATTTATTAATTATCTGGAGGGTTATAGATGAAAGAGAAAGATAAAAAAGAAAAAATTGATGAAATAAGGAGAAAACTGTTAAAGATAGGAGTGTGGGCAGTTCCTGTTATTATAACCTTCAGTTCAAGGAAAGTGTGGGCAGGGACTCCTTTTCCAGGAGGAAAGGGAAAGGAAGAAAAACTCTTTGAAGAAGATAAGAGAGAGTTCTAAAAATTGATGCATGAATTTTCTTATGATTGGAAGCCCAGGAAAAAGGGTAATCTTGAAATAAGAGAAGTTGAGGAAGATTTAATTATTTATGACCCTTCAAAAGACGCAGTTTTTCTTTTAAACAAAACCGCAAAGATAATGCTGGAAATGTGTGATGGAAATTTCAGTGTGAGAGAAATGGCTGATATAATATCACAGACCCTTAATCTTGACAAAAAAGAAGTTCTTGAGGATTTAAAAAAAAGTCTGGATGAACTCCGTAAAAAAAATATTGTTGAATGAAAAGTTTGAAATTAACGATAATTCAGGGAAATTAACCCCGTTTATTGAAAATTACTTCAGGTATTTTGAGAATTTCAAGGGAAAGGGGAAGTTTAATTTCAGAATAGAGTTTGATAATGAATTCTACATTTTCTATCAAAAAAAAGAGATATTTTCCAGTGAAAATCCTCTTTTGATTATAAATTTTCTTGACTTTTTTATAAAGGAGAATATATTTCCTTTGTTTAATAATTTTTTAATACTTCATGGGAGCTGTGTTTCTGATGGTAAAAATACCTTTTTAATTTCTGGAAGAGCAGGTTCGGGTAAAAGTACCCTATCTCTTTTGCTTTCAAAAAAAGATTTTTTTTATATGGGTGATGATATAACCCCTGTTGATTACAGGCATAAAAATTTTTATGCAGGTTCCTACCCTCAACCAGCAGGGATTCATAAAGATTTAAAAAGATTTGTGGATAATGAAAATTTTATTGAAGATAAAGAAGTTCAAAAAATTTTTGTTTTTCCCTGGAAAATATTGAATAACTCCTTTTTACCCCTGAAAAGGATTATATTTCCTGTGCCCTCGAGATTAAATAAGATTGAAAGGATGAAAAAGAGTATAACATTTTTATATCTTTCCGCTGTGTCCCTGAATTCACCTGATTATATGAAATTAAAAGGGCTTGATTTTATTGAAGAGATTGTGGATACTGTTCCTGCTTACAAAATTTTCTGGAATTCTTTTGAATTTTTAACTCAAAAAGCCTGTGAAATCCTCATCGGATTTTAATTTTTCAAAAGAAGCAAGTCTTATTATTTCTTTTCTCAGAGGCGAGAGGTTAAAAGAAAAAGATTTTTCTGAAATAAACTGGATGAGCTTTGTAAAGATTTTAAAAGATGAAGAAATTTACCCTTTATTTTATGAATTTTTAAAAGATAAAGATTTTGTTCCCGTAAAGGTAAAAGAATTACTGAAATTTTTATGTAAAAAAAATAGAGAAAGAGTGGAGTGTTTGAAGGATGAAACAATTTTTGTTCTTAAAAAATTAAAACAAAAGGGCATAAAGGCGATTCCCCTGAGGGGATTTTTGCTTTCTGAAGAAGTTTATGAAAAAGTTTATTTGAGGGTTTTTTCTGATATTGATCTGTTTGTTATGAGGAAAGATTTAGAAAAGGCAATTGAAACCCTGAAAGATTCAGGATTTTCCTTTAATATAGACCCGCAGGAAGAGAGGTTTTTAAGGAATTTCCATTTTAAATTTTATAATGAATATAAACTCTATAAGAAAAATTTTCTCGTTGAGATACACTTTGATTTGCTTCCCCATAGATTTAAATATACTGGTAATTTTGAAAATTTTATAGAGGTCGAAAAAGTAAAAATAGATGGTCTTGAGATTTATAAGTTTTCAAGAGAATGGGAAGTTATAATGGTTGCGGTTCATGCATTTTTACACAGATTCAGCCTTTTAAAGTTTATTCTCGACATTCACTGTATTCTAAGTAAATTCCATGTTGATTACAATAAAGTCTTTGAGCTTTCAAAAAGGTTTAGAATCCTGAAAATGGTTAAATTATCATTAACCTTATCAAGCATTCTCTTTCATACAAAAATCCCTGGTTTTTTAAAATTTAATAGAATACCCGATTTTTTGAGAGACTTTATGTTTAAAGAGGATGACCCTTCTGCTTTGAAAAAGGACCTTTTGTCCATTCTTTTCATTGATTCCTTCCCCCAAAAAATCCATTATTTATCAAGTCTTTTAAATCCTGATAAAAGAATTTATAGAATTTTACCTCTTCCTCGTTTTTTGTATTTCTTTTATTATCCCCTAAGGGTCTTGTTCATCTTAAAAAGAAGGCTCATATATTTTGTTTGAAAGATTTTATCATATGACTTTTATGCATTCTGGTTTTGTTTATCCGTAAGGCTTACACACCGGTAAAAGATGTCTGTGTTGATTGCCACAGAGAAATTGAAAAAGAAGATTTGAGAAATCCTGTTCTGGAATGGAACAAAGGCATACTTTGCGTTTATAATATTTTCTCTTATCTTTTTCAATTGTTTTCCAGAGATTTTATAAACTTTTAAAAAAGCAACATGTTTGAAATTTTCATTTTGGAAACTTTAAAATTTTTAGAGTCTTTAAAAAAGGAGGTTTTTATGAAAAAGGTTATGATGCTATTACTTGTGAGTGCAGGTCTGCTTATAGCAGAGGAGACCGAAAAGAAGTTTGAGTATGTGGGGACAAAAAAATGCAAGATATGTCATAAGAGTGAAAAGAGTGGAAATCAATGGGGAAAATGGAGTGAGGGTCCTCACGCAAAAGCTTTTGAAACTCTTGCCTCTGAAGAGTCGAAAAAAATTGCCGAGAAAATGGGAATAGAAGACCCCCAGAAATCCGATAAATGTCTTTCCTGTCATAATGGATGGGACGGTGAAGAAGCAGTTGGATGTGAGGATTGTCACGGTCCTGGTTCTGAGTATAAATCAATGAAGGTTATGAAAGGTATTTTTAAAGGAGAACTTAAGGGAGAAGACTATGGTCTTGTGACAATCACTGAAGAGACATGTAAAAAGTGTCATAATGAAAATAGTCCCACATATAAAGAATTTAAATTTGAGGAATTTTTAAAACAGATAGCCCATCCTGTTCCAGAAAAGTAAGATAATTTTAAAATTTTAAATATTATGAAAAAATTAATATTGATAAGCGGGTTGGTTTTGTTTTTTTTAAGCTGTGAGGCTCCAAAACTGAAAATAGGTATGATTCTGCCTCAGGAGGGTCCTGCTTCTATTTATGGAAATAGTGCCCTTAAAGGAACAAATCTTGCAATAGAACAATTAAAAGATAAAGAATTCTTTGGAAAGAGTCTGGAATTTGTTATCAGAGATAACAGGGGTCTGCCTGACCTTACAAAGGAAATAATGTTATCTTTTGGAGAGGATAAAGATGTAATATGTGTGATAGGACCTGTGATATCCAGAAATGCCTTTATATCTGCCTCTGTTTCTCAAAAATATTCACTTCCTGTACTTTCTCCAACTGCAACCCATCCCCTTGTGACAAAAATAGGAGATTTTGTTTTCAGAGTTACTTTTACAGATTCAATACAGGGAGCAATACTTGCGAAATTCGTTTATGAAAAACTGAATAAAAAGAAGGTAGCTATACTTTATGAAGCAAATGACCCGTATTCAGAGGTTCTTTCAAGAAATTTTGAAATTTCCTTAAAAAATCTTGGTGGAGAAATTGTAACTTCTGAGTTTTTCCTTGAACAAGATACTGTTTTTTATTCAAAACTTGATAAGATAAGCTCTTTAAACCCTGAAGTTCTTTTCCTGCCGGTTTATGCAAACTATGTTCCTCTTATAATAAAACAGGCTCTGGAAATAAAGTTTACTCCAGTTTTTGTTGGAGGAGATGGCTGGTATAGCGAAGACCTGATAGAAAACAATAAAGATGTTTTTAAAAAGGTAACTGCTTATATTTCTTCTCCTTTTACTCCGGATTTACCTTCTAATAAAGTAAAAGATTTCGTTAAGAAATATAAAGAAAAATATGGGGAAGTTCCTGATTTTGCCTCTGCTCTTGCCTATGATGCGGTTAATATTGTTTATGAAGTTTTTAAAAGGATGAAAGAACCTGAAAGAATGGAGCTTGTTAATAATCTGAAAGGATTTGAATTTGAAGGGGTTACAGGCAAAATTTCCTTTAAAAAAGGAAAGGACCCTTTAAAAGACGTTTTTATAATCAGGGTTTTACCAGAAGGATTTAAATACTTTATGACCATTCATCCTGAATGAGATATCTCTTTCTTGCAGTTTTATTTTTTCTGGGATGTGGTAATGAAAAAATACCAAAGGTTGCTGTTCTTCTACCCCTCTCCGGTAAATATTCTTCCTATGGTAAGGATGCAGAAGCAGGAATAAAATTTTTTATTAAAAAACAGAATCCCCCTTTTGAAATCAAAATTTTTAATTTTAAAAGTGATTCACAGATTCTAAGTAAAACTTTACTGGAGATTTCTAAAAATGAAGAGTTTCTGTGTGTGGCTGGTCCTCTTACATCCCGGTTTTCTTTACTTGCCTCAAACTTAGCTGAGAAAAACAATATCCCTCTTATAAGCCCCACTGCAACAAATCCGGAAATCACGAAAGATAAAAAATGGATTTTCAGAATGATTTATTCGGACGATGAGCAGGGAAGAGCCCTGGCAAAATTTGTAAGAGAATATTTAGGTCTGGAAAGAGCAGGGATATTTTATGTAAAAAAAGACCCCTATTCTTCGGTCCTTACTCAATTTTTTAAAGAAACTTTTGAAAAAGAAGGAGGCAAAATCGTAGGGGTTGAAGAGTTTGAGGAAGGTATTGATTTGAAGATTGCCTCTCTTAGAAAGACCAAGCCCCAGATTTTGTTTGCCCCCCTTTATCTTGAAAATGCAGTCCATTTGATTGAAAGGTGCATAGAGAATAAATTTACGCCAGTTTTTATAGGAGGAGACGGATGGTATTCTCATGAAATTGTGGAGAGATTCAGAAATTATTTGGATAAAGAGATAAAGGTATTCATTTCATCTCCTTTTCATCCTGATAGGAAAATTGAGGAAATAAAGGATTTTGTTGATGAGTTTGAGATAGAGTATGGTAGAAAACCGGCTACAGTTTCTGCACTTTCCTACGATGCGCTCCTTTTTATAAATGAATGTTTTAAAAATAAAAGAATTTATACAAGAAAAGACTTACTTTCCTGTATGGAAAAATTAAAAGAATTTAATGGGATTACAGGTAAATATTCATTTAAAGGGCATACCCCGAAAAAGGAAATATGGATATTGAAGGTTTCTCAGAAGGGTTTTGAAACCGTACTCGGAATAGAGACGGAATGAAGGAAAGAAAGATAAAAAAATACGGTAAATACACCCATATAAAGAGGCTTCTGTTTTTATATTTCGGAATACTGATTTTATTCATAATAGTAAGACCGTTTATAATTCCAAAAAGCTTTGGAAAACTGGGACATTTCAGAGCAAAGTCCATTGAGGAGAATGTAAATTTGCCTATTAGATACGGGAACATAGAGGATTGTGCCTATTGTCATGAGGAGGAGTATAATGAGATTACCTCATCGGTTCATAAAAAGGTGAATTGCCAGGTGTGTCACGGACCACTTGCAAGTCATATTGAAGAACCCGAAAATTATAAACCTCTGAAAAGAACAGAAAGAGATTTTTGCGGTCTGTGTCATTTTGCCGTTGAATCCAGACCCTCCACTTTTCCACAGATTGAGAAAAAGGGACATTTTCCTGAAGAAAAATGTGAGGACTGTCATCTGTCTCATAACCCGAAGATAGAATGAAAAGAGTTTCGCGAAGGGAATTTATAAAAAAACTTTCCGGTGTTGTTATACTTTCAGGGATTAAGACTAGTTCCTTTATTAGTTTTATTCTTTCTACTTTTAAATACGGGAAAAATAAATGGGGAATGGTAATTGATATAAGTAAATGTATCGGTTGTGGTAAATGTGTGGAAGCATGTAAGAAAGAGAATAATGTTCCCCTTGAGCCCTTTTATTTCAGAACATGGATAGAGAGATATATGATATTTGAAGACGGAGAAGTTTATGTGGAATCCCAAAACGGTGGTATGGACGGTTTTAAGAAACTTAATCCTGCAAAGAAGATAGCTAAAAGCTTTTTTGTTCCGAAACTCTGCAATCAATGTGAGGAACCCCCCTGTGTTCAGGTATGTCCTGTAGGAGCGACTTACGAGACTGAGGATGGGGTTGTTCTTGTGGATAAAAAGTATTGTATCGGTTGCGGTTATTGCGTTCAGGCATGTCCCTATGGTGCGAGATATTTCCATCCCGAGACAAAGACACCGGATAAATGCACCTTTTGTTATCACAGAATTAAAAAAGGTCTTTTACCTGCCTGCGTAACTGTATGTCCCACATCTTCAAGGATATTCGGTAAAATAGATGACCCGGAAAGTCCGGTTTATAAAATTTTGAAAAAATATCCAGTTCAAGTTTTAAAGCCCGCTTTAAGGACCCATCCAAAAGTTTATTATAAGGAAATGGATATGGAGGTAAGATGAGCGGGGAACTTCAGCATCTGTATGAGGTTTTAAAGTATGTTCAGGGATTTATTTATCCCAATGAAATAGAACTCAGATGGAGTATTTTAATTGTTCTTTATCCCTATATAACCGGACTTGTTGCAGGAGCTTTTATACTCGCTTCCTTAGAAAAAGTTTTTGAAGTGAGAGATGTAAGACCCACTTATAGACTTGCCCTTTTAACAGCCCTCGCTTTCCTGATAGGTGCCCCTCTTCCCCTTCTTTTTCATATAACACATCCCCTCAGAGGGTTTGAAATCCTTTTAACACCCCATACCAGTTCTGCGATGGCTGTTTTCGGATTTGTATACCTCTGGTATTTAATGGCAATCTTATTAATAGAAATATGGCTTGAATACAGAAAGGAAATTGTTGCTTGGTCAAAAGAAACAAAAGGTATTAAAAGGGTTATATATAAAATTCTTGCCCTGGGCGTAAGTGAGGTTACCGAAGAAGCAGAAGAATTTGATAAGAGATTCGGAAAGTTTGTTGCAATCGTCGGGATACCTTCCGCTGTTTTGCTTCACGGTTATGTGGGATTTATTTTCGGTTCCGTAAAAGCAAATCCCTGGTGGTCAAGTGTTATAATGCCCGTTATATTTCTCTTTTCAGCAATGGTATCCGGAATTGCACTTGTTCTTTTCCTCTATATGATAATTTCTTACATACGGGGTGAAAAGCCCGATATTCCCTGTCTGGATGCCATGGCAAAGTATCTTTTGTATTCAATCATAATAGATTTCTCCCTTGAAATGCTGGATTTGGGTCAGAGATTTTATGAGGCAGAAGAGTTTTTTGATATGTTTACTGTTCTTATAAAAGGAAAGTTATTTATCTCCCTTTTTATAATTCAGATATTAATAGGTGCGGTAATTCCCATGCTTATTCTCGGATATTTGAGAATTTTTAAAACTTCGGATACTACAAAAAGGTTCTGGTATTTTTTAACGAGCCTTATGGTTCTGGTCGGAATTTTTGCCACCAGATGGAATGTTGTTATAGGAGGGCAGCTGTTTTCAAAAAGTTTAAGGGGATTAACGATTTATAAATTACAGCTTATAGGAAGGGAAGGGGTTTATATTGCAATCGGTGTTTTACTTATTCCCTTCTTTATTCTCCTGATTCTTTTATTGATTTTGCCACCCTGGAAGGAGGAGAAAAAGAAAATACCATGAAAAGAAGGGATTTTTTGAAATGGATTTTCAGAGGCACCCTTTCTGCATGGGTTCTCGGAGCAATAGGTGCAATTTTTTCATTTATTAGAATTCCGAGAGTGGAAAGAAGGGAATTTGAAAAGGAAATAGAGGTGGGTGAGTATGAAGATTTAAAAATTGGTGAAGGTAAATTTATTCCCCATTTGAAAGAACCTCTCTGGGTAATAAGGACCGAAGGAGGATATATTGCCCTTTCTGCGGTTTGTACCCATATGAAGTGCATCCTGGAATATAAGCCGGATGAAAAAGTTATAAAATGTCCCTGTCATGCCGCAATTTTTGATTTAAGCGGAAATGTGGTGCAGGGGCCGCCCCCAAATCCGCTTGAAAGATACAGGATTGAAATAAGAGGGGAGAGGGTATATGTCATTCTTTGATAAAGTTTTAAAATGGTTTGAAAAAAGAGTTCATTTAAATGAACTTCTTTCTTTTATCACGACTTTCGGTATATTCTATTATCCCTTCCCTCTGGATAAATCCGTAAAGGAAAGTTTAAAGGAAGTAACCAACAGGCCAGTGCCCTATTATTCAAGATGGCCTTATTTTCTCGGTATTTTGATATTTATTCAATTTCTATTTCAGATATTCACAGGAATTTTACTACTTTTATATTATATTCCTTCAATGGAAAAGGGTTATCAAAGCACGATATTTATAATAAGGGATGTTCCCATAGGATATTATATTCTGGGTATCCACAGATGGGGAGGCATCTTAATTATAATTTTTGTAATGCTCAGGCTTTTGAGATTCATATATCATAAGATATATCATCCTCCCAGAGAACTCTTCTGGATTTTTGCCTTTCTCATTTTTCTTTTACTTTCCTTTCAATATATAACGGGCACCCTCTTGCCCATGAGTGACGGAAATTACTGGAAAGTTGAAAGGATTCTCGAAATAATTAAAGTTATCCCCTTTGTGGATAGAATTTTTTCTTTCCTTTACGGGAATTTCATGATAGATAAGTACATGCATCTGAGGTTTTACATTTCTCATGTATTTTTCACTCCCCTGTTTTTGTTTTGCATATTTTATCTTCATTTTCTTTCAGTAAGAAAACTCGGGTTCTTTACATCACCCAAAAAAATGGAACCCATCTATCCGGGATATTTTTACGATATTTTCATCATTTTCCTTTTACTTACAGGGATTCTCTTTTCCCTTTCTGTTTTGTTTCCTGCAAAATATATACAGGTTTTTGACCCCTTTAAGACTCCCCCGAAAATTGCTCTTCCCTTTTTCATTCTCCCTTTCCATTTTTTAAAAGTTAAACTTCCCGATACATTAGCGGGTGTGATTATGTTGATTTTGGTCCTTTTTCTTTTCTTCTTACCCTGGATCGATAGAAGTAAGCCGATTCCTCTATATAAAAGACCTCTGGTTTTTCTGGTTTCGATTATGATTTTACTTTTTTTAATAATAACCGGTATTTTCGGATTTTACTTGAAATGATAGGAATGATTTTTATATATTTAATTTTTGAGGCCAGAGGGTGTATGGTGTGTCATTCAGAAGTCAGAAAGGAATATTCTGAAGGTGTGCATTATAAAGAAAGGATTGAATGTATTTCCTGCCATGGCGGAAATGAAAATACCTTGGATATTAAAAAAGCTCATGCAGATGGATTTAAAGGAATTCCTGGAAGAAGGAAAGTCATAAAAGTATGCACTTATTGTCACAGTTCTCCTGAGAAAATGAAACCCTATGGTCTTTCATTTGATCAGGAAATTCTATACTATACTTCTGAACATGGTGAAGCATTTAAAAAAGGAAATGACGAAGTTGCTGTATGCACTGATTGTCATGGAGTCCACAGAATTCTTCCTCACAATGACCCTCTTTCTCTTACAAATAAAATGAGTCTTCCCCTGATGTGTGGAAAGTGCCACAGTGATTTTAATATGATGAAAAAATACGGAATCTCTTCTGATGTTGTTCTTGAATATAACCTTTCCATTCACGCAGAGGAGGTTAGAAAGGGAAACCCTCACTCACCCACCTGTGTAGGTTGTCATAGCACCCATGGTGCAGTTCCCCCAGGTATAGGTGATATTGAAAAAGTATGCGGTAAATGTCATATAAGAACAAGGGAATATTTTTTAAGAAGTTATCACAGCAAAGTATGGAAGGAGCTCGATTATCTTGAATGCGAAGGATGTCATAGCAATCATTATGTTGAAAAAACTTCTCATGATTTGTGGAAACAGAAATGTATAGAATGCCATGAGAGAGAATCTAAGAGCTACAAAATAGCGGAGGAAATTTATACTCTTTTTATAACATGTGAGAATGAGATTTTAAGAGCAGAGAAACTTACAGAAGAACTGAGGAAAATACCTGTTGATGTAGAAGATTTCATAGGGAGAATAGAGGAGGCAAAAACCTATTTGATAGAAGCAGAACCTGTCTCCCATTCTATTTCTGTTGAAGAAGTTAAAAGTTTTATCGCCAAATCTAAATCAATCGCAGAGGAAGTTCAAAGGGAGGCAATAAGAAAGAAAAAACTGTTTGAAAGCAAAAGGATTCTTTTACCCATTTTCTGGTTTCTAATATTCTTCACAATTGCTCTTATAATATATTACAGAAGATGAGAAGAACACAGTTTTTCCTCATAGTTTTTTCTTTCCTTGTTGCCTTTGCGATAGTTCTTTTTTTCGTTCTGATTCAGGTAACATCCCATCCAAGATTCTGTGGTTCGTGCCATGTTATGACCCCTTATTATGAATCTTGGAAAACTTCTTCTCACAATGAAGTTCCATGTGTTGAATGTCATATTCCACCTGGTATAGGCTCTGAAATAAGGAAAAAATACGAAGCTCTTGCCATGGTTGCAAGATACATCACAGGAACATATTCAACAAATCCCTGGACAGAAATTGAGGATGATGCCTGCTTGAGATGCCATGAAAAAAGGCTGCTTGCTGGCAAAGTTTTATTCAAAAATGTTTTGTTTGACCATACTCCTCATCTCATGGAGTTAAGAAGGAAGAAGAGATTGAGATGCACTTCCTGTCACTCTCAGATTGTCCAGGGTATGCATATAAGGGTTACAGAAACTTCCTGTTTTCTCTGTCATTTTAAAGATGTGAAAATAGGTCAGGGAATGGCAGACTGCGAACTCTGTCACGGAACACCTGAGAAAAAAATTGTTACCGCAGGATTTGAATTTGACCATGCGAATGTCGAAAGATACAAGATGGATTGTCTTTTCTGTCACTCCCACTCCATAGAGGGTGAGGGAAGCGTTCTTCAGGTAAGGTGTTATTCCTGTCATAATGACCCGAATAGAGTTAAAAAATATGGAGAACCTGAATATCTTCATAAAATTCACATTGCAGAACATAAAGTGGAGTGTATTGCGTGTCATCAGGAGATATATCATGGAAAACCAAAGGATATAGAGGCGGTTGTTAAAACCCCCTGTTCCACCTGCCACATCTCAGGTCATTCTCCTCAAAAGGATTTATACATGGGAATAGGTGGTGTAGGTGTCCCTCCCATGCCCTCTGCGATGTATAAGGCGGGTATAAGATGTGAGGGATGCCACTTTATAGAAAACAGGGTGGATGGTAAATTCATTAAAATTTCAGGTGCCTTTTCGTGTATGAACTGTCACGGAGCCAGTTATTATAAAATTTATAAAATGTGGGAGAAAAGTATTCAGGATAAGTTTAAAAAAACTGAGAAGATAATACAGGAGGCAAAAAGCTTTTTACCAGCAGATTCTCCTGAATTAAAAGATGCGATTAACAACTTTAATCTCGTTAAAGAAGGATTTGGAATTCATAATGTTGATTATGCTACTGTTTTGCTGGAAAAATCCATAGAATTTATAAATTCAGCATTAAAGAAAAAGGGATTTAAAAAATCCTTTGAAATACCATGGATAAGATATAGCCCGGAAAAAAGGGTTTGTATGAGATGTCATCAGGGGGTTGAGGATAAAAAGGGAGTTGTTTTCAGTATAACCTTTAATCATAGAACACATATAGAGGAAAAGGGATTTAACTGCACCCTGTGCCACAGACCCCATTATGAAAAACCAGAAGGAGAGATTATAAAGTTTGATAAAACAGGGTGCATCCCCTGTCATCACAAAAAAGAAATTAAAAGAGATTGCATTTTTTGCCATAAAAGTGTTTATAATAAAAATCTTAAAACAAAGATTGGTGATTTTTCCCATGTCTTTCATATTGAAGAAGTTGAACTTAAATGCAAGGACTGCCACAGGAAGATTAAAGTGGGGTTTAGTTTCTGCAAAGATTGTCACGATTAGTCTTTTTTTAACAGGTATTTTAAAAGCAGAGTGTGAGAAATGCCACTCTCCTTCAATAAAGGATTCTCTTTCTTCTTCTCCCCATTTTATTTTAAATTGTGGTGAATGTCATCCGGGCTTTGATAAATTTCCTCACCCTGATACATTGGTCAGGGCTTTCTGTCAGGCCTGTCATCCTGACATTGTTAAAAATTTTGAAAAGAGTGTCCATTTTGGTGAGCTTGAATGTTATGAATGTCATGGAAAACACAGAACTGTTTCCTTTAAAATTTACGGGGGAAAAATTCTTATAGAAGAAAAATGTTCCTTCTGTCACGAAAATGAGGGAAAGGATTATAAAGAGAGTATTCATTTTACATCTCTTAGAAAGGGTATAAGGGATGCTCCAACCTGTATAGATTGTCATTCAGAACATAAAATTCTCTCTCCTTTATCTCCTGAATCACCTGTTTATCCTTTGCAAATTCCTGAGACATGTGCAAAGTGCCATGAGAATACAAGGATTACTTCCCTTTACGGTGTTCCTCCAAGAAGATTCTCAACCTATAAAGAGAGTTATCACGGTATATTTTTGTACAAAGGAGAAGTCCATGCTGCAAACTGTGTGTCCTGTCATGAATATCATAAAATTTTGCCCTCTGATAACCCGAAAAGCTCAATTCACCCTGCAAATCTTGTAGAAACATGTTCAAAGTGCCATAAAGGAAGAGACTGGAAGTTAACAGGTGGCAAAATTCATGTTGAGGCAAAAAAAGAAGTTTCTCCAGGCGTTTATGCTGTAAGAATATTTTATATTTTCTTTATAGGATTTCTGGCTTTTATGTTTTTATTTCACATAATTCTTGATTTAAGAAGGAGAAAAAAATGAAAGGCAAAAGAGAGATTTTAAGGTTCTCAAGAAACTGGAGAATTCAACATTTTTTGCTTATACTTTCTGTTGTTCTTTTAATCCTTTCAGGCGTTGCTCTTAAATTTTATAATTCCTGGTTTGGTAAACTCATGATTTTTCTTGAAGGAGGCTTTGAAGCAAGAGGTGCACTTCATCGCTTTTCTGCGGTTCTCCTTATTATAACTGCAATTTACCATATTATATATATAATCTTCACAAAGGAAGGTAGAAGGGAGTTTAAAGCTCTTTTGTTTAAGAAAAATGATTTTTCAGATTATTTAAATCTTTTGCTTTACAACCTTGGAAAAAAGGAAACAAAACCACAGATAGGCAGGTACGGTTTCAGAGAAAAACTTCAGTACTGGGTATTTTTTATATTCGTGTTTTTAATGATAGCAACTGGTGCTGTGATGTGGTGGCATAACTACTTTTTTGTTGTCCTTCCAAAATGGGTTTTTGACCTCATCTATGGAATTCATGGCTGGGGTGGAACTTTAATTTTGATTTTTATTGTGTTCTGGCATCTTTATGAAATACACCTTACTCCCTCCAACTTCCCGATAAATATGAGTTTCTGGGACGGTTATGTTTCAGAAGAGTGGCTTAAAGAGGAACATCCCCTGGAGTATGAAGAGTTAAAAAAGGAGGGAAAGTGAAAAAAATTGTTGTATTTACTTTACTATTTTTGAATCTCTATTCTCAGGATATAGTTTCTAAGAATAAGAGGTGTTTTTTGTGTCATGGAAAAGAAGATTATAAGATAATTGAGAACGGTAAAGTGAAGTCTCTTTATGTGTCTTCTGCTGAATATTATCAGAGTGTTCATAAGGATATGCTCTGCACAAACTGTCATTATGATGTTAGCACCATACCTCATCTGAGGAAACCCAAAAAAATTCACTGTCTGCAATGTCATTATGCAGGAAATGTTGTTGGTGCACCTGTTAAGGAAATGCCTGAAAAATACAAGGAAAGTGTCCATGGAAGAGCAAAGGAAAAAGGTAAGAAGGCACCTGATTGTATTGACTGTCATACCACCCATTATATAAGGTATCATTCTGATACCCTGTCTACAATCCATAAAAGAAATATACCTTTAACCTGTGGAAAATGTCACATGAAAATAGTAGAAGATTATTCCAGTTCAATACATGGAGAGGCTTTAAAGAAGGGGATTCTGGAAACCGCTGTTTGTTCTGATTGTCACCAGGAACATGATATACTTCCTCCTGAAGACCCTCGTTCAACCTTAAACCCCAAGAATGTTATTCACACCTGCGAAAGATGCCATGCAGATGTTACGATAATGAAAAAATACGGTGTTCCTGTGAAACAGGTAGAGGCATTTAAAGAAAGTTTTCATGGTGTTGCTTTAGAGTATGGGGTTGTAAGAGCTGCAAACTGTGTATCCTGTCACGGTTTCCATGATATATTACCTTCCTCTGACCCCCGTTCTCCTATCCATCCCAAAAATCTTGCAAAAACCTGTGGAAAATGCCACCCAGGAGCTTCAGAAAATGTTGCAAAGGGGAAGTATCATATTATAGCAGAGGAAAAAGAAGCAGGGATTGTCTATTATGTTTATAATTTCTTTAAATGGTTCACCCTTCTTGTTATTTTAGGTCTTGTTATTCATATAATCCTTGATCTGACAGGAAGAGCAATGAAAAAAGTTAAGAAAAAAGCAGAATGAATAAGGAAGAAAAAAGGATTTATGAAGACATTATAAATGATATGGAAAAAGAAGGGATTGAAATATCCGATGAACTGAAAAAGAAAATCAAAAAAGAGGTCAGGGAAAGACTTAAAAAGGAAATAGAAAGAGAACTCCAGAAATTAAAAAAGAAAAAGAAGAAAGAAAAAAAAGAAAAAGAAGAGTATTTTATAAGATTCAGTTTAAACATAAGGCTTCAGCATCTTATTCTTGCACTTGGTTGTATAATTCTTATAATAACAGGGTTACCAATAAAGTTTCATGAGGCTGGATGGGCTGAATTTTATTTCAAGATTACAGGTGGTATTCAGGTATCAAGATTCTTCCACAGAATAGGTGCAACACTTCTTGTAATAGTTGCAATATGGCATACAATCTATCTTTTTACAAAAAAAGGCTGGAGTGAATTTAAAGAACTTTTACCCAGGAAAAAAGATTTTCTTGATTTTTTGATGAACATAAAATACTTCCTGGGGTTGAGTAAAGAAAGACCAAGATTCGGAAGATATTCTTATATAGAAAAATTTGACTACTGGGCTGTTTACTGGGGAATGGTTATAATGATAGGTTCGGGAACTCTTATGTGGTTCCATAATTTCTTCTTAGGCGTTGTTCCGAAGTTCATTCTTGATATAGCCAAAGAAGCCCATTCTGATGAGGCACTTCTTGCAACCCTTGCTATAGTAATATGGCACTGGTATAATGCCCATTTTAACCCAGAAATATTTCCCTTTAATCCCACAATTTTTACAGGCAAGATAGACAAAGAGAGGATGCTACACGAACACCCTATTGAATATGAAAAGATATTAAAAGAACAGAAGAAAAAGAAAGAGGAATGAAGAAAAGAATTTTAATTCCTGTGATAGCCATTCTTGCCCTTTACCTTTTATATCTTTTTATAAGAGTTTCTGATAACCCCTCTTTCTGTAACTCCTGTCATATAATGAAGCCCTATTATGAGAACTGGCTTTCTTCAACCCATAATAGAACTAGCTGTATAGACTGTCATTACAGAAAAGGTTTTTCAGGCTATATGGAGGGTAAATTCAGATTGCTTGCAGAAATGATAAGATATTTTGCGGGTGCGTACCATGTAAAACTTCACTCAAAAATAGATGATGAGAATTGCATGAAATGTCATATTAAAGAGGAACTTGAAATAGGTGAGGTTCTTTTTGCGAGAAGAATAAAATTTAAACATGTTAAACATTATGAAGGGGAGATAAGAGGGGTAAGACTTGCCTGTCAGTCCTGTCATTCAGAACTTGTTCAGGGAAGACATACCGCTGTAAATAAGAATGTATGCATTATATGTCATTTTGCAGGAAGAGAAGCCAGAGAACCTGTAGGTGGCTGTGGTGCATGTCACGGGCCTCCAAGAGAAATTATGCTTGTCAGGGGGATAAAATTCTCGCATCTGAAATATGTGGAGACAGGGATTGATTGCAGAACCTGTCATATCCATGTTACAGAAGGGACAGGCGGGATTTCCCATGAAAAATGCATGCAATGTCATGTGGAGAAAGATATTGAATATAAAGACCACATATTTTTGCATAATGTTCATGTTACAAAACAAAAGATAAGGTGTGGCCAATGCCATGGCGAGATAAAACACAGAAAAGTTGAAATGTCCTACGCCTTATCTCCAAAGTGTGAAGAATGTCACGGAGGAAAACATACACTTCAGGAAAGACTTTACATAGGAACAGGGGCAATTGATGTGCCTGTAACACCGGACCCCATGTTTTTATCAGGAGTTTCCTGTATTGGATGTCATCAGGTAAAGGAGGAGAAAATAGTTTTTGGACACAGGTCAATTTTTACCCTTGCCTCTCCAGAAATTTGTAAAGACTGCCATGGGAAAGGATATGACAGACTTGCGTATATCTGGCAGGAGGGAATTAAGGATAGAATTGAGAGACTCGGTGAAAGGGTAAACAGGATTGTTGCCCTTTCCAGTGCTATCAATATACCTGTGAATATCAGTTTAATAAAACAAAATTTTGATTTTCTTAAGGAAGACAAAAGTTACGGTATTCATAACATAAAATATGCCCATCTGATTTTAAATAGAATTGAAGAGGAGGTGGATAGAGCTGAAACTAAAATCTTTAAGTCGAATAAAAAAAAGCTTTCCCTTGAGAAACTTTTTGAACGGGACCCTGAGTGCCTTTCCTGCCACTTTGGTGTAGAAAAACACAGGGTAAAAATCAAAAACAGAGTTTTTGACCATTATCCCCATCTTTATAAAAACTCATGTGGAGTTTGCCATTCAAAGAAAAATCATGGAGTTACATATAGAGGGTCATATAAATGCAATTCCTGTCATCATAGAAAGGCAGATAATTGTAAACACTGTCATGAAATTCAGTATAAAGTTTATAATGGGAAATTCCATAATTTATCTCCAGATGTAATGGCTGAGGCAGAAATCGGTTGTGCCGATTGCCATGAAAAAGACGGGGTCATAAAAAAGCCCGGAGAAAATTTCTGCATTGATTGTCATGATGAAGAATACGAGATAGATTTTCTTGAAAAAAGGGAAAGTATTAAAAAAATGTTTGATAAAATTGATAGAGAATTGGATGTGGCAGAGAATAAGATTTATAAAAATCCCGGAAAATATAAAGGTGAAATTCTTGAGTTTATGAAGGTAATTTACAAATTTAATGAATTCAAACAGGATAATTCTCTGGGTGCTCATAATTTAATGGAGTATGAAGATTATCTGGAAGAGGTAAAGAACAAGATTGAAAAGTTTTAGTTTTTTTGATTAAAATAAAGTTCTTATGCTTTCATTTATCCTTGTATATTTCTTCATTTTTTTCTCCTCAGAGGATTGTGTTGACTGCCATGAAGTGCAGTTGAAAGGTGTTCATGAAGCAATTGAGTGTATTGACTGTCACTCAGATATAAAAGACCTTCCCCACGAGACTCCTCTTAAAAAGGTTGCCTGTGGAACATGTCATGAAGATATAGAGGACATCTATAAACATGACATACATTATAAACTTGTTTTAAAGGGCAAAAGAGGAATTCCTGATTGTAAGGATTGCCACGGGGTTCACGAAATAATTTCGCCTTCTGATATAAAATCACCTCTCTCTCCTTCCAGAAAAAAGTTTTTTTGCACAAAATGTCATAAGAATATAATTGCACCAAGGATATACCATACTGCAAAGATTGAGGAGAAAAGATGTCTTGAATGCCACGATAAAGAGGTAAGGGATAGCCTGGATTTATCCATTCATTCTCCTTTGACATGCAATGATTGTCACAGAGAAGTTAAAAAGCTACCTCATCCTGAAGCACTACCTCCACCTGAGTGCGGTTTATGCCATAAATCTGAATATACAGAACATCTTGAAAGCATACATGGAAGGGCAATAAAAGAAGGCATAAAAGAAGCTGCCCATTGTTATGATTGTCATGGAAGTCATGGAATAATAAAAGTAAAAAATGAAAATTCTCCTGTTTACTTTAAAAACCTTCCTGAAACATGTGGAAAATGTCACGGAGAAGAAAAAATTGCTGAAAAATATAAGATACCTATAAGAAATCCTTATCAACTTTATGAAGAAAGTGTTCATCATTATGCAATTGTTAAGGGTAAAAAAGGAGCGACCTGCTCTGATTGCCATGGTGTTCACGATATAGATGTTTCAACAAGTCCCAGGTCAAAAATAAATAAATATAGAATCCCTGAGACATGCTCTGTATGTCATAAAAAAGAATATGAGGATTATAAAAATAGTATTCACTGGAAAGGTTATATTATAGGTATAAAAGAATCACCTGTATGCAATGATTGCCATTCTGAACACAGAATTTTGCCTCCTGAAAGTCCTGAAAGCCCGATTTATCCTCTTAATATTCCAAAAACATGTTCTGATTGTCATGAAAGATACACCCTTATCCAGAGATATGGTCTTCCTCAAAAAAGACTTACAACCTTTTACGAAAGTTATCATGGGCTTGCATTAAAAGCAGGAAATCTCATTGCAGCAAACTGCGCTTCCTGTCATGAAAATCATAAAATACTTTCTGCCACAAATCCATCCTCTCCTGTTTATCCTGATAATCTTCCAAAAACCTGTGGTTCCTGTCATCCCGGAATAAAAACAACTGCAAGGATACACTCTGTCCATGAAATTATTTCGCCTCTCGGCTCTCTTGTTATAGACCTTGTGAAAAAAATTTATATATACCTTATAATAGTTACGATAGGTGGAATGATTTTTTATTGTGCACTGGATTTTATAAAAAAGGTTAGAGATGGAGTAAGATATCATCCAGTAGGAGAGAATAGGGAAATTTTGAGATTCAACAGATTTGAAAGAGGCTTACATCTTGTTCATCTTGTTTCTTTCCTTATTCTGGTATACACCGGGTTTGTTCATCATTATCCTGAAGCGACCTGGGGGGCGTGGCTTGCAAAATTATGGGGAGGAGCATTAAGGGCTTATCTTCACAGAATTGCGGGCACTTTAATGATAGTAGCCTTTGGTTTAAAAATCTTTGGAATGATTTTTACAAAAAGAGGAAGAAAACAATTTCTTGAAATTCTTTTAAAACCCAGGGATATTAAAGATGCCTTTCTGCTCTTATTTTATAATCTTGGATTGTCCAGAGAAAAACCAAAATTTGGTAGATTCACATTTTATGAAAAAATAGAATACTGGGCGCTTGTGTGGGGGACAATAGTTATGGGAGTTACAGGAATTGCTCTCTGGTTTGAAAGCCAGACCCTGAACTTTTTGCCAAAATGGTTTATAGATTTATTTCTTGTTATTCACTTTTATGAGGCAATTCTTGCTTCTCTTGCAATTCTTGTGTGGCACCTTTACTGGGTTATCTTTGACCCGGTGATGTATCCCCTCAATAAATCCATGTTTTCAGGCACTTTACCAGAGAGCATATATAAGGAAGAGCATCCTCTGGAATTTGAGGAATGAAAGCCTCTTTAATTTTTTTTGGTTCCTATCTTATAGGTTCAATTCCCAATGCATATATAATCTCAAAAATTGTAAAAAAAGTTGATATAAGAAAAGCAGGTGAAGGAAATGTGGGAGCAAGAAATGTATGGCATGTTGTGGGTCCTTACTGGGGAACATTTGTCTTTTTCCTGGATTTTTTAAAAGGATTTATTGTTTATTTCCTTGCCTTTTATTTTTTAAGGGAAAACATCTTTATATGGTTTTCTGGTTTTTTCTGTGTCTTAGGACACGGATTCCCTTTATTTTTAAAATTCAGAGGCGGGAAAGGTATGGCAACCGCAGCAGGCTTTCTTTTTGCAAAATTTCCTGAAAGTGTTTTGATGGGTGCAGGAGTTTATATAGTTCTTTTTCTTATTTTAAGAAACTTTCACCTCTCAATTACCCTTGCGATAATTGTAACTCTCTTTATTTTCTATCCCCTTTTCAAAGAATCTCTAGGAGAAATTTTAAATACCATAATATTTTTGCTCTGGCTCGGGGTTAAAAGGATTATAGACGCGCCCTATATGAAAAAAATTAAGGTGCAGAATACCTGCTGAAAATGATACACTTTTTTATAATTTTTGCTTTGATTTCTTTCCTGATAATTCTCATAAACAACATTTTTTATCTTGAAGATGAAAAAAATTATGTTCCCTTAAAAGAAACACCTTATCTTTCAAGTATTGTTCCTGCAAGAAATGAGGAACAGAATATAGGAGATTGTCTGAAAGGCGTTTTAAGACAGCATTATGAAAATCTTGAAGTTGTTGTGGTAGATGATGAGTCAAAAGATAAAACAGTGGATATAGTTGAAAAATATGTTAAAAGTGAGAGAAAAGTCAAATTGATAAGGGTTGATTCTCTTCCCGAGGGATGGATGGGCAAAAATTATGCATGTTATAAAGGGTTTAAAATTTCAAAAGGGGAATACTTAATTTTTACCGATGCTGATACCAGATTTATAAATACCAGAACAGTTGAGTACGCCGTTTCAAAGATGAAAGAAAAAGGGCTTCAATTGCTCTCTCTTTTGCCATTAATAGAGACAAAATCTTTCTGGGAAAGGATTTTTATGCCTATGTGGTCGTTTGCATTTGTAAGCTTTTTTCCTTTAAAATTGCTCTCTTCTAAGAAGTATAAAAAAGTAGCTTTTGCGATAGGTCCTTTTATGATGTTTGAAAGAAAATTTTATGAAAGAATAGGAGGACATGAAAGTGTTAAAGGCGAGATTGTTGATGATGTCTATCTTGCCAGGGAAACGAAAGAAAAAGGAGGTAAAATAGCACTTCTTGATGGAAAAGATTTTATAAAAGTTCGTTTTTATAAAAATTATAAAGAGATGAAAAGGGGGACTGTTAAAAGTGCATTCGGTGCTTTTTCCTATTCCTACAGAAATCTGTTTTTATTCCTTACACTATTTTTTATAATCTTTGCTCTTCCTTTTATAAACCTTGTAAGGGGAATTTTGATTCCATCTCCTTCTCTTTTAAAAATATCGTTTCTGGAAATATCCCTTATATATCTTCTGAAGTTCATTTCAGACAGTTATAACTCCCATGATTTAAAATACACCCTTTTATTCCCCCTTTCTCTTTTAACAGGGGTTTATTTTTGCCTCCTTTCAGCAAAAGAAGCTTTTTTTAAAAAGGGTTATGCATGGAAGGAAAGGTTTTATCAGATTCCCGGGAAATAAAATGATTTAAAAAGGAGAGTTTTAAATGGAATATTTTTTAAACCCTAAACTTTTAAAAGAAATAAGAAAGTATGGGAAGTTTGATGTAAAGGGATGCTATAACTGTGGAACCTGTCCTGTGATGTGCAATCTTTCAAAGGATTTTGCATCTTTTCCCAGAAGACCGATTCAATATGCTTTACTTGGCTCAAAAGAACACATACTTAAAAGTATTGAATCCTTCTTGTGCCATGACTGCGGTGATTGTTCAATAGCCTGTCCCAGAGAAGCAGAACCACGCCTTTCAATGGCAACTTTAAGGAGATATTTGATAGCAAAATACGACTTTACAAAGATTGCATCAAAAATTCTCTCTTCAAAGGTTGCAGGAATTCTATCCTACTTCATTGTTGCAATTCTTTCCTTCTTTTTAATTTTCCTGTATCACTATTTTAATGTAAAGTTAAGTCCCTCAGAATTTTTCCCTACCTCAATGCCTGTTGAGCACATACTTCCTGAAGGAGGATTCAGAATCCTTTATGGCTATACCCTTTTCGTTGTTCTCTTTCCAATCCTGATTTTACTCATAGGAGTTGTTAGAATGGGCTATTTCACAATGAAAGGAGAGAAAGTAACCTTCGGCTCATATATCGTTGCTCTTTATGAACTGATAATTAACCTGTTTACACAGAAGGAGATGATAAAGTGCGAAAAAACTGAAAGCAAAGTTCGCTATGTGTTTCACCTTATGATGGCACTGGGCTGTCTTTTAATGCTTGTGATTGTCCTTTTCCTCTTAAACTGGAAAATAAATACAAATCCTGTCCAGAGGATTCTCGGATATCTTGCGACCTTTGGAATGCTTGTGGGCTCGGGTTATGTTCTTATTGCAAGAATGATAAAAGCAGGAGGCGAGATTTATAAGGAGTCAGAATGGCAGGATTATGCGCTTCCTGTTTTACTTTTCCTTATAAGTTTGAGTGGTATTTTTGTCCATATATTCAGGAATTTTGAAAACCTGGAAATGCTTACCCATTACATAAATGCATTCCATGTTGCTGTTGTTACATCATTTTTACTTATAGAACTTCCTTTTGGAAAACTTGCCCATTTAATCTATCGCCCCTTTGCAATTTATTTTTATAAAGTTAAAGAAATTTCTTTAAGAGGGAGGTAAGAAAATGAAAAACAATAAAGTTGGTTCTGTTTTAATTCTTGGTGGTGGAATAGCAGGAATGCAATCTGCCCTTGACCTTGCGGATTCAGGTATTAAAGTTTATATGGTGGAGAAAAAGCCAGGGATTGGTGGTGTTATGGCAATGCTTGACAAGACATTTCCAACAAATGACTGTTCAATGTGCATCTTGGCGCCGAGACTCGTTGAAATTGCAAGGCACAAGGATATAGAGCTTATAACCCTTGCAGATATTCTTGAGGTTAAAGGCGAACCCGGAAATTACAGGGTTATCTTAAGAAAAAATCCAAGATATGTGAATATTGAACTCTGCACAGGCTGTGGTGAATGTGTCAGAGTATGTCCTGTTGGAAAAATTAAAGAGGCAAGGGNAGGTGCTAAGTTAAAGCCTGTTCCAGATGAATTCAATATGGCTCTTTCCACAAGACCCGCAATTTACATCATGTATCCTCAAACAGTTCCCAACAAGGCAGTTATTGACAGGGAAACCTGTATTTACTTTGATACAGGAAAATGTCAGGCATGTGTAAAAGCATGTCCTACAGGAGCAATTGATTTTGAACAAAAAGAGGAGATAGAAGAAATAAATGTTGGAGCAATAATTTTATCTCCAGGATATGAGATTTTTGACCCATCTGTTAAAGAAGACCTTGGGTACGGGAAATATCCAAATGTTGTAACTTCACTCCAGTTTGAAAGAATCCTTTCACCCACAGGACCTTATGAGGGTCATGTATTGAGACCTTCTGACAGGAAAGAACCCGAAAGAATTGCCTTTATCCAGTGTGTTGGCTCACGAGAAATTGAAAGAGATTACTGTTCTTCTGTTTGCTGTATGTATGCTACAAAAGAGGCAATAATTGCAAAGGAGCATATGGGTGATGCGCTTAAACAGGTTGATATTTACTTCATGGATGTCAGGGCATTCAGCAAGGGATTTGAGGAATACTTTGAAAGAGCAAAGGAAGAGGGTGTTAATTATATAAGATGCAGAACACCTAAGATTGAAGAAGACCCGAATACCCGTAATTTGAAAATTACATATTTAGCAGATGGAGATAAGAAATTGACAAAGGAATATGACCTTGTTGTTCTTTCTATTGGTCTTTTAGCTCCAAAGGATGCAAAGGGGATTGCTGATAAGTTCAAAATAGAGTTGAATGGATACGATTTTGCAAAGGTTGACACCTTTGACCCTGTTAAGGCAAAAGAAGGTGTATATGTTGCAGGGGTTTTCTCAGAACCAAAGGATATTCCTGAGACGGTTATTCAGGCTTCTGCCGCATCATCAAAGGCTTTATCCCTTTTAGGTGATGTTAAAGGAACCCTTATAAAACCTCTTGAACTTCCTCCAGAAAGAGATGTAAAGGATGAAGACTCCAGAATCGGTGTGTTTGTGTGTCATTGCGGAACAAATATAGCAGGAGTTGTGGATGTTAAGGGTATTGCCGAATATGCAAAGACTCTGCCGAATGTTGTTTACTCCGAGACACTTCTTTTTGCCTGCTCCACAGACTCACAGGAAAGAATTAAAGAAGTTATAAATGAACAGAAATTGAACCGTGTGGTCGTTGCTGCCTGTACACCCAGAACCCATGAGCCTCTTTTCCAGGCTACTTTGAAAGAGGCAGGTTTAAATCCCTATCTTTTTGAGCTTGCGAGTATAAGAGAACATGATTCATGGGTTCATATGTTTGAAAAAGAAAAAGCAACTGAGAAGGCAAAGGATGTTGTTAGAAGAGCTGTTGCAAAATTGAAACTTGCTGAGCCTCTTTCTCTTTCCCATATACCAGTGAACAAAAAGGCTCTTGTTGTTGGAGGTGGCGTTGCAGGGATGGTTAGTGCCCTTGAAATTGCGAATCAGGGTTATGAAGTTGTTCTGATTGAAAAAGAAAAAGACCTTGGTGGAAATGCAAAAAAACTTTATTACTCACTCAATGGAGATGACCCTCAGAAATTTTTGAAAGAACTTATTAAGAAAATAGAATCTCATGAAAAGATAAAGGTATTCACACAGGCAAAACTTGAAAATGTTGAAGGTTCTGTTGGTAATTTTAAGACTACCATTAATGTTAATGGAAATAATCAGGAAATAGAGCATGGTGTCATAATCATTGCGACCGGTGCACAGGAATACAAACCACAGGAATATCTCTATGGGAAGGATAAAAAAGTTCTGACGCAGATAGAACTTGAAGGAAAGATTGCAAAGGATTCTGGATTTAAAAATGATTTGAAGGATAAAACTTTTGTGATGATACAGTGTGTTGGTTCAAGGGATGAGGAAAGACCTTACTGTTCGAGAATATGCTGTGCTCAGGCTATAAAGAATGCTTTAAAGATTAAGGAAATTTCAGAAGATGCAGAGGTTTATGTCCTTTACAGGGATATAAGAACCTATGGATTTAAGGAAAAGTACTACACCCTTGCAAGACAGAAAGGCATAAGATTTATAAGATTTAATGAAAATAAAAAACCCGAAGTTAAGGCTGAAAACGGAAAGTTAACTGTTTCTGTTTTTGATGAAGTTCTTGGTATACCAGCAAAAATCGAGGCGGATTACCTTGTCCTTTCCACAGGAGTTGTCCCCAATGAGGATGCAAGAGAGATTTCTCAGCTCTGCAAATTCCCTGTAGGAAAAGAAGGATTTTTCCTTGAAGCCCACATGAAGTTAAGACCCGTTGATTTTCAAACCGATGGGCTTTTCCTTGCAGGACTTGCCCATTTCCCCAAGACCCTTGAGGAAACAATTGTTCAGGCGCAGGCTGCAAGTGGAAGAGCAGGAATTGTTCTTTCAAAAGATTATATTGAAAGTGAACCCTATATAGCGGTGATTGACGAGGAGAAATGTTCTGGATGTCATGTATGTATTGCTCTCTGTCCCTACAATGCGATTTCTTTTGACCATGAAAAAGAGGTTGCAAAGATTGACGAAGCACTCTGTAAGGGCTGTGGAGCCTGTGTTGGGGCATGTCCTTCAAAGGCGATTACCCAGAAGCATTTCAGAGATGAACAGATTTTTGAAGAAATTAAAGAAATTTTGGTTAGATAAAGGAGGTTTTTATAATGGATAAAAATTTTGAACCCAAAATTGTTGGGATTTTCTGTAACTGGTGTACATATGCAGCAGCAGACCTTGCTGGAGTTTCAAGGATGCAGTATGCTCCCACATTGAGGATTGTGAGGGTTATGTGCTCTGGAAGAATACATCCTGAATTCATACTCTGGGCATTTAAAAACGGTGCAGATGGGGTTCTTATAGGAGGATGCCACCCCGGTGATTGTCATTATATAGAAGGGAATTATAAGACCCTCAGAAGATACCATCTCCTTAAAAAACTTGTAAAACAATTTGGAATTGAAGAGGAAAGATTAAGACTTGAGTGGATTTCAGCATCAGAGGCGGATAAACTCGTAAAAGTTACAAATGAATTCACAGAAACCCTGAAAAAACTCGGACCACTTTCATTAAGAGAAAAATTACCCGAGTACGCAAAAAAGGAGGTTTGAAATGGCAGAGAAACCAAAGGTTGCTTTTTACTGGTGTGCTTCATGTGGAGGATGTGAAGAAGCGGTTGTTGATCTTGCAGAAGATATACTTACTGTTGTAGAGGCTGTTGACATAGTTTTCTGGCCTGTGGCAATGGATTTTAAAAGAAGTGATGTTGAAGCAATGAAAGATGGTGAAATCCTTGCGACATTCATAAATGGTGCTGTGAGACTTTCTGAACAGGAAGATATGGTAAAACTTTTGAGAAGAAAGTCAAAACTTGTGATTGCATTTGGTGCCTGTGCCCATCTCGGAGGTGTTCCGGGTCTTGCAAATGCTCAGACAAAAGAAAAAATAATTGATTACTATTATCATACAGGACCAATTGTTGAAAATCCAGAAAAAATAGTTCCTGACCCGAAATTTGCAGAAAAACAGGGTTTTGAACTTCCTGAATTCTATGAAGATGTGAGAGCCCTTGACCAGGTTATAGATGTTGATTATTACATTCCTGGTTGTGCACCTACTCCTCCTGTTGTAAAAAATGCTGTTTTGACTTTACTCTCGGGTAAGTTGCCTCCTAAGGGTGCTGTTCTTGCGTCGGACAAGGCTCTGTGCAACGAATGTCCTTTAAACGAGTCAAAACCTGATGAAGGGATAAAAATTGAGGGATTCAAAAGATATTACGAGCCTGAAAAAGTTGACCCTGAAAAGTGCCTTTTACTTCAGGGTCTTCCCTGTCTTGGACCCGTGACAAGAGGCGGTTGTGATGCTCTCTGTATAAAGGCGAATATGCCCTGCACTGGTTGTTTTGGCCCCCTTGATGGAGTTAAAGATTATGGTGCTGCAGCCCTTTCGTTTATGGCATCTGTTATTGATTCAAATGATGAAGAGGAAATAAAGGAAATTCTTGAAAAGGGAATTCCTGACCCCATGGGTCTTTTTTACATGTATTCCCTGCCGAAATCCCTTTTATTCAGAAAGCTTTATATAAAGGAGGAGAAATAAAATGGCTAAAAAAATAGAAGTAGACCCCATTACAAGGCTTGAAGGTCATGGAAAGATAGAGATTTTTCTTGATGATAAGGGGAATGTTGAAAAAGCATACTTTGTTGTTCCGGAACTCAGGGGATTTGAAATTTTCTCACTGGGAAAGCCAGCAGAGCTTATGCCCCAGATAACGCCCAGGATATGCGGTGTATGTCCAACAGCCCATCATATGGCTTCTGCAAAGGCATGTGATGACCTTTTCAAGGTGGAAGTTCCATCTGCTGCAAAGAAATTGAGGGAGATGTTCTACAACATGTTTATGGTTGAAGACCATACTCTTCACTTTTACATTCTCGGAGGACCTGATTTTATTGTTGGACCGGACGCCCCCAAGGCTGAGAGGAATGTTCTCGGTGTTATAAACAAGGTTGGTCTTGAAATAGGTAAAAAAGTTATTGGCATAAGAAGGGAGATAAGAGAACTCATGACCTATCTGGGTGGTAAAATCATTCATCCTGTATGGGCTCTTCCAGGAGGAGTGTCAAAGGGTCTTACAAAGGATGACCAGAAAAAATTCATAGAGATTGCAGAAAAATCAGTTGATTTTGCTCTTTTTACCCTTAAAGCACTCAAGGATATAGTTCTTGCCAACAAAAAGTATGTTGAGGTTATAACCTCTGATACCTATACCCATAAAACCTATTACATGGGACTTGTTGATGATAACAACAAGGTCAACTTCTACGACGGATGGATAAGGGTTGTTGACCCTGAAGGAAAAGAATTTGCGAAGTTCAAAGTTCAGGATTATCAGAAATACCTTGCAGAGCGTTCAGAACCCTGGACATATATAAAGTTCCTGTATCTCAAGAATGTAGGATGGAAAGGATTTGTTGATGGCAAGGATTCTGGAATTTACGCGGTTGCTCCCCTTGCAAGATTAAATGCCTCTGATGGAATGGCAACTCCCAGAGCACAGGAGGCTTATGAGGAACTTTACAGCACCCTTGGTGGAAAACCTGTTCACCATACCCTTGCAATGCACTGGGCAAGGGTAATTGAGATAATCTATGCTGCTGAGAGATTTCTTGAACTTGCAAAGGATGAGGAAATTGCATCTGATAAAATAAGAAATGTCCCAACCGAGACTCCAGAGGAAGGATTTGGAGTTGTTGAGGCTCCAAGAGGAACCCTCTATCATCATTATCAGACCGATGAAAAAGGACTTATAACAAAGGCAAATCTTTTGGTTGCCACACAGAACAACTCTGCAAGAATTGCGATGTCTGTTGAAAAGGCGGCAAAAGGACTTATAAAAGAAGGTAAGGTTGATGATGGTATTTTAAACATGATAGAGATGGCTTTCAGAGCCTATGACCCCTGCCATGCGTGCGGAACCCATTCAGTTCCAGGAAGAATACCAATCAAAGTTACAATTTATGACCATAAAAAAGAGGTGGTAAAGGAGCTCAAAAACATTTAAAACTCTTGTTTTAGGTCTTGGTAACTCATTAAGAAAAGACGATAGGATAGGCTTATATTTAATAGAGAGGCTAAAAGATAAATTCAGGGATGAATCCATAGACTTCGTAAGTACAGAGGAGATGGGTTTTTCTTTACTTGATATAATTTCAGGTTATGAAAATCTGATAATAGTTGACTCAATTCTCACAGGAGAAAAAGAACCCGGCTATATTTATGAAATGAAAATTGAAGAACTTTTAGAAGGCGACTTAAAACCCGCACATTATGCAGGTATTCCTGATTTATATCTGCTTGCAAAAAAGATAAATATTCCATTTCCTGAGAAAGTTTTAATCCTTGCAGTTGAAGTGAAAGACCCCTTTGAGATAAAAGAGGAGTTTTCAGATGAAATAAAGAGCAAAATTTCCGAGATTGAAAAAAAGGTTGAAGAGAGGATAAAAGAATTTCTGATTACCTGAACCTGTCATTTTTATTATTTGACAAATTTTTATAATTTACTTTAAAATATTTTGAATAAATCCCTAAAATATGTATTCGGACTTCGAAAATTATATAAAAGATGTTCAATTAAAAATTCGAGAGTTTTGTAAAAAATATAATTTCTTTTCACATAAAAATGATCTTTTTCAAGAAGCATATATTTGTTATATGAAATGCCTGAGGACCTTTAAAGGAAAAGGTGATTTGTTAAAAAATCTGGAGGAAATTTTGAAATTTTTGTGTAAATGTGAACAATTAAATTTAAAAGATCTCAAGCAAGAGAGGTTCAAAATAAGTTTAAAATGCAATAATTGTGAACTAAAAATTTTATTATGTGAAGATTTAAAAAATGAAAGGATAGATAGAAATAGTAGGGTAATAGTATTTGAGAATATTACTTCTTTAGAAAATCCCGATAAAAGTTTTAAGAATAAAAGAATTTTTATATTTGCCGGGAAAAATAATATCCAAAAAGAGATGATATGGGATGTGCCGGAGTTTAGAAGGAGAAAGGTGTTTATTTTAACTCAGACTGTTAAAAAAAAGAACCGAAAAGGATTTAGAAATTGTTTTATAAATATAAACAGGAGGGAGTAGAATGAAGAAAATAGGAAGAAAGGGAATAATGGTGATAGGATTTGTGTTTCTTACCTCCAATTTGAATTCTGCAGAACCCTGTGCTGCTGGAGCCAGTATTATGGTACCCTGTCCGAGTGGGGCACATTGTCATTGTGAAGTGAGGAAGGTAAATAATGCAGTATGTGAAGAAATAACTTGTTCAGGAAATAGGCCGGGATGTAAATGTTATGGGCATTGTTTTGGAATACCTCAATCTTCTGTATGTTGTTGTAGGGTGGGTGAACCTGAATGGCCAGGAGAGGAATTACGGGGTGGAGTTCTCAAATTTGAAAGGATTTTTATATTAAAACAACAAGAAATAAGAATTTCTTTTGAGGAAAACTCTGTTCCACTAAAACAAGATTCTGCCTCTTTTTTTTATACTTTTAAAGACCCCATCAAAAACTTTTTTATAGGTCTTGACGCGGGTAATCATATACTTCACATCTATTTAGACTCTAAAAAGATAGTTAAAAAAAATGTTGATTTCTGGTTTAAATATTTACCTGTGAATAATTATTTGTTTTACATAAGCAAGAGTTTTTTGAAAGATACAATTTTAAGGATTCATGTTTTAGATATAAGTTCTCTTAAAGATAAAGTCTTGGCTTATACTCATGAAGATGTATTTCTCCTTTCTTCTCCTTTCTCTGTTTGTAAAAATAGAGTTGTGATAAAGAACGGAAATAAAATAGAAATTCTGGAAACTTCTACAGGTAAAAGAATAAAGGGAGATTACTTCAGATTACCAGGAAATATAAAGGTGGAGTATTTCTGGCAGAATACAGGATGGTTTTTGGGTTATGCCGGAAACCATGTATACATATTCTTTAACTCTTTACCTTATGTAATAGTCCTGGATACTTCTTTAAATATAATGAAAGCTTATGATTTCTCAGAATACGAAGGAATTGAGGAGGTTCTCCTTAAATTTGAAAAAGAATACAATTATGTAACAGAAAAAGGGTGTGATTGTACCACATTTAGTATCTCTCAATGTTTTACAATTTCTCCAGATAAAATAATATGGATATTCGGAAATTTATGTTTTGTCTTAAAAGATGGGGAACCTGTAAAACAATTGATTTTTAAAAGAATCTCAGATAATGTAAATATGGTTCCTTTTTATGTCTCAGAAATTTCTTCTGATAAAATTTTACTCAATTTTGGGAATTTGAACTTGACTTTCATAGAAAAAGAAAGATTATAAAAGGGGGGGAGAAATGAAAGTCTTGTTACTTATTCTGCTGGGGCTCCTGAAAGGAGAGAGATTATACGAAAATCATGAGGTTCGCCTTTTAAAAAACCCTTATCCTTTTTTGGTTATTAAGTCCACGAATTGTAAACTATATAAACTTGTTGTGAATGGGAAGAATGCTTTTGTTCTTAAGGAAAATCAGATAATTTTCAAAGCGCGAGACATATTCTACAGGGAGAAATATACTATGAATAAAAAATCACAGGTGAAGGAGGGAATATATGATGTTCTGGGAAGGAGACTCGGGGGTAAGTTTTGGGGAAAAGGGATATATTTTAGAGTTTCTAACACCAGAAAGAAACAAAAAACTTTAATTTTGAAATAATTCACATTTAAAAATGTGAGAGAGCATTACGCAGGTATTCCTGATTTATATCTGCTTGCAAAAAAGATAAATATTCCATTTCCTGAGAAAGTTTTAATCCTTGCAGTTGAAGTAAAGGACCCCTTTGAGATAAAACAAGAGTTTTCAGATGAAATAAAGAGCCAAATTTCCGAGATTAAAAAAAAGATTCAAAAAAACATAAAGAATTTTTTGAGGGTTTAAATATACCAGCTCAGCCCCTATTCTTCAAAAACCTTCATAAGTGTTTCAAGAAGTTTTGAAGAGGTATAGGGTTTTTGGAGAAAATACCATCCTTTTTCTTTTATTTCTCTGAGTTCTTTTTCCCTGTTTGCATAACCGCTTGACATTATTACCTTTAAATCAGGCTTTTTGGAGATAAATTCCTTTGCAACTTCAATACCTGATTTATCAGGTAGTATAATATCACATATTATTGCATCAATTTCTTCTTTTTCAAATATTTCAATTGCCTGTTTGGCATTTTCTGCCTCTAGGGGTTTATAGTTGTTTTTATTCAGTATCGTTGAGATGAATTTTCTCACCCCCTCTTCATCTTCAACAACAAGTATTTTCTGTCCTTTGCCTTTTATACTCAAAGATTCTTCCTCTTTAGATTTCACGCCTTTGTCAGCATCAAGATGTGCGGGAAGATATATCTTGAAGGAAGTTCCTTTGCCTTTCTCACTGTAGAGATTTATCCATCCCCCATGCTGTTTTACTATCCCGTAAACAACTGAAAGACCAAGACCTGTCCCCTGTCCTGCTGGTTTTGTTGTAAAAAATGGTTCAAATACATATTTCATTATCTCTTTATCAATTCCGATACCCGTATCTTCAATCGTAATGAGAATGAAATTACCTGTCTTAGCTTCTGGATGAACTTCAGTATATTCCCTGTCTATTAATACATTTTCAGCTTTTATTTTTAATTTACCGCCTCTTGGCATTGCATCCCTTGCATTTATAGCAAGGTTCATTATCACCTGCTGAATCTGAGTTTTATCCGCTTTGCAAGGCCATAAATCCTTTTCAAACCGGATTTCAAGTTCTATATCTTCACCGAGAAGTCTTTTAAGCATCTCGCCTATATCTGATATCACTTTATCAATATGAAGAATTTCAGGTGACAGGAACTGCCTTCTGCTGAAGGCGAGCAACTGCCTTGTTAAAAGCGCTGCTCTCTGTGCAGATTTTCTGATTTCCTCTATGTATAACCTCTGGGTTTCATCAAGTTCAAACTTTGAGAGTATTAAATCAGAAAATCCCATTATGGGGGTTAACATATTGTTAAAATCATGGGCTATGCTTCCTGTGAGCCTTCCTATTGCTTCCATTTTTTGTGCCTGAATTAGCTGTTCCTGAAGAATTTTTTCCTTTGTTATATCCATTATTATTCCCTCAAGGTATTTTATTTTACCTTGCTTATCTTTTATCCCTCTCGTGACATTCTCTCTCCAGAAGGTTGTCCCATCCTTTTTCCTGTATTCTTCTTCATTTCCCCTTATTATTTCTTCCTTTTGAAGTCTTTTAATAAATTCTTCTCTGTTTTTTGGATTTACATATAAATCCTGCGCTTTTAATTTTTTCAATTCTTCTTCAGTATAACCGAACATTTCTAAAAGAGCAGGATTGCATTCAATTATATTACCCTCATAGTCGGTTCTGTAAACACCTACAGGAAGGTTTTTAAATAACTTTGTGTATCTTGTCTCTACATCCTTTAACTTTTTTCGGGTCTGCACTCTTTCCATAACATATCTTATTGCAGCAGCAAGCCTTTTAAAATGTTTTGGAGATTTTAACACATAGTCATCAAGCCCCTGTTTCATCGCTTCAACCGCAATCTCCTCACTTCCAGTCGCTGTAAACATTATAACAGGCATGAATTCATCCCTGCTTTTTATTTCCTTCAAAACCTCAATCCCGTTTGTCCATTTTAACTGATAATCTGTTATTACAAGATTAAAATCCATTTTTTCAATTGCTCTTTCAAACTCCTTTCTGTCCAGTATCTGATTTACCTCCAATTCATGAAATTCTTTTTCCAGTTCTCTTATTATTAAAATCCTGTCATCAGGGTTGTCATCAACAAGAAGTATTTTTAACATATTATCACCCCCTAAATATCGGGTTTTTTATTTAAAATCATCCAGTAAAGCCCGAGAGTTTTTATCATTTCAAAAAGGTTCTCAAAGGAAACAGGCTTTACAAGATAGGAATTTGCTCCGAGGTCATAGGCTTTATTTATATCAGGTGATTCTGATGAAGAAGTTAAAACAACAACAGGTATTCTTTTAAGTTTTTCTTTTTTCTTAATCCATCCAAGAACCTCAAATCCTGATTTTTTTGGAAGTTTTAAATCAAGAAGTATTAAAAAGGGAAAAGGATAGTTCTTTCTATCAGCGTATTTTTCCTTTCCCTCAAGATATGCAATTGCCTCATCACCATCTTCAACAACATAAATCGGGTTTAAGATTTTTGTCCTTTCAAAAGCCCTTTTTATTAAAAAGACATCATTCGGGTTATCTTCAACAAGAAGTATTGCATATTTTGAATTATTATTTTTTTTATACATTTTAACCCCCCTTTAAAATTTCAAACCAGAACTTACTTCCTTTTCCTTCCTCTGATATAACTCCCACTTTCCCTCCCATCCTCTCAACACATCTTTTAACAATTGCAAGACCAACACCTGTTCCAGAATATCTCTCAGAACCGTGCAACCTTTCAAAAATGTTAAATATTTTGTCTTGATACTCTTTTGGAATTCCTATTCCATTATCCTCAACCCAGAATCTTATAAATTCATCTTTTTCCTCTGCCCATATCCTGACCTCTGGAATTTTATCCTCTTCAACAAACTTTATTGCATTTGATATTAAGTTTAAAAATATCTGAAAGAGAAAATTCCTGTCAGCTTTAATCTCAGGCATCGGTTTTTCTATTTTTATTTCTGCCCTTTTTTCCTTTATTTGAGATTCAAGGGAACTTATTACCTGTTCAATTACTATATCAGGTTTTAATTTTTGCATTCTCAAATCAATTCTTCCTATTCTTGAATATTCAAGCAAATCCTTTATAAGCATATCCATATTTTGTGATGCTCTTATAATTCTCTCAGCATAAAATCTTGCGGTTTTATCAAGTTTATCACCATAATCTTCAAGAAGGGCGTTTGCAAATCCCTGCATTGCCCTTAGAGGCGCCCTTAAATCATGGGAAACTGTAAAGGCAAAGGATTCAAGTTCTTTATTTGCACTAATCAACTTTTCCTCAAGTTTTTTTCTATCACTTATATCTATCATTGCACCAATAACCTTAATAAAATTTCCCTTATCATCATAAATCGGAGCAGGAGAAACAAGAACATCAAAGGTGCTTCCATCTTTCTTTTTAAGTTTAGCCTCAACAACCTCTACACCGAGTTTTCCCTTTCTGTGCAGTTCCATCCTTTTTAAAAGCCAGTCCCTCTGTTCATGAACAATACATTCAGCCATATTCAATTTTCCAGCTATTTCTTCTTCTGAATCATATCCTGCCATTTCAACAAGTCTTTTGTTAACAAAGGTAAAATTACCATTGGCATCCGCTTCCCAGAAAGCAACAAGGGGAGATTCAACAAGGCTTCTATATCTTTTTTCTGATTCAGCAAGTTCTTTTGTCCTCTCCTCAACAATTTTTTCAAGTTCCTGGGTGTATTTTTTAAGTTCCTGTTCTGCTCTTTTACGCTCTGTTATATCAAGAATCTGTGATATTGTGAATTTTTTACCTCTTGAATCCTCAATAACGGCTGAAATAATCTCCACATTTCTTATTTCTCCATCTTTTCTTACAATGTTAAATTCATATCTTTCTGGAACTCTTTCTCCCTTTTGTCTTCTTACATATCTATCTGCAACAAGTTCTTTGCTATCCTCTGCAAGAAATTCCCTGAAATCATGACCTATAATCTCATCTCTTTCTCTTCCAGCCAATTCACAACCTCTATCGTTTGCATAAACAATTCTGAAATTATCATCAATAACTAAAATTCCTGAATGGGATTTTTCAACAATAAGGCGGTATTTTTCCTCGCTTTCCTTTAAAATCCTTTCTGACTGCTCCCTTATCATTAATAAATTTTTTATTCTTGATAAAAATTCTGATTTTGATAATGGATATCTTATAATATCGTCAAAACCTGCTTTAAGAAAAGGTTCTGATTTAACTTTATGGGAAATCAAAGAGACTGCTGGAAGAAAAACTTTTTGAGATGATTTTAATTCTTTTATCTTTTCAAGGCATTTTTCAGCACAGAACTCATCAACAATTATTAAATCAACATTTTCGTCAATTTTTTCTGAATTTTCATAATCATATGAAATTATTTCAAATTTTTCCTCTCTTAAAAATTCCTTTAAAATTTTCAAATCAGTTTTGTTTTTTAATCCAATTAAAATTTTTCTCATTCTGTTTTTCTGGGCACTCCTGTTAAAATTCCTTCAAACCCCTCAATTGTTTCTCCAACTCTTATTCCTTCCTTTGTTATTTTCATTTCCCTTAAATCTGGCTTGTGCTCTCCAATTCTTTTCTTCACAACACCTATAACTTTTACAACCCTTGAATTTATTTCAGCATATCTTATTAGAATTGCATTATCAAAAAGATAACTTATTCCCCTTTCAGTTACCTTTACACCTCCTGCAATTTCCTCAAGTTCATTGATAAAAATTGTTGTGCATTCCTGCCTGTTTAAATAGTGATTCAGATTTTGCATGTTTGCAAGAAGTGAGCCGAATTCTTCCATGGCAAGTTCGAATCCTTTTACACTGTCTATCATTACAACCTTTCTCCCATCTTTCTCAACATCCCTTCTAACCATCTCAAGAAATTCATCTGGATAGAATTCCATGGGATTAACCTGCACTATTTTTAACCTGCCATCTTTTAAAACAACATCTATGGGTATTGAAACAGACATCGCCCTTTTTATAATTGATGATGGTGATTCTTCAAAGGCATATAACACAGCCTTTTTACCAAAACCTGCTGCCCTTACAATATAATGAACCCCCAGGGTTGTTTTACCAACTCCTGAAGGTCCGCTTATAATTGTTGATGTTCCAAATTCAAGACCTCCTCCAAGAATTTCATCAAGTTGAGGAATGCCTGAGGGAAGAGTTTCTCCAACTATTTTTTCCTCTGCCTGCCTTTCAATTATACGGGGAAAAACAACAATTCCTTCATTTTTTATTTTTAAAGGATGAAGTCCACCAATGTAATCAGAACCCCTTAATTTCTGAATTTCAATACTTCTTATCTCAATAACCCTGTTTCGTGAGAGTTCTCTTCTTAATTTTATAACACCGTCAACCGCAAGAGAAACACAGGTTTCCTTTTGCAAATCTGTAGGCTCAAAGGTGATTATTGAAGTTATTTTTTTACTGTAAAGATAATTTATAAGCCCGAGCATTTTTTTTCTAAACTGGTATTCATCGGTTGAAAGGGACAAAAGAAAGGAAGCACCGTCTATCACAACCCTTTGAGGATTTTTTTCTTCTATTGCCTTTAAAATTGAACCCCAGACCTCCTCTGCTTCAACCTCTGAAGGAGGAAAAACCCTGTATTCGCCAGTTTCCTTTACCTCTTTTGGTGTTAAGTCAATTAAATCTATTCCTTCAAGAGACCATCCAAAATTCTTTATATTCCTTTCAATTTCTTCAACAGGCTCTGCAAGGGATATAAAAAGGCATTTTTCATTGTTTTTGACTCCTTCAAGAAGAAATTGAATTGAAAGAATTGTTTTACCTGTTCCTGCTTCTCCTACAACAAGATAACTTCTTCCTTTAATAAGAAAACCACCTTTTAAAATTATATCAAGCCCTTTTATTCCACGTTGGTATCCTTTCCATGATATACCCCCTGTATACCTACACTTGTTCATTTTACACTCCAGAATATACTGTTGTCAAGTTAATGTACGATTCCATAACATATTAGGCTTAAAATATTTTAAAGGCTCTTCTTTACCTATTCCTGAATGGGGTTTTTTGGTGTTATACCAGAGCATATAGTTAACGAGATTATAATTAAATTTTTCAAGGGATTTTTCATAAGGACATAAACTCCTAAATTCTAACCCCTAATCCCTAAGTTATAACCCCTATCCCTAATACCCGCCATTTCACTTTTTCGAAATAGTGAAAAATTAGATAAGAGAAACCAGAGGGCAGCTCCCCACATAAAAACTCTGAAAAGTCAAAAGTCAAAACTAAAAAGTAAAAAGTTTTTATTTTGTCTCTATAAACCATAAGCCATTAACTATATGCTATAAGCTATATGCCAGGCTCTGAAAGGGCTTATTTCACTTTTGCGAAATAGTGAAAAATTAAATCGTCAGGTAAATCTTATTTATACGAGTTCTTTTATCAAAAATTTAAAAGAAATCGGAAAGTTAGATTTTTATATAAACCTGCGGGTAAATCCAATGTCTTCCCAAAATTTTTCAGAAAAATGTTATTTGATTTTTATGAAAAATCCTCTTTTATCTTCTTTTTCTCCTTTTATTTCTATGAAATAAATTCCTGATGAAAGGTCTTTTATGTTGAATTTCAGCAAATTTTCTCCCTTTGAAATTTTGCCCTTAAAAAGATTCCTGACCATTCTTCCTGATATATCGTAAAGATTTATCTTTAATTTTTCAGGGTTTTTAAGGTTTAAAGATATATTCAAAAAATCATTTGAAGGGTTTGGGTAGACCGAAAACTTTTGTTTAAATGTAACTTCTCTCTCGGAAATATTCACGGGTCCTCCATCTGCAATTAAAAGTATGTTTCCGTCCCTGAGCCCTGCAAGGATATCGTATCTTCCATTTCCATCGATGTCCTTTATGGGATAAACTGCTTCAACAGGGCTTGCTCTGTTAATGCTCCAGACCTCGCTTCCATCAGAACCGTCAAGTAGGACAACCCTGTTTACATTATAACCTGTTCCTCCTATAACATCGTTTATTCCATCACCTGTTATATCAGGGATTTCTGTCATACTAAAAACAGCGTCCTGTGAATAGGTAACCCATAGATGGTTTCCTGTTTTTGAATCAATTGCGACAAAACTGCTTATACTGGCACCCGCGGGAAGTATTTCATTATAGCCGTTTCCATCAGCATCCTGAAGTAAATTTAATTCAACAACAATTCCACCTGTTGTATATGTCCAGATTTCTGAACCATCAACCCCGCTCAATGTCTTAACCTGACCGTTTCCGAGCCCCACAGCAATATCGGGTATTGAATCGTCATCTATATCACCGATAGAGATGCATGTCCACACAGCACCGGGCATGTTCTTAGACCACAAGACAGAGCCANCTGTTCCATCAAGAAGATATGCCCAGTAGGCATAACTTCCCCCATCAGCGGTTCCTGCTGCTACATCAGGATATCCATCACCTGTTACATCACCTATTGCACGGACACCGAAAACAGCATAGTTCAGAAGTCTTTCCCACAAAAGAGTTCCATCAGCACCGCTGAACATAAAAGCTCTTCTGGGTCCTGTCTGAGAACCATCATCGCCTGCACAGGCTAAAACCTCAACAATCCCGTCTCCGTCCAGGTCTTCTGTATAGGATACCTCATAAACCCATCCACCACCACCGTATTGATGGGTGTCAAACATCCACAAAACACTTCCATCCTTTCCAGAAATTGCATAAACCTTTCTACTACCCCATACGGTTCCCAGTAAAATGTCATTAAAACCGTCGTTATTTAAATCCGGTGATATAACGAGTCCCCTTTCTGTGTAGCAGGGTGCATCAACAAATGTCCATAAAACATCACCCGTTAAATAACCGTTGCCGTGAATTAAATAAAGGGTGTCGTTTTCAGATACAGCAACAACATCCTCAAAACCATCTCCGTTTACATCAGGGATTGACTTTATTGACCTTATGTGTTCCCATACACTACCTTCTGCATTGTAAGACCATATAATCTCTCCTCCTGAATAGGTTGTATCAAAACCAGCACCTGAAAGATAAACCTTTACCACAGGCTCGTCAGGGTCATTGCTGTAAATTTCCAGTGTATCCTGATAGGACATTGAGTTTTCTGCAAAGAACCATAAGCCCAGACTTTTCTGGGATGAAGGATTTATTGAAACAGGAAATGTTTCGGTGGTATAGAAATCCGGAGTCTGGAATTTAAAACTGTCCACTATTAAAACTGCATTTCCATTATTCATAATGGTGAGCCATTTCCTCTTTGAGGCACCTTTTCTTATGTTGCCCCAGGATAAAACTGTATCGGGTAATTCTATATCGGGTCCCTGATAAACACCGTTTCCTTCAAGAAAAACTTTTTTCTCAGGATGTAACGGGTCGTTTGAAAAAATTCTCAAAGTATCGGTCTGATAACCTGGTCCCTGAGGTGAAAATCCTGTTAAGATTGTATCGGTTTCTGAAGGTGGTATTGTAATCGGGAATTGTGAAAGGGTGAAAAATTGAGGGTTTGAAAGGTTCACAGAATCAACTGTTAAATCCGCTGTTCCAGTGTTTGTGCACTCAAGGTATAAAAATGCGGTATCTCCAACAACCACATCTCCGAAATTATAGGAACTTAAAGGAATGGTAATTTCAGGGGTTCCTGAACCATAGGGGTCTATTTTGAAAATCACTCCTGAATACTCATCAGGATGTTTTGCAATGAGCCAGAGAAATTGTCCGTCCCATACAAGTCCTCTTGGTCTTGTTGTTGGAATGTAAAAACTTAAAAGGGTATCACCTGTTAAAGGGTCAAGTTTCCATATTTTTTCAGGGTCTCCATCATTGTCATCCATAACAACCCAGATGTTCTGGCCATCCCATGCAAGTCCCTGAGGCTGTGTTCCAAGAGAGGGTATTGTGTCAAGAATGTTTCCTGTTTGAGGGTCAACTTTATAAAGATTTAAAGGAGTGTTGGGATAATAAACACTGACCCATACATGGTTTCCATCAAAGGTTATACCTCCTATATAATCCCAGGTTTCAGGGAATGAGTCAACCCTTGCTCCTGAATTTGTTAATTTTACAATATAGTCCTCACTGTAATCACCAGCACACCAGAGTCCTGTTCCATCCCATGCAAGACCATGATTTGAAGATGAAAACCCCTGAAAAGAAGAAATTATGTTTCCAGAGGTGTCAATTTCATATATCATTCCATTATAATCGTCCCCGACCCAGAGATGATTTCCATCCCATGCAAGTCCGTATGCATAGTATCCGCTGGAATAGCCAGGTGCAGGAATCATCTTCAAAATAGTTTCAGCACCCAGAATTCCTGCCACCAAAAGCAAAACTATACTTATTTTTTTCATATCACACCTCCTATCCCGATTGTTCCGGGATAATTAATAGTATATAGGCTATTAAAGGATTTTTTCCACCTTTAAGGAAGAGCTCACCAGAGACAGCATCCAGCAATCACACAGGAATATTTTTTTGCAATAGTGCTTTTTGATTTTACAAGAATTTCTTTTATTAAAATATCTCTTTTTCTCATTGCGGTTTCAACCATTTCCCTTACTTTCTCTTCTGCCTCCTTTAAAGGAACATTGCCTGAAAACTCCATTATCATACCTATAGCACCCTCTTTTTGAGGCACTGCAACAGAACATGCGGCAGTTATAAGTCCTTCTTTTTCTGCGATTGATGCGTATGCTATAAAAAGTATGGAACCTTTTGGAATATCAACTTTTTCTCTTTTTTTCACCCCTTCTGGTAATATGCTTGATACCTTTACAAGATTATAATCAGAGATGCCTGCATCCCTGAGTGCATTATCAAAGGCAATAAGAGGATATTCTCCTTGTCCTTCCCCTGCTGTTAAATAAAAGTTTTCGGGTTTTATTATCATTTTAAGAGATTAAGTATAAGGATTAAAAAAATCTTTTACAAAATAAATTTGAAATAAAATACTTCTAAATATTAAAATTAATTTCAAAAATGAAAGAGGAGAGGAAATTAGCGACCATATTCTTTTCTGACTTAACAGAATTTACGAAATTATGTGAAAAGATTGACCCGGAAGAGGTAAAGGAAATCCTTGAAAGCATATTCAGTATAATTGAAGAAAATACAAATAAATACGGCGGGAAACTGGTAAAAATTATAGGTGATTGTGCAATGTGTGTTTTTGGCGTTCCGAAAACTCTTGAGACCAGTGCAGAAAATGCGCTTCTTGCAATTTTTAACTCTTACCAGATTATTGAAGAAATCATGAAAAACTTGCCTCACCCTGTGAAACTTCACACAGGAGTTCATATGGGAGAGGTGCTTTACGAAGAATCTGAAGGGAAAATAGATGTTCTGGGCGATGCGGTTAATGTGGCATCAAGATTGAAGGATATGGCAGGCTCAGGGGAAATTGTTGTAAGCAGGGAGGTCTATAAGAAGGCGAGACATGTGTTTGAGTTTGAGAAAAAGGGGCAGGTTAAATTAAAGGGTAAAGAAAATCCTGTTGAGGTATTTCTACTTAAGGATAAAAGAAAGAAAAGAGGCAAAATAAGGGGACTCGAAGGAGTTGAAGCACCCCTTGTAGGAAGAGACAGAGAACTGGATGAAATTTTAAATTCCTTTGAGATTTATAAAGAGAAAAAGGAAGACTTTGTTATTTTAATAAGAGGAGAGCTAGGAATAGGGAAGACAAGACTTTATGAGGAATTTAAAAAGAGAAAGAATAAAGAGGGGGTATTTTACGAGGGGCGTTCTATTCCGACTGAAAAGCAACCTTTCCTGCCCATAATACTTTTATTGAAAAGCATTGCTGAAAATAAAGGCAAAGATATTTTTGAGAAAATTTTTCCGGACGGTAAGGCAGGGTTTATTCCTGTAAAGCCTTTTACAGAGAATCTTCTGGAAGGGGAAATGCCCGAATCTCTGAAAAGTATCTCACCAAGGGAATTTAAAAGGCAGAAATTTTTTGTGGTTGAAAGCATTTTAAGAAAACTCTCAGAAAAGGAAAACCTTGTCCTCTGCTTTGAGGACATCCACTGGGCTGATGAAGAAACAATTGATTTCCTGAAATATATTTTTACATCCATTCAGGGCGATACAGGAATTTTCTTTGTTTTACTCACAAGACCGCCGGTAAAGGAAGAGGTGGTCAGCAGTTTTCTGGAATTTTTAAAAGCGGTAAAAAATAGTAAAATAATTGAATTAGACCCCCTGAAATTTGAAGATTGTATGAAATTGATAGATAGTCTTTTGACAGTGGAAAAATTGCCCGATTCTTTAAAAAGACAGATTCTCTTTGGTAAATCAGAAGGAAATCCCTTTTTTATTGAAGAAATTATAAAAGTGTTAATTGAAAGGGGAATAATCTACAAGGAGGGAAACGAATGGAAAAGCAGAATTATCATTGATAAAATTGAGAGTATTCCTTCATCAATTGAAGAAATAATAATAAGCAGGGTTGATTCCCTTAATGATGATGAGAAGCACTTTTTAAAGATTGCATCGACCATAGGAAGCAGGTTTTTCAAAGAAGGTGTTGATTCCCTTTTAAAAAGGGAAGTTAAAATATCAGGTCTTATAAACTCTGGATTTGTGGAACCCCTTGAAACAAAATTTTTGAATTTTAGAGAGTATCAATTTAAGCACATACTAATTCAAGAAGCAGTTTATAAAACTCTTTTGAAAAAAGAGAGAAAACATTATCACCTTGAGTTTGCAAAATGGCTTGAGGAAATGCTTGAAAAGGGATATGAAGTTCCCGAAGGTATAATAGCAGACCATTTTGAAAGAGAAGGTGATTTAAAAAAAGCTTTTATCTATAATGAAAGGTATGTTCTTAAATGCAGAGAGAATTATGCAAATTTTGAAGCAATAAGAAGGTATAAAAAACTTCTTGATATAGCATTGAAACTTTCAGAATTTAAAGAAAAACTAAGTGATATATACTGTTCTCTCGGGAATCTCTATAGCTTAACAGGAAGATTTAAATTATCCCTTGAAAGTCTGAGAAAAGCCCTTGAGTTTGCTGAAAAAGATGAGGAAAAGGCAAGGATTTTTAAGGAAATAGGAAGTGCATATCAGAGGGCAAGTTTTTACAATGAAGCTCTTTTTTACCTGGATAATGCGGAAAAACATGCGGGTGAAAATCCTGATTTAAAGTTCTATATCTTTCGTGAAAAGGCATGGAACAACTTTTTAACAGGTAATCTTACAGAATGCAGAAATTTTTTGAAAAGGTGTGGAAAACTTATAGACCACTTTAAAGATGAGAGAGAAAAACTTTCAAAAAGAGTGCTTGTGGAGAGTTTGGCCGGTAGTTACCATATAGAAATAGGTGAACTGGAAAAAGGAATTTATCATTATAAGAATGCCCTTGAGATTTATGAAAAATTAAATGATATTTCTGGAAAAGCAGTAGTCTATAACAATCTTGGGTCAAATCTTTATAAAGCGGGCAAGATAACAGAGGCAATGGAGATGCTCTGTAAATCTCTTGAGATTGATAAGAATATCGGGAGCTATCTGGGATTTGCGATAACCTGTAATAACCTGGGAGAAATGCATCTTCTGGTATATGATATTGAGAAGTCAGAAAGTTTTTTTAAAAAATATTTAAGAATTAACCAGAAGATAAAAAATCGTCTTGGTGATGGGTACGGGAATCTTGGGCTTGCAGAAATTAGGAGAAGAGAGGGGAAAATTAGAGAAGCCGAAAAATTTTATCTTAGAAGTATGGAAATTCTTGAAGAAGTTAAAAGTGAAGTAACTTTGAACAGGGCCAAGGTATGCCTTGCAAATTTTTATATTGATACAGGTAGAGAGGAAAAAGGAGCAGAACTGATTAAAAGTGTTAAAGAGTATGCCCTTAAAAATAGCCATATTCCTGCTCTTTTCTGTTCTCACCTTTTGTACGCAAAATATCATATTGAGACATTTTTGAAAACAAAAGATAACGAGTGTATTGAAATTATAGAAGCTTATTTGAAAAGGGCCAGTGAAATAGTGAGGGAAAGCATAAAAGATAAAATATCACCATGCGAACTCTACAGGTTATTTGTGAGATATTATAAAATCAAAGGAGACGAGTTCAAATTAAAAGAGGCAAAAGAGAATTATGAGAAGTGTTGCATGGAGGTAGTCAAAGGAATTAAAAATGAAACTTACAAACAGGGATTTTTAAAACACAGGGACTTATTTTACTTTATATACTCCTAAGAGACCTTTTTAATCTCACCTCTTTCAAGATGCACAGTCCTTTTAACAGGAATTCTCTCCAGCAGAGTATAGTTATGGGTTGCCATTATGACAGTTGTGCCTTTTCCGTGTATATTTACCAGGAGGTCTATTATTTCATCCTGAGATTTCGGGTCTATATTTCCTGTGGGTTCATCTGCAATCAAAATTACGGGTTCTCTTACAAGTGCTCTGGCTATGCATATTTTCTGCTGTTCACCGCCAGACAGGTCAAATATTTCGTTATCTGCCTTTGTTGCAAGTCCTAGGTCAGTAAGAATTTTAAGGGCTTTTTCCCTTGCATCTTTATATGAAACACCTATACTTTCAAGGGAAAAAGTAACATTCTCAAGGGCGTTTCTATCGGGTAAAAGCCTGAAATCCTGAAAAACTATTCCTATTTTTCTTCTTAAAAAAGCTATGTCTTTTTTTGTTATACCTCTGTGTGAGATTCCCAGAACCTTTACCTCACCTTCTTCAGGAAGTTCCTCCATATACATGGTTTTTAAAAGCGTGGTTTTACCTGCACCAGAAGGACCCACCAGGAATATGAATTCTCCTTTTTTAATTGAAAGAGTTATATCTCTCAGGGCATAATATCTTCCCCTGTAAACTTTTGTAACCTCAAAGAATTCAACAACTCCCTCTTTATCCATCACATTCTCTCCGGTGCGTTAATCCCCATTAATTTTAAGCCTTTTTTAATAATGTATTCACAGGCATTGTTTAGGGCAAGCCTTGCTCTTGAAACCTTAATATCATCTCCTACAATCCTTTTTTTCTGATAGTATGAATGATACACTCCTGCAAGTTCTAAAAGAAAATGGGGCAGGAGATGAGGGGATTTAAAGATTGCGGATTTTTCAAGAATATCTTTAAAATAAAATAGCATTACAAGAACTTTTCTTTCATCTTCTCCTTCTAAATACCTTCCTTCAAAACTATCCGCGGTTATACCCTTTTCCTCTGCAAATTTTCTTACATTCACACATCTTGCATGCATGTATTGAAGATAATAAACAGGGTTTTCAACCCCTGTTTTTCTTGCAAGTTCTATATCGAATTCAAGGGGCGATTCAAAACTCTTTAATAGCATAAACATCCTTATTGCATCCTTTCCAGCCTCTTCAATGAGTTCATCCATCGTATAATAAATCCCCTTTCTCTTTGACATCTTCACTGTTTCTTTCCCCTTTTTTAAATTAACCTGCTGGGCTATTAAAACTTCAAAATTTTCAAATCCCAGAGCCTTTAGCCCTGCCTTCATCCTTCCTATGTATCCATGATGGTCAGGTCCCCATATATCTATCAATATCTCAAATCCTCTCTCTATTTTGTCAAGGTGATAGGCGAGGTCAACGAGAAAATAGGTGGGCTCACCCGCGCTTTTTATCAGAACCCTGTCCTTATCATCACCAAATTCCGTTGATTTAAAATAAAGGGCTTTTTCTTTTTCATAAGTATGCTTTTTCAGTTTCTCGAGAACCTTCTCAACTTTTCTGTTTTTCCTTATTTCACTTTCCCTTACAAAGTTTTTAAACTTGACCCCTATTTTTAAAAGGGATTCCTTTTGAGATTCAAGTATTTTGTCTACTGCATATTCAACAGGATTTTTTATATCCTTTTCTATAATCTCTTTTGCTATTTCTACAAGATATTCTCCTGGATAGCCATCTTCGGGAAATTCTACCTTTTCTCCCTTTAATTCTTTTATTCTCGCATTCAGAGATTTCTCAAGAACTTTGACCTGATTTCCAGAATCATTCACATAGTATTCCCTTTCTACATAAAAGCCCGCATTTTCTAAAAGATTTGCAAGGGTGTCACCCATTGAGGCAGCTCTTGCATTGGCTATATTTAAAGGACCTGTTGGGTTTGCTGAGACAAATTCAAGGTTCACTCTTTTATTTTTACCGGTATCAGCCTTTCCAAAATTTTCTTTCTTTTTCAAAATCTCCTTCAGGTTGGAAATAAGCGCATCATATGAGAGTCTTAAATTTAAAAATCCTTTTAAGAAATTTAACTCCTCAACATAACCTTTAAATTCTTCCTCAACAACCTTTTTTATTTCCTGGAAAATCTTTTCAGGGCTTTCTTTTTTTAATCTGGACAAAATGAAAAGAGGAAGGGCATAATCTCCGTAATCAGGATTTTTTGGCTTTTCAAAGACAATTTTTTTATCCACTTTCCAGTTTTTTCTTATGTAATTTTCAACGGTTTCCTCAATCCTTTTTCTTAAGGACATCTCTCACTCCGTAAGTTTTTTGGTCTCCCCAGAGGGACTCAAGGTCGTAATACTTTCTGGTCTCATCAAGGAAAAGATGTATAACAAAGTCATCGTAATCCATGAGTATCCATACTCCTTTTTCATAACCCTCAATGTGATGGGGAAGAATTCCTTCCTCCTTCATTTTCTTTTCTATTTCTTCTGATAACCCTCGCAGATGGTCCTCAGTGTAGCCAGTTGCAAGTATGAAGTAATCACATATGCCTGTCAGGACTCTGCTTACATCTATCAGGAGTAAATCCTCTGCCTTTTTATCATAGAGGATTTTAAATACTTTGTTTACAACATCAGGTATTTTATTCCCACTCTTGTTCAATTTCAGGAAAATACTTTTTATAATCTTTACCAAGTAAAAGTGTTACATCTATTAAATTGTCAGGGTCAGCTTCAAAATAAACCTTTGAACATCCTATTTCCTTCTCAAGTAGTTTTCCAGCCTTTAAATCAGGTGATTTTCTGTCAAATATACATGTGATGCTTACTTCCACCCTGGAGTTCCCAAAATAAACCACATCAAATCCTCTCTCTCTTAACTCTGCTGTTACTCTCTGTGCCAGTTTAGGGACTTCTGTGCCATTTAAAACTTCAACCCTTAAACTTTTCTTTGAGATTATATTTTCAGTTTTTCTCTTTAAAATATACCTTTGCACCATTGAGTAGGAAAAAATCGCCACAATCCCTATCGTTATAAAAAGAAGAAGATTAAGCACAAAATTTTTCATTATTTTGTTTAATTTTAAAATAAAACCCATGAGATTGTCAATGCAAAGATGAATAAAGTATAATTTTAGTCAATATGATAAAAATAATAGCGGTTGGAAAAATAAAAGATAAAAATCTTAAAGAGATTATTGAAGTTCATAAAAAAAGAATAGAGTGTTTTATAAAAATTGAAGAAGTTGAAATTAAACCAGAAAAAGATAAGGACCCCGGAAAAATTGCGATAAAAAGGGAGAGCGAAAGAATATTGAAAGCAATAAATCATAGAAACTTTAGAATCCTGCTGGACAGGAAAGGGAAAATGTTTTCCTCTGAGAATTTTTCAAAACTCATAGAGAAATTAATCAATGAACGTAAAAAAATTAATTTTGTGATAGGTGGAGCATGGGGAGTTGATGAGAGGATATTCAGTGAATTTGATTTAATTCTTTCTTTCTCAAAAATGACATTTCCTCATGAACTCGCAAGGTTAATAATTTACGAACAGATATATCGTGCATTTACAATAATTAAAAAAACGGGTTATCATAAATGATTGATAATTTTTAAAAATTGCACTTATAATTAACCTCTATGGACTTTTTAAAAGAGTTTGAGAAAAGAAAGAAACAGGTTGATAAGGCAATTCTTGAGTTTCTAAAGTTTGATAAAAAAACTCCTCTTACTTTAAAGAGGTCGGTTCCATATCCTCTAAAGGCAGGTGGAAAAAGGATAAGACCTGTTACACTGATTTCAGTTTACAAACTCTGTGGTGGTAAAAATAAAAGCTGGATTATCCCTTCTGCGTGTGCCGTTGAAATGATTCATACCTTTTCTCTTGTCCACGATGACCTCCCAGCAATAGACAATGATGATTTGAGAAGAGGATTGCCGACCGTCCATAAAAAATTTGATGAGGCAACCGCAATTCTGACAGGTAATGCCCTTTTTATTTACGGAATTGAAGTCTTTTTGAAAAGCAAAGCTCCTGATAAATTAAAAGTTAAGGCTCTTGATATACTTTTAAAGTCAATAGGACCTGCGGGGGTTATAGGAGGTGAGATATACGATATTGAAGGGGAAAGGAAAAGGCCGGACCCCGCATATTTGAGAAAAATTCACCTTTTAAAAACCGCAGAATTTTTTAAAGCCTGTTTTTTAATAGGTGGTATATTTGCTAAAAAATTTAAAAAATTGAAAGCCCTTGAAGAAATGGGACTTAAAATGGGTCTGGCATTTCAGATTGTTGATGATATACTTGATGAAACCGGCGATGAAAAAAGAGTAGGGAAAAAACTTAAAAAGGATGTTAACAAGATGACCTATGTAAAGGTTTATGGCATTGAAAAAGCAAAAGACAAGGCTTTAAAGTTAAAAGAAAAAGCAAAAGAGATTCTGATTAAGAATTTTAGAAAAAATAAAGAGAGGGATTTTCTTGAGTTTCTTTTTGATTTTATAGTAGAAAGGGACCACTGATGCCTTTATCTTTAATCCTTTGTATTTTTGTTTTCAATTTCTTTGATGAAGAAGAGATAAAAGAAGATATAGAGGTGTATTTTGATGAAATCATTATAAATCCAAACTATGATGAGAAAGATAAAATGCTTTTATTTCCTTTCCTAAATGAAAATAATGTTGATAATATAATCTGCCAGAGAAAAAAAGGTTACTTTAAAAACTTGAATGATTTTAAAAAAAGAACAGGTATTGTATTGCCTGACAGTATCTTTGAAAAATATTTTGAATTTGATTTGAAAAAAAGAAGATTCTCAATTCTTTCTTACTGGGAAAAAAACACAAAGATTGTAAATAGATTTAGCTTTTACCAGCAAAATAATTTCATAAATTTTCTATGGAGTAAAAATCTAGGGAGTCATGAAATTTTAAGATTTTCATATATATTTGACAGAAAAGATTTTAAATTTATTGCAGGTGATTATTTTATAAACAAGGGATGCGGACTTTTATACGGGTTTTCCTCCTTTTTTTATAACTTCGATAAAAAATTTCCATTTGTTCCTGAAAGCAGATATATCTCCTCTTCTTTATATAACAATGGATTAAAGGGTGTTTACTTTTTCTATAAATATTTTTTATTCTACTTTTCATCAAAAGAGTTTCTGGCAGATACTTCCCGGGGTTTTATTACATATTACAGTGGTTCTGATAAATTCAGAGAAGAAAAAACAGGAATAGGCTTGATTTTTAGAAATAAAATCTGTTCCATCTCAGGTATGTTTGAAAGGAATCATCTATCAAAAAGACCCGATTTCTTAAATAAAAAAGAGTTCTATCAGGCGTCAATTGATTTTTCTTTGCCTTACAAAAATTTCCTTTTCAACCTTGAATACCTGCCCTTTGACAATTCTTTCTTTGCCAGATTTTCTAATTTCAAGAATGGATTTATACTTTATAAAATTTCTGAAAAAAACTATGACCTTCACTCATCTTACATTTCACAAACAAATTATGCAAGGGATGAAAAAGGTTTTTCAGTATTCAGCAGATTTAGTTTAATTTTTTTAAGAACAGGAGGTTATGTTCTTATTTACAGAAAGAACTCTGAATCTGATTATTTATACAAAACCTATTGTTGGGCAGAATCTAAAAATTTAAATAAAGTCTCATTAAAAATAGATTACAAAAATACACTGTCTTCATATAAAAGAAAAAGATATGGGATGGGTTTTAAATATAGATTTTTTAATTTAAAATTTCAATATCTGATTGCAGAAAGTGATGGGGATTTATCCTGTGGCAGTCTGATTGCAGGTTCAGTTAAATATAAATTTTTGAGGTTTTCCTGTGGAACTTTTAATACACAGGATTATAATTCGAGAATTTATTTTTACAATTCCACATTTTTCCCTTATTATGAATTCTTACCTCTCTATGGACAGGGTGGTATAATTTCCCTTGATTTAAATTTAAAATTAAGAAATATAAAGATATATGCGGGATTTTATGAAATAACAGGTGAGCAAAGAGAAACTTTTATTCATGCAGGATTTAAATTTGAAAATGAAAAAGTCCTTTAAAAAAGTGCTTTTAATTTTTGACCTTGATGGAACTCTTTATAATTCAGCAACATCATTTTTACCTGCTCTTAAAAGGCTCTTTAAAGAATACGGAATTGAATATAATGAAGAAGAGGCGATAAAATTTATAGGTGAGCCCGATTATAAGTTCTGGGAATATCTCAAGACAAAGAATTTTAAAGATAACATAGATAAAGTTCTCCAGAAAATGGATGATTATGAGTATTCTGAGGTTGAGAAAAGTGGGAAACTCTATTCAGAGGTCAGAGAAATACTCCAGAAATTTAAGAAAAAGGGCTATACCCTTTCTCTGTGTTCCAATGGAATTAAAGAATATATAGAAAAGGTGTTGAAGAAATTCGACCTTTTAGAGATTTTTAGCGATATAAGATATCCACTTAATAAAGGAGAAACCAAAGACAGAATGGTAGGAGAGATACTTGAAAAACATAAGCCTGAGATGGCTTTTATGATAGGCGACAGGTATCATGATATGATGGCTGCTTTTAAAAATGGAATCGTATTCATAGGGGCAATGTATGGATTTGGTAAAAGGGAAATTGAAAAAGCCGATTATAAAATTGAAAAATTTAAAGAGCTGGAAGAACTAATTGAAAGACTGGTAGAATCTAAATGAATAAAATTATTTTTTTAAAAATATTATTTTTTGTGTTCCTTTGTAATTTTTAGACTCTAATTTTATAAAATAGGCTCCTGAGCCAATATTTAGTTTTTTTAAGTTTAATATCTCTCCCCTCACAGGAATTTTTATTATTTTTCTTCCTGATTTGTTATAGATATAAAGGTATAATGGTGAATTGCTGAAATGGTGAAATGGCAAAATCAATTTGTCTTTTGTTATTGTAGAGATTTTTAATTCTGCATCCTGTATCCTGTATCCTGTATTTTCTTTTATGCCCTGTCCTTCCACATATTTTATTATTACCATGTTTGAAATTGTGTCATTTGTTACACTATCGCTTGTCCCTGCAATATATACCTCATCAGTGTCTTTTAATACAATGGAGTATGAATAGTCGTTAAGATTAGTTCCATCATATCTTACTGCCCACAGCTGAGCACCGCAGAATCTGTAGCTTATAGTTACAAAATCCATATCACCATTTGCGTTTTCACTCCAGCCTGTGATATACGAGTTGCCGTATTTTTCAACCTTTATGTCATATCCTGCATCCATCCCACCCGCATAATCGTATCTCAAATTGCATATTATGTTTGAATCGGGTGTTATTTTTAAAGTCATTATATCTTCTACACTTGCTCCTGTAACATAGAGATTACCCAGACTGTCAGTTCCACAGGAGTTGGCTGTTTCCTGTCTTTGAGGGTCTTCGCCGTATGTTAATATCCATTCCCTTATGCCCTGTATAGAATATTTTGCTATGAGGTAATCGGAGTTACCTCTTTCAATATGATTTCCAACCACATATATATTACCCAGATTATCTGAATGTATTTTGTTTGGAAATATAAATGTATCAACAGGATTGTAAACATCAGTAAATAGAGGAGTTGCCATTGTGTCATATTTCAGCACAACAAGACCCTGATAGGTCATGTTTGTGTCATAGGTAATTCCGCATATCCATATATTGCCATCTTCATCAATTGCCATATCTGTTGCTTTATCAGGTGAGTCAAGAAGATAACCATACATATTCTGCCATACTTTCGTGCCCTGAGGAGTGAGTTTTACTGTGAAGAAATCAAAATTTGCGCCACAGCATCCGTAAATATATCCAGTTGCATAAATTTTTTTATCTTTTCCAATTTTAATGGTAACCGGAACATCGTCTCCACCTTCAAGTTCTCCGTGTATGAATTCCCATGCCATGTCTCCGTTTTCTTTAAATTTCAAAATACCGTAGTCATATCCTGAATCAGGATGATAGATTGCAGACGCAATATATATATTCCCTGAATCATCAACCACAAAGTCCTTTAAAATAGACGCTCTTTGCCAGGGAGAGGTATATTCATATTCCTGAATTAAGTTTCCTGTAGTGTCATACTTTAAAACAATACTTGCTATTGTTGTATCATTCAGGTATTTTATGCCTCCTGTGTACACATAGCCATCCCTGTAAAAAATCTTTTTTCCCTCTGAATTTGCCGGATATCTTTTTATCCATTCAGGTGTTACCTGAGTTAGTATAAAAAATGTCAAAATAATGTTCATATAGCTTAAATTATAATAGAAAATCCTTTAAATTTCAAATTAATTCTTTGTAAATTTTATACACCGCACCAAAATCAAGATTGGAAAGATTTTTCCTTTTTCCGATTCTGTATATTTCAGACACAACTGAACTTATAATCGAGGGTGAATCAATCTTCCTGGAAGTTTCAACAAAATACCTTGCATCCTTTTCCATTAGTTTTAGTTTAAAAAAGGGCTTAAAATTGTTTGCTAAAATATTTTTTCCTTTAATAACCATTGCACTGCTTCCAAATGTTATTTCTGATAGTATTTCAATTGCTTTTTTTCTGTCAATTTTTGCCTTTTCGAGATAAACAAGTCCTTCTGATAAAATAGCAATACTTACAGCACCGAGAATATTTATGAATAACTTGAGATAAGCCCCGCTTCCTGGTTTGCCAATATAGATAGTTTTACGGGACATCGCGTCAAGATATTTTTTTACCTTCTTAAAAGTATTTTTATCTCCACCTGCAATTATCAGGAGTTCTTTGTTTTCAGCATGAGGGATTGTGCCAAGCACAGGTGCGTCAATAAAATGGATGTTCTTTTCCCTTAGCTTTTTATAAAGAGAGATTGAATACTCGGGCAGATTTGTGGTCATGTCAATAACGGTGGAATCTTTATTTAATCCTTTCCATAAACCTTTGTCTCCAAATATTACTTCTTCAACTGCTTTTTTATCTTCCAGCACCAAAAAGATCAAATCAGAATTTTTGGCAAGTTCAGAAGGGGTTTTCATCCATATCCCTTTTTGTTTTAAGAGGTTTTTTGCTTTTTCTTTTGTCCTGTTCCACAAGTTTAATTTTCCGAATTCTTTCATTAAATTTTTCGCCATTGGCCTACCCATCATTCCAAGTCCTATGAATCCGATTCTCATTTTTACTCCTTGTTTTTGAAATTTTAATTTTAAGGTCATACAGCCTTTATTTGACAATCTGTTGTAATAAAAGGTATAATGAAAGGGTTTAAAATTAAGATGGAAAAATGGGAATGTCTAAATGAAAGGGAATTCAAAGGTCTGAATCTAAAAAGAGCATTCTGGGTTACAGGTGCTCTGGAAACTCATGGTATAGGTCCTCTTGGAATTGATATATTTGCCCCATATTTTATTGCCAGAGATCTTGCAGATAGATTTAAAACAATTCTTTTACCATCTCTTCCTTTTGGTATTTCAAGAAGCCTTACAGGACACTCAGGAACTGTTACATTAACTCCTGAAACTTTTAAAAAAGTTGTTAAAGAGGTTATCTATTCACTCCATCTCAATAAAATAGAAGAGCTGTTCATATTTAACGGACATGGTGGCCAAAGAGAAGAACTGGAAGAGGTTTGTTTTAATTCTTTTTACCAGTATGGTATTAAAACCTGTGTGATTCACTGGTGGATTCATGTTTCAGAAATTTCTGAAAAATACTTTGGTGATAAAATAGGGCACGGAGGTGCTGATGAGCTTGCCCTTGTGTATTCTAAATTAAAATTTAGTCTAAAAGGTATAGATAAGATTTTTGATTTTAAAAGATTAAAGGGACTTAAAAGTTTTCCTCATCCATCAGGCATCATGCTTTATAAAGGTGGTAAAATTGGCTCTGATTTTTCAAAACTGTCAAAAAAGTATTATAATGAAGTTCTAAAATTCATTGAAAATTCAATTGAGGATGTTATAAAAGGATGGAAGAGGATATAAGAGAGGAACTGAATAAGCTTCTGGAACTTCAGGACAAAGATATTTTTATATTGCACATGGAAAACAGAATAAACAGTATACCGATTGAAATAGAAAATTTCAATAAAGAAATAGACCAGATGAAAAACATGATAAAAGAAGAGGAAGAGGTACTTTCAGGGATGGATAAGAGATTGAAGGATTACTTTTTTGAAATTGAGGACATGGAGTCCGCAATAAATAAATTTGAGCAGGATAAATTGAAAGTGAGAACTAATGAGGAGTACAGAGCAATTGAAAAAGAGATAGGAGAGGCAAAAAAGAAAAAGGGAAAGTTAGAAGAAGAAGCTTTAGATTTAATGGAAGAGATAGAGGAGAAAAAAGAGGTATTTGAAAACCTTAAAAATCAGAGCGAAGGCAGGATAAAGGAACTCAGAGAAATGATAGAGAACCTTAAAAAGGAATCTGATAGTTTAAAGGAAGAGCTACCCATAAGAAAGGATGAGAGGCTCAGAATCTCAAAAAGAATAAAAAGTCAATACCTTGAAATTTATGAAAGAGTGAGAAGTATAAGGAATGACCCGGTTGTTGTTCCTGTGAGGAATGGCGCATGTGGAGGGTGTCATGCTTTCGTCCCAACCCAGAAAATTGACCATTTAAGAAAAACTAAGGGTATTGATACATGTGAACATTGTGGCAGGATTCTTTATATTCCTGAGGAGGACTTATGAGCGAGAAAATTTTGATTTATTTTGATGGGTCTTCCATAGGAAATCCGGGACCTTCTGCTTCTGCTTATATAATTCAAAAGGCTTCAGGTGAGGTTATGCAGGAGGAAGGCATCTTTATAGGAGAAGCAACAAACAATGTAGCAGAATACAACGCGCTGGTTTTTGCTCTTGAAAAAGCCATAGAAATGAAATTAAAGGAAATTGAACTGAGAACCGATTCAGAGCTTGTTGTGAATCAGATTCTCGGAAAATACAGAGTAAAGGCAGAAAAAATAATCCCGCTCTTTAAAAAAGCTAAAAGTCTTCTAAGGAATTTTAAATGGGAAATTAAAAAGGTTTCAAGAAAGGAAATGAAGAAAGTTGACCAACTTGCTTTTGCCACTGCAAAGGCGGGAGAATGAAGAAGCTCTGGTCTCCATGGAGGGTAAAATATATAGAGGGTTTTAAAAAGGGTTATGAGTGTATATTCTGCACAAAACCATCTTCAAAAAAAGATAGACAGAATTTTATCTTAAAAAGAGGGAAATATTCATTTGTTATAATGAATATATTCCCCTATAATCCCGGTCATCTTATGGTTGCTCCTTACAGACATATTGCAGGGCTTGATGAACTTAACATAAAAGAAATATCAGAGATGATGAGTTTTATAAGAAAATCGATTAAAATTTTAAAAAAAGCTTATAACCCTGATGGGTTTAATATAGGTGTGAATATGGGAAAAACTGCGGGTGCAGGTTTTGAAGAACATATACACTTCCATATTGTCCCGAGATGGTCAGGAGATACTAATTTTATGCCTGTAATAGCTGAAACCAAGGTGATATCAGAAGAACTAAAAAGAACCTATAGTAAATTAAAAAAACATTATGATAAGAGCCGATGATTTTCTAAAAAAGATAAAAAATTTAAAAATAACAGTAATAGGTGATATAATTCTTGATGAGTATATATTTGGTGAAGTCGAAAGGATATCTCCTGAAGCTCCTGTTCCTGTTGTAAGAGCTGAAAAGAATCTTTACAATCTGGGGGGAGCTGCAAATGTAGCTCTTAATATTAAGTCTCTTGGGGCAGAGCCACTTTTAATAGGGGTAATAGGAAAGGACTCTCCCGGGGAGAGGGTGATTCAGAAACTCAAGGAGAAAAAGATAAATACAGATTATATAATTGTAAGTGGCGAATGGAAGACAATTGTTAAGAGCAGAATAATTGCCCAGAACCAGCAGATTTTGAGAATAGATTATGAAAACAACATGGAGATAAAAGGAGATGTCTTTAAAAAGTTCTTAGAGAGTTTAGAAAAGGTGCAGCAAGAGTCTGATGCTTTTTTAATTCAGGATTATGAAAAAGGGCTTCTTTTCAAAAAAACAATAAAAGAAATATTGGAGATTAGCAAGAATAAACCTGTTTTTGTTGACCCTAAATTTGAGAACTTTTTCCTTTATAAAAACGTCTATTTATTTAAACCTAATTTGAAAGAAGTAGAAAAATCCCTTGGCAAAAGGGTAAAAGATGATGCCGGGAAAATAACTGTTTTAAAAAATATTAAAAGTAAAATTAAATGCAAAAACATAGTTATGACAATGGGTGAAAAAGGTATGCTCGGCATAGATTCAAAGAACAGGGTTTTTAAAATTCCTTCCATAAAGGTTGAAGTCTATGATGTAACAGGCGCAGGGGACACTGTTATTTCCCTTTTATCTCTTGCCCTGTGCTCAAAATCCGATATTATTCATTCCTGTATTATTGCAACCATAGGTGCAGGTATTGAAGTTACAAAACTTGGCGCATCATCAATCACAAAATCTGAGTTGACTGATGGATTTAAAAACTTTTATAATAGACTTTTTAAACAGGTTAAATTTTTAACAGTTTAAAATTTTGTTGAAAAGGAGCAAAATATGAAAAAAATAGTAATGTTTTTAACTCTTGTAATCTCCCTTTATTCCCAATCTCCTGATACAATTCAGGTAATAGTTAATCCCACAACGGGTTCTGTTCTTGACACATTTACTATTACTGTATATGTTCTCGATAAGTCAACGGGTCAGATTGATACATCCTATACAGGACCTGTTTATTTCAATATAGATAATCAAACTGCCTATCATCTTATGGACCCAACAGGTGCATCTGTATACAAAGGAAGTGTTACAGTTCCCGGGGTAAGAATATACAGGGCAGGCAATGTCGCTGTTTATGCGATTGCCCAGAACGGCGCAAGGGGTGCTTCATCTGTTCTTTCAATTTCTCCTGCAACCCCTTCAAGAATTCAGGTCTTATATGAGAACCAGCTTCTTGTTCCCGGGGATACCACAATTGGTGGAAAAGCACCATTTTCTCCTCCTGCAAGGATTGCAGGTGACACAGTTGGATTCAGGTTGTTTCTTACTGATAGATACTATAACCCGGTTTTTGGTAATGCTGATATTTATTTGAGTTCAAATGATTCTCTTGCAGAATATATACCCGACTCTACCTCTATTTCAGATTCTGCAGCTGTAAATGTCTGGTTCAAGATAGCGACAAACCCACCACAGTTTGGTGGGACCGATTCAAGAATGCTTTATGTTTTACCTTATGACACTTTGAATTTCAGGGGCGATACCCTTACGCCTTCCTTTCAGATTAACGCGGGAAATTATACAAAACTCCTGCTTTTAGGTCCTGGAGAAAGACATTTTCCAGGGGATTTAATTAATGGCAAAAAAGGAGAAATTCCCTATCTGCCTTCTGCTATCCCCTTCAATTTGAGGGTTTATGTATGTGATGATTATCATAACTGGTTATCGGGTGTAAATGACAATGCAATACTTGTTTTTAATCCTGCTGATACATTGATAGATACTGTCCCATCTGTTTTAAACCTGTCACAGGGTGTTGATTCTTTTCAGGTTACAATTTACAGAAGCGGTGCTTATGTTGTTTATGCTCTTGACCAGGATATAGGCAGGCAGAGCAACCAGGTTATCCTCTCAATTACTGGAAGCATGTATATTTCACAGGTATCGCCTGATACTGTTCTTTCAGGAAACCCTATTCATCTTACAGTGAGATTCGTTGACCCTGAAAGCACATTAGTTCCTCATTCTCATAATTTATATCTTACTCCTGTTCTTGCAGAAAATCTTCAACCTGCTCCGGGAAGTTTAACTCCTCAGGTGGTCTATCTAACATCAGGCACATTTGATGGAAATATTACCTATACAACAAATGCCAGTGAAGAGATCAGAATAATGATAACCGATTCCCTTGGCACCGGAGAGCATTACACTGATTATATATATGTCGCGTATCTATCCTCCCTTCCTGATACATTGATAAACTATCCCAATCCTTTTGGAAAGGTCGGTTCTGAAATTACCCATTTCAATTTTTACCTTCCAAGACCTGCTCGTGTAAAACTTTATATATACGACCTTTTTGGTAATCTCATCAAAAAGTTTGAGACAAATGGGAATACCGGAATAAATCAGATAACCTGGAGTGGAAAAAATGACAAGGGTAAGAAAGTAGCATCAGGCACTTATGTGGTTATTTTAAAGGCAACCAGTGGAGCCGAAAAGGTTCTTGAAACAAAGAGACTTATAAGTGTTATAAGATAGGAGGCAAAATGAAAAAATTAATTATGATTCCGATTTTGTTTTCCTTACTTGTTGCAGAGGAGGGTAACTGGGGTTTTGCGGGTAGTTATACTCATTTCTCGGGTTCTGCAAGGTTTCTGGCTCTTGGTAAAACAGGAAGTGCAATTACAGAGGATATAAGCAGTGTATATTATAATCCTGCAGGTCTTGCCTATATAAATCCCCAGCAGCTTGTGTTTTCCGATGCAATACTCCCTCTTGGGGGAAGAATGGGCTGGTTTGGTTATGCGAGACCAACAAGAGAATATGGTAATTTTGGAATTCACTTTACAGGTCTTTACGCAGGTAAAATAGAGATAACCGATATATGGGGACAGAGGTCAGGCGAAACATTTTCTGATTTAAATCTATTAACTTCTTTAAATTATGCAAAAGAAATATTTTATAATGTGGGTGTTGGGATTTCTTATAAACTCCTGTATCATAAAATTTCAGAATGGGGTGGACTCGGACAGGGCCTTGATATGGGCTTTCTGTTCCTTGGCAATAACCCTTTTTCATTCGGAATTTCTTTTCAGAATATCTTATCACCTAAAATTAAGTTGATTGAGGAGAACGAAAGATACCCTTTTTCAATAAAAGGCGGATTTGCTTACAGGATGTATTATGATAGATTTCTTCTTCTATTTGATATAAACTCAATCCCGGAATTTAACATTCTTGAATTTGGTGGTGGTATGGAATACAGACCCTTTAAGTTCCTGAGCATAAGAAGTGGTATAGACAATAAGAGGTTCTGCTTTGGCTTTGGAGTGGAATATCCAATGGTTGGTAAAACAATAGGAGTTGATTTTGCAGGGACATATCATTATGCATCAGGCGGAGGATTCCCTATGATTTTTTACTTCAGTTTATTTCTTCATTTTGCAGGTTTCAGGCTCGAGGTTACACCCAGAACCTTTGTCTTTTCCCCGACTTCAAGGGAGAACAATGTTTTGCCTGTAAGGATATTTGTAAATACAAAAAAGGAAATAGAAAAGTACCAGTTTCTTGTTAAGGATGATAAAGGAGAAGTTATAAGGGTATACAAAGATTTTGGAACACCTCCGAGAGAGATAATATGGGACGGAAGAGATGATTTCGGTCATCTTGCGAAGGATGGAAAGTATTACTATGAGTGTATGGTTGTTGAAAGAAAAGGTTCTGTTTTTAAAGAAAGCGGATTTCTTGCAGAGATAAGAACAATAGGACCTGCAGGTGAAATATTTTTTAGAGAGAAGACACCCGAGAAAACACCAGGTGAGACCGAGGGACAAAAATGAAGTTAATTCTAATCTTATTTTCTCTGATTTTCTCAGAAAAAGAAATAAAAAAAGTTGAATATGCAGAAATTCTTTTCCACGAAGGGTTATACGAATCTGCAATAGACTATTACAGAGAGCTTAAAAAAACCAATCTTGGCAAGGAAATGTCTTTTGAATTTGATTACAGAATCGGTGAATGTTATTTTAACACAGGTGAATATGAAAAAGCATACAGGATATTCAGGGACCTTGAAGAGAAAGCTCAAAATACATATCTACTTCCAGAAGTTTATTATGCGCTCGGGCTTATCCATCTTGCAAGAAATCATCCTGAAGAGGCAGAGCAGTATTTAATACAGAAGATGAAAAAATTTCCAGGCTACGCTAATGATATCAGGGTTCTTGAGGCACAGGGTATATACTATTTTACCCAGAATATATATGAATCTGCTTATAAAAAGCTGGAAAATGCTTTGACAGGAGTGGGGATTTTTTACAAGGCTCAGGCTCTTGCAAGACTTAAAAGACCCATAGAAGCTCTCCAGCATTTTAAAAAGGTTGTCATGCTTTATCCGAATACACCTCTTGCAGAGTATGCGTCCTATGAGGCAGCAGAGGCTCTTTATATGAATGAAGATTACGGTGGAGCAAAAGAACTTTATATAAGGTTTATAAAAGATTATGGAAGGTCCAGTTTGCTGGATTATGCAAATTACAAAATAGGTGCCTGTCTTTATCATATGGGAGAGTATGCCAAATCACTTCTTTACTTCAAACCCCTTTTAAAACACAGTGATAGAATTCTTTCTGCACATGCTTATCTTATGTGCGGTAAGGCTTTGAGAGAAATTGGGGAAAAACAGGAGGCATTGAAGTATCTTTTAAAATCAGCTTTTGATTTTCCAGGAGCAGGAGTTGCTCCTGTTGCCCATATGGAACTCGGAAGAACATATCTTGAACTTGGAGATTCATCTCAGGCTATAGTTTCTTACAGACAGCTGAACAGTGTCTATAATACTGGTGAATACAGAGGCATAGGTGATTATTTAACCGCATGTATCCTTTATAAACAGGGTAAAATTCTTGAAGCTCAATATCAGCTTGAATCTCTGTTAAAATATGCGAAAGGAACATTTATTGCTTATCCATCAATGGTTATGCTTTTCAAATGCATGATAGATACAAAGCAATATGATGAGGCAATATCAGCGGGAGAGGAGTTTTTAAAATCTCCATCTGTCCAGAACACAGATGCGGATATGTTCCATTATTATTCTATGTGGAGAAACAGAATAAGGCACATGCTTGCAGAATCCTATTATCAGAGAGAGGATGTTGCGAAGGCTATAAATATTTATGAGTCTCTTATGGAAAGTGGAGACCCTGAAATAATGGGTGAAATATTTGATGCTCTTGGATGGTGCTATATTGAAACAAAAAGATACGATGCCGCAATACAGAAATTTGATGTTGTGATAAGTGGATATCAAAAAGACACATCAGCTGTTGTTTCTGCAATTTTTGGTAAAGGAGTTGCAATTTATAATAAAAGTGGAAGCATACAGGACAGCGAGGAAAAAAAGAAAAATTATCTTCAATCTGCATATACATTTAAATCAATAGTTCAGACCTATCCATCCTCTGAACTTGCACCAGCTGCCCTGTTTTATGCAGGAGAGTCTTTTGCAAGAGCGGGTTATTATGCTAATGCGATTAAGGAGTGGGAGGGACTTTTGAATGAATTTCCTGATAAGCCCCGTTATGCGAGTCTTTCTGCCTACTGGCTTGGAAATACATATTTCAGAGCAGGTGAATCAGAAAAAGCCATAACCTATTACAATGTTCTACTTGAGCAGTATCCTGAATCTGAAAAGGCGAAGGAGGGGTTTATAGAGCTTGCGTCAACCTATTACAATATGAAAGATTATGATATGACAGTAAATGTTTTAAAGAAATTTCTATCCCTTTATCCTGAGGATAGTCTTGCTGTTAATGCCAGGAAATTACTTGAGCAGGCCTATTATTTTTCATCAAAGGGAGAGTCTGAAAAGATTGAAGAATATGCAAAGGAGTTCCCGGAGAGTGAACTTCTTGCAGAAAATCTCTACAATCTTGCTGCAAAATTTTACAATGATAAAGAATATGAGTCAGCAATAGAAAAGGCTAAAAAGGTTATACTTCTTTTCCCGAAATCAGAGCTTGCTCCTATGGCTCAGAGAGTTGTTGTTGCATCTTACTCTGCAATTGGTAATAGCAAGGCTATGGCCGAGGAGGCTGAAAAATTTGTTACCTACTTCCCGGAGCATGAAGATGTTCCTCTGATGCTTAAACTGGAAGCAATGGGTTTGATTCAACAGGAAAATTATCTTCAGGCAAAAGAGGTTCTTGACAGGCTTATAAAGAATTATTCGATGCATCCTGCTGCAAAGGAAGGTATTGTTCTGAAAGCGGAATGCCTTTTAAATCTCGGGAAATTGAGAGAGGCTATAAGAGAACTTGAGGCACAGAGTCCTGCACCTGATGTTGCAACAAGATATTACTTTGTTCTTGGGCAGGCACATCAAAAAATAGGGAATTCCTCAAAAGCAATTCAGAGTTATTCTGCACTTATTCAAACAGGGGGTATGGATGACCCTTATAGAATCAAGGGTTTGTATCAGCTTGCCTATCTTTATCAGGTAAGCGGTGATCTGGCTAAAGCAGCCTCAATATATGAAGCAGTTGCCCAGATTACAAATGACAGGAACATTAAAGAGGACGCCCTTTCAAGGGCGAGTGCTTTAAGAAAATAAAAGGAGGATTTTATGATACTTGGACAGAACATTATAAATCTGGTTCTTAATCCATTTATGCTTGCCCTTGAGATTCTTTCTCTTGTTGCTCTATGGGCTATAATTGATAGAATCCTTTCTTACAGAAAGCTCTCAGAGAGAGAAGAAACAAGATTTATATCAAGAGCAAAGAACCTTATTGAAAGGGGTAAGATAGAGGAGTTAAGGGCTATTTCTGAGACTATGAAAACACCGATTGCAAGAGTTGTCTATATGTTACTTGAAAACCCTGAACTTCCAAAGGATGTTCTGCATTCTGTTCTTGATTCTGGAATAATGGTAACCGAACTTGAACTCGGTAAAAAACTTGCAATACTTGGAACAGCGAGTTATATTGCACCTCTTTTAGGACTTCTTGGAACAGTTGTTGGTATAATTCAGGCATTTTATGGGGTTGCGAAAAAAGGTGCGGCTGTTGGACCCGAGGCAATGCTTGAAGGTGTTGCTATTGCCCTTTTAACAACAGCACTGGGTATAATAATTGCGGTTCCCTGTGCAATTATGTACAATTATTTCAGAAACAAAATAAATCACCTTCTTGCAAGGATTGAAGTTTCCAGTAAGGAAATTTTAAACTATTTAATTTATATAAGGGATAAATCAAAGTTATGAGAAGGAGAACACTTACAGGAGGTGACTGGTCAATAGATTTAACTCCGGGAATAAACATTGCTCTTTTACTTGTTCTGGTATTTGTGCTTGGTGCAGCTCCGATTTTTCAGACATGGCTTTCAGTTACTGCACCAAAGGTAAGGAAAGCCCCTTTTGAGAAAAAATCCCCGACAACTGAATTCAAAGTAAATATTCACATAAAGGAAAATGGTCAGATAGTTTTAAACGAGCAGGCTGTCACCTATGAAAAACTCGATACCCTTCTCCCCGAGCTTCTTGCAAGAAGTCCTTCAAGGCTGGTCATAGTTTCTGCCGATTCTCTTGTTCCTCATGGTAAAGTTGTTGAGATTCTTGACCTTGCGAAACAAAAGGGTGCTGTTGAGGTTGCCCTTTTAAGGAGAAAATGAGTGTAAGAAAGGAAAGACAATTTGCAAGAATTAATATTACCCCCTTGTGTGATGTTGCATTTACTGTTTTAATAACTTTTATGATAGCAACTGCTGTTATTCATTTAAAGCCTCCTCCATTTCAGGTGATTTTGCCCTATGCAAAGACTGTTGAACCAAGAGGTGCGGAAATGGTTACCATTGATATAGACAAAAAGGGGACCAGAGTTGCTGTTCAGGGAGAACCTATGAGCTGGGTCAATTATATAGATTTTGTAAAGCAGGAGGCTGAAACAGACCCCTCGAGACTTTTGCTTATAAGAGCTGATAAAGATGTTCCTCATGGTATTGTTTTAAGAGTTCTTGACGACTTGAAAAAATTGAGCGCAGAATTTTCTCATGAAAATAAAGAGTTCTTTTATAAAGTTGCTTTTGGAACGAGGAAAAAAGAATGAGAGTTACAACAACAAAGGTTTATTCTCTTGTTTATAAACCCTCGAGAAAAAATAGTTATTTTGGACTTGTAACCTCCGTAGTAGTTCATATAGTCATATTTTTACTTCTGTTTTTAAGACAGGAAAGAATAGAGACGACAAGAAGCTTATCAGTTACCCTTCTTGAAGAGGAGAAGAGAAAGGGATCCGGGTCTCAGGTGGAAGAAAAAAAACCTGAAGAGCCCAAGCCGAGACAGATGAAAGTTGCTCCAAATATAATGCATGCATTGAAAAAGATGGCACCTCCTGAGCCTCCAAGAGTCCCTGTGGTTACCCAAAAACTGGAGATACCTGAGGTTAAAAATTTGCCACAGGAACCAGGTGTTGTTCCACCCATAGGAGGTATTGAGATAAAAGAAGTTACAGAGACACCGGGTCCACAGGCTCAAATAGATATATCAGATATTGCAGTTGAAGAAAGTGGACTTGGTGGTGAAATAGTTGTGGGCAGGGGGGTTCCGACTTCTGAAATTCTTAAATCGCCTGTTCATAAATCCGCGATAAGCATAGGTCAGACTGCACCTGAATATGCACAGGGAGGAGGTGGTGGTTTGATGGAACCCGGGTCAGGAGGAGGTGGTGGAAGTAGATTGAACATAGGTGTAAAGATTGAAGAATCCACGCCCCCGCCTGTTACCCATACACCAGGTGTAAAAGTAAAAACAACGCCCGGTGTAAAAAAAGAAAAAAGAGTAACCTTTGAAATATCAGGGAGCATAGCAAACAGGAAAATTCTTTATGGACCCATGCCTTCTTATCCCTCATGGGCTGCTCAAAGGGGGGCAGAGGCTGTTATTGTGTTGAGGCTTTATGTAACGCCCGAGGGCAGGGTAAAATCCAATATAGTTGTATTCCAGACATCAGGTTATCCTGAATGGGATGATATGGTTAGAAGAACAGTGATAACATGGAAATTTGAGGCATTGCCACCCGGAACTGAAACTCTGCAATCGGGCTATATAACTTTCAGGTTTATTCTTGAATAGAAAATGAAAAAATTTTTAATTTTATTTTTAATAACCTTGCCTCTTTTCTCTCAACAGGAGGAAGAAAAGAAAGAATATGAAATCAAGGAGAAATACAAGGGAGTTATAGAGGAGAGAAAAAGAGTGTGGAAACTCTTTTACAATCCAATTGATGCTGCCTATGACCCTCTGGTTAAAAAAGGATACATATATGACGAGCGTTTTGGTAAAGGTATAATAAAGCCACCTCTTCCCTCTCTCGCATCAGAGGAACTCAGAAAAGCATGGCTCCAGAGTATTGTAAGGGGTGAAATAGGATTTTTCAATCCATTTTTTGGAAGAGAGGTTAAAGAATGGACGTTAAGAATTCTTGATTCAAACAACAGGGTTTTCAGAATTTATTCGGGAGAAGGCAGACCACCGAGGGTTATAAAATGGAATGGAAGAAATGAAAAGAACGATGTTATTGATGTGAGTCTGGATTATTTTTACACCTTTCAGGTCAGGGATGCTGCGGGTAATGAGGTAAAAACTGTCCCCAAGAAAATCAAACTCAGTGGTATTCTATATGAAGAGGGTGTAAGATGGATTGTATCAGTTGATGGGAACGAAATTTTTGAAAAAGACAGAGACAAAATAAAGTCTCAATCTCTCCTGGAAGAGGCAAAATCAATAATAAAGGAAAAGGCAAGAGCAAAGGTAAAGGTAATGGTTTATGGGAAGGACCCTGAACTTACAAAGAAAAGGTATGAAAGGATAATGAGATGGGTTAATGAGAACCTCAAGCTTCCAAAAGGTAAAGTTTTGTATCTTGAGGGATTTTTTAAAGAAACAGGATTTGAAACATCAAGGATTGATTTTGAAATACTCTGATAGATTTCTCGGGTCTTAAATATTTTTAAAATAATCTGGAAGATTCTCTTTTTTAATAAATTTTTCTTCTCCTTTTTCCATGTCCTTTATTTTGTATCCTCCCATTTTTTCTTCTTCTTCTCCAAGTATTACAACATATTTTGCTCCCTTTTTGTTTGCCCTTCTCATCTGAGATTTCAAAGATTTGGTATCAAGAACAATATCACATTTAAGGGTTTCTTTTGTTAAGAAAAGATATAGGTTGTATGCCTTTTCTTTTAACTCGGGGCTGGTATATACAATAAATATTAAATCCTTTTCATAAGGTAACTTATATTCCGAAGCCAGCATTATCCTTTCCATCCCCATTGCAAAACCACAGGCAGGGGTGTCAGGACCACCTATTATTTTCATAAGTCCATCGTATCTGCCTCCCCCACCGAGTGCGTCCTGTGCTCCGAGCCTGCCTGATTTTACTTCAAAAACCGTTTTTGTATAATAATCAATACCTCTTACAAGTTTTGGATTAATACTGAATTTTATATTATTTTTATTAAGATACATTTTCAACTTTTCAAAATGTTCTGCACACCCATCACATAAAAACTCTGTTATTCTGGGAAAATCTTTTATTTTTTCAGCATCAATTTTACAATCAAGGATTCTCAAAGGATTCCTTTGGAATCTCCTTTTGCAATCATTGCATAGAACTTCAAGTTTTTCTGATAAATAGTTTTTTAATTCTTCTTTATATCTTTTTCTATCGTCAATGCATCCCATGGAATTTACTTCAAAATAATAGTTTTTTACCTCAAATATATCCATGAGTTCTCTTATTATTAGAAACATTTCAAAGTCAACAAGAGGGTCTATATACCCTATATATTCAACACCAAGTTGATAAAATTCTCTAAACCTTCCCTTTTGCGGTTTTTCGTGCCTGAACATATTTGCAAAATAAGCAACTTTACAGGGAATCTCTATATCGTTTTCTAAGATAGCTCTTAGAACAGAAGGGGTTCCCTCGGGTCTTAAAGCAACTTTTCTTCCACCTTTATCCTCAAAAACATACATTTCTTTCTCAACAATATCAGTTGTTTCACCTGTTGAGTGGATAAAAAGATTTACATCTTCAAAGGTAGGGGTTATTATAAAAGAATATCCGAATTTATCCATTGTTTTCTTTGCCCTTTGATAGAATTCCATCAATATTTCATATTCTTTTCCATATATATCCCTTGTTCCTTTAATTCTTTGAAATTTCATAAGAAATATATTTTAAAGAAAACTGGTTAAATGTTAAAAGTAAAAGAACGAAAAAAACTAAATAAATAAGAAAGGGGAGGACAGAGCCTCCCCTTTGAGTTTCAGTAAATCAGAATTCTTTAGAATCTTGCTCCGGCGCCTATTAAGATTGTGCCTTCACTTTCGGCACCTTCAATACCAGAGTCAAACATTTCATATCCTGCTTCAAGGAAGAATGACACTGTGGGAAGTGAATATCCTCCACCTACTCCCGCTCTTACTTTAAAGGAAGTTATTGCATCTCCCACTTCAGGAGAAACATTTGCGACTCCAAGCCCCATGAAAAGATAGGGATTGAATGTGGGCACAGGGAAACAATACATCAGGTCTCCACCGCTTAGAAGGTTCAGACTAAATGTGTTGGTTGTGGATTCATCTCCGACTTCTGGCTTAACAGTGTACATCTCAAATCCAATAACATCCAGTCTTGCTTTCAATCCCATGAAGACTGGCAAAACTGCATTTATTCCAATGTTCATAACATTCGCATCCAGGTCCTGAACGCCCCCTGCATTACTTAACATATTATAGTTAAATTTTCCTTCAATCTGGAAAGGCAGCCCTCCAATTGCATACAGGAATGAAGCGAATAACACTGTTACCACCACTGCTACTTTTTTCATTTACACCTCCTTCTTAAATTTTTAAAAGATGGATGTGTTCTGGAAGAAAAATATGGAAGATTTTTTCCTTATGAAAGGAGGTGATCCAGCCGCACGTTCCCGTACGGCTACCTTGTTACGACTTCGCCCCAGTTACCAGGCTTGCCTTAAACCCAGGTTTTAATCCCTGAGTCTTCGGGCCCCCCTGGCTTCCATGGCGTGACGGGCGGTGTGTACAAGGGGCGGGAACGTATTCACCGCCGTATTGCTGACCGGCGATTACTAGCGATTCCGGCTTCACGGGGTCGAATTGCAGACCCCGATCCGAACTGGGGGCGGTTTTAGGGATTGGCTCCCCCTTGCGGGGTTGCAACCCTCTGTACCGCCCATTGTAGCGCGTGTGTAGCCCTGGACATAAAGGCCATACGGACTTGACGTCATCCTCACCTTCCTCCGCCTCATCGGCGGCAGTCCCCTTAGAGTGCTTCCTGATATATATCAGGAGTGGCAACTAAGGGCGAGGGTTGCGCTCGTTGCGGGACTTAACCCAACACCTCACGGCACGAGCTGACGACAGCCGTGCAGCACCTGTGCTGGCTTTCCGACAAGTCAGAATCTCCCGATATTTCTATCGGGATACTACCAGCATGTCAAGCCTAGGTAAGGTTCTTCGGTTAGCATCGAATTGAACCACGCGCTCCACCGCTTGTGCGCCCCCCCGTCAATTCCTTTGAGTTTCACCCTTGCGGGTGTACTCCCCAGGCGGCGGGCTTAACGGTTTCCCTACGGTACCCCCGACTTACGTCGAGGACACCTAGCCCGCATCGTTTACGGCTGGGACTACGGGGGTATCTAATCCCCTTCGCTCCCCCAGCTTTCGGGCCTCAGCGTCAGGATCGCCCCAGAGAGCCGGCTTCCCCACTGGCGTTCTCCCCGATATCCACGCATTTCACCGCTACACCGGGAGTTCCGCTCTCCTCTGGCGACCTCTAGTCAGGTAGTATCGAACGCAGCCCACCAGTTAAGCCGGTGGATTTCACGTCCGACACACCTGACCGCCTACACCCCCTTTAAGCCCAGTGAATCCGGGCAACACTTGCCCTCCCCGTATTACCGCGGCTGCTGGCACGAGGTTAGCCAGGGCTTCCTCCCCGGGTACCGTCACCCCGACAGGCTATTCGCGAGTCGGGGCCTCGTCCCCGGAAACAGGGGTTTACACCCCGAAGGGCTTCATCCCCCACGCGGCGTCGCTGGGTCAGGGTTGCCCCCATTGCCCAAGTTTCTAGCCTGCTGCCTCCCGTAGGAGTGGGGCCCGTGTCTCAGTGCCCCTCGGGCCGGCCACGCTCTCACGCCGGCTACCCGTCATAGGCTTGGTGAGCTTTTACCTCACCAACAACCTGATGGGTCGCGACCCCCTCTTTGGGTGGGAGCTTGAAACCATAGGCCCCCTTTCATCCCGACAGGATGCCCTGTCAGGACTGTATCCGGGATTAGCCACCCTTTCGAGTGGTTGTCCCGGTCCCAAAGGCAGGTTAGTCACGTGTTACTCCGCCGTCCGCCGGTCTACTCCCCCGACAAAGTCGGAGTTTCGCCCACGACTTGCATGGCTAAGACACGCCGCCAGCGTTAGCCCTGAGCCAGGATCAAACCCTCCATAAAAAATTTTTTTATAATCCTTCCAGAACACATCCATCGTTCTTTTCAAAGATTAAAAAATTTTTAAAGAGTATATATAATACAGGAAATAGAAAAAAATGTCAAGTAGACGAGTAAAAAATTTTACTTTTAAAAATTGTTGCATGCAAGTTGTTTTTTTCATTAAGTAAGATTAAATCTGCATCGCAGTTTTCCTTTATTTTGCCCCTTTTGTTTTCCTCAAAACAGAATTTCCTTGGTTTTTCAGTATAGAGTTTTATTGCTGTTTCAAAATCAATTCTTTCTTCCTTTAAGGAATGATTTAATGCACCTTCTATTCCGTATAGAGGACCTATTGGCATGCAGTCAGAACCAAAGGCAATTTTTAAGCCTTCATTTAAAAGGGTTTTAAATAAGTTCATTTTTTTCCATCTTTCCTCTCCCAGCCTTTTATAATACATTCCGTTTTTCTCTTGCCATTCTCTTACAAAGTTTGGCTGCATTGAAAGATAGATACCTGTTTTCTTTGCCATTTTAATTATATTTTTATTTACAAGTTCAAAATGCTCTATTCTATGCCTTAAAGAATTTTTTGAAATCATTTTGTTAAAGGTCTTTAATACAAACTCTATTGCAGAATCACCTATTGCATGAACAAGAAGCTGAATACCTTTTTCCTCAGCATATCTTATAAATTCTTTTAAAGTTTCTTCATCAATCAAAAGTTTGCCCCTTTCACCCTTTAAATCTGCGTAGTCTTCTTTTAGAAATGCGGTTCTTGCACCTATGGAGCCATCAGAAAAAACTTTTATCCCCTTTAATTTTAAAAATTCTTTTTCTTTAAATTTTTCCTTTATTCTTTCAAATTCTTTTATTTCATATAAGTTTTTTAGAACAACATAGAGATTTATCCTTATTAAAAAATCTTTCTCCTCAAATTCTGTTATGTTTTCAAAGTTTTTAAGCCCCACAATGTCGTGAACTTCTGTGATTCCCTTTGGTAAAGCGATTTCCTGCCCCTTTACAAATGCCCTTTTGATTTCCTCTTTTGAAGGAGGAAAATAGTGATTTAAATTCAAAGGGACCTCTTCCTTCATTATTCCTGTTTCAAAGTCAATTCCCTTAGCATTCTTTAAAATCTCAAGAGCCTTTGAATTTCCAACAGCAAAATGACCACAGATTCTCCTTAAAATTATTGGAACATCCCTTGAAATTTTATCGAGTTCCTCTTTCTTTGGGAATTCTTTCTCCTTCCACTTACTTTCATCAAAATCATAAGCAATTATTGTCTCCCTTTTTTCTTTTAAAATTCCTTTAAGAAATTCATAAACCTCTTCTTTTGATTTTTTGCCCTTTAAACTGTATCTTATCTCAGAAAGACCAAGCCCTGTAATATGGGTATGGGAATCGCAGAAAGAAGGATATATCTTTCCTTCAAACTTAAAATCCGCCTTTACCTCACCCTTTTTGTAAATCCTTTTGATTTTTCCTTTTTCTACCTCAATGGCTTTTTCCAGATCCTGAATTATCATATTTCCTCAAATATATCATACACAAATACCTTGAAGCCCCTTCCTTTAAGTTCCTTTTTCATTTTTAAAAGTAATTTTTTTATTTTATCGTATTTTTCATCCTGAACAGCGACGAAGTAGAGCACGTGAAAGCCCGGCCATATGTGGGAATCCAAATGAGGTTCTGAAGAACTTCCCTTTCCCAGTGCCTTTTCTATTTTTGTGAAATACTTTATCCCTTCCTTTTCAAAATTTTCAAGGAGATAATCCTCAAAACCAGAATCACATATTATCTGAAGCATCTTCATTTTTTAACTCCTTTAAGTCTTTCAACAAAAACATAAACTATGGGAACTATTATAAGACTTATAAATGCTGAAACTAAAAGTCCTCCAACAACAGAAACTCCAAGAGGTCTCCACGATTCAGAACCCTCAGCAGTTGAAAGTGCAAGGGGCAAAAGTCCGAATATGGTTGTTCCAGTTGTTATAACTATTGGTCTTAACCTTCTTTTTCCTGCTTCTTTTACTGCTTCTAAAAGTTCATATCCCCTTTTTCTCAGGATATTAACATAATCTATCAGAACAATTGAGTTATTTACAACTATTCCGACAAGCATCACAAGCCCTATGAATGAGTTAACCGAAAAGGGTATTCCAGAAGCAAGGTGTGCTGCACTGACTCCCACTATTCCGAAGGGAACTGCAAACATTATAACAAAAGGATGAAGGAATGATTCAAACTGAGCAACCATAACTAGGTAGACAAGGATTGCCCCTATTATAAAGGCAAGTAAAAGAACTCCAAAACTTTCTCTCTGCTGGGAAAAGGAGCCTCCGATTTCAATCTTCATATCCTCGGGCAGAGCTATTTCAGAAATTGTGCTGTTAATATCTTTTATAATCTCACTTAAAGCCCTGCCATAGAAACTTCCTGTAACCTTTACAATCCTTTCTTTGTTTTCCCTGTCTATTTTTAAAGGCCCTTTCTCTTCCTCAAAAGACCCAAGGTTTTCTATAGGAATACGCATACCGTTAGCAAGGGGTATTGAGATTGATTTTAAGATATTTATGTTTCTCCTTGATTTTTCATCGAGTCTCACGATTATATCTATTTCCTCTCCACCTTTTCTTAAAACCCCTGCCTTTATTCCTGTTATTGCACCCCTTAAATAGCTTGCTACATAGGAGGCTGAAAATCCGTAGTGTTTTAAAATGTTTCTTTTAAATCTAAAAACAAGTTCAGGACTACCTGACTGTCTTGAAATTGAAAGTCCTGTTATCCCTTTTATTTTCTCAAGTTTTTCTTTAACCTTATTTGCAATTGAATCTGTCTCTTTTATATCATATCCGAATATTTTTATCTCCAGAGGAGATGTTCCCAGAAGATGAGCTGTAAATCCACCACTTACCTCAAAGGAACCCTGAACAATGCCGGGTATTTTTTTCATTCTTTCGTTTAAAAGATATGTTATTTCCTGAGTTGTTCTTTTTCTCTGGTTTCTCGGAACAAGTCTTACTGAAAAAAAGCCCGTGTTATCACCTTCTGCCATTCCCATTATACTCCCCCATCCGCCTTCTGTTCTTCCTGCTCTTGCCCCATAAACATTGTATTCAGGGATTTCCTCAATTGTGTAATCTTCAATCTCCTGAATAACCCGGTTTGTGACTTCAAGCTTTGTTCCAGGAGCAAGTATAAAACTTCCCCTTATCTGTCCTGTGTCGGTTTCAGGGAAAAATTCTGTTTTTAAGATTCCTGTTGCAAAGGGAAGTATTCCGAGTATAAAGAAAAAAGTTCCACTCAGAAACACAATTAATTTGTGTTTTAAACTGAAAGAGAGGAATAGATTGTATCCCTTTTCTAAGGGTAAATATAGTTTTTCAAGAAGATCGGATATTTTTTTGCTTAAACCTTTTTTCTCTTTTATTTTTAAAAATTTTAAAGACAGAACAGGGGTTAGAGTGAAGGCGGTAAAAAGGGAGGTTAAAAGTATTATGGATATTGTAAATGCAAGCTGTTTGAACATTACAGAGATTAATCCCTTTATTATTACTATTGGCAGGAATATTGCAATTGTTGTGAGGGTTGATGCAGTTATTGCCTGGGCTACTTCCTGGGTTCCGAAAAGTGCGGATTCCCTTCTGCCCTCTCCCCTTTCCCTGTGGTAGAATATGTTTTCAAGAACAACGACAGCACTGTCAACCACCATACCTATTGCAATTGCAAGGGATGAAAGGGAAACCAAATTTATCGATGCGCCCGTAAGATAAAGGAATATAAAGGCAACTATAAGGGAAACAGGTATTGTTGCTGCTATTATTAAACTTCCTCTTATGTTTCTTAAAAAGAAAAAAGCAACCAGTATAACCAGTATTGCTGCTATTAGAACCGTTCTTGCGAGGTTGAAAATAGAGTCCTTTATGAATTTTGATGAGTCTATTATCTCAATAAATTTTATTCTGTCAGCTTCATACCTTTTTTGAAGTTCTTCTAACTTCTTTTTTACATTTTCTGCAACTTCTACTGTATTTGCACCTGATTGCTTCAATATTCCTGTTAAAATTGACTGTTTTCCATTGCTTCTTACATAGTTTATTCTCCTCTCATAATCAAGTTTTACATCCGCGATATCTCCGAGCCTTAATTTTACACCCTTTGGAGTATAAATAAGAAGGTTTTCTATTTCCTTTACATCTTTGAATTCCCCTGGGATTCTTACAGTATACACTTTACTGCTGGATTCCACTTCACCCGCAGGGATATTCATATTTTCAAACTTTATTAAATTTGCAAGGGTGTTTAAGTCAATTCCATAAGTTTCCATTATATCTTTTTTGACTTCTACCTTTACAATTCTTTTCTTTCCTCCTCCCCAGAACTGAACCTGACCAACACCGGGAACCCTTTCAATTTCGTCCTTTATCTCCTCATCAAAAAGTTTTCTTAAGTCAAAGGTTGTATCCTCTGCGGTTATTGAGAGGATTAATATCGGATACATTGATATATCAAACTTGAATATTTCAGGAGATTCTGCATCCTCTGGCAGGTCGCTTCTTATTAAATCTATTTTTGGTCTCAAATCATTTGCTGCCTCATTTACATCTGTCCCCCATTCAAATTCAAGGGTAACAGCAGATATGTTTTCCTGTGAAATTGACCTTATATTTTTTATGTTTGGAACTGTGCTTGCAGCATCTTCTATTAAGTCAGTCACCTGATTTTCCACTTCAAGTGGACCTGCTCCTGGATAAAATGTCACAACTGAGATCATGGGAAGAGATATGTCAGGGAAAAGGTCTATTGGGAGTTCCCTTAAAGATATAAGTCCTCCTATTAAAAGAATGATAAACACCACTATGACCAGAAGGGGTTTTCTTAAAGCTGCCTTTGTCATTTTTACTCCTCCTTAACCTCGACTTTCATTCCATCCTTTAACACCTTATTTCCTTTTAAAATAACTGTATCCTTTTCATTCAACCCCTCTTTTATTTCAACATATTCTTCGTTTTCTATACCTGTCTTAACCACTTTCTTCTTTGCAATATTCCCCTTTTTAACAAAAACATACTTTACAATATCTCCCAGAATCGCGTCCTTTTCGATTGATAAGACATTTCCTTTTCTTTTAACGGGTAGTTTTACCTCACACACCATTCCCGGATAAATTCCACCCGGATTTTTAAATAAGACTTTTACCTTTAAAGTTTTTGTAAAAGGCTCAAGAGTTTTTGAAATCCATCTTAAAGTGCCTTTTACCCTTCTTCCATCTTCAAGTATAATCTCTGTTCTTTCTCCCCTTCTTATCTTTCCCGCATACTTCCCTGGCAGAGAAAAAACAGCAAATAATTCTCCATACCTTGCAACCCTGGCAATCGGCTTTGCCTGTGTTACAAACTCTCCCTTTTCCCTTAAAAGTTCTGACACATATCCTGAAATTGGTGATTTAACGGGTATTGGTTTGTATTCCATACCGGGTATTTTTCTTTCAATGTATGCGATTATTCCGTCCTTTTCAATCCTTTCACCTTCTCTGACCGCGTATTTCAAGAAGTATCCCGGGATTTCGGGATAAACGTATATATCGGGATTTCCCTCTATATCAGCGGTAAAAACTATTTCCTTAACCAGCTCTCTTTTTTGAGGTGTGGTAACTGTAACAGGAATTATCCTTTCTTTTATCGCATTTTTTTCTCTTCCTTTACAGGATGCTAAAATTAGAAAAATTCCTGTAACAAGTAAAATTTTGTTTTTCATTTTAAAATCCTCCTGTTTGAATTGCACCCTTTAATGTTTTAATTAAGTCCAGTTTTGAAATCTTGTATTCCTTTATTGCCTTTAAAAGGTTTAACTTTGTGTTCAATCCAGAGAGTTCTGCATCCATGTATTCAACATGGGAAATCCATCCACTTTCATACTGCATTTCTGCAACCTTTAAAGCCTTTTCAGCAAGTTTAACATTTTCCCTCTGGGTTTCAACTATCTTTTCATTTGTATTCAAAGCCTCTACTGAATTTTCTATCTCAGTTTTAATGTTTGCTTTTATAAATTTTAAATTTTTTCTTAAATACTCGTAATTTGCAACGCTTTTTCTGACATTTCCATAGGTAGAGAAACCATCAAATATGTTCCAGGAAACTCCAAAAGTCAATGTGTAATATCCTCCCCACTCGTCCCTGAAAAATCCATATGGTCTTGAATACTGATACTGATAGGAAAAGAACAGGTTTGGCTTATCAAGACCTTTTTGAACCTCGATTATCTCTTTAATTGCTTCCATATTCAATTTCAAACTCAAGATATCCTTTCTTTCTGAAAGGGCTTTTTCATAAAGGGTATCTATTTTAACATTAAACTTTTCAAAGGATATTGTATCTTTTATCTCTATCTCTTCTTCTATTCCTGAAAGGTTTTTTAAAAGGTCTTTTAGTTTTTCAAGTCCCAGTTTTGCAATTTCTATCTGGGGTTCGAAGTTTTTGAGGGCTATCTCTGCCTGAAGAAACTCAAGTTCTGATGCAAATCCCTCTTCGTATCTTTTTTTTGCAACCTCATAATGAGCTTTTAAGTTCTCCTTTGTCTTTTCAAGAATTTCAATCTGTTTTTTTAAAAAGAGTATTTCTGTGTATATTCTCCTCACTTCATTCTCAAGCCATATTTTCTTGCCTTCAAAACTCTGTATTTCCGCAAGTTTATTTTTTATAGAAGCCCTGTAGGAATGGACAGATTTGAACCAGTCAAATACATTCTGGTTTATTGATAAAATCAGACCTTTTCTCTCCGCTTTTCCGAACTCAACATCAAAAGATTGATAGATTGGTTGCCAGGTTACGGTATCTATTCCAACAATCTGATACTGGGTCATCTTCTCTGTAAAGGAAGAATAAGAATAACTTGCACTTAAAGAGATTTTTGGCAGGAAATTTGAAATAGAGATTATTTCATCTCCTATTTTTTGATTTATCTTTTCTTTTTCCGCTAAAAGGATGGGTGATTTTTCAAGGGCTATTTTGACTGCGTCCTCTTCTGTAAGAACCATTGAAAAAATCAAAAGAAACTGTAGAATCATAAAGCCTCCTTTTTTCTTTTAAAAAGACCTTTTTCAATTATATTAAAAACTTCCTTTTCAATAATTTTTTTATTCAGACTTTCCTTGTTTTTCATAAAGTCATGCATAAGACATGCATTTCTTATTCCACCGAATATGAATGCGGATATTATTTCGGGATTTTTCCCCTTTATTTTACCCTTTTTAATACCCTCTTTTATTATACTTGTTGCATAATCGCTTATTCCTTTAAAAATAGGGAAAATTCTCTTTTTAAATTCTGCTCTTAAATCCTTATCTTCCATTAATCTGTGGATTTCCACCTTTCTCATAAACATCTCCTTATTGGCAAACTCCTCTATCATCTCACTTATTATATTCTTTAACTTTGCCATTTCATCTTTTTTGTTTTCTGAAGCATTTTTTATTCTATGGTGGAATTCCAGAAGAGTTTTCTCAATTATGCTTGTAAAGAGGTCCTGTTTTGATTTGAAGTATAGATAAACTGTTCCTTTTGCTATTTTTGCAGACCTGGCTATATCTTCCATTCGGGTTTTATAGTACCCTTTTTCTCCAAAAATTTTCTCTGCCTCATTTAAGATTATCTCTTTTGTATTCATCTGACTGACCATTCAGTCATAAATAATACGGGATTTTTTTGAATTTGTCAAGCCCTTGAAAATTGACCTTTATTTTAAGTTGATATAATCCCCTGTTATGCAGGCAAAGCAGAAGTCTTCGCCTATTACACTTTTTAAACCTTCAAGGGTCATATAGGTTAAAGAATCTGCTCTGAGAATTTTTGCAATTTGTTCTTCCTTTTTATTGTGGGCAATTAACTCCTCCCTTGTCGGTGTGTCTATCCCGTAGAAGCAGGAATACTTTATGGGAGGATAGGTTATGCATAGATGCAATTCCTTTGCTCCATTGGTTTTCAGGTATTCCACCATTTTTCTTGAGGTTGTTCCCCTTACTATGCTGTCATCTATCAGAATTATCTTTTTATCTTCAACATTTACATCAAGGGGTGTCAGGGTATAAAAAACTTCTTTTTTTCTTATTTCTTCTGATGGCTTTATAAAGTTTCTTCCACCGTATCGGTGTTTTTCAAGAACTTCTTTAAAAATAGACTTCCCGTATTTTTCCTGAAAGTATTCTGAAAATCCTTCTGCGGCTGCCCTTGATGTTTCAGGAACAGGAGATACTATGTATTCTGAAATATTCAATCTTTGATTTTTGTTTTCAAATATTTCAGCAAGTTTCCTGCCCAGGTTTTTCCTTATTTCAAAAATTTGTTTTCTTTGATATTTTGACGTGGCCCTTGAAAAATACACAAGTTCAAAAGAACAAAATCTGTATTTTTCTGACAGGATAATCTGTCTCTTTGTGTTCAGACCTTCATCAATTATAATAAGTTCACCATTTTTTACCTCTTCTATTTCTTCATAGCCAAGCTTTTCAAGGGCGATTGTTTCAGATGCAAAACATATTGAGTTTTCATCTTTACCCATGAAAAGGGGCCTTATTCCAAAGGGGTCTCTTATTGCAATAAGATATTTCTTCTTCAAAATTCCGAGAAGTGAATAAGCTCCTTTTAAATCTCTAAAAATTCTTTTAACACTTTCTTTTATTGCCTTTTCATCACCCTTATTTATATTTCTTAGATATTCTTCTCCAAACAAAGTAAGCAGGCTCTCTAAGTCAATACCTGTTTCAAATATAATTCCTTTTTTCTCATACATTGTTCTTATTTTTTTGTCATTGTAAATATGTCCGTTGTGAACCATTGATAAATCCCCTATCTTCAAATGCAGTGGTTGTGATTCCTCTTTTGACTTTGTTGTGGGATATCTTGTCTGTCCTATGAACATATTGCCTTTTATTTTTCTTATATTTTCTCTGTTTAAAACATTATCCACACTACCGAGTCCCTTTATCATTTCGCCTTCTTTCAAGTCTGTGAAATATATTCCGCATGCATCCTGTCCCCTGTGCTGTAGCATTTCAAGACCTATATAGGCTATCTCGCCCAGATCATTCCTTTTTCTTTTTGTAATATATCCGATTATTCCGCACATATTTTAATTATAAACTTTTTTTTGATTTTCTCTCAATGAGACTTTATAATGAAAATCCTTTAAAGGAGGAAAAATTGAAAAATTTGAGATGGAAGATACTGGTTGTTGCAGGAGTGGTTATTATAGCATTTCTTTTTCTTATCCCCTCTATTCAATATTATACCCTCAGTCCTCAAGCGATTCAGAAGATGCCAAAAGAAAAGGTAAATTCTCTCAGAAAAAGGGCGTTACATTTAGGTCTTGACTTAAAGGGAGGTATGCATCTTCTTCTTGAAGTCCAGAAGGATGGTCTTACTCCTGAAAAAGTTAAAGATGCAAGGGATAGAGTTATAGAAATTGTTAGAAACAGAATAGACCAGTGGGGTGTTTTTGAGCCTTCTATTCAGGCAATAGGAGATGCCAGAATTCTTGTTCAGCTTCCGGGTGTTATGGATAGGGAGAGGGCAAGAGAACTTATAGGCAAAACCGCACAGTTGACTTTCAACCTTGTTGCAGAACCAGAAGATATGCAGACGATTTTTCAGAATATAGAGAGAAAATTACAGGAGAATCTTGCAGATACGACGTTTTCACCTTTTCTTTCTCTTTTGAGATATGATAGAGGGGATATTGTGGTAAAGGAAGATGAGGTTGATAGTGTTAAAAAATTACTTGATAAGGTTAAGGATATAGTGCCATCTGCCTACGTGTTTTTATGGGGAAGGTCAGAACAAAGGGGAGGAATAAAGGTAAGACCCCTTTATCTTTTGAAAAGAAAGCAGGAAATGACGGGCGAATACATAGTTGATGCAAGGCACACCATATATCAGGGACAGGACCCGAGATATCAGGGACAGCCAATAGTTGAGCTTTCCTTTGATAAAAAAGGAACGATTATATTTGCGAGAGTTACAGAACAGAATGTGGGTAAAAGACTTGCAATAGTTCTTGACAATCTTGTTCAGTCCGCTCCTGTTATAAATGAGAAAATACCGAGTGGAAATGCAATGATTTCAGGTATGGAATCAATGGACGAAGCAAAAGAACTCGCGATAGTTTTAAGAAGTGGTGCACTTCCCGCACCTGTTAATCTTGTTGAAGAAAGATCAGTAGGTCCTCTGCTTGGTTCTGACTCTATTAAAAGAGGTGTAAGGTCTGCCTTACTGGGTATGGGGCTTGTTGTTGTGTTCATGATTATTTATTATATGGTTGCAGGAACAATTGCTGATTTTGCCCTTGTTTTAAATTTGCTTTTTGTACTTGCACTACTCGCAGCATTCAGAGGAACCCTTACACTGCCGGGGATTGCAGGACTTATTCTCACAATAGGAATGGCTGTTGATGCGAATGTTTTGATATTTGAAAGGATAAGGGAAGAAATAGCATCAGGTAAATCTTTAAAATCTGCAGTTGACACAGGGTATTCAAGAGCATTGATTACAATTCTTGATGCAAATGTCACCACCATAATAGCAGCCCTTGTTCTTCTGTGGTTTGGAACAGGACCTATAAGAGGATTCGGGCTTACCCTGTCTCTTGGAATCGCATGCTCTTTCTTTACAGCAATTTTTGTAACCAAAATATTTTTTGACTATATGGTTGGCATAAAAAGAGTTCGAAGACTGTATATATAAGGAGGAAAGATGAAATTTTTCAAAACACCCAATATAGATTTTCTCGGAAAAAGACTTATAGCTTATGTGTTTTCCGTGATTTTTGTTTTAGCGAGTATCCTTATTCTTGTTATAAAAGGACCAAGATATGGTATAGATTTTACAGGAGGGACACTTGTTCAAATTAGATTTGAAAAAGATGTATCTCCTGGAGATGTAAGAGCAGAACTTGCCAAAATAGGTATTGCAAAGGCAGAACTTCAGAATTACGGTTCTATCAAAGATTATCTTATAAGATATTCTGAGGATGTTGACCCTGACAGCCTTGTGAATGACTTCAGAAAAAGTTTAAAACAAAATATAATTCTTGAAAGAACAGAAAAAGTGGGGCCAAGAATAGGCAAGGAACTTCAAATCAAGGCAATAGAAGCAATACTTATAGGAATGGCTTTAATGCTTATTTACATTGCTTTCAGGTTTAACTTTGTCTTTGGAGTTGCTGCAGTTATTGCCATTTTTCATGATGTTATTATAACTCTTGGAATTTTAACTCTTTTAAATAAAGAAATTACAATTCCTATTATTGCTGCACTTTTAACAATTGTAGGTTATTCAATAAACGACTCAATAATAGTTTCGGATAGAATAAGAGAAAATCTCAAGAAAATGAAAGGTAATTTTACAGAAATTGCGAATCGTAGTATAAACCAGACTCTTTCAAGAACAATAATTACATCAGGAACTACATTGATAGTTGTCCTCTGCCTTTTATTTCTGGGTGGTCCTATACTTCAGGATTTTTCCCTTGCTCTTGCAGCTGGAATTGCAGTAGGAACATACTCCTCAATATATGTTGTTGCATCTTTAGTCAATGAGTGGCAAAAGGGGAGGAGAAAGAGGTAATGTTTGACTTTTTTGCCCTTGACCCTGAAAAAACTGTTAAGAAAGCAGAGGAGCTTCAGAGTGAAGGAAGAGTTGATAAGGCATTAAGTTTAATTTTAAAAGCTTTAAAATCACACCCTGAGAACCCCCTTCTTAGTCTAAAAGCCTTTGAATACCATCTTTATTCAAATAAAGAAAGGGACAGCTTTATTTACTTTCAAAAAGCCTTAAAAAGCAAAAAGGTTAAAAAAGATGCAGAAAAAATACTTCTTGAAAATCTTTCAAGAATAGGTCTTGAAAAACATAGAGAACATTATTTTGAAAACCTGATAGAAGAATTCAAGGTTAAGGAGGCAAAGGAGTTCTTTAAAAATCTTGACAGAAAAGAAATAGAGAAATTAAGGGAGAGGTATAAGAAATTTGTTGATGAGATTTACAAAAGAGAAATAGAAAGACCGACAAAAGGCCTTTTAAGAGGACTTTTAATTCTCTCCATAATTGAATGGGAGTATGGGAATTATGAAAATTCAAGAGAAGCATTAAAGGATTCCTTCAGACTTTTTCCTGATGCAAGAGAACAGATTCTGGAAGTTATAGAAGAAGAAACTAAATTCGGTAAAAACAGGGTTTTTGCAAGCTTTATAATAGGAGAACTTTTTTATCTTTTTGAAAATGAAGATAGGGGGGTTGCTATTCTTGAAAATGTTTTGACAAGGGATGAAAGCTATTTTGAAGCAATAAAAGAAATATTTTCAGAAAAAATTCCTGAAACAAAAAAGGGAAAAAGATTTTATGCTGAAATTTTAATAAAAGATAAAAATTATGGAAATTTAATTCCTTTTCTTGAGGGTCTCGAGAAAAAAGAGTTGACTTCTCTTCTTGATAAGATAGATATGGAAAATGCTGCCTCAGAGCCTGAAATTGCCAGAAATCTGATTGAATATTTTAAAAGGGCAGGATTGAGGAATAAAATAATTGATGTATTTTATCTTATTTCAAAAAATTTGCCCGATAAAACTGTTGAATTTCTGAAAGACGCGAGAAATGTGATTGAGGAGGAATTTAATGATGAATATTTAAGGAAATTTGTGGAGGCAATTAAAGCTGTGAAAGGAGCAGGGGATATATTGATTGAGATTTATAATAAAAATCCTGATGTGGTTAGTAACCCGGAATTTTCCAGTGTTTTAAATGAGATTATTGAAGAGGTACCTGATGATAGAAATCTTCTTGAAATTTTTGCCCTTTCACTTTTAAAAAGTGGAAGATTTGAAGAGGGTCTTGATAGTGTCCATTACATATTGAGCAAATCAGGGGAGATAATAAATGAAGATATTGGTAAATTTATTGAAGAGAACAAAGAGGTTTTGCTATACTACCCATCTTTTTATGAAATACTTTATGAGTTATATCTTTCCCGCAAAGAGGAAACCGAAGAGGTATTACTGGAGTATTTCAGGAAGTTCCCTGATTTAAAAAATAGAATAATTGTTTTTCTTGATGACCTGGGAGAAAGGAAAAAAGATTTTATTGAGAAAATCATTGATGATATAAGATATGTTCAGGAGAAAGAAGAGCTCTCTGACGGTATAATAGAGTTTTTAAAAGCAGAGCTATGTATTAAAAAAGAATATTATAAGGAGGCAGAGGATTATTATTACAAGGCTTTTAAAGCAGGTGTTAAATGGGTAAGGAAAAGAGTAAAAGAACTGGAAGATGAAGGAATAGATTCACCCTACATAAAGCTTTTAAAAGGTAAAATTTTAATTGATGATGGCAGGATAGAAGAGGGTGCAGGTGTGATGATATCTGCTTTAAGAGAGTCGCCAGAACTTCTGAAGAATGTTGCAACATTTTTGAGAAATAAAATGAGTAAGGAGAAAAATATCTACCTCTCAATTCCCTATCTTGAAATACTCATAATGCAGAAATATTATGAGCCCGCATTAAATTTTGCCGAGAAAATACTGGATGTAAAAGACAGAAGATTAAAGGGGGAGATACTTTCCATGTATTCTCAGGCTCTGTGGAAGTCCGGTAAAATCAAGGATGCCCAGGAGTCAATAAAAAAATTGCTTGCAGAAAGATATAAGTTTGACCCTGTTCCCCTTATAAGATTTTTTGAAGAGGAAATAAGAGAGGGTAAAAAGAATCCCTTTGTCTATCAAACTCTCGGCACACTTTATCTTTTAAATCAAAAACCTTCGCAGGCGGCAATGTGCTATTTTAATCTTGCCTTTTTGAACCCGAAACTATCCCAGAAAATAAGAAATATGCTTGTTTCAATAGAGGCACAGTTTCCTGAAGACCCCGGAATAAAATGTGCAAAGGCGGGTATAGAGATTATTTCGGGTAATGAAATAGAGGGATACGAAGAGGTGGAAAATGTGGTGGAGACCGAAAAGAGCATCCTGGAACTTGAACCTTTTCTTGATTTTATATACAAAAAAGATGAACCTTATCCACTATTTTTACGCTCACTGATTGCTTTTCATAAAGGAGAAGAGGATTACATAGAGCATATTAAAAACATTAATGTTGAAAGTATACCCGACTATTTGAAAGATAAAGTAGAAAATCTGCTCGCAAGAGGCATTGAAAAAGGATTTTCTGTATGGGATTCCATGATTATGCTTTTTGATATATATATGGCGAAAAATAAAAAAGAAAGGATATTTGAATATGTTAAAAAAATGGGATTACCTGAAGATAAAGAAAAAATCATTAAATTCAGAAGATTCTTTATAGCACTTCAGGAAGATTACAAAGAAGATAAAGCTTATAATTTCTATCTGGGAACCCTGCTCCTGAGGGTTTTTGATTCAAGAGGCTTTTTCTTTCTGGAAAAGAGTTTGCCTGAATTTCTGGATAAAATATATGAGAAATTTGAGGAATTCAAAACCTATGAAAAATGTGAAAAGGTTCTTTTAAAAGTATTGTCTGAGAAAGGAGATATACAGAAGTTCAGGGAGATATTTTTAAAATTACCAGAGGAGTTTATACTTGAGGAATACGACCTTTTGCGTGGTCTGATACAGAATTTACCCTATGATAGAGAAATTTATTACAGGGTTTTTGAAGTGCTGATTAAAAAGAAAGATGAGAGAATATCAGAACTTTATAATAGTTTCATGAAACTGGAAAGTGATGTGGCAGAGAAAATAAGGCTTTACCTTAATGTTTCAAATAACATTGAAAATGTTGATATAAAGACTTTCTACAACACACTTCTGGAAAATTCTGATAAAAAACAGGTTGTGCAGTTATGGGATAGGGTTTATAGAGAATTCATGAAAAAAAGATTTGAACCAAAAGAAAAGGACATTCTTGACCTCGCAGGTATTTATGAAAAGAAAGGAAAAGTTATGCAGGCTTTTGAATTGCTGGAAAATCACAGAAAAAGGCAGAAACCAGATAAAAGAATTTTAAAAAAAATGAAATATTTACGAAACAAATTATTTAAAAATTCTCTTTTATTAAAGCTGGAGGCATGAAATGAAAATGTGCCCTTTTTTATCTCAAGCAATATGGGAAGAAAAAGAAGGTAAAACCATTACCAGGGTTATAGAGGTAATGTGTCAGGGTGATAAATGTTTTTTCTGGACTCAGAATACATGCACATTTGTTGACAGAACCCCTTTTAATCTGTTATCCACAAAAATAACATCTTCTATTGAAAAAGGATTTGCTGATAATCAGGGCAGTCTCATTCTTCTGAAGGAAGTTTATGAAAAAACAGGTAAGGAATTTGCAGAGAAGATAGCCCGGGTTTCAGAAAGCATAGAAAAGCAAACAGGTGTGTTTCCCGAAATCTTGCAAAAACTGGAAGAGTTGAAAAATTCTGTTTCACAAGAAAAGGCAGACTTTGAGAAAATGATACAGGAGATGCAGAAAATTGCAGAAGATTTTAAAAAGAGGGTAGAAAATTATGAGAAAATTCAGGAGCAATTGAAGTTAAGTTCCATTTACGAAAAAATACTATTTCTTTTTTCAAGAGGAGAGTATGACCTTGCATGGGAGGAAATTGAAAAGGTGAAGGATGCTCAAAAAGATACCAGATTTAGAATTCTTGAAGCAACAATTCTTCTGAAAAAGGGGGACAGAAATAGCGCAAAACAAATCTTTGAAGAGCTTATGGATAAGGGCATTTCTTCAAAAGAGATTTTCAACAATCTTGGTATTATTTACTATGAGGGGGGAAATTTTGAGAAGGCAGTTGAGATTTTTGATAAAGGCTTGAAATTTTCAAGAGAATTTCCTGAAATTCTCTACAATATGGGGCTTGCTCTCTATAAAAAAGGAGAGATAGAAAAGGCATTTGAAAGCTGGGAAAGAGTTCTGGAAATTGACCCTGAATTTATTGAGGCGCAGGAAGCGATTCAAAAATACAGAGAAGGAAAATAAGTGGAAATAGAATTTGTTAAAATAGGTGAAGCCCGAATAGTGAATGGGAAGAAAAAGCTTGGAGTTATAGGACTCGGTTCGTGTCTTGTTATAGTCATTTATGATACAGAGAAAAAAATCGCAGGGTTTTCTCATTCAATGCTCCCGAGCGCAAGAGATAAAAACCCCTCAAACCCTTATAAATTTGTAAACACTGCCATAAAAAAAATTGTAGAAGACATGGAAAATATGGGATGCAGGAAAGAGAATATGATTGCCAAGCTGGTAGGGGGAGCAAGAGTTTTCTCAATACCGGGATTCAAAAGTCCCTGGAGTGTCGGTGAGAGAAATATTCTTGAAGCAAGGAAAACCTTTTCTGAAATTGGGGTCAGAATAGTGGCTGAGGATGTGGATATGGATTACGGCAGAAGCGTGGAATTTGATGTTGAAAGTGGAGAGATTTTGGTGACCTCTTATAAAGCAAATCCCAAGGTGATTTGAATAAAAAATTCAAGGTTGTTTTTCTGGGATGCCCCAAGAATCTTGTTGATACGGAACATTTGATAGGAGAACTTCTTGAAAAGGGCTTTGAATACTCAAAAAAAGGTAGATATGTGTTTATTCAAACCTGTGCCTTTATAAAATCTGCAATTGATGAAAGCTACGATGTTATCAGCAGATATGTAGATAAAAAGAAAAAAGGTGAGATAGACTTCATAGGAATTGGTGGTTGCATTAGTTTGAGACTGGGTAAAAAAATAAAAAAGGACTTTCCTGAAATTGACCTTGTTTTTCATAATGTTGATAAAAGCAGTATATTACCCGATTCTCCCAGGTTCTTTCTAACAAAAGGGTATATCTATGTTAAAATATCCGAAGGATGCGATGAAAAATGTTCTTTCTGCACAATTCCTGATATAAGAGGCAAACTTAGAAGCAGAGAGATGGAGGATATTCTTCAGGAGATAAGATTTCTTTTAAAACTCGGATTCAAGGAAATTGTGTTGATTTCTCAATCAACGGGGCAGTATGGCAAAGACCTGTATGGCAGACCGTATTTTAAGAGACTTTTGAGAAGAATAGATTCAATTAAAGGAGATTACTGGATAAGGATAATGTATATGCATCCTGCAGATATTGATGATGAACTTCTTGATATTATAGAAAGTTCTGATAAAATTATTAATTATATGGATATACCTATTCAGCATTTTTCTGCAAAAATTCTTAAAAATATGAGAAGAAGAGGAGGAAGGAAAAAGGTTCTGGAGGTAATTGAAAAAATAAGGGAGAGATTTGGAGACAATTTTTATATAAGGTCAGAGTTAATTGTTGGATTTCCAGGAGAAGATGAAAAGGACTTTAAAGAATTGATTGAAAAACTTAAGGAGTATAAAATTAACAGGATGGCAATTTTTAAATATTCAAAAGAAAAGGGAACAGAGAGTTTTAATCTTAAAGAGCCGGGAGCAAAAATTATAGAAGAAAGATTTAAAGAGGTTGGAAAACTTGCAGGAAGAATTATGAGGGAGAGTCAGAAAAATTTAATCGGGAAAAAATTAAAGGTTTTAATTTGTGAAGAAAATGCAAATTTTTATAAAGGGAGAAGCGAATTTGATGCACCTGAAGTTGACTTTGAAGTCGTTATCAAAAAGAACAGGCGGCTTGACATTCCGAACTTTTATCCTTTAAAAATAAAGAATATAAAAAGAAATCTGGATATAGAAGGTGAGTTATGGTGAAGAAAATATTGAGTTCATTCTTAATAATGTTTCTTTTTAATACTGCCTATATTCCTTATATACCACCAAGAGATATTGTGAGAAAGAGAAAAATCGAGTATATATTTGATAAAGATGATGATTTAGATAAAGATTTTATATTCTTGAAGGACAGAACAATAGTTATAATTTATTCAAAATTAATTCCCTTAAAAATAAATAAAATTATTTTCAGTAAAAATTAAAAGGGGGTGATATTTTATGTATCATTTATTAATTTCAATAATTTTCTCTCTTTCATATATTCCCTCATCAAACGGTCTTTCCTATCCTGAGTGGGAAGGTGGAAGAAGTGAGATTGAAATGGAGGATGTAAATGATGATGGCAATATAGACCTTTTAACCATTGGCGACCATGGCTCCCCTTATGTAAACACTCAGGAGCATGGAATAATGGTTTATTTTGGAGATGGTCAGGGCAGCTGGTCAAACTATATGAATGGAGATTTCGGATACGGCGGTATTGCAATAGGGGATGTGAACAACGACGGTTATAAGGATGCAGGATATTCAATGCATCACAACTATTCAAGCAATGATTTTGGAGACCAGCTAACAGAAGTTGCACTCGGTGATGGAACAGGTATGAACTGGATTCCATGGGATGACAACCTTGCAAATGAAGGACAGGACTGGGGAATGTTCGGAACAGATTTTGCGGATATAAACAATGACGGACTTTTAGATATAGGCGCAAATTCTTTCGGTGCTGATGATGGTGTTCATCTGTACATAAATAACAGTGATGGTACATGGACACATACATTCGGATTTCTCGGTGGAAATTCAACAATGGATTTTGTATTTGGTGATGTGAACAACGATGGTAATATGGATTTTGCCGTGGCTCATCAATACGGAACAGTTTATTTTGGTGATGGTGCCGGTAACTTTACAGGTGCAGATGGAAATTTGCCTCCTGGAGGTTCTCTTGGAAGACCGGGTGTTTCACTGGGAGATGTTGATAATGATGGAGGGATGGACTTGGCATTTATAAATACAGATGATGGGATAGAGGTATGGTGTTATGATGAAAATCAGGATTTATGGGTTGATTATTCGGGTAATTTACCCTCATCCGGGAATTATCAGGCAACACAGCTTTTTGATATGAATATGGACGGCTACATTGACCTTTGCGTTTATGGTAATGGCATATTTGAGCTTTATCTGGGGGATGGAAGCGGAAACTGGACATACGAAACCGGATTTACACTCCCTTCCCCAGGAGACCTATCGGCCTTCAGAACAGGAAGGGATGCGGACCACAACGGATTTCCTGACATCGTTATAGTTGCTGATTCAGGAAGCTGGTGGAGTTATATAAATAAAGTTAAATTTTTTAAAGAGGCTTCTACCCCTTCTCAACTTGAAATAAAACCTGTATATCCGAAGGGAGGAGAAAATCTGTATGCGGGTTCTGTAAGGTTTATTGACTGGATAAGTGCTGTCCCATCTGGTCAGGGTTATGTAAAGCTGGAGATTTCTCTGAGCGGACCTTCAGGACCTTGGTATTTAATAGCAGACAATTTGCCTGACAACGGAAGATATCAGTGGTTAATCCCTTCAAATTACTCCTCAAACAGCTGTTATATAAAATACACATTAAAGGTTCAGAATGATTCAGCAGTTGCCATAACACCGAATGCCTTTTCAATAATCCCTGTATCTGTTAAAGAAAATTATAGAATTCCTGAAATTGCAAGGTTTAAAGGAAAGTTTATTTTTGATAAAACAGGAAGAATTTTAAGGTTTAAATCCCCATCCTCTCTTAAACCGGGTGTTTATTTTGTAATGGATAAATCAAAAATTAAAAAAATTTTTTTAATTAGAAACCAAGAAGTGATATGGTAAAAATAATTATGGTGGTGCTGATAAGCACAGGAGTCCACAGGACTCCTGAAAACAAAAACCCTGTTAAATCTTCCCCCTCATATCTAAAAAATGGCGAATTTACAATTAAAAATCCTCAGGCATGGATACTTCTTGTTGATGATGATGGAGGAGATTATGACAATCCTCAGGGGGATACTTTATATCCGGACCTTCAATCCTACTGGACTCAGGCACTTGATGTATACTATGCAGGGGAATACGATGTATATGAGATAAAAGAAAATAGTCCAGGACCTGATACATCTATTTTAAAAAATTACGATGTTGTTATCTGGTATACAGGTGAATGCTGGAATTCGAATTACTGGTCAACACTTGAAGCAAAGGATGAGAGCACTCTCGGCTTTTACCTTGATTCTCTTGGAGGAAAGCTCCTTTTATCCTCACAGGATTATTTTTATGATAGATATCCAAATGCAGGAAATTTTTCTTCAGGACAGTTCCCTTACAATTATTTAGGACTTTCTAAGGTTGTTCAAGATACTTTTGTTAAATTTGGAGGAATATTTGAAGGTGATTCAAACGGAATATTTCAGGGAATTTCCGGATATTTCAGTTCTAAAGAAGTATACTCAGATACTTCCGATACTGTGCCTTGCTGGCTTGATTATTTATTCCCTATAGATACTCTTGCCTATAACCTGTGGGTGCATGATTCAACGGATTCAGTCCTTATAAAAGCAGGTGTTCAAAAATACGACACCATTAATGGGTATAAGATAATATATACAAATCTTGGATTTGAGACAGTATCGGATTTTAATAAAAGAGCCGAACTTTTGAAGAGAGCAGTCGATTGGCTCACTCTGGGACTGGAGGAAAAACCACTGGATTTTGAGAAAGTGAAAATAAGTTTTAAAGATGGTTATCTCGTGTATTCTCTTCCGGGAAATAAAAAATTCATCCTTTCCGTGTATGACATTTCTGGAAGAAAAAAATTATTATTTTTGCTTTCGGGTAGAGGGAAGACAAAAATAAACTTGAAACCCGGAATTTACATTTTAAAAACAAAAGGTTTTGTTAAAAAATTAATTCTTATAAAATAAACTATACCGGTTTTTCCATTGGCTCAAATAAGGGAGACAGACTTTTCTACATAATAAAGGGGATTTCAGAATTAAAAGAAATTCTAAGAAATATAAAATTTTCCTCAATTTATATTACAGAACCATGGGGGGTGAGGGATCAGAGAGAATATTTAAACGCCTTTGTGACAGGTTATACAGAACTTTCCCCCTATGAACTTTTAAAAAAAATTCAGGAGATAGAGAATAAATACGGAAGAAAAAGAGAATACAGATTTTCTCCCAGAACCCTTGATATAGATATAATTTTTTACGAAAATCTGGTTTTAAATGAAAGGGATTTAAAAATTCCCCATCCTCTGATGCACAAAAGGGGATTTGTTTTAATTCCGATGCAGGAGGTCTTAAAAAACTGGTTTCATCCTGTTTTAAAAAGAAGTATAAAAGAATTTATAATTAATAATTATAAAAATAAAGTTAAAAAGGTTATTCAGAGGGAGGCTTTGAGAATATGATTATTGTGAGAGAAATAAAAAAGATGCAGAAGATTTCAGACGAAAAAAGAAGGGAAGGTAAAATAATAGGTTTTGTTCCAACAATGGGTGCACTTCATGAAGGGCATCTTGAACTTATAAGAACTGCAAGAAAAAAAACTGATTTTGTTGTTGTCAGTATATTTGTAAACCCGATTCAATTTGGTCCTAAGGAAGATTATAGAGATTATCCAAGGGACGAAGAGGGAGATTTTGAGAAGTGCAAGAGGGAAGGGGTTGACTGTGTTTTTGTTCCTCATGTCGGGGAGATGTACGAGGAAAACTTTTCCACCTATGTTGAGGTGGAAGGTTTAACCGAGGGTCTATGCGGTAAGTACAGACCCGGACATTTCAGAGGTGTTACAACTGTAGTTGCAAAACTTTTCAACATTGTCAGGCCACATCTTGCATTTTTTGGCTGGAAAGATGCACAGCAACTCCTTGTTATAAAGAGGATGACAAGAGATTTAAACTTTGATATAGAGGTGGTAGGAGTTGAAACAGTGAGAGAAAAAGATGGTCTTGCGATGAGTTCAAGAAACTGGTATTTAAATGAGGGAGAGAGAAAACAGGCTCCCTATTTGTATAAAGCCCTTTTATATGGAAAGGAAATTATAGAAAAGGGTGAAAGAAATGCTGAAAAATTAAAAGAGGAGATAAAAAAATTTATAAGTAAAAATGTTCCCCTCGGTAAAATTCAATATGTTGAAATTGTTGATATTGAAAATTTGAAACCCTTGAAAAAAATAAAGGGGGATATAATGATTGCCCTTGCAGTTTTTATAGGAAAAGCAAGGCTTATTGATAATATAAGATTGAAGGTGCATGATAGGAGGTGAAAAATGGTGAATGTAATAATAATTGTTGCTGTTTTTTATTTCCCTTTTGAAAGGACAGATGTTAAGAAATTCAGGTTCAAAAAGTCAGAAAATGTTCTTCAGTCCAACTGGCAATGGATAGGTCCTGAAGGAGGTATAATTTCAAAACCTCTTTCTCACCCTTCACTGACTGATAGGGTTCTTGCACCAAGCATGACCGATATTTGGAAAAAGGAGAACGGTGAAAATTTCTTCAGAATTGTAAACGGTCTTGACTATGTTTTTCCCATATACAATTCACCGGGTATCCTTTCCTCCCCTTCAAAGGGTATTGTTGCGTCAAGAAATGGTCTTTATTTCACACAGGATAACTGGCAGACAATTGATACAACTTCATGGTCTTCTGAAATTATGTTTATTTCAGGAGACCACTCTGATACAGTTTATTTGATTTCCTTACCTGATTCCCTTTTTAAGTCCCTTGATGGAGGACAGAGTTTTAACTTTGTTTCAAATATTCCAGGAATTAATATCCTTTCAGATACAAACTATATAATTTCAGTTGACCCTTCAAATTCAGATAATATTGGTGTATTTTCATTTGGACCTCCTGCAATATTTTATTATTCCCAGGATGGAGGAAATACCTTTGAAATGAGGGACACGTTACCATTGGGAATGATAACTTCTTTAAGGATAAGCCCGTTTAATTCAAATACAATGCTTGCCTTTGTTCCTGATACAGGAATTCTTATGACAAACGATGGGGGTTTCACATGGAATCACCTCGCTACACTCGCTCTTTTTGGGGTTTTATCCGCAAGTGATGGTATTTTTGTTTATCCTGACACAATTATAATTTCATCAGTTTTAAATCCCGGGATTTTTAAATCTTATCAGGTTATGGGTAACTGGATTGCTCAGCCCTGTGATACAACTTCTATTCCCTTTATGTTTGAAAAAGCCGGGAACAGGATATACTGTGGTTCCAACAACGGAATTTATGTTTCCTTTAATAACGGAAATTCCTGGACAAACTTAAAGGACAGTCTAAGGGCATGTATTTTTATGGAAAGAGGTATGTTTTCAATTGTGAGGGATACTGTTTGTGTTATAGACATGGGTGGAATTCCTTTTAAATTTTATGGAACTCAAACCCCTTCAGAGATGAACTTTCTGGGTCACCCATCCTTTTTTGGTTATTCCTGTATTAGTTTTTCAAAGAATAGCACAAGCACAATATTTCTTTCAAATCCCCACATGAGATTTTCAGGAACAAATTTGATAATCCACACACTGTGGGTTTCAAACGACGGAGGTAATTCTTTTTCACCTGTTAATGATTCAACAGACCTGTTATCTTACAGTGATATAATGCTCGGGAATTCTGATAGCACAATATTTATGTATAACGACTCAAACCTCGTAAGGTCTTTTGATGCTGGTAATTCCTTTGACACAATTTTTTCAATATCTTCAGGAATTAATCTTTGTGATAATTTCAGGGACACAATTTTTGTATTAACAGAGGGTGATACAATCTTTTATTCCTATGATGCAGGGACGAGTTTCGGATTTCTCTTTTATCTTCCGGGGATTGACGATATGAGTTATGATGAGGCGAACAGAATTCTTTACTTATCTGACCCCACAAACCTTTACTCATTAAATATAGAGACGAATAACCTTGATACAATATTTTTAAGTTCTTACAATATAAACAGCATATATGCTTCTGAGGACGGCTGGGTTTATGCCCTTCTGAGCGATACTTCCCTGCAGCAGTTTATATACTATACACAGGGTGCTGGAACCCCTGTTTTTGTTGATACGGTTCTCTCAAATGTTTATTTCAATGGGATAGTTGCGGGCAACGGAAACCTTGTTTATGCTCATCCCGGAGGAAGAAGTATCTTCGCAACCAACCTCATAAAAGTTGATGAATACGAAGCAACTCATAAATATAGATTGATTTTAGGAAATGTTTTTAGAGACTATCTTTACTTTAACTCAAACATAGATGGTTTAAAGTTTGAAATTTATGATCTTTCAGGAAGAAAATTAAATCACAGAATCAATCTTTTAAATGGCAGGATTAGAATCAGTGAACTGAAATCAGGAGCCTATATTTTAAAGGAAAAGAATACGGGTAAGAAATTTAAGGTTATAAAGATTGATTGATTTTATATTTTCTATTTTTCTTGCCTTTTTCCTTATAAGAGGATTTATAAAGGGGCTTTTGTCGCAGATTTTCAGTATTGCAGGAGTTGTGTTCGGAGTTTTTTTGTCCTATAAATATGGAATTTTGGTTTCCTATCTTTTTCCCTTTTCAAAAAATGTTTCAAGGATAGTTTCTTACATAGGAGTATTTCTCGTTGTTTATCTTGCCTTTTTTTTTACAGGATTTATCTTAAAGAAATTTATAAAGGCAATAAAACTTGGATGGGCGGATAGGATTTCAGGAGGTGTATTTGGATTTGTAAAGGCAGGATTTCTGATTTTTATACTGGTTTTTATTCTAAAAGAATTCAGAATAGATTTGACAAAAAAATCAATAATTGCAAAGGAAATCTACAAAATATCAAAAATTATAAGACATAAGGGAATCAAAGGTAAAAAAATTTAATAGCTAAAATAAAAACCCCCTCCATTTATGGAGGGGGCATACTTTTAAAGTTCGACTCACTTACTCCACTTTAATCTCAACTTCCTTGGGTTTTGCCCTTTCTGATTTTGGAATCTCTATCTGGAGGATACCTTCCTTGTATTTTGCCTTTGCCTTATCAGGTTCAACCTCCTTTGGGAAGGGAATGTACCTTTTGAACTTTCCATAAGCCATCTCCATCCTGTGATAGGTCTTTCCTTTTTCTTCCTTTTCTTTTTTTCTCTCACCTGAAATCGTTATTCCATCCTCATCAATTGTTACCTTTATATCGTCTTTTCTCATACCAGGAACTTCTGCCTTTATGACAAAGGAATTATCGGTTTCTTCAACATCAATTGCAGGTGAGAAAGAGAGTTCTTTTTCTGCAAAGAGTGATTTTCTCCCGAAGAAGGAGTCAAAGAGCCTGTCAATCTCCTCTCTCAGGCTTGAAAGTTCTTTGAAAGGGTCCCATCTTACAAGTTCTTTCATGGCTCTCACCTCCTTTAAAATTTTTTGAAGCCTTTATATAAATACCCGATTTTTTGAAATTTGTCAAGGGGTTATGTTAAAATAATTTTTTAAAATGATTAAGGCTAATTTACTCTATTTAATTAAAAAGGATAAGGTTCTTTTGATTTACAAGAAAAAAGGGCACGGAAAAGGGCTCTGGAACGGAATAGGTGGGAAAATAAGAGAAAATGAGGATATAAGAAAAAGTATTATAAGAGAGGCAAAAGAAGAAGTTAATATAAAAGTTAAATCCTGTGAATTTGTGGGTAAAATAAATTTTGACGATAATACAGGTTTATGGGAAGTTTATGTTTTTAAATCAACCGAGTTTGAAGGAAAGCCGGAGGAAACAGAGGAATGCATGCCAGAATGGTTTGAAATTGATAAAATTCCCTATGATAAGATGTGGCCTGATGATAAATACTGGTTACCCCTTGTTTTTAAAAATAAAAAATTCAGGGCATTTTTCAAAATAAGAAATATGAAGATTTTAGAGTATAAAATTAATCGTGTTTGACTTTTTGCTGTTTAATCCATTAATATAAATTTTTATCTAAACCCTAAAAGGAGGTAAATTATGCGTAAAGTGTATAAGGTAATAATAGGGGTGAGTATATGGGGTGCCCTGATGGCGGCGAGCTTTAATCAGGGTAATGATCTCTATGCACCCCAAAGCAAGGTAAATCACGCACTGACAGTCCATGCTCCATCTAACTCGGTGTATAATGGTCCCACATCAACACCTACTCTGGTTGATACTATCAATTTGAGCGGAGTGAATCCCGCAGGTTATTGCTGGGGTATAACCTATGACTGGGACAGAGACGGATTATGGATTACCCAGTGGAATTCATCCTATCCTTATATGTATCTGATATCAAAAACTTCACCACTCACAAAACTTGATTCTGTTCTGCTTGGCTCCGGTGTTCCCACATACAGACTCGGAATAGGATATGGTGGAAACGATATCGTATATATGGCAGGATTTGATGGACAGATATATCAGATAGACCTGACAACAGGAACAGGAACTCTTTACAGATCGACTTCATGGTCCAGCAATCAGGGGCTTGGTTTCAATCCCGTAGATGACGCTGTTTATTCTTCGGACTGGGGTGTAAACCAGTGCGGATGGGCACAGCCCTCTCAATCAGGAACATGGAATACATGGAGTGTGAGTCCCTATCCATCGGGTATGACAGGTGCTTTCAGCGGTTCAATATCTCCTTCATGGCTTTTCATGGCTGAAGAGGCTTCTCCTGGACATTTCTACCAGTACCAGCTCACAGGTGGTGTTCCCAACACAACCCCTGTTGATGTGTGGGATTACGACCCTGGAATGACTCAGACCTCAACTGCTGATGCTGCCTTTGATGGTCAGTATATATACATTCTGGACCAGTCCGGTCCTGATAAGGTATGGGTCTATGATATAGGTCTTCCACCTCCGGGTCTGAATATTCTTTTTGTTGATGACGATGAAGGCATGAGCTATGAAACTTACTTCTTCCAGTCCCTTGCAAATCTCGGTGTTTCCTATGACACATTTACAGTGACCCCTGGTGGTGCAGGACCTGACTCTGCAGCAATGTCAGGTTATCACATAGTTATATGGAATACAGGTGCCGATTACTCAAATTGTTTGCTTGCTCAGGATACCCTTGAAATCAAAAAATACCTGAATGCTGGTGGTAAACTCTGGCTTTCCTCACAGGATGTTCTCTGGGCCCTTGGAACAACATGTTCATGGATGCATATAAGCTCCTATGTAGATGATAATGGTTGTTCTCAGGTAACAGGCGTAGGACCCATAATGTCAGGACTTTCTTTCCCCACAACAGGCGGTGCAATGACAGACTATGCTGACCAGATCAATCCTGATGGTATGTCTTGGACAGAAATGGTGAGTGACCTGGGAGATACAAATACAATAGCAATTGATACAAGTGCAGGTGTTCCCTATTTCTTCTTCTTCAATGCCTTTGCCTTTGAAAATATCAACAACCAGGCTGATAGAGATGAATTTACAAGAAGAATACTTGCATGGATGGGTTATTCATTCCCGAATCATGATGCAGCAACCGTAGCAATCTTACAGCCCCCGGATAAGGTCCTTCCCGGCGCAGCAGTTGACCCTCAGGCAAGATACAGAAATGCAGGTGGGTTCACAGACACATTTGATGTTTACTTTGAAATAGACTCTGCGGGCGTTAATGTATATTCTGATTTCACAACTTTAATTCTTGACCCGGGTGTTGACACAATCATTACTTTTGGAACATGGAATGTTGGTGGAACAGAAGGAACTGTTTATGATGTAAGAGCCTATACAGTGCTTGCAGGTGATGGCAATCCTTCAAATGACACACTGACAATGCAGACAACGGTTTCATCCTCTTACTGGGAAATTATATCTGATGCTCCTCTGCCAATGGGAAGTTCAGGACACTCCCTTGCATCTGTTGATGATGGTTACTACTATGCATTCGGTATGCATCCCTCTGGTGTTTATTCCCCTGATGTTTACTATTATGACATAGCAAATAGACAGTGGCTTGGTCCGATTACAAACCCCTATGGTGGTGCATCCTATGCAACTGCAAACGGAGTGAGAGGTATGTTCTACAGAATAGGTGGAACAAACTCCTGGCCAACTCCTCAATCAAGGGTTGACATATACGACCCTGTTGGTGGAACATGGTCAGCAGGTGCGAGTGCACCCACAGGACTTCTTGACCACATAACAGGCGTTTACATGGATTCATTAATTTACACCTTTGGAAACGGTAACTGGTCAATGACACCCACAAATGCAGTTTATATCTATGATGTTGTGAATGATGCATGGACAACAGGAACATCCTTCCCTGGTCAGGGAAGAGGAACAATGGCAGGTGGAATAGTTGACTCCTTTGCAATAATCGCATGCGGTTATAAAGCAGACGGAACCTTTGGGGATGACTATGTTGTTGGAACCATAAGTTCTGCTGACCCAACCCAGATTTCATGGGGCACATGGCAGACAATTCCTGGTATAGATGCTCCAAAATATCGTGTTCCCAGTGGTGTTGACAAATGGAATAAAGAACTCTTTGTTGTAGGAGGTCAGATCAGTGGTGGAACCAGTGTGCAGACAATTTCTTATAACCCTTACACAGCAACATGGACACAGTGGGATCCCAAACCAACAGGCATGGGTAACTGCACACCTGTTGCAATTACACCCTTCCCCTCAACAGGAGAGATCGGTGTATTTGTTGCAGGTGGTTATGCGGGCGGCTATCTTACAGACCACGAAGTTCTTCATACAGGAAGAGTAAATGTTGCTGAAAAGAATAAGCTTCCAGAAAGGGTTACATTTGGATTTGCAAAGAACCTGAAGAGCATTCTCAGAGGAAATGACGGTTACATCCCCATCTCTTACTCAACCACACTGCCCGGTAAAGTAACCCTGAAAGTTTACAATCACACAGGAAGACTTGTAAGAACCCTTGTAAACAGACCCATGGAACCTGCAGGTAAAAAGACCGTTTACTGGGATGGAAAGGATGAAAGAGGAAGTGTTGTTTCAAGTGGAACATACTTCTTCAGACTTGAAGCACAGGGTAAAGTTGATGTATTCAAAGCGACCTTGATAAGATAGAATAAAAAGTTCTAACCTCAAAGGGGAGGTAAGGTCCGAATCCTGCCTCCCCTTTTTTATTTTATAGAAATTTCTATTTTTTGTTTTTCAAGAACCTTTTTCAGAAATTTTCCTGTATAAGATTTTCTGTTTTTGATTATTTCTTCAGGTGGACCTTCTGCAATTAAATATCCCCCTTCATCTCCTCCTTCAGGACCTAAATCAATTATCCAGTCACAGGATTTTATAACATCAAGGTTGTGCTCAATAATAATAACAGTATTTCCCATGTTAACAAGTCTTTGAAGAACATTTAGTAAATTCCTGACATCTTCAAAATGAAGCCCTGTTGTTGGTTCATCAAGTATGTATAGAGTTTTACCTGTTGCGACCTTTGAAAGTTCTTTTGATAATTTTATTCTCTGTGCCTCACCACCTGACAGGGTTGTTGCAGATTGACCCAGCTTTATATAACCGAGTCCCACATCCTTTAAAAGTCCCAGTTTCCTTTTTATCGCAGGTATATTCTCAAAAAGTTCATAGGCAGAGTCAACAGACATGTTCAGAATGTCAGCAATATTTTTTCCTTTAAACTTTACTTCAAGGGTCTCCTCATTGTATCTTTTTCCATTACACACCTCACATGGAACATAGACATCGGGTAAGAACTGCATTTCAACCCTTATAAATCCTTCACCCCAGCATGCCTCACACCTCCCTCCTTTAACATTAAAACTGAACCTTCCGGGCTTATATCCTCTTTTTCTTGATTCGGGTAATGATGCAAATAATTCTCTTATGGGTGTAAAAGCACCTGTGTAGGTTGCAGGATTTGACCTGGGAGTTCTTCCTATTGGAGACTGGTCGATATTTATAACCTTGTTTATATGTTCAATTCCTTCAATACCTTCATGGGGCAGAGGAATTTCAGGAGAATTGTAGAGCATTCTTCTTAAAGCTCTATAAAGAGTTTCAATGACAAGAGAACTCTTACCAGAACCTGATACTCCTGTCACGCATATAAAAAGACCGAGGGGGAATTTAACATCTATGTTTTTTAAATTAAAACCCGCTGCTCCATAAACTGTCAGATATTTGTTTCCTGTTCTCCTTCTTTTCTCAGGAACAGGAATGTCTCTTGTATAAGAAAGATACTTTCCGGTTAAAGATTTTTTATATCTTTTCAGTTCTTCAGGGGTTCCTGTAAATACAACATGTCCCCCTTTTTCTCCTGCTCCAGGACCCAGGTCGATTACCCAGTCAGATGTTTCAATTGTCTGCCTGTCATGTTCAACAACAAGAACAGTATTTCCAATATTTCTTAATTTTTTCAGGGTGTTCAGAAGTTTTTCATTATCTCTTGGGTGAAGACCCACGGTTGGTTCGTCAAGCACATAGAGAACGCCTGTTAAACCTGAACCTATCTGTGTTGCAAGCCTTACCCTCTGGTCTTCCCCTCCTGAAAGGGTCTCAATTGTTCTGTCAAGGGTAAGATAGTGAACCCCCACATCTTTTAAAAAAGACAGTCTTGCCATTATCTCTTTTAAAATTTGCTTTGCTATCAATTTCTGCCTTTCTGAAAGTCTTAAATTTTCAAAAAATTTTAAAGCATTTTCTATATCCATTTCTGTTATTTCGTGGATGTTCTTCTTACCCACTGTAACAGATAGAGATTCTCTCTTCAGTCTTGCTCCATTGCAATCGGGGCAGGGTTTTTTTACTAAATATTTTTCAATTTCCTCTATTACCCATTCAGATTCTGTTTCACTGTATTTTCTTATAAGAAAGGGTATTATACCCTCGTAAAAGTCGTAATCCTGATATTCTTCTGGTTCTTCAGGGTTAAAATTTTCAGGATTTTCTGTCCCAAATAAAACAACATTCCTGAACTTTTCTGGAAGGTCTTTCCAGTCGTCATCAAGGGATACCTTATAAATTCTTGCAAGTTTTTCTAACTTGTATAAAAGCCACCCTCTTGGTTCTCCTATGGGTCTTATACATCCTTCTGTAATTGAGAGTTTTGGGTTTGTTACAATTAAACTTGCATCTATTTCGTATCTGAATCCAAGACCCGAACATCTTTCACATGCCCCGTATGGAGAGTTAAAGGAAAACATTCTTGGTTCAAGTTCTTGCAGAGAAAAACCACATTCAGGACACATAAGTTTTTCAGAGAACAGTTTTTCTTTTTTTCCATTTATTAAAACTCGCACAATACCTTCTCCTTCCTGCAATGCCTGTTCAATGGAATCCGCAAGTCTTGTCCTTATACCATCTTTTATATTCAATCTGTCAACAACTATATCAATGGAATGAATTTTATATCTTTCAAGTTTCGGTACTTCTTCTATGTCATGAATATTACCATCAACTCTTACCCTTATCCAGCCATCTTTTTTAATTCTTTCAAAAAGTTCTCTGTATTCTCCTTTTCTTCCCTTTATCTTTGGTGCAAGAATGATTACACTTTTGTTTTTTGCTCTCTCAAACAGATAATTGACTATTTCATCAAGAGAGCTTCTTTTAAGAACAGCTTTACAATCAGGACAATGAGGCGTGCCTGCCCTTGCAAATAAAAGTCTTAAATAATCATAGATTTCTGTAACAGTTGCGACTGTGCTTCTCGGATTTCTTGATATTTTCCTCTGCTCAATCGCAATCGCAGGTGAAAGACCCTCAATAAAATCAACATCAGGTTTTTCCATTAGACCCAGGAATTGTCTTGCATAGGCTGAAAGAGATTCAACATATCTTCTCTGTCCCTCTGCGTAAAGGGTATCAAAGGCAAGGGATGATTTTCCTGAACCCGAGATACCTGTGATGGTTATCAGTTTATTCTTTGGAATTTCAAGGTTTATGTTCTTCAGGTTGTGCTGTCTTGCTCCTCTTATTATTATCTTATCAGACATATTCTTCTTTTTCTTTATTCAGAAATCTTGCGATTAAAAAAAGCATATCAGAAAGTCTATTTAAATAAATGATTGTTTCCCTCTGTATTTTTTGTTTGTCTTTTATTTTCACAACTCTTCTCTCAGCTCTTCTTACGAGGCTTCTTGAAAACTGTAATAGTGCAGATTCCTTTGAGCCAGCAGGTAATATAAATTTGTTAAGTTCCGGAAGTTTTTTCTCAAATTCGTCAATCTTATTCTCAATCCATTTAATTTTCTCGCTGTCAAATTTATATTTTTCAGAGAATATACTGTTGCCTATAATAAAGATATGTTTCTGGATTTGCTTCAGAATATTATTTATCCTTTTATCTTTTATAAAACTTCTTGCAATACCTATTGAGGAATTTAATTCATCAAGAGAACCTATTGCCTCTATTATAGAAGAGCTTTTTTTAACCCTCTTTTTCCCCAAATAGGTGTTTCCCTCATCTCCTCTTTTGCTTACTATTTTCAAGTTTATCCTTCCGAAGGATATACAGATACATAAACTCTTCCTTTTCTCCTTTCAAATCTTACAATTCCTGATATTCTCGCGAAAAGCGTATCATCTCCTCCTCTGCCAACATTGTATCTTGGATAGAATTTCGTTCCCCTCTGTCTTACAAGCACACATCCTGCAGGAACAAAGGCACCATCTCCCCTTTTTATACCGAGATACTTGGCATGACTATCTCTTCCATTTTTACTCGAACCCATACCCTTTTTATGAGCCATCTTTCTATACCTCCCTTTTTAAGTTTTTTAATTATACGAAAATAGAATATTTATTTCAATTGAAAGGTGCTTTTCTTTTATTGTATAATATATAAAAACAAAGGGGGTAAGATGAAAGCATCAAAAGTAATATTTGTAATAGGGGTTATTGTGCTTGTTTTTGCTGCTATTTTTAAACTCTTTAAAATAACCTGGCCTTCAAATATCTATCATCCTCTGACCTATCTCAGGCTTTCATGGACCCTTTTTCTCGCCGCAATAGGGTATAATCTGCTTTTTGAAAAATGAAAATTGAGGAGGTTTTTCTCCCTGAATGGGTGAGAAGAGCTGAAAAAAACGAGTTCAAAAAAGAGGTGGTAATTCTGTTCAGTGATGTAACAGGTTTTACAGAGATTTCTGAAAAACTTGATTCTGAAAAAGTTGCGGATTTTATGAATGAGATTTTTGAAGACCTGTGGGGTGTTATAACAGAACAGGGAGGTGACTTACAGAACTATCTTGGAGATGCTGTTCTTGTTATTTTTCAGGGCAGAATGAAAGAGGTAAGAGCATGTAAAGCCGCATTGGATATCAGTAGGGTAATCAGAGCCAAAGAATATAAGATAAGTGTTTCAACAGGTATTGCTATGGGTAAAGCGAACTTTCTTATAACGGGTAAATACAAAAAAATTTTTTCAATATATGGAGATGTAGTTGATAGGGCTCAATATCTTGAATCAAAAGCAGGTCCCTTTGAAATAATGGTTGATAAACCAACCTTTTCAAGAAGCAGAGAGCTTTTTAAGTTTCAAAAAATTAATAAAGACTTTTATAAACTTATTGCGTTCTGTAAATCTTAAGAAGTCCTTTTGATAGCGGTTTTGACTGCCTTCAATTAATGAATAACCTGCAATTAGAAACTTTTCAAAAACAGAAGTTGGATTTTCAATAAATTTCTCTATATCATGGGGTTTTTTAAATGCTTTGTTCCAGAAATCATGCTGACCTTTGAAATACTCCTGAAATTTTTTATAAAATCTCTTATCCTCTCCATAGATTATAGATAATGGCACAATATCCTTTAAATAGGGTATCATTCTTTCATACCTGCCTTTAATTCCGTTTCTGAAACTCTTTTTAAGGAAATTATATGCTTTTTCTATATTACACATATACATATTTATTTCATAAAGGTTATAAAAGGATATAAAAAGATGATAAAGGTCTTGTGTTTCTTCAAGCAAAGGAATTAAATCTGTGTATATTTGCCCCGCTTTTATTATATCCTTCTCAACCTCTATTAAATAATATCCATAGTTTACCATTGCCTTTATCTCTATTCCCCTTAATCTTCTTTCCCTTGCCATTCTTATAACTTTTTCAAAGTCCTTTTTTGCCTCCATTTTCATGATTGCTTTCTGATAGACGATTCGCTGTAATATGCTGACTTCTCTTTCATATAACTTTATTTTTTTGCCAGCTTAAGAGCCTTTTCTAAAAATAACATTGATTTCCTTATGTTCTTTTGTTCAAAATAGAGAATTCCAAGATTTGTCATTATTTTTATCAATGATATCTTTTCATTATGTTTTTTTGCTATTTTAAAAGATTCCATCCATTTTTTTTCAGCTTCTTCTAAATTTCCTTTTTGAAATTCAATCACGCCCCTATTCATCAGAGTGTCTATTAAAATATGTTTTTCTTTTAATGTCTTTCCTGTCTTTATTGCTTTTATTAAAATTTTTTCGGCTTTTTCTGTGTCTCCTTTTGACAGATATATGTCTGCAATATGAGAGTATGCCCTGGCGAGCATCTTTAAATCACCAGTTTTTCTGGCGAGTTTTTCTTCTTTTAATATGTAATCTAAAGCTCTGTTGTGTTCCCCTTTTGAGGAAAGAGCAATACTCATATAAAGGTAAATTTTCTGAAGTCTCTCAGCATCTTTAATGTTTTTGATTAAAATCTCTCCCACTTCAAGCATTTCCTCGTAAGCTTCCTGTTGCCTCAAAGATTCAAAACCTTTATAAAGAAATTCAATGGACTTTTCCCTTTTTCCAGCCAGATAAAAATGTTTACCTATCAAAAGATTAAATTCTTTCTGACCCGAATATTTTTTTTCTAAGAAGTTACCATATCGCAGATGAATAACTTTCTTTCTTTTTTCAAGTATGTGCTCATATATTGCCTTTTCAAAATAAAAATTCTGAAAGTACAACCTTCCATCACCAAGATTTTTTAAAATACCCTGCCTTTCAAAATAATAAAAATATTTTTCATTGTTTCCCCCAAAAATATTACAAAACTCAGATTTTCTTAAAGGAAAATCTGCTACAGCAAGTTTTTCAAGAAAATCCCTTTTTCTGGCATCAAACTCATTAAGAATTGATAATTGAAAGGAAAGGATATTGTCCGGGACAGAAGGAGGTTTTTCTGGATTTTTAAGATTCAAANCCCCCTTTTTCAATACAACTTCTTTTCTTCTGAATAGATTTTCTATTATGCTTATTGCAAAACCTGGTATACCCTTTGTTTTCTCAAAAATGAATGAAGATAATAAAGAATCAAACCTTTTTTGTAAGTAAACCGAAAGAAAATCATGCAATTTTTCAAAATCAAAAGGCTTTAGTTTTATTTCCTGGAAGCCCCTTAATTTGAGTTTGTTCGTTTCTATTATAAAGACTATTCCTCTGGACTTTTTAAAACTTAAATTTTCAATAATTTTTCTTGAAGCAGAATCAAAAAGTTCAAGGTTTTCAATCAGGAATATGCATGGAGATAAGAGTTCTACTAATGAGGGCAGGATTAAAGGAAGATTATGCACATCTATGGATTTTATTTTCTTTGTTTTTAAAAATTCATCCACACTTTTATAATTTCTGGAAAGATATTTTATAAAGGATATTAAGGGCATAAGCGGAATTCTGTTAAAATAGGGGAAACTCTGGAGTCTTAAAAAAACAAAATCCTTTCCATATCTTTTATAAGCTTCAATTATCAAGGATGTTTTTCCAATTTTGTTTTCCCCTCTTAAATTTATTTTTATATTTTCCTTTGTCCTGTATGTTTTGTCAATTATGGTGAAGAGTTTTTTGAGTTCTTTTTCCCTGTCCACAAATTTTGTTCTCACTGTTGATAACTTTTTGCCCTTTAGTTTATAAATTTCAATTTTTCTCTTTTTCCCTTTTACTTTTACCCTGCCCGCGCTTGAGAACTCAAATTCATTTTTGCACCTGATGTATAAATCCTTTGTTACAAGAACCTCTCCCGGTTCTGCAATTGACATGATTCTCGAAGCAGTGTTAACAGTATCTCCCATAACTGTGAATTCCTTTCTCTCTTTGCTTCCCATTACCACGAATACAAGATTGCCCGTATGGATACCCATTTTAAATTTTATTTTTTTT
>MTOH01000006.1 GCA_002011615.1 Candidatus Hydrothermus pacificus | reverse complement strand
ACCTTTGTTTCTTTAAGCGAGAACTGGGATACATCCACACCAATGGGCAGATTTGGATTGAAACTGACCTTAGCCGTAGCAGAACTTGAACGAGAACAGACCTCACAGAGAACCCGGGATAAGATGAGATGGCGAGCTGAACAAGGACTATGGAATGGTGGTCAGGTCCTTGGCTATGATATTGACCCTGATGAAAAAGGAGTTCTCAAGATCAATCCTCAGGAAGCAAAGATAATCCAGCTCATCTTTGAAACCTATCGGGAACTTCGTTCATTCAGGCAGACTGCTCAGAAGATCAATAAGATGGGATACAGAACCAAATCTTATAAATCCAGACGTGGACATGTCCATGGGAATAAGAAATTCACCAAGAATGCCATTGCTCATATTCTTCAGAGTCCTGTTTATATCGGAAAGGTGACCCACAAGGGAGATGTATTTGAAGGAAGGCATGAGGCTATTATTGATGAGCAGTTATGGCAAGATGTAAATGACCATATCGCAGCCAATAGAGTGGTCAGAAGAAAACCCAGACCTCAAAATATGCATACATTTCTATTAGAAGGACTTGTCCGATGTGGCTGGTGTGGTGGCTATCTAACTCCGACTTATTCTGGGGGAAGGAATGGAACTTATTTTTATTATCAATGCACCAGTGCAAATAATGGTGCAGATGAATGCAAGATGAAACGAGTCAGCGCATCTGCACTTGAGAATCTTATTGCCAGACGGCTTATTGAAATGGGAAAAGATGAGAAGCTCTTAAGAGAAATCCTTGATGAGGCAAATTCTTCTTCCAAGAGGGAAAGCAAAATCCTTGAGGAACGCCGGGAACTTCAGAAAAGAGCATTAGCTCCCATTGAACAGGAGATTAAGAACATAGTGAAGTTTATCGCTCAGGGAAACAGTTCTCCTGCTCTGGCAAAAGAGCTTGAACGATTGGAAATCCAGAAGAAACAGATAGAAGGAGAACTGGAAAAGATTGAGATGGAATTTCAGGAACTTAAAAATAGAACCATAAATGCAGAATTTGTAAAGGAAGGATTAACCTTTTTTGAGCAGGCCTGGCAAGATGCCTCTCCCAAACAGAAAAAGGACCTCTTCAAGTTGTATATTCACAGGATTATCTGGACTCCAGATAAAATAAAAATGGGTCTCTATACGAGACCCATCTCAGAATTATGTATAAAATCCACTACTGTTAACCACAATGGCGTTTTTGCAGTGGATTGTATTGACTGGCTCCCCGGGCTGGACTCGAACCAGCAGCCTATGGGTTAACAGCCCACCGCTCTACCTGTTGAGCTACCGGGGAGTTTTAAATATTATAAATTATACGAGAAAACAATGCGAAATTTCAAGTCTTTGAAGGAGATATAACTTTTTAATTGAATTTATACAAAGCAATTTATCTTTTTTTCCACAGCTTTTTTAAAAGTTTCCCCCTTCCTGAATGGAATTTATAGGTTCTGTATCTCATCGGACATTTTTTGTAATAACCCTGATGGTACTCCTCAGCAGGATAGAAAGGGCTTGCTTTCAGAATCTCGGTGGCAATCGGCTCTAAAAATATATCGCTCTTTTCAATCTCTTCTTTTGATTTAAAGGCAAGTCTTTTTTGCTCTTTATTGAGATAAAATATTGCGGTTCTGTATTGAGTTCCTCTATCTGCAAACTGCCCCCTGTAATCGGTTGGGTCAATATTTTTCCAGAAAACATTCAGACACTTTTTGTAAGGAATTTTTTTCGAGTCATATATTACCATAACAGCTTCATAATGTCCGGTTGCTCCACTTAAAACTTGCTCATGTGTTGGATTCTTCGTATTTCCACCCGTATAACCTGCTATAACTTCCTTTACTCCCGGAAGTTTTTCAAAAACTTCCTGCATATACCAGAAATGGCCACCTGCAAATACTGCTTTTTCAAAAGGCACTCCTCACTCCTTTTCAAATTCAGAAATTAATTATAAAGCAAAAAGGTTTTTAGATTAAAATAAATTTAAATTAAAAAGAATTTAACTTTTTGAGGCTTCTTTCTTGCTTTCTTCTTTTTTCTCTTCTTTTATTATCCCCATTTTTTTCTTTATCTCAAGTTCTATTTCCCTTGCAAGTTCTTTATTTTCCTCAAGAAATTTTCTTGCATTGTCTCTTCCCTGACCCAACTGCTGATTCTTATAGGAATACCATGTTCCTGCTCTTTCTATCACCCCTTGCTTTAAACCCATATCTATAATCTCACCTTCTTTTGAAATCCCCTGTCCAAAAAGAATATCAAATTCTGTAGTTTTAAAAGGTGGCGCAAGTTTGTTTTTCACAACCTTGACCTTGACTCTGCTTCCTATGTTTTCATCACCTGCCTTAATTGTGGATATCCTTCTTATATCAAGCCTTACTGACGCGTGAAATTTCAAAGCAAGACCACCGGGAGTTGTTTCAGGAGAACCGAATAATACACCTATTTTATGCCTTACCTGATTTACAAATATGGCACATGTCTTTGATTTTGACAGAACACCTGCAAGTTTTCTCATAGCCTGTGACATAAGTCTTGCCTGAAGTCCTATATGGGAATTTCCCATTTCTCCCTCTATCTCTGCTTTTGGGACAAGTGCAGCAACAGAGTCAACAACTATCAAGTCTATTGCTCCGCTCCTTACCATACTTTCTGCAATTTCAAGGGCCTGCTCTCCGGTATCGGGCTGTGATATATAAAGCTCGTCCACATTAACACCAACTTTTTCAGCATAATTCGGGTCAAGTGCATGTTCTGCATCTATGAAAAGGGCAGTGCCTCCTCCTCTCTGAACCTCTGCAATTGAATGAAGAGCAAGCGTTGTTTTCCCTGATGCCTCGGGTCCGAATATCTCTACTATCCTTCCCCTTGGATATCCACCCACTCCAAGAGCAATATCAAGGCCTATTGAACCTGTTGGTATAACAGGTATTTTTTCAACCTTTGCTTCTCCTAATTTCATTATACTTCCCTTGCCATACTGCTTTTCTATCTGTTTCAGTGCAATCTCAATGGCTTTCTTTCTATCTTCTTTCATCATTTCACCTCAAATTTTTTAAATAAAAGGGAAGCATTATGCCCCCCAAAACCAAAGGAGTTTGATAGCGCGTATCTTATGTTAATGTTCCTTGCTCCCTCCTTAACATAATCCAGGTCGCATTCAGGGTCAGGAACTTCAAGATTTCTTGTTGGATGAATTATCCCTTCCTTGATACTTAAGGCTGTTACCGATGCTTCCAGAGCACCTGCACCTCCAAGAAGATGCCCGACAAGGGATTTTGTCGCATTTACAGGAACCTTATATGCTCTTTCTCCTAAAAGTCTTTTTATTGCCATTGTTTCTGCCACATCTCCTCTTGGAGTTGCTGTCCCGTGAGCATTTATGTAATCTATTTCATCAATTGAAATCCCTGCATCATCCACAGCCTTTTTCATTGCGAAATATGCTCCCTCACCGTCCTCACAGGGAGCGGTTATATGGTATGCGTCAGCGGTTGCTCCGTATCCTGCAATTTCAGCATATATATTTGCACCTCTTTCAAGTGCAGAGTTCATCTCTTCAAGCACAAGAACCGCACATCCTTCTCCCATTACAAATCCGTCTCTTTCCTTATCAAAGGGTCTTGATGCTTTATCAGGCTCGTCATTTCTTGTAGAAAGAGCCCTCATATTTGCAAAACCTGCAAGTGATAGAGGGGTTATGGGTGCCTCAGAGCCTCCCACAATTATACAATCAGCATCACCCCTTTGAATTATTTTAAATGCCTCTCCAAGAGCATGAGCAGATGAGGCACATGCTGAAACTATGCAGTAGTTTGGTCCCTTAAATTTATACTTCATTGAAATCACACCTGATGCAATATCTGCTATCATCATGGGAACAAGAAAAGGGGATACCCTGTCATATCCTTTTGAAAGCCCTATCTCTTTTTCCTTTTCAAGAGTTTCAAGTCCTCCTATGCCTGAGGAAATTATGGTTCCGATTTTATAAGGGTCATAGGGATTTTTATTTAAAATCCCGGCATCATTTAGAGCCTCTTCAGTTGCCCAGAGTGCATAAATCGTGTATTTATCATTTCTTTTAAGTTCTTTTTTATCAAGTCTTTCAGAAGGGTCAAAATTCTTTATTTCACCTGCTATTCTCACAGAAAACTTGCTCGCATCAAACCTCTCTATATGAAATATTCCATTTTTACCATCAATGAGATTCTTGAATGTCTCTTCTTTTGTTCTACCAAGAGACGATAGAATACCTATACCTGTAACTACAACACGTCTTTTTTGCATATTATTTTTTAAGTTTTTCCTCTATATATTTTACAGCATCCTGAACAGTTCTTATCTTTTCTGCATCAGTATCAGGAACCTCTATTCCGAATTTCTCTTCTATCTTCATTATTAACTCAACAACATCAAGGGAGTCTGCACCCAGGTCTTCCTGAAACCTCGCCTCAGGTGTTACCTGTTCGGGTGTTACATCGAGTTCTTCTACAATAATTTCCTTCAGTGTTTCCATTACATTCATTCCTTTTACCTCCTTTTATTTTTATCCGGTTTTTAAACCCCTGTGTTAAAAAGTGTTTTAATTATAAAATTATTTCTTTATTTATGTCAAGACTTGCCTACATTTTCTTTAAGCCATTCAAGGGTTACAGACTTTGGCCTTTCAATTGCAAAACCAAATGCCCTGTCCCATACAAGCTGTGAAATTATTCCAAGGGCTCTTGAAATTCCAAAGAACACTGTATAAAAGGGGAACTCTGTAATTCCATAATGATATAAAAGACATCCTGAATGAGCATCAACATTGGGATATGGGTCTGCAACCTTACCGAGTTGTTTTAAAATCGGGGGAACAACTTTAAAAAGCATATCAACGATTTTGAAAATTTCGTCATCGGGCATGTATTTTAATGCAAATTCCCTGAAAGCGGTGTACCTGGGGTCTGTTACCCTTAAAACAGCATGTCCGTATCCGGGAATTACCTCACCTTTATTTAAAGTTTCCCAGCAGTACTCTTCAACCTGCTTTTCGTCTGGAATTCCACCGAATTTATCCTTCATTTCCAGAATCCATTTCATTACACCCATATTAGCTCTTCCGTGAAGAGGTCCTGCAAGTCCGTTCATTGCGGCTGAAAAGGCATAATAAACATCTGAGAGGGCTGATGCAACAAGATGTCCTGTGTGGGCTGAAACATTGCCGCCTTCATGGTCCGCATGCAAAACAAGGTAGAGTCTCATGAGTTCATACACTTCCTCATTGTCATACCCCATCATATGGGCAAGGTTTGCTGCCCAGTCAAGACCCGGGTCAGGTGGAATTGGCTTTGCATCTTTATAAAGCCTTCTATAAATAAAGGCTGATATAACAGGAAGCTTTGCTATCAAATCCAGCATATCCTCAAGAGTATATTCCCAGTATACATTCTTTGCGATACCCTCATCATAAGCCTTTGCAAATCTTGAAAGTTTTTGCAGAGAAAGAATTGCCATTGAGAAAAGAGCCATTGGAGCGGTATCCTCTGGCATGGTCTTTATTACTTCAAAGGCATAATCAGGCACTTCCATTCTTTTTGCGAGTTCTTCTTTTATTTCCTTAACATCCTCCTCGGTAGGAAGTTCACCTGTGAGAAGAAGATAAAGAAGACCTTCAGGAAGCGGCTCTTCCTTCACCTTTGGAAGTTTTTCCCTTAATTCTGGAATTGAATAACCTCTGAAAAGAACTCCTTTCTGGGGGTCAACATAGGAGCCTTCCCATATCATACACTTCACACCTCTTATCCCTCTGAATATCTGATTCACGGTTACCTGGGATACCACGGTTTCACCGTATTTATCTCTGAATTCCTTTGCCTCTTTTATTCTCAGGGCAATTTTTTCTCCCAGCACTTTTTTTAATTTCATAAAGACCTCCTTTTAAATTGAAAATTTAAAAAATTTCTTTTTTATCTTTATAAAAACTTTGTTTTCTTTAACCTCATATATCTCGCCATCAAGATGAAAAATATAATTGCCCTTTCCTTTAATTTCAACAGGATTTCCGAAATACCCGTATATGCAATAGGGGTCATTTATATGAGTTCCCATTATTGCCTTTGGAAGTTTTTGCAAAATCTGAAATTTTGATAATCTTTTTATTATGGAAACATCAAGTTTTCCATCGGATGGGTCTGCAAGAGGAGTTAATTTAAATCCACCACCAACATATTTTCCGTTTCCAAAAGTTATTAATGTAACCTCACCTTCGTATTTAAAATCATGAGAGTTTATTTTTAAAGATATTGGCTCGAATTTTTTCAGAACAAAAAATAGTGAAATTAAGTATCTTAAAATTCCTTTAAAAATTTTTAACTCCTCTGATTTTTTTGCTGTCTGAGAATCTATTCCAAAACCGCACCCGTTTAAAAATATAAATTTTTTATTCTTTGCTTCCAGGACGCCGGCATCTATTTCTTTTGGTTTTCCAAAAAATGCCTTTTCAAGTTTTTGTTCAAAGGAAAGTTTTTTCTCAAAAATACCTCTTGTAAAATCATTTCCAGAGCCAAGGGGAACCATGCCTATTACTTTGTTTATTTTTCTTTTAATTCCAGCCTGTAAAGCTGAATTTAAGGTTCCATCTCCTCCAACAAAAATAACCCTTTCAAATTTTTCAAGGAATTCAAGAAATTTCTTCTTTCCCTCATCCCTGCTATTTGTTATTGCCACCTCATACTTCACCTTTTTATCATCAAGCCATTTTTTAATAAAGGGCAATTTTTTTACTGTCCTTCCATTGCCCGCATAGGGATTTACTATTATACCGATCATAAAATGCTTATAAAAATGTACCTTGCAAGTGTATAAATCCATATTAAAGGAAACGAAAGGATTTTTTCAAATAAGTGTTTGTAAAACCAGAAATATTTACTCGCTCCTTTACCCCAGTCAAGGTATTTTCTCGAAATTATACGCTTGCTTTTCAAAACTCCTTTCCCTCTTTTATGGAAAAATACAATTTCAGGTGTAAAAAATGCCCTTACTCCTTTTAATTTTGATCTCTCCATAAATTCAACATCCGTGAAATATATAAAAAATCTCTCATCAAATCCCCCAAGTTCTTCAAACAAATCTCTTTTTATAAAAATTGCGGAAAACATGGGCTGAGGAACAATTTGCTCCTTTGAATAATCAAATTTTTTCTTCCATAAAAAGGGTAAAATAAATCCTGAAAGCGTGGGGAATTCTCTTATAGAATCCTCTGGATTTTTCCCGTCTTTTAAAAGCAGGGGGGCAAGAATCTGGTAATTCTTCATAAGTTCCTTTAATTTTTTAAAGTTAAAATTTAATGAATAGGAATCTGGATTTAAAAGAAGAATAATGTCTCCTTTTGATTTTTTAAAGCCGATGTTGTTTGCCCTTGCATAACCATAATTTCCTTTCAGAAAAATTTTCTTTATTCCTTTTTCTTTTTTTAAAATTTCTCTTGTTCCATCCTTTGAATTATTGTCAACAACTATTATTTCTGCATTTTCAATTTTCTTAACCTCTTTTAAAAACTTTTTAATAACATTTCTGCTGTTGTATGTAACAGTTATTATTGAAATTTCAGGTGTTTTTAATGTATTCATAGATTATTTCAGCACATTCCCTCCAAGTTATACCTGTAAAGGGAACTTTTATTTTCTTCTTTTTCAAACTTTCTATTATTTCTATGCATTTTTCAATTTCATCCTTTGATACATAAAATCCCTTATTTCTTTCCTTTAAAAGTCTTTCAAGATAAATTCCTTTCGGAGCAATGCATAAAATCGGTATATCATATCCCCCGTATTCAAAAAACCTGCTCGGTGCTGTGTATTCACCTATTTTATCAAATACCAGCAAAAAAAGATTTGCTGATTTTAAAAATTCTTTAAGATTTTCATAGGGCACAAATCCATGGTATTTAATAAAACTTTTTACATCATCGGGTAAATCTTCTGGCAAAATTCCTGCATAATGAACCTCAATATCTTTCAAATCTTTAATTTGTCTTATAAATCTTATAAACAACTCCTCTGCATTTTTTAAATTTCCTGCATAAAAAATCTTAAATTTTTCACCTTTTACTTTTTCATCTCTCACCTTATTTTCATATCCATGTTCAGCAACAACTCCCGGGAGTTTAAATTTTTCCTTAAGACCTTCATAGGAATAGACAATTCCATCAGCATTTCTTAAAATTTCAAGCAATTCTTTTTCTTTTCTTTTATTTTTTGATAGCCATTCATCCCTTAGTTCAATTACCAGTTTTGAATTAAAACGGGTTTTCAATTTATATCCAAGAATTATTGAAGAAGGTGGAGGAGATGAAACATATATAAAATCAATTTTTTTAAACTTGTTTTTTATATAAATTTCTGAAAAATATCTCCACAAAAATTTAGAATCAGTAAAAAAATTAAATTTTCCTTCTCTTCTTTTTACCTTTCCTCCGATTAAAAGTCCTGCAGGGTCAAAAATTCTTATAACAGGAATATTTTCAACCTCCTTTAAAAGACTTTCATCATACACCCAGTGCTTTGTTTTTGAAGAGATTACAGTAAAATCCATTTTCTCTTTAAGATACTTTGCAATTTTAGTTGCCCTCACACTCCCTGACATTCCATGGGGAGGAAAATAATAAAATATAAAAAGATTACAAGGCATTTTAAATATTATACCATTTTTAGAAGTGTTTTTACAAAGGGGGGATAAAGATAAAAATTACAATTTTAACAATAAATTTCACTTTTTCGAAAAAGTGAAAAATTTAATTATTATTTTTTAATTTTTCCAAAATATCTTCAAGGGCGGAATTTCTTCTTTCACGGCTTTCCAAATAACATCCAGTTTAACTCCAAAATACTGATGAATCAACTTATCTCTGATTCCTGCAAGTTCACGCCAAGGAATAAATGGATATTTGTTGCGCACACCTATCGGAATATTTTTTACAGCTTCTCCTATTATTTCAAGAGCTCTTATAACAGCAAATACAGTTTTATCATCTTTTACAAAGTCTTCATATTTCATTCCTTCCACAAACTTTAAAGACTTATTTATAGAATCTATTATATCCCTGATATAATTCTCTATCTCTCTTTTCACAAATAAATTACTTCTTTTGAAATGTGCTCCCCTATTTTGGGTTTTAAAGCAGATTTCATTCCAAGGTCAACTTTTATTCCGAAAAGGTCAGTAAGATAATTTTCAAGTTCTATAAATTTGATCAAACCTATGGGTTTTTCAAATTCAACAAGAATATCAATATCACTTTTTTCTTTTTCTTCTCCTTTTACATAAGAATCAAAAATCCCTATTTCTTTAACACCATATTTTATCTTTAAATAATCCTTTTTTTCTTTCAATATTTTTTTAATTTCCTCAATGTCCATATCTTTATTATACTCAAAGTTTTAAAAAAAATTCAAATTCACGAGTTGTCTCATCAAAAATCTAAACGACCCCACAAAAGTCAGGGGAATGGGGTATGAAGATGAGAACAAACACAGGGGTGACAGAGGCGGTGAAAGAGTAGAAAGGGTTATCAAAAACAATATATTTTCAAAAGGGATGTTTCACGTGAAACATTAAATATAAAAGCTTTATAATAATCCGCTTTATAAGGCTATGAGAAAGAACTGGCTTTTTATTTATCTTCTGGGCTCTGCATCCTTTTATTTTGCCTATGGCGGATACTACATTCTTTTAAAACCAAGGCTCTATGACCTGGGTGCAAATTACTTTCAGATAATGCTGGTTGACAGTCTTCCTGCATTTATTGCCCTTTCATCTTTTTTATGGGGAAGGCTTGCCGATATTTTTTCAAGAAAAATAATACTGCTTACAGGATGTCTGGGAGGAGTATTTGTTTTTCTGATAGGGATTTCTAAAAGCACAGGGGCAATTTTAATCTTTATTTCTCTTGTAAGTATCTTTTATTCAATGGTCTTTCCTGTTATAAACACAGCCTTCTCCTTTGAGAAAAAATACAGTCAGGCATTCGGATTTTTCACAGCAGCCCAGGCTATTGGATGGGCTCCTGCTGGATTTGTTATGGGTATTTTTTCAAGGTATGGTGATGCAGGAATGAAAACAGGCTATTTAATGGCAGGAATAATATGGTTTTTGTCAGTGGTTTTATTCTACATTTTTTATCCAGAACACGCCGAAATTAAAAAGGGTGCGAAAATCCAGAAAATAAAAATAAAAAGAGAGTTCATGTTCTTTCTTTCGGGAATTTTTATACTCCAGGCAGGAATTACTCTTGCCTACGGTCTTTTATCAATAAGGCTCTATGAGATTCTTGATAAATCAAAGTTTTTCTATGGAGTTATATGGGCAACATTTCCCGCAATTCTGGGTGCAATAGCAGGTCCTTTATGGGGAAAAATTGTTGAAAAATTCAGGGGAATAAAAGTTCTGATTTTGCTATCTTTCATTTATCCCCTTAATACCCTTGCGCTTAATTTTCTGCCCAGAATACCGATGATAATACTGTGGGTTTTGCCTTTATGGAATTTGATGTGGGTTTCTATATTGAGTGCCTCAACAGAGTTTTCAGAGGAAAGGGAAAGAAGCACTGCAATTGGTATAACCAACGGGATAATAAATGTCGCAATTTCTCTAACCTTTCTCGGAGGAATCCTTGCTGATTATATTGGAAGGAGCACCACCATTATCCTCTCCTCTGTTTTTTCCTTTTTAAGTCTTTTTCCCTTCCTGAAGATACACGCTCAATCTACTTCAAAATCGAGAAAACAGTAAGGATCTTCCTCCAGGTAATCTCCTTTTAACGCCCATGCTCTTCCTCTACAACCTCCACAAATTTCATTAAAAGAACAGTTTTTACATTTTCCTTTAAGTTTAAACTTTCTTCTTTCTCTAAGATTTCTAAAAATTTTCGAATTTCCCCATATTTTGGAAAAAGGAGTTTCTCTTACATTTCCAGCTGAGATTTCTATAAAAGGACATGGCCATACATCACCATTAGCTTTTATATAAACTAAATCTCTCCCTGCAGTACATCCGTAGAAAAAAGACTCGCCAATTTTTCTTAAATGGCGCCCTCCATTTTTTCCTAAAATACATGACCAGTATTGAGGCATTGCTACAGGCTCTATGATAGTTCTACATTTTCTTTGGTTATTAAAAATTATCTCGCATAGTTTTTTATTATTTTCTCTCCCCAGAGAAGCTGACACAATTCCTTTTCCCCTCCCTACAGGAACAAGCTGATAAACAAGCATTATGTCAGCCCCGATTTTGTCCACAAATTCTATGGTTTTTTCAAGTTGATTTAAGTTATAATCCATAGCAGTAAAATTAATTTGGATTGCGATACCAGCTTTTTTGGCATTTTTAATGCCTTCCATCGCAAGCTCAAAAGCTCTGTTGTTTCCTCTTATTCTGTTATGGGTTTTGTTATCCACTGAATCAAGACTTACCGCTACTCCACTTACCCCACTTTTTTTCAACTTGAAAGCAACCTCTTCTGTGATAAGAGATGCATTTGTTGCGATTACAAAGGTAAATCCGAGTTTTTTCCCGTATTCCATCAGTTCAAAGATATCTTTTCTGACAAGAGGCTCTCCTCCGGTTAATACCAGCATTCTAAATTCTTTNACCCTCGCAATCTCTTCAAGCAATTTTAAACCTTCTTCGGTGCTTAATTCATCTTTTAGCGGCTTTCCAGAAGAGGCATGACAGTGAATGCATTTGAAATTACACGCAAGGGTTACCTCCCACACAGGATGAGCAGGAAAACCAATACATCCCATTCCATAAGCACCAGAAGCAACCGGTAGAGTTTTAAATCCGCTTTTAACCAGCCATTCAGCAAATCTATTCCATTTGATAAGATAGGTGTAATAAAGAACGCTCCCCAATTGTTTTAAAACGAGAGAGGGTGGAATATAAAAAGGCACAACCTTTTGCTTCAAATCTTCACTCATCCCAGAATAAAGCCAATTATATAACTTAAAGTTGTGCCAAGATTAAAGATAAGGGTCTTTGCACAGATTTTCTCCAGTTTCTTTCTGTTTTTATAATCTTTTTTAATCATTTCTACCGTTAAATTAAAAGATAAAAGAAAGAAGGGCAGGAAAAAGAACAAAGCTTTCTTGGGTACCCCTGCTTTTACAGACAAAAAGTAAAAAATCCATGTTCCGATAGTCATAACAATGTAAAGATAAGCCATTCTTTCTCTTCCAAAACGCACAACGAGATTTTTCTTTCCTATGATTTTATCCGCAGGGTAATCAGGAAATTCATTTATGAGAATTACATTGAAAATAGTAAGAGCAATAGGAATGGAGACCCAGTGAACAAGGGGAGAGATATGACCTGTTTGAAGATAGCAAGAAACCGCAACTGGAAGCCATCCATAACAGAAGGCAATCCAGGTTTCTCCAATCCCTCTGTATGCCCATTGAACTGGTTTAGTGGAATAAAAGAAACCACCAACGATACCGATTATTCCTAAGGGTATTGTATAAACTCCTGTTTTATAGTAAAAAAAGAGCAGAAGACCTATGATACCTGCTATAATAAGAGAAATATAAGAAGCAATTAACGCATGTTTTCTTGGAATTATCCCTGTTTGCAAAACCTGTGTTCCTCCTGAAAACTTATTCCTCTCCAGTTTTGCGGAAAGAGTATCAGTTTCATAATCAAAATATTCTCCGGAGTAATAGGTGGCAAGCATTATAAATATAACAGCAAGAGTTCCCCATAAAAGAATTGGCAGATTGAGAACGCTTTTGAGATGCTTTGAAATTATCCCCCCCAATAAAAAAGGAAAGATACCTACTGTATGAAAAGGGGGTCTTGAGAGCTCTATCCATGCTTTAAGCCTCTGCATTGTCATTTTAAAGCATCCTCCTTTGAAAAAGGAATTGAATTGTAATTTTTAGAGGATAATTTTAAAGCAGGCGATTTTCATATTTCAATTGACTTATTTAAAGATTGAATCCTTAATGTTTCACGTGAAACATTTTTGAAATTCTGAAAGAGAATAAAACTCCTCATCGCCTGTTATGCCATTTTCCAGCACGATCATCTTTTTACATCTTTTTATGTTTTTTAAATAAAAGAATAAAAATACCTTTTTAACAATATCCGGCATCTCACCGAATCTATCCTTTATTTCATCGTAAATTTCTTTTAATTCATTTAAATTTTTTATCTCATTCAATCTCTTATGAATTGAAATTATTATTTCTTCGTCCTCAATATATTCTCTTGGAATGTATATGTCGGATTCAGGAAATACATTGATTTCCCTTTTCTCCTCTATCTTTTCTCCCCTTGCCCTTCTTATTTCTTCATCAAGGATTTTGAAAAACAGGTGATATCCCAGTTCCCTTGCAAATCCGTGCTGTTTTTTGTCAAGTATATTTCCAGCGCCCCTTAGTTTCATATCATAAAGGGCTATTTTGAATCCAGAGCCCAAATGTCTGTAAGTGGCAATTGCCTTTAACCTTTTCTTTGCATTCTCTCCTATATTTTTTGGAATTAAAAAGTATGCATAGGCTTTTTTGTCCTTTCTCCCGACTCTTCCCCTTATCTGATGCAATTCTGCAAGTCCGAAAAGATGAGGATTTTCAACAATTAATGTGTTTGCATTCGGAAAATCTATTCCCGCCTCAAGAATTGATGTTGAAATTAAAGTGTCTATTTTCCCGAGCATGAAATTTATAAAAACATCCTCAATTTTCTCCTTATCCATTCTTCCGTGAACAATTTCAACAATTGCCTCCGGGAATATTGCCTCAATTTTTTCTTTTATCTCTTTTAATCTTCCGATTCTGTTATAAATATAAAGAACCTGTCCTCCCCTTTCCAGTTCGAAGTTTATGGCTCTTTCAACTATTTCAAGATTATAGGGTGCTATAATTGTTTCTATTTCCTTTTTTGAGGGGGGAGGTGTTTCTATAAGGGATAAATCCATTATTTTACCCAGGGAAAGATAAAGGGTTCTGGGAATGGGTGTTGCTGAAAAATAGATTGTATCAATATCCTTTTTTAAAAATTTTATCTTTTCCTTCTGCTCAACACCGAATCTGTGTTCCTCATCGACTATTAAAAGACCCAGGTCTTTGAATTCAACGTCCTCTTGAAGGAGTCTGTGGGTTCCTATTATTATATCAATCTTTCCTTGTTTTAACTCCTTAAGTATTTCTTTCTGTTTTTTCTCGGGCTTTAACCTGGTTAAACTTTCAACCCTTATCCCAAACCTTTCAAGTCTTTTTTTAAAATTCATCTCATGCTGAATTGCAAGGGTTGTTGTTGGAACAAGAACCATTACCTGCCTTTTATTGAGCACAACGAGTGCGGACGCCCTGAGTGCTATCTCTGTCTTTCCAAAACCAACATCACCGCATACAAGCCTGTCGCATATTTTATCGGATAAAATCTCATTCTTAATCTCTTTCCATACCCTCTCCTGATCCTCTGTTTCCTCATAGGGAAAAGAGAGTATTATTTCATCCATTACATCAGGGTATTCATAATAAAATCTCTTTTTGATTGCCTTTCTATTTGCCATTGTCCCGAGGAGTTTTTTTGCGAGTTCATAGGCGTATATTTTTGCCTTCAGCCTTTTCATAAACCATGATTTTGAACCCAAAGAGGTAGGCCTTGCACTTTCCCTTGAATATCTTTCCACCTTATCAAGTCTGTAAAAGGGAACATAAATTTTTTGATTTTCCTTAAACAAAATAACAAAGGTATCAACCTTTTTACCGTCAATCTCAAAGGGCTTTACCTCTTTAAAATATCCTATTCCGTAATCCTCATATATGACAGGGTCCCCTGTTTGAATCGGCATAAAATCCTCAAGTTTTTCTCCAAAAAAGGGTATTTTCCCCTTTTCCCTAAATCCGTAAATTTCTCCCTCTGAAAATATTGCAATCCTTTTTTCCTTTAAAACAAATCCCTGATACAAATTCCCTTTTTCATATTCAAGGAATGGAAAAATATTTTTTAAATAATTGTATCTTATTCTGTTTGGAGCAAGATAAAATATATTGAACCCCTTTTCCCTCCACTTATTAATTTCCATTTTAAAAACTTCAAAGGGAAGGGGGGGATTTGGAATAATCTCAAAGGGCAGTTTTTCATCCTTTTCATAAATTATCTTAAATCCCTTTAATTTACCCTTTTCACCTCTATACCTTTTTGTGGTTAAATAATATTCATCAATCTTTTTAACCGTTTTTTGATTTATGGGGTTAAACCTTCTTATCTCAAATACTTTATCCTCAAAAAACTCCACTCTCAATGGGTATTCCTCATTTTTCGGATAAAAATCAACTATCCCTCCTCTTATTGCATATTCCTTTTCCTCCTCAACAAAATAAACCCTTTCAAACCTTTCCTTTTCAAGGATTTCTATCAATTTTTCCCTTTCAAAATTTTCTCCCTTTTTAATTCTAATATAATTAAACTCTTTTATCTCCGAAAGCAAATCCTCGCTTTTTAAAATAATTAACTTGTTTTCAAAGGGATTTATATTCTCTCCTTCATAAAGGGAGATTTTAATTTCGGGTTTTATGCTCTTTAACTCATCGTAAACAACTTCCGCATCCTCTGTAATGAATAAAACTTTTTTAAACTTTTTTAAAAAAGAAAAAAGCAAAAATGTCTTTGCGCCCGTCGGCAGATTTTTATCAACAAAATCTGTTCTTTCAGATATGCTTTCAAAAATCCTTTCTATTTGCATGGAGATTAATTATAATTTATTCTGAAGGAAAAATCAATTGAACCTTCAGAGAATTTCCCTTTCTTCTTTATTCAGGAAAATTACGCTTTTTTGGATAATGTCTGGCGGGTATATGAAATTTGCAATAGCAAATTTGGGCAAAGTGAGAACTACATATCTCCTTATTAATAGACCTGCGGGGCAGGTCTGCAGCAAGTGAAGAATTCCACATGCTACTATGATTCTGGCTTCTCTCGGTCTACCCCTTCCTTTTGAATTATTTCTTTTATCTGACCCTTTAACTTAGGGATGTCAACACTTACTATATCCCATACAATATCTAAATCAACTCCAAAATAGGAATGAATAAGCTTATCTCTTGTTTTAGCGATCTCCTTCCACTCAATCTCTGCGTATTTCTCTTTTAAAGATTTGGATATGTTTTTCACTGCCTCTCCAATTATTTCAATGTTTCTAACTATTGCATCTTGAGTTTTTCTATCGCCCATAAACATATCAAAATCATATCCCTCTTTATAGCTCAATATATTTTCACAGGCAGTAAGAATATCTTGTAGATATTCTTTATCGCTCCTTTTAGACATATATTAACTCCCGTTTTATGTTTTCTCTTATCTCTTTGATTCTTATAGATTCTATACCTACCGGTGTTAAAACATCCACTGATCTATTAAAAAGATTTTCCAAATACTCTATTAATCCTCCGAAATTTTTAAATGTTCCCTTACCTTTTTCAAACTCTACAACTATGTCTATATCGCTCCTCTCAACACCCTCATCACGACCAAAGGAGCCAAATATTCCTATTCTTTTTACACCAAATTTTTCAAGATTTTTCTTGTGTATCTTTAGTAATTCTATAACTTCTTTTTTATTCATTATGTTATACCTTTTAATAATATATATTAAAGAAGGATAAAAAGTCAATCTTTTTTAAAACTTTTCCCTCAGGCCTTATACTTTTTATTTCATCATAAATAATTTCTGCATCTTTCGAGATAAATATAATTTTATTAAATCTTTTAAAAAAAGAAAGGATTAAAAAACTCTTTGCACCCGTAGGAAGATCTTTATCAACAAAATCAATTTCTCCTACTATGCTGTCAAAAATCTCCTGTATTTGCATTAGATTAATTATAATTTACCATGAAATAAAAATCAATAAGGCGAATCATTTGTAATTGTTCATAAATCGGGTGGATAGATTTTAAAAACAGGACAGATTCCTGAAAATTATCTTTTACCCCTTCTATTATTTTATATTTTAAAAAGATGGAGAAGCAGAAATGAGGGTTAAATTCACTTTACCGGGTATTTAAATCTGTAAAAAGCATAGAGAGATTCCTGCAAACATGTATGTATTTCCGAGAAAAGCATAATGAAAAGATAAGATTAGAGCAAGTATTATTGAATTATATATTTGTAAATCATTAAAATTTAGAACTTAAAAATAAAAAGAGGAGATTTTTAAAATGCGCAAATTTCTTATAGGAATGATGATAGTGGGTGTAACTCTAACGGGTTGCAATAAAAAAGAAAAAGAAGGAGGAGGCGGGGTTTCTGTGGATGTATCAGGATACTGGGTTGGTAAATGGACATCCACACAATCTCAGGATTCAGGAGCAATAATTGTAAGAATTTCTCAAGACTCCCAGGGTGAAATAAGCGGATGGCTTTATGTTTACTGGAATGATTCTATTCCTGTAACCGGTCAAATTTCAGGATATGATATAGAATTTGGGTATGTGGGAGGTGACTCCACAACTTATACGGGTCAGGTATCTCAGGACGGGAAACATGCTGAGGGAAGCTATACCATAAGAGATAGCGGAGTTGTTGATGAAGGAACATGGTATGTTGATAGGGTTCAACCAAACTGGGGAGGTACATGGGATGGAACAATAATCGTTCTTGATATCCCTCCTGATACAATTAATGTGAGTGATGGAAAATGGGACGCTGCATTTGTTGAATATGCAAGTAATGACACCACAATTCTTGCAGGTTTTATCTGGATTTACTATAACTCAGCCCAGGATACAATTGCAAATGCACGACCGGCATTCGGAGGTATAGTTCAGGATTCCATAGGTTTTGGAACTCCTGTAAAGGTAAATTCCAGAAAAGGATATATTCTCTTCACCGGAACATATTCAAATCCAAATTATTCAGGAACATGGGCTATAACACCCTATCCTGATATGGTTACCGGAAGTGGAAACTGGACAGGTGGTAAAAAGTAAGTAGCAGAACTAAGCGGGAATAAAAAAATTAAATACTCTTCTGCCGGCAAGAACCCAAAGAATTTAAACAGATAACCTCCTGCATAAAAGAGAAAGTAAGAAATCCCTGTTTTTAACTCTGTATATTCATTATAATATATTTTGTAATTGTTCATAAATCGGGTGGATAGATTTTAAAAACAGGATAGATTCCTGAAAATTATCTTTTGCCCCTTCTGAAAAATTTCAGAGAGACTTGAATTATTTGAAAGAAGAAAAGCCTCCATGAGATTTCTTGAAATAATATACTAAAAATAAATTTAAGTCCAATATATTGTGGAATCATACAGCAGGTTGATTTGAAGGTTTTTTGCACTATAATATTAAAACTATGAACACTTGTTTCGTGCTTTTTTTTATTGCACAAATTTCAGGTAATATTATTGTGATTCCTGACTCTGGCAAAAAAGCCATATCACCCTATGTTTTTGGCTCTGGAGACGAGATGAACGCAAGTTTTTCACCACTTATCCTGACAGCCCCTCTGATTTATGAAACACAACCAAAGCTTTTAAGATTTGGGGGGATAGGTGCAGAGTATTTTGACTGGATGGGCGATTCTCTGAATGGTATTACCTATATAGATTTTGTTGACACATTTACAATACCTGTACCTGTGAATTTCGGTATTGATTCCATGTTAAGGCTATGTGAATATGTGGGGGCAGAGCCAATTCTTACAGTAAATATGCAAACAACCGATACATCACTTGCAAGAAAAATGGTGGAATATGTTAACGGAGACACAACAACTCCTATGGGAAATTTAAGAGCACAAAGAGGACATCCTCAGCCTTATAATGTGAAAATATGGTCGCTCGGTAATGAACCTGACATTGCAGGCGGGATATGGCCAACACCTGTTGGCAACTGGACATTTTANAGGCATTTCGGAATACCCTTCTCTAACTGGTCATGGCGGGATTCGAGTTTCTGGACACCTCAGGATTTTGCAAACCTCATCCCGGTTTATGTTCAGGCAATGGAAAATGCAAGTCCCATACCACTTTCATTTATATACTCTATAGCGGGTAACCCCGCATGGATAAGACCTGTTGTTGAGCCAAACATTGATTTGATTGATTATCTTGACATTCATTATTACCCTTCCTTTTTCCCTTTTGATTCGGTTCCTGATACAACCGATTATATAGATTGGCTTTCAAAGACCGATACAATAACACCTGTGGAGGAATATCTTCAGCTTTTCAGGGATTCTCTTGATGCAATCGGTGCCTATTCAATAAAAATTGTTGTGCTTGAATACAATGGTGGTTTGATAATGGCACCCGACAGGCTATGGTGGAACTATTTAGATGGTCTTTTTATTGCGGATTGCATAGGACATTTAATTAATAAAGAGCTTGAACTTGCGGGTCTTTACAGTATACACGAGGGAAATCCTCAGGACAGTGCATTTCCCTATTTCGGTATAATAAGAGGAGATACAGTAAGCAGAAGAATGGCATCCTATGTCCTTGAGCTCTACAGCAGATACTTTGGTGATACCTTAATTTATTCTTATTCTGACCACAAAAATACGGGTTATGGGATTGAATGCTGGGCATCAAAAAGGTCATCGGATGGAAGCTATGCCTTTATAATCATAAATAAAACCCTTGATACAACTTATAATATGAATATAAGGATAAAAGATACTATTCAGCAATTCCATATTCTAAGTATCACAAACAATGCCCCCCTGGGTGCACCCTACAACGGAACAACAGGAATTGAGGATCAAGGATTTGTAAATCCTGATAGCACATCAGGTGGATGGAGTTTTTTAAACTACACATTTATACCGGCAAGTATTTATCTTTTTGAGGCATATCCCTATATAAATGTTAAGGAGCAGGCTTCTGGGGATAATCACAAATTGCTTTTACCGAATATTCTGAAGAGATTTGAAGATATAAAAATGTTTGTTCCCGAAGAAAATATAACCATTTATTCAGAAACAGGTAGAAAAATCTGTGAGTTAAAAAAATCTGTCAGATTGCCTTCTGTTTCAGGCGGGGTCTATATTATAAAAATAAAGAATAAGAGTTATAAGTTGATTATTTTAAAAGATTAAAAAAGGAGGAGACATGAAAAAAATAAAAGTACTCGTTTTTACAGCAGTCTTCTTAATACTTGCAGGGTGTTCCAAACCTCCGCAAAAACCGGTTGAAATCAAAAGATATACTCTTGATAATCTTGAAGGAGTTATTACAAAATCAAATGTTACCCTTGACAAAGAAATTTCCTTTGATGGAAATGGAGCTTTAAAAATCACTGTAAATGAACCCGGTGTAATAAGGCTTTTTGAAACAGGGGACATAGATGTTGAAAACGCACGTCTGATTTATCAGGCTCACCTTAAAACAGAAAATGTTGAAGGACAGGTTTATTTAGAAATGTGGTGCCATTTTGAAGGTCTGGGAGAATATTTCTCAAGAGGGCTGCACAGTCCTTTAAGCGGAACAAATGACTGGACAACACAGGAGATACCATTCTTTCTTAAAAAAGGACAGAATCCTGACAATGTAAAACTCAATCTGGTTATAAATGGCAAAGGAACAGTATGGATTGATGACATAAGGCTTTTGAAAGGACCTTTTAAATAAACACCTCAGAACATTACAAACACACGCAGATCGGATATCTCATTATATCCCTTTTTATCGGCTTTATAATCTTTATTGTGTATCTTATGTCCCTCTATGGATTTAACTGGATTATCCCGGTAATATTAATTACAATGACAATATCCATGACACTGTTCTGCTCACTGACTGTTATTATCAAGGATGATTTCCTTGAAATAAGATTCGGTCCCGGAGTTATCAGGAAAAGATTTTCTATCAGGGAGATTGAATCCTGGAGAGTAGTGAAAAATCCATGGTATTATGGCTGGGGAATTCGTATAACTCCTCATGGATGGCTTTATAATGTGTCAGGTTTTCATGCAGTTGAGATAAAGATGAAAACAGGCGAAAAATACAGAATAGGAACAGATGAACCTCATGAACTTTTAAGGGCTATTCAAATAGCAAAAGGTAAACTTTAAATTTTTATTAAAAGCCTATCCCCTTTTTTAACTCCAGCACTCAAAAAGGCGTTTTCCTCTCTTTTTGCTATCTCAATATTCCCAAAACTTCCTTTATAAAACAAAAATTTTCCTTTTTTAACTTTTGAAAAGGTTTCAGCAAATCTTATCTTTTTACCCTTTATAAAAAGAACTTCATTTCCCTTTATCCATTCATTCGGGATATCGGTAATTATATTTCCGAATCTATCAGGAAATAAAACATGCCCGTAAATTTTATCTTTTCTTTTAACTGGCTTCGGGAAATTTATCTTTTTATAACTCCTTAAAGGTTTCAAGAAATCCTTTTTTCTATCAGACCTTAAAATTTTTCCAGCACATACAGCAAAAACATCCCTTCCGTGAAAGGTTTTTGATACCTTTTCTTTCTCATATAAAATCTCAAAAACTTCAAACTTTTCCTTATAAAGCAGTGTGAAAATTCCATTATCAGGACCTATAAAAATGTAATTATCTTTAAATAAAACTATACCCTTTCTTTTTGTCCCCACACCCGGGTCAACAACACATAAAAAGATTGTTTCCTCCGGGAAATATTTATAAACCTTTTGTATCCAGAAACAGGCTTCAAAGATATCATGGGGATTTATTTCATTTGTTAAATCAATGAAATTAATGCATTTATAATAATTTGAAATAACACCCTTCATAACCCCCACAAAAGGGTCTTTATTTCCGAAATCCGTCAAAATTGCAACTGTTTTCATGGCATTTATTTTAAAGGAAATGGAATTTTTTATAAAACCTGTTTTATAATTAAAATGTGATAAAGAACAGAAAATTGGTTGAAAAATTTGAAAGAGATTTAATTAAAAAGGAAAAAATTGACCCCAAAAAGAATATGGAAATAATTGAAGCAATGTTAGAAGAGGCAATTTATACAGGAGCACTCCCCCTTAAAGACCCATTAGAAGGTATTGAGATTGATATAAAAATTGCGGAGGCTATAAACAGTGTTAAGGAGAATACTCACAAGGGTGGCGGGAAAACTTAACAAGATAAAAATACCTTATATGGTAATCGGGGGACAGGCTACTCTTATTTATGGTGAACCAAGACTCACAAAGGATATAGATATAACACTGGGTATAGATTTAAAGGGATTTGATAAAATAAAAATGATAATTCAGAATTTGAATCTTAAAATACCATTAAAAGACCCTTTTAAATTTACAAAAAAGACTTATGTCCTGCCTGCAATTGATGAAAAAACTGGTATAAGGGTAGATTTTATATTTTCCTCTTCCTATTATGAAAAGCAGGCAATTAAAAAGGGGAAATGGATAAAAATCGGAAACACCAATGTCAAATTTGCATCTCTTGAGGATGTGGTAATTCACAAAATAATTGCAGGAAGACCAAGGGACATTGAAGATATAAAGGGAATTCTTTTAAAAAACAGAAATTACGATAAAAAATATATAGAAAAATGGCTTAAAGAATTTGACAGGTCCCTTAAAAGAAATTATCTACGGGTATTTAAAAAAACAATTAAAGAATTGAATAAAAAATGAATTCAAATAACAGAATAAAATGGATATTCTTAGGAACAGGTGGTGGAAGATTTGTGGTATTTAAGGGAATAAGAAGGTCTGCAGGATATTTAATTGAAAAAAATGGTAAATACATCCATATAGACCCGGGTCCCTGTGCCCTTTCAGCCCTTTTATGGAAAAAGATAAATTTTTCAAAAATTACATCTATTTTTTTAACCCATAAGGATTTAGACCATTCAGCATCTTTAAATGTTATTGTGGAGGCAATTACAGAAGGGGGGGGTAAAAAAAGGGGTAAGGTTTTTTTGCCTGAAGATTGCCTGGAACCAGAACCGATTTTGCTTTCTTATTTGAGAAAAAGTATTGAGAAAATTCACATTTTAAAACCCGAAGAAATTATTAAAATAAATGACATTGAGTTTTATATATCACCCTATCATCCCCACAGGGATGTTAAATGTATGGGTTTTAAAATACCTGAATATTCTTTATCCTTTATAACTGATACATCATTTGATAAAAAAATACTTGAATTTTATAAAGGCATGGAAAATTTTATAATACATATGGTTCTTTTTGAACCGAGAGAAGGTATTGACCATTTAAGTTTTAAACAGATGCAGGAGGTAATTGAATTTTTAAACCCGAAAAATGTAATAATAACCCACTTTGGAATGAAGGTTATAAGGGCAAAACCAAAAGAATTGGCTTCTGAACTTTCAAAAAATACAGGAGTGAATGTGACCTCCGCCTATGATGGAATGGAAGTTGAATTTGAAAAAATTTTAGAATAAACTCGCCTGCTTTAATGGACTTTTGCCTGAAACCAGGATAAATCTTCCTGCTCTTTTTAAATTTATACCGAGTTTATCAAGATTATAGAGATTTATATCATCCCTGTTCTGGATAATTTTTTTCGCTATCTTAGGACCTATTCCCGGAATTCTTAAAAGAATCTCGTAGGATGCCTTTTTTATATCAACCGGGAATAAATGATAATTCTTTTCGGCATAAACCAGTTTCGGGTCTTTGTTCTTTATTAAATTCCCGTTTTCATCAAGGGGTATGTCATTTAAGGAAAACCCGTAATCCCTTATCAAAAGGGATGCCTGATAGATTCTTTTTTCCCTCAACAGGGAAACCTGTTTTAAGCTCTCAAAGGGCGTTCTCTGCACGGGCGTAAATCTTGAAAAGTAAACCATTTTTAAGTTGATTTTTCTGTACAAAAACTCTGTAAACTCAAGATAATCCCTGTCTCTTTCGCTTAACGGAGAATAAATAAACTGGGTGCATATACCATAAGGCAAAATAAAGGGGTATTTTCCTCTTAATTCAAAATATGCTCTTCTCATTTTCAAAACTGTATCAAATATTTTTTTAAAATCTTTATCTTTCGAAAGTTTTTTTAAATAACTATCTCCAGGTGCTTCAAAATTCACAGAAGCCCTGTCAGCATATAAAAGGGCTTCTTTTATGGCAAAATAATCGGTATCAGGCATTATTTTTATGTGCATATATCCTCTATATCCGTATTTTTTTCTTAGAATAATTGCGGATTTGTTTATAAGATACTGGGTTTCGTCAGAGCTTTTGAGTATTGCAGAGGAAATAAATATGCCCCTTGCATATCCTTTTCTGTATTTCTCAAAAAAGCTTTTTGCAAGCTTTTCGGGCTGAATAAATTCTCTCTTAAAATTCCTGTCTTTCCTGAAGGCGCAGTAAAAACAGTTATTCTCACAAAAAGATGTTATAAATTCCTTTGAAAGAATTCCTTTCTTAAGTCTCTCGCATTTTTCAAAATTCTTATACTTCACTCAAAAATTCCCTGTTTATAAAAATTTCTTTTCTTTTCAACTCTATCATACCTGCTTTTCTCCATGTATTTATAACCCTTGACGCAGTCTCCCTTGAAATTCCCAGATTCTTTGCTATTTCTGAAATCTGAGGTCTGTCCTTTATTAAAATCCATTCTCCTATCTCCTCTCCTTTTTCCCGGGAAAGGTCGTAAAGATATCTTGCAATTTTACCAGCTGTATCAAGAAAGGCAAGAGAAAATATCTTCTTATTGCTTTCCTCTATTCTCTTCGCCATTTCTCTTGTTATCTTTAAAAGGATTTCAGGAGACTTTTTTAAAACCGTTAAAAACACCCGGTGGTCCAGCATAAAAAGGGTTGAATTCTTGCATGCAATTGCTGTTGCCGTTCTTTTTCCAAGAGTAAAAAGAGGGAGCTCCCCGAAGAACTCTCCCTCTCTGAAATATTTTAAAATTATCTCTTTATCATCTCTAAAAAGACTTATCTTTATTTCCCCCTTTATAACAACATATAATATACTTCCTGATTCTCCTTTTTTGAAAACAATCTCTCCTTTTCTGTAGTTTTTAAGAATCCCGTTATTAAATATAAGGCTCCTTTCTGCTTCATTCAAACCTTTAAAAATAGGGATATTTTTTAAAACAGCTCTCATTTTTAAAAATTCAGAAATATTATTATAAATTGAAATTGTTATTTTTTCAAAATTATAATTAAATTCAATGAACAACCTCCAGCTGCCTGAAAGACTGGTATTAAAAGAACCTGCTTTTCTTGAAATTGTAATAGGAGCGGTTGAGGTTTTTCACCAGGAGTGTTTCGGCCTTATTCTGGGATACAAAACAGAGCATGCTATAATAGTGGAAAATGCCCAGGTGGTGCAGTCTGCAAGAAGAACGCCCTTTCATGTAGAACCTGTTGCAAAAAGAATAAAAAGGATTGAAAATCTGGTCAAATCCATAAGAATAGAAATGGAAATAATAGGAGATTTTCATTCCCATACTCAGATAGGAGCAGACCCTGCAAAACCCACACCATCAGGAGAGGACATAGCGGATATGGAACCGGGTAATGCCTATTTGATAATAGCAATAAACTACCTTAAGGGGTCACCTCTTATCTGGACTTATTCTGAAAAAACAAAGATTTTAAAAGGCAGTATTGAAAATCTTTTATTTGAAATATCTGCCTATTATTGTTTTAGAGAAAATCAGTATAAAAAACTTGAGATTAAATGCCCCTTTGTAACAGCTTTAGAGCCTTATGGGCATAAGGAGAAATAGGTAGTCTTCTGTTTCGTATCCCTTTATAATCGCCGCTCTATCCGGCTCCATCAGTTTTATGATAAGAGTATCTTCCTCGACTTCTCTCACTATATCCTGTAGATATTTTGCATTAAATCCTATTTCTATTGTCTTTCCTTCATACTCTGCAGGCAATTCTTCTCTTGCCTCGCCAAATTCAGGAGACTGAGCAGTTACGAGTATGCTCTCTTTTGAAAAGTCAATTTTTAATGGATAATTCGGAGATGTGGTAAAGGGTAAAAGCCTTTTTAGTGTGTCAAGAATGTCTTTTTTGCTGCACTGGAATATGTTTGGTGGGTCTTTGGGAATTACCTCTTGATAGGCAGGATAGGTTTCATCTATTAATCTTATTAAATAAAAACCTCTTTCAAAATTTATGCACATATTGTTTTCTTTTATAAAGATTCTAACTTTTTCTCCTCTTCTTGATTCAACAAAGTTTTCTATTTTAGGATTGACAATTATCCTGTCTTTTACACCGCTTTCATAAGGAAATGAATGAAGCGCAAGTCTGTGAGCATCTGAAGCAACAAGGTTTAAGTTATTCTCACCGAACTCAAAAAGTATTCCGTTTAAATAGGCTCTCGGGTCATTTTTACCTACACAAAAACTAACTTTTTTAAGGGCTTTAAAAAGCACAGAAGCATCAATTTCAAAATTTACATCACTCTCAAAACTTTCTATCTTTGGGAAATCTTCAGGGTCCATTGTTCTGAATTTATACTCTCCTCTTGATGAACGAATTATAAAATCTCCTCCTGAAAGAAAACATTCTATTATCTCAGAAGGTAAATTACTTAAAAGTCGAGCCAGGTTTTTACCATCAACGGTTGTTACTCCTTCCTCATCTATCTGGGCATCAAAATTTATCTTTGATGAAAGTTCAAGGTTTGTGCATGATACATGTAATTTACCTTCTTTTGCTTCAATTAGAATGTTTTCAAGAATTGGAAGAGTTGTTCTTGTGGGAAGAGCGGCTATAATATCTTTAATGTTTTGCTCAAATAAATTTTTTTCCACAGTGAATTTCATCTCTTTAACTCCTTCTTCTAAATAAAAACTTATTAGAAGTATTATTATAATGAGTGGATAAGTTCAAAATCCATTGTGTCTTATAAAAAATTTTCATGTTGAAAAACTCAGAATAGAGTGTGGAAAAATTGTTTAAAATTAAACCCACCTCAGTTTCCTCTCAATTTCCACAACGTTTTCCCTTATACCTTCATCCTTTTCAAGTATGTTTTCAACTTTTTCTATACCGTGAATAACTGTTGAATGGTCCCTGCCTCCCATTATATTTCCGATCTGCTTTAAAGGTAAATTTAAATAATGTCTTAAAAAATACATTGCAACCTGTCTCGCTCTTACAATTTCTCTTGTCCTTCTTTCATTCAGCAGGTCATCTTTTGTTAATCCAAAAAATTCTGCAACAATTTCTATAACCCTTTCCGGCTCATTTTCTTTTGCTGCCTCTAAATAATCTTTAAGGATTTCCTTTGCCATTGGAAGGTCAATTTCCTTTTTGTAAAAGGAGGAAAACACAGCTATTCTCATTAAACAGCTTTCAAGCTGTCTTATATTCTTTTTTATCTTTGATGCTATAAAATTTATAACCTCTTCGGGAAGGTTAATATCCTCTTCCTCTGCCTTGAGTTTTAGGATTGCAACCCTTGTTTCAAAATCAGGAGGCTTTATATCCACAACCAGACCCCATTGAAAGCGTGATACAAGCCTCTCCTCAACATTTCTTATCTCCCATGGAGGTCTATCCGAGGTTAGGACAATCTGCTTTTTTGAGTCATAAAGGGAATTGAAGGTGTGGAAAAGCTCTTCCTGAAGAGCCAGTTTATCCTGTAAGAAGTGTATATCATCTATTAAAAGAACATCTACCTTTCGGTATTTTTTCCTGAAAGAGGACATCTTGTGAGTTTGAAGGGCTTCAACCATTTCATTCATTATGTTTTCCGTTGATGTGTATATTACATTAAACCTGGAATTTTTCTCCATGATAAAATTACCTATGGCATGAAGTAGATGGGTCTTACCGAGCCCCACGCCTCCATATATGAATAGAGGGTTATATACTGAAGAAGGGCTTTCAGCTGCAGCCTTTGCCGATGCAAATGCAAGTTCATTACCTTTTCCTATGACAAAATTTTCAAAGTTATATCTTGAGGAAAGACCAGGCTCTTTCTCTCGATAAGCAGATGTTTTTTTCTTTATTTTAAAAGTTTTCCTTTCTTCTTTTTTGTCCTGAGATTTTGGTTTGAAAACTATCCTGAGATTGGGATGGCCGAGCTCTTTCAATATATTTGTCAGGTCCTTTAAAAAAACATTTTCAAGCCATTGAACAAAAAAGGGATTTGGTACTTCAACTATTAACCTATCTTCAAGAAGCTCAACCCCCTTAGTATTTGTAAACCACACCTCAAAAGTTTTTTTATCAATTTTTTTAGAAAGGACTTTAAGTAAATCTTCCCATAAATTTTTACCCTTCATTTTTAATCCTCCTTGACTATCCACATATTTATCCACAATTTGTATCTGTATTTTTTTGTTATATTGCAATGCTTTTCGGGCACAGCAATAAAATTATCCACACAGGGTTTTGAGGCGTTTTTTGAAAAGCATTGATAAGAAAAGATAAATAAATTCATGGCTCTTTAAAAGTTAAAAGTAACAGGGTAAAACAAATATAAAGGAAAGGGTTTGTTTAAGTCAAATTCTTTCTTTAAATTTTAAAATTTTTTCTATTTCTTCCCTTCCTACCCTTTGTTTTAAAAATCCTATCTTTGCCTTTGCATAAAAATCTCTTCCGAGATAAAAGCATGGCTCATAGGCTTTCAGGTTTGGTATTTTGTTTTCTTCAAAAAAGTTTTCTCTTTCATGGGAACCGATAATTTCACCCACAAATAAGAAATGGTCACCTGTTTCAATCTCTTCTCTTAACAGGCACTCGTAGGCTATGAACGCATCTTTCAAAACAGGGGTTTTGACCCTGTTGCTTTTTTCAAGTTCAATCTTGAATGTTTTTATTTTATCCATTTCTTTACCGCTTATTCTTCCAAATACCGCGAATAAAAAGCTTTTTTCAAAGGGAATAAAATTTATTGTGAACTCCTGAGCTTGTTTTATCATTTCATAAGAATGCCTTTTAGGGGAGACAAGAATTCCGTAAAGGGGTGGTGAAGCTGAAAGAGCAGTATGCCATGCTATTGAAAGACCATTAATCTTGTCTTCAGATTTGACCAGCACTATGCAGGGAACAACAGGATATAATCCATACATATTAAAATCTTTTTCCTTAAATTTTTTCATTTTCCCTCCTTAAAATTTCCTGATACTGCTATTGATAAATCTTCTCTTTTCAGATATTTGTCAACAATCAAGGGAATTTTTTCATAATCTACATCCCTGAGAATTTCCAGGAGATTCATGTCATATTCATATCCAGCGCCTATCCATTCATAAAGGCTCATAAAGTAGGCCTGATTTATTCTTGACTGATGATACCTCAGGGTTCTTCCCCAGAAAGAGGTTAATATTTTGTTTATTTCTTCTTTTTCCGGCGGGTTTTTCTTGATTCCCTCAATTATCTCAAAGGTTTTGTTCAGCACTTTTTCCCAGTCTCCTGGTGATGTTCCTATGCCTATTGCAAAGACCGAAAAACCCGGATAATCAGAAACCCCTGCCCCAAGCCTGTAAGAAAGTCCCATCTTTTCCCTTATTATATCCTGAAGTTTCCTTGAGAGCACCATTGAAAATATCTTTAAAAGGGAATTATCTTCGGTATTTGCAGGAGGTATAATCCTTGCAATTCTTATATAGGTCTGTTTTGTTTGTAAATTTTTCTTCTTCATAAAGGGTCTGGGTTTTATACCTATGGTTTCAGGCGGAAATTGAGACGTGCCAGTGGTTTCAAATTTTAATTTTTCAATTGTTGTTTCAAGAGAGTAAGGGGATACAATTCCTATTACCGGATTTGCGGGAGAGAAGAAATTTTTGTGAGCCTGAACAATATCTTCAAAGCTTATTTCTTTTATGTCTTTTTCTTTGCCAAGCAGAGGCTTTGAGTAAGTTGTCCCTTCAAATAAGTTTTGCCATAAGATCTCCCTGGAAAGGTAATGGGGAGTTTTGCTCTGCCTTTTTAAAAGGGAAAGAAGTTCTGTTTTCGCATTTTCCACATCTTCTTTATCAAATGTTATCTCATTGATTATTCTATTTAAAACTTCTATGCCTCTTATGGCATTTTCCGCGGGAACTTCAAATCTTATATATATAAAATCTTTTCTATGATAATAGTCATCAAAGGGGAGATAAGGATTATCATAGGTTTTAATCCTTATTCCCAGTTTTTCAATCTCAGGTATATTTTTTGAGAGAACCCTTGATAGAATTTCTGAAATTCCTGATTTGCGTTCCATCATGTTTCTGTTTTTTGCAAGAACATGGATTGCAAGTAAGGGTGATGCCGGGTCATATTTGAAAATAACCTCTGCTCCTTTCACTCTTTTCTTTTCTATTTTATAGTTCACTTTTTTTAATTCCGTATCTTTTTCTGATTTTTTTATACTTGCAAAACCTCTTTTTTCATTCAGGGAGTATTCTTTAAAAAACCTCTTAAAATCTTTGAGAGTCAGAGCTCGTACTTTTTCAAAAAGAACATCTTCAAAAGGTGGGCCACCAAAGGGGATATAATAACTTTTGAATATAAGAGCATAGGTGTAATTTTCTTCGTTGTAGATTTTATCATAGATTAAAGAATTTTTTGCTCTTTCAAACTCGTCTTTTTTTAAGTTTTTTATAATATCCTTTATGACCCCGGATATTTGCTCAAAAATTCTATCGGTTAAGTCATTTTCATATACAAAATAAGATGTAAAAAGAGATACCCCCTTTTTAGCATTGTATTCAAAAGAGATTTCTTCCACTCCTTTAAATCTATTTTTAATTTTTTCTTTAATTTCATCAAGGTTTAGAACTCTCTGCAGAATTAAAAAGTACCTGGAGTTTTTATTCTTCAAAAGAGGCGCATTAAATCCTATTGTCAGGTAATTTTTTGTAAAATCACCTGTTCTTTTAAAAATTTCTTTTTCTCTGTATTTGAAATATGAATACTCCTTTTCCTGTCTTTTTTCTCCGGGTGCATATTTACCAAAATAGAGCTTTATCAAATTCATTATTTTACCTGTGTCAAAATCACCCATTGCGATTATGGTCATATTTAAAGGAGTGTAGTGCCTCTTCCAGAAATCAATCACACTCTCTCTCTTAAGATTTTTTATTGTTTCCTCGTAACCTATTACAGGATTGGAATAAGGCAGACCGGATAACAGGTATTTAATGGCATTTTCATGATGGATATTTTCCTCCCTTGACCTGTCCATATACATTTCCTGGATAACAACTCCTTTTTCCTTTTCAAATTCCTTTTCAGGAAAACTTGATTCAAAGAGCATTTCGGAAAGCAGGTATATACCTTTTTCTAACTGGTCAGAAGGACCTGTAAAGAAAAAGGCTGTATAGTCCTCCCTTGTAAAGGCATTTACGTATATTCCATTATCAGAGAACTGATTTCTCAGCTCCTCTCGTGTAAACTTCTTTGTCCCGTCAAAGAGCATATGTTCCAGGAAATGGGTTAAACCCAGTTCCTGAGGAGCTTCATAAAAACTTCCAGAATGAACAACGGTCATGAAACTTACGAGTGGATAAGAATGTTCTTCTTTCAAAAATATTTCGGTTCCGTTCCACAGGTTGAATTTTAGATAGGATAATAAAATAAGAGTTAAGAACTTCACTTAAACCTCCTTTTTATAAATTTTTTAAAATTATAAAAGAAACCAAAACCATTTTTCAAAGTTTACTTAAACTTTTTGACTTTCTTTTATAACTTCCTTATAATCTATAACTTATTTTATATAATGGAAAAAATAGGGCTTGTTGGGTTTCCCAATGTGGGGAAAACTACATTTTTTAATGTTTTAACAAAAGCACATAGGGAAACCGCTCCTTATCCCTTTACCACAAGGGGTAAGAACATAGGAAGGGCTTATTTAGATGACCCCTTCCTTGAAGAAATAGGTGAAAAATTGAATGCAGAGGAAATAAGGAAACCGATGGTTGAGGTGGTTGATATTGCAGGAATAATAGAAGGTGCATCAAAGGGGGAAGGGCTCGGTAACGAATTCCTTTCTTATATAAGGGAATGTGAGGTTTTAATTTTTGTTTTAAGAGCCTTTGAAAATCCTGATATACCAACTCCTATGGAAGAGGTGAACCCTTTGAAAGAGTACGAAATTCTGGTTTCAGAACTTTACCTTTCTGACCTCCAGAAAATTGAGAAATTGGAAAAAAAATTTTTAAAAGATAAGACCAGGGAAGGCAGGGAAAAATATAATAGTGTAGTTGCAATAAGAGAAAAGATTGAGAAAGGTGAAGAGGTTTCTGATAGGGAGATGGGTCTTCTGTCTTCAAAAGCCAGAATAATTGTTTTGAATACCGATGGCAGTGAAAACTCTTTGAAATGGATTTCTAAATTTAAGGATAAAACTTATCCCTGTCCTCTGAAGCTTTATGAGGAGATGGAGGATATGGAAGAAAGGAGAGAAATGGAAGACTATTTAAAAAAAGAGGGCAATTATTCTCCTCAGGACATTTTGTGGGAAGCCTTTGAGAGCCTTGGTTATATAATTTTTTATACTGTAAAAAATAGAATAGTTTCTGCATTTCCTCTGAAAATCGGAACAACGGCTTACGACGCAGCTGAAAAGGTTCATAGTGATATAAAAAAAGGTTTTATAAAGGTAGAGGTTGCTAATTTGAATGATTTTCTGAAATTTCCCTCATGGGTACTGCTCAGGGAAAAAGGTTTTTTGAGAACCGAGGGAAAAGATTACATTGTTAAAGACAGGGAGATACTTGAATTTAAATTCTCAAGTTAAAGGAGGAAAAATATGAGAGATTATGAGATGATGATCATAATTGACCCTGACCTTGATGATGAGACAAAGAGAAAGACTGTTGAGAAAATTGAGAGTATAATAAAGGAAAAAGGTGGTGAGGTAAAGGAGAGAATAGACTGGGGTATGCGAAAATTTGCCTATCCGGTGAAGAAAAAAGAAGAGGGACATTATTATATATTAAAGTTTTCCACCCCTGGTGATGCACCACTGGATATAAGAAAAGAACTGAGGCTTGTCAGGGAGATTTTCAGACTTATGATTATTAAGGAAGAGAATGTAACATCAACCAGAAAGAGGAGGGCATGATGGCTGATTTAAAAGTTCCCAGGGTTAATTATGTTTTAATTTCAGGCAGGCTTACTGATGACCCCCAGATGAATTTCACTCCAAAGGGGACTCCGGTTGCAAAATTCAGGATTGCATCTTCAAGGGTGTATAAAGATTCTACAACAGGAGACTGGAAGGAAGACACCCTTTTTATTGATGTTAAGACATTTGGTCAGCTTGCTGAAAGATGCCATAAGAGGCTTTCAAAGGGATCACCTGTTTTGCTTGAAGGAAGATTAAATTATCGTTCATGGGAGGCACAGGACAAGCAAAAAAGAAGCCTGGTGGAGATAATAGGGCTTAGAATTCAGTTTCTTGAAAAGCAAACCACAAGCACCGGGGAAGAACCCGAGGAAGAAGGTATAATTGAAGAAGAACCTGAAGAGGATTTACCCTTTTAAAAAGGAGGTTTAAAAATGGCAAAGTGCGAGTTTTGCAAAAAGGGCATAGGAATTATAGATTATAAAGATGTTGAGACACTGAAAAAGTTTTTAACCCCCAAGGGAAAAATATTTTCAAGAAGGCAGACAGGGCTCTGTGCATACCACCAGAGAAAACTTGCCCTTGCTATAAAAAGAGCGAGACAGATGGCACTCCTTCCCTTTGTTGAAACCTATTATGTATAGGAGGTAAAATGAAAATAATTTTACTGCAGGATGTTAAAGGTCTTGGGGATAAAGGCAGTATTATAAGGGTAAAGGATGGTTATGCCAGAAATTATCTGATACCAAAAGGCTTTGCAAGGGAGGCCACCCCTTCTGCTATAAAGGAATTTGAGAGTGTAGAAAAGATGAGAGCAAAAAGGCAGGAAAAAAAGAAAAAAGAGGCAGAGGAAATTAAGAAAAAGGTAGAAAAAGTTTCTTTAACATTTCATTTAAAAGGTAAGGAAAAGATATATGGAGCTGTTACATCCCACGATATTCTTCAGGAGCTTCATAAAAAAGGATTTGAAATGATTGAAAAAGGAAGTGTTAAGCTTGAAAATCCCTTAAAAGAGCCCGGATTTTATGAAATCTCAGTAAAACTTCATCCTGAAGTGACCGCGCTTTTAAAAATATGGCTCGTTAAAGAGGAAAATGAATAGTTTTTTCTTTTCCCATTTTTTACTTGCCCATTTTCTCGTGGATTATCCTCTCCAGACAGATAAACTTTTTGAAACAAAGGTAAGGAAGTTTAAAGGAGTTTTAATCCATTCACTTATTCTGTTATTATTTTTGCTCATTTTAAGTTTTCCCTATACAACCAATCCTGTTGTTATAATTACCTGTTTAAGCCTTGCCTTTTTGCATCTTGTTCAGGACCAGTTAAAGATATATTTAACCCGGAAGGATGAGGGAGAAAATTTTTATTATTTTATGCTGGACCAGTTTCTCCATATACTTGTTATATTTCTTTTTTCCTTTGCCCCGCTCCCGGAAACGATTTATAAAAGCGAGGGCTTTTTAAAGTTTTACTTTACTCCATTTTATTCTTACTTAATTATATTTATAATAGGAGTAACCTATTTTTACTGGATACTCCTTCATTCAATAGATGTAACCTTCCTGAAAAAAAAGCCCCTTGTTAAGGGGTTCTGGAGATACTATGGTTATCTGGAAAGGCTTGTTGCTTTTTTCCTCTCTTTTTTATGTCCTGTTTGTTTTTTCCTTTCCTTTGCTTTTCTGATACCCAGAAAAATAAAGAAAAAACCTGTTTTTGAGGGATTTCTTGGAGTTTCTCTTTCAATTTTCCTTGGAATCCTTCTGAGGTGGTTAAGATGAATGATAATATAGTAGAAGTAGAGGTTTTCAATATAGTTCAGGAACAAAATCTTGAAAACTATATTTTGCTTCTAAAGGAAAAAGACGGACAGAGGTTTTTCCCGATATGGATAGGTCAGTTTGAAGCTCACTCAATTTACCTTGTGTTAAAAAACCAGAAATTTGAAAGACCACTAACTCATGATTTAATTCAGACCATTTTGAATGCCCTTGATGTGAAGATACCGATGGTGGTTGTCAATGAAATGAAGGACAGGACATATTTTGCAAGGATTGTTGTAGAAACGAAAAACGGTAAAATTTTTAGTATAGATGCAAGACCGTCGGATTCTGTGGCGATTGCTCTAAGAATGAATTCAAGGATATATATTGCTAAAAAACTTATGGATGAATCAGGCGTTATGCCTGATGATATAGGAATTTAATAAGAACTATAATAAGTGCGGTAAGAATCGCTCCTGCCCAGTCATCGAGAAGGACTCCGAGAATTTTTATCTTTTCAAGTTTTTTAATTCCAAATGGCTTTATTATGTCAAAAGCCCTGTACAGGACAAAACAAAGAGAGATTAAAAAGTGATTAAAGGGCACAAAAGGGAGTATAATAAGCATTCCTGAAAATTCGTCCAGTACAAAGAAGGAAGGGTCTTTTTCTATCCGCAGGTATTTTTTGAAGTGGATGGTTAGAAAAAGAGTTATAATTACAAGGATTAACACAGTAATAACAGATGGATTGAGTAAATAAAATAGAATTATTGCCAGCAAAGAAGCTATTGTTCCGCCTCCTTTTATAAAGCCTATACCGAAAATTGAAGATAGAATTAGAAATACATTTTTCTCTTTTTTTAAAATAAATCTGTATGTGAGGAATGCAAGTATTATCCCTGCAATATCTGCAAACAGGTCAAATTGCGAGAAATCCCTCAGGGGTAGTGGTATCTGGAGAAATTCTGTAATAAGGGAAAATAGAATTAATACTAAAACAGAAAAATAGATATTTATTAAAGGAAATATTAAAAGGGATAAAAAGAAAAAATAGGAAAAATGAATTACAAGGTCAATATTTTTAACAGGCGTGTTAACAAAACCATAGGGTAGTATTGCACTTACAAAAAATATTAAATAAAATATCAGGATTGTCTTTCTCACTGCTCCTCTTTTTTTAAATTTACATTTAAATTATAAGCCCTTTTTCATTATAATTTAAATAAAACTTCGGAGGCAGACATGGAAAAAAAGATAGTGTCTTTTTCTATTGGTGAAGATGAAGTGAGGGTGAAGTTACATCCCTATAAGGAGTTCTGTCTTCTTGAAATAAGGCAGTATGAAAAAGTCCCCGGCAAAGAGGAGTATGTTCCTTCCTATAACGGTTTTATAGTCCCTGTAAGCTTTTTAAATGACTTGATAAATGCTCTTGAAAGAGTTAAGGATTATCTTGAAGAGAAAGGCTATAAAGAAAAGGAGAAAAAGATGCTCACAGAACATATGATTACATTCTGCGAAGTTTGTGGTTCACCTGTTACAGAGAAATCCGAGGGTATATACATATGCAATTGTGGTGAGACCAGAATAATTCTTGCACCTGTTAAAAAAGCGGTAGATGAGATATTTGATAAGATAAAGAAAATAAAGCTTTTTGAAGATTATTCTCCTGGCTGATTAAAATTTTCTTGCTTTAAGCTCAAAAAGCACAATTTCTGTGCAAAAACCCCCTTAAAATTCTGGCATAGAAATTTCATGTAAATAGATAGAAAATCATGTTTGAAGGAGGTGCAGAGATGAAGGCAAAAATAAGTCTTGTTGTTCTTGTAATGATGGTAGGGTGTGTTTTTTATGAAGAAAAAGAAGAATGCGACCTTTACCCGCCCAGTCCTCCCAGGGGAGTGTACTCAATTACAGGAGATGAAGCTGTTTATCTTTACTGGATACCAAATCCGGAGGCTGATATTGCAGGTTACAGGATATGGAGGTCCTATTATCCTGAAGGTCCATATTATGCAATAGGAGAAACAGCATCTGAAGATTTTGTTGATTTTGATGTTTTCAATGGCATTACATATTACTATGCTGTTACAGCCTATGATATTGAGGGTAATGAGAGTGACCTTTCCTATGAAATAGTTTTTGATACACCAAGACCTGAGGGTTTTGATTATCTGGAAAGTTATACAGTGAACCCCTATTATGCGGGTTATGATTTTTCAGAATACGAGGTTACCTATTATATGGACCCTGAATGTGATTTCTTTTATGAATACGACGATACCCTTGGAACAGGATTTATCTATGCAAGGGACGAGGAGACATGGATTCAGGATATGGGGTATACAGAAGATTTTGATGAGATAGGATATGCCCCTGTGGAAGGCTGGTCAAATATAGGGGTTCTTGAAGCAATTGAAGGTCATACCTATATTTTCTGGACAAGAGACAATCATTTTGCCAAGATAAGGGTGGAGAGCATTTATTTTGATGGAAGCATAAAGTTTAGATGGGCATATCAGATAGATAATGGCAACAGGGAATTAAAAATCCCTGTTTTTACCTTAAAAAAGGAGGATTAAAAAATGAAAAAAATAGTCCTGGCAATAATGGGTGTTGTGTTTTTATTTCAGAGTCTCCATGCAAAAAATGTAGATGTGTGGATTGAAGGTGGAAATGGCTCTGTATATGCTGCCGGTGAGAGGGTTAGTGTTAAAGTTCTTCCTCATGTTTCAGGATACCTTTACCTTTATAATATAGATTCAGAGGGCAGAGTTCATGTGCTTTTCCCCAGGAGCAGGTACGGACAGGGGAACTATGTGAGAGCAGGAAGAGTTTATCATCTCCCATATGATTTTGGCCTTGAGACAGAGTGGTATGCTGGAGGAGAACCCGGAATAGAATATGTTTATGCAGTTGTAACTCCCTATCCTTTACCCTATGTGGAAACAAGCTGGTTTATACCGCTACACCCTCATGAATACTACTATGATGATAATATTCTTGTTTGCTTCAGATTTGCACCACCCTATTTTTTCCCGAGAATTTACTTTCACGGCTGGGCATACTTTTATGTCAGACCCAGATACTATGTGTATACCTATCATCCCACTCCCTGGTACTGCTATGATTGCCATCATCCCCATGTTATTGTTGGTTTCTGGTTTGATTTCTGTCCCATTTATGTTGTTGAGGTGCATCAATACGGTTATTACTATTATCCCAGATACTACAGAACCTATAAATACAAGTACAGAATAAGACCCATTTACAGAAAAATTTCTCCAAAGAAAGTGAGAGAATACAGAGAAATTGAGAAAAGATACAGGAATTATGACAAACCACCTGTCTGGGCGGTTAAAAATCCTCTGAAAGAAAAAAAAGAAGAGGTAAGCAGAAAGTATATAAAGGGAACAGATTCTAAAAAGGTTTACAAAGGAAAATCTTATGAAAAGGACAGGGACCTTAAGGCCAGAGAATCTCAGGGTAAAAAGAGATATGAGGATAAAAAAGTTTACAGAGAAAAACCATCCACAAAGGTTTACAGAGATAAAAAGGATGAGAAGAACATGAAGAAATCTGATGAAACAAAGAGTAAAAACAAGACCACGAAAAAAAGAACTTATTACCCTGTAAAAAAAGAAGAGACTTCCCAAAAGAAAACCTTTTATAAAAAAGATAGTGGTGCAGATAGATTCAAAAACAAAACTGGATTTGACAAAAGACCTGAAAGAGGTTATAATTATAAAAGTTCTTTTAGACTTAATAAGGCTAAAAAGAGATGAAAAAAGCACTCTGGATTTTAATTTTTCTATTTTCCACTTCTTTTGCAATAGAGGAAAAATCTGTTAAGAGGCCTGACAGAGGTTCGAAAAAACCAAAAACAGAGGAATATCATAAACACAGGGATAAGGATGATGATGGAATCTGGGATACTTTTATAAAGAATATACTGCGGAAATCCGAGAAAAAAGAAAATAAGGAGAAAAAAGACATCAAGCTCAAGAAGAAAAAATCCAGTGCTAAAGACAAAAAAGAGGTCAGGAAAAAGCGCAGATGAAAAAGGTTCTGTTTTTTACAGGGGTTCTGATACTATTCTCAGGTTGTGAGAAGGATAAAGGAAACAGAAAAATAGACATTTTAAAAGATGGTTACAAAACCCTCGCACCTGGTGCACAGGAAGAGTTAACTTATCCCTTTTTAAAAGAAGATACGCTTGTTGTGGATGCGAATGCGAATGATGCTATTTATTGCCAGGGTTTTCTTGAAGACAACTCTGATACAACCATTCTTTATTCTGACAGTTTGAATGTCTCACCCTATGACTATCATAATACAATTTCAATCCCCAAAAACGGAATAGCTACACTAATAATTCAGAACCTTTCTTCTGACACATTGCGAATCTACAGGTATTATGTCAGGATAAGATGGGAATGAGATTATTTTAATTCCCTCAACTTCTCCCCTGCCTCTTTTTTAAAAATTCCTTTTTTTGAAAGTTCTTTATAAATTTTTATTGCATTTTCCTTATCCCCGAGTATTTCATATATCTCACCTGCTTCCATACCTGATGTGTATTTGAATAAATCTTTTTTATAATTTCTATAAACTATTAAAAATTCTTTCAATGCTGATTTTAATCTTTTAAATCCCTTTAACACCTGTGCCTTAAAGAATTTTGTTTCCATTTCCATATCAGGTGTATCCCCATAGCCTTCAATTTCCTCAAAGTATTTAAGGGATTTTTCAAGTTCATTTTTATCCATATAATAAAATCCCTTTCTTGAAATTGCCCAGAACTTTTCCTTTGAAAAGGGAAAATCTTTTATTATTTTATCATAAACATAAATTACAGAATCGTTTTCATTCTGTTTCATAACGACCGCAAGATTATAGAAAATTTGAAGTTTTAGCGAATCGGGCATTTTATAATCAAGGGCTTTTTTAAAGAGTTTTTCAGAAGTCCTTGTATTTCCCTTAAAATAATTTATACTTCCCAGCTGGAAAAAAACGAGTGGAGCAAGCTTTTTTGAGAATTTATTTTTTACAAGAAGGGATTCTGCATCCTTTGTATTTTTGCTTCTGAGATATCTGATTGCCTGATAATAGATAATCCATGATGAATCAATCTCAACTTCATATTTTTTTGAGAAATTTATAAGGGAATCGAGCATAAGATTATCTTTATAAATTTTAAAAACAAGGCTTAATTCATCGCCTTCCAGGTATTTTTTGTATCTGAGAGCATAACTTTTAAGACCCGAATAATAAAGTATATAAAACCTGAGTTTTTTATCCGCAAGAAAAAAAGCCTGGTTAAATTTTTTAATCTTAAAAAGGGAAAAGGCAAATATGTTTTTATATTTTAAGATTAAATCAGGATTTTCTTTCTTTAACATTTTATAAATTTCATAAATTTTCTTATAATTCTTCTTTAAATAATTATAAATTATGAAAAACTCAATTCCCTTTTCATATTTTAAAATTTCTTTTTCAGGAATTTTCTTTAAAACATAATCAATTTTTGCTGTGTCAGGATTAACTTTTATTAAAGAATAAAGAAGTCTTACTTTATCCGGTGGATGGGGTGAATCTATAAGAAATCGGATTGCCTTTTCATAATCCTTTTTTTCAAAATAAACCCTTCCTTTTAAAAATCCATCAGGAAGATGTTCAAAAGCAGAGGAGGTATCTCCTTTCAAAATAAGGATTTTTGAAAAAATTAAAGAATCCCTTTTTACCTCTGGCACATAATTTTTAAAAAAATTATTTAAATTTAAAGGGGGCTCTTCTCCCCTTAAAAGAATTTTGTAGATTGAATTTAAAAATCTTTTATCCTTTAATGATGAAAGAAATACAAAGTTTTGATAACAGCCCTCTAAATATAAACTGTCAAGCAGGTTTTTACCGTCAATTGTGCCCTTTATAAATTTTTTATAGACCCTGTTTGCGATTTCATGATTTTCAGGAAGGGTGTAATCAATTCCGAATTTTTTAAATTCATTTTTATAAAAGATTATGCTGTCCGAATTTTTTTCTTTTAAAAATATTTTAAGTTTATAATAAAAGAAACTGTCAGCAGGAATTTTATTTTTCAGTTTTGAAAGAAATATTTTTGCAGAATCAATTTTATCCTTTGAAATATACTTCTTTAAAAAGTGCATGAGTGCAAATCTGTTTTCAAAAACACTTTCCCTATCAATTTTAAATGCCTTTTCATAATCTTTAAGAAATAAATATCTTTTTACAATTTCCAGAGAATCGGATAAAAAATCAATGGATTTTTTAAAATTAAAATAATTATCATAAAAAAGGGCAATTTCTTTTTTAATCAATGGAAATTTTATCAATTTTTTTATATTCTCTTCTATTTCAATAAAACCCCTTAAACTATCACCCTTTAAAAATAATGCCTTTATAAATAAATCAGGTCTTTTATCTTTTAAAATAGATGCCAGATAATAAATCTCTGATATTTTTTTACCCTCCATTATCAAAGTTTCTGTTAAATAAATTTTACCCCTTTCAAAAGTTCCGGGTGAATATGAAGATAAATACTTTGAGAGTTTTTCAGCCCTTTCAAAATCCTTTTTTGCNTGATGGTATAAAATTAAGGATTCCATATAATCTTCTTTCCCCTTAAAATAGCCCGAGTTCAATAAAAATTCATAAATCTTTAAATTTGCCCTCTGAGTGTCCTTTTCTGCTTTGTATAAAAGCAAAATCCCCTTTGCCTTTATGCTATCAGGAATATCATCCCTTTCAAAAAGAAGATTTAAGTCCTTCTTTGCAAGCCCTTTATTTTCATTTCTTATATTTTTTTCTATCCTCTTTATAAGGGCATTTCCGAATTTTTCCCCTTTAAGATATAAAAGCGAATCCGCATTTATTATAAAAAATAAGATTATAAACTGCATTTTAGAAGTATATTATTCTGGGGAAAGGGCTTTTAAATCAAGTGGAAATTTTCATAAAGATTTTTAATAAGTTGCAATAATAAAATAAATCGTTTATAATTATAATAAATTTTAAAGAAATAACATGCATATTTTATTATTACATATAATTCTCATTTTTCCGATTTCGCAGGAGCAAGGAGACCAGAAAAATCCTGATGTTGTTCTTGACGGTCAGAAAGAGGATTTAAGAGTTCAGACAAGCGGTAAACCTTAAATCAAATCATTTTTTAATTTTTTCATAATAAAAAGATATTTAAAACCCCTTAAATAGAAGTTGAATTGCCTGGCTCTTTTATGAATTGTCTTTTGAATACTTTTTAATTAGTTTTCTGATCCAGTCCCAATCAGGATTACCATGATTGAAAAAGGATTTAAAATTATCCTTTAGCCATTCATAATAATCATTTTCAACATATTTACAGAAAGTTTCTATTAGTTTTTCCCTATGGATATCGCCGGGGATTTCTATCTCTCTTTCTTTGAATTCCTCCTCCAAAAACTTTTTCACTACCTCAATATCCAGCATTTAAACTCTCCTTATTTATCAGGTCTTTTAATATGACCATTTATTCCATAAAAATCGTAACAATCAAATATACATTTGCAGAAATTTATCATTTTTTTATGGTTGTTCTTAACCGCTTTTTTATATAGTTTTATTATGAATCTTTTGCCGAATTCTGTTTGTGAATAGACTTTTTTAAGAAAATTATGTTCTGAACACAACGTTTGCCCATTATCTACTGTGTTTGTTCCCCCTTTATATAGCGGCTTTATATGATCTGCGTGAATTTCAACACCGTCTTTTATGCCTCTTCCACAAACCACACATTTATATCCGTCCCTTTTGAAGATTTCTTCTCTTACATCCGGTGGGAATTCTTGAAGTTCTTTTTTTGTAACCAAATCAGGGTCATATCTGTATACACCTTTTTTAACCTTTATTAAAATACCTTCTTCATGTAATTTTCTTACAGCACGCCAGGGGTCTCGGGGTTTTCGTCCATAGAGTTTTAAATATTTTTCTTCCACCCAGTCAACTACAGGCCCATGAGGTAAATCTTTTTTGGGATGTTTCATAAAGTATTCCATAATTAATTCGGAAATGGTTTTTCTGGATTTTTTCATTTTACTTAGATATTAATTTCTATTTGAGTTTTTGTTTCTTTGAGTAGTCTTCTTTTCGCAATTTCACAGTATTTCTTATCTATTTCCACGCCTATTCCTTTTCTATTAAGGAGTTTGCAGGCAATCAATGTAGTCCCACTTCCAAGGAAAGGATCAAGCACAGTATCTCCTGTGAAAGTAAAGAGTTTTATACATCTTTTAGGTAATTCTACAGGAAAAGGGGCAGGATGCCCCACTCTTTTTTTACTTTCTCCCATAAATGTCCACACCCCATTTGTCCATTCTACAAATTCTTTTTTTTCAATATCAGATTTTCCCGAGCCACTCAATTTTTTCCATCTTTTTTTATATAATATTGCAATCATTTCCACAGGAGCAATTACATAAGGTGCTCTCGCTGATAACCATGACCCCCATGCTGTTCTTCTTGAAATATTCTGTTCATTCCATACTATTGTGGAATGGTATTTCCAGCCTATTTTTTTTGCTATGGATATAATGTCTGCATAAACACTTTGTTGACCACCTTTGTTTTTGTCTAAGGGGATATTTAAACAAAATCTCCCATCTTCTTTTAGGACTTTATATGCTTTATCAAGCCATGCACCTGTGAATTCTAAATATACCTTATAAGGCATTCGATCATTATAAGACCCATATTTTATATCAACATTATAGGGAGGTGAGGTGACTATCAAATCTATGGAATTGTCTTTAATATAATCAGTTTTTAGAAAATCATCATTAATTATTCTTATATTTTTATTTTCAAAGTAAATTTTTTCTTTCCCCAATTTCACCTTTAAATTTTACCATATTGAAGTATATGAAATCAACCAATATAAATGCCTTTTTCTCTTAACTTTCTTCGGCTTTTTCTCCTGACACCTGAAACTGTTTTTTAGACAGAAGCACCATTAAAAGACCGCTCTGTTTGTCCTCATATTTAACCATTTCCCTTGGAGGGTTTTCATTATACCATATATTAACTTCACTTCCTGCAAATTTTAAATTTACTTTCCTTGCCTCAAATTCACCTGCAGGAACATTTATTTTTTCCTTTTCCATAACAGTTATCTCTATGGGAACACTCGTTGCTGAGAGTGGAACAACCGAATTTATTTTTGCACTAAACCCCTTTTCAAAAGGGATGTTTCTTAAAAGCATTGTTACCATTTCGTTGTCAAAGAAGTTTCCTGATAACGGGATTTCCGTGCTTTTCTCCCCCATCGGGGTTTTCAGTTTTATCTTGACACTTTTTCGGGTATAATCAGCATCCACACTGTATGCTCCGCCTGATGTTTTAATCTCTCTTTCCTCTTTCAATGGTCTCAGGGTGTTTTTTTCAACAGTGACCACGCTATGGTCGGAGGTTTTCTTTCCCTCTGATTCAGCTTCTGAAAGAACATCTATTTTATAACCTTCTTTTACATAATTTATCTTATAAACAGTTTTTCCGATGGTATCGCCCTTTACAATCACTGCATAGGCTCCAGTTTCACCGTCTTTCCATTCAGCAGGAAGAAGTTTTAGTTCAGGCTTTTTCTCCCTTTTGCAGGATAAAAGAATCATACCCAGAATTATACTCAATTTAAATAGCCTCATTTTACCCTCCTTATCCCGACAAGTCGGGATGGATTATGGTTAATGGTTTTTGCTTTTTACTAATCTTATAAACCCCGAACCATATTATATAGCCGATTATCAAAAGGGCTGGTAAAGTTACTGTGTATATATTTCTGGCTAAAAATTCAAACAATTTTATATCAGGGAAATACATCATTGTTAATACAACTCCATCAACAAGTTCATGATAGAGCATTGATATTATGAAAAATACAAAAAACATAAATTTCTTTCTTAATCCTGCCCAGTAAAATACACCCGTGCCTATTATTGCTCCCATTATTGCATGCACCTGAATTGCGATGAATCTTTCCCATACCCATTTCCATGTTATAAATAATAAAAATAAGGAATAACCCCATACATTTATTTTAGGGAAAAGTGCAATAAGGCTCAGTGTAACCGCCTCACCTATCCCGTAGGCAAGACCTATCCAGTATCCAAAAAGCGTGCTTTCTCCTGATTTTTTCAGAAAATTTCTTAGAGGTTTCAGAAATATCAGAAACACAAGGAGTTTTGCAAACTCTTCCCAGAAGTTGTTGTCCATCTGGGTTACAAATAATGTAAACCAGAAATTACTGTTAAAAAAATAAAGAGCCCTTTCCCAGTGTTTTCTGAAAAAGAATAAAGGAAAGAATAAAAATGCGATTATAAATGTCAGAAGCCATATCTTACCAGAAATTTCTTTTAAATTTCCCGCTCTTTTAAAAATAAGATATAAAACAAGGGGAAATGCGATGCTTAGACCCAGAAAAATCGAAAGAATTGCCGATAAGCTTTGCATAAAAACAATTATAAACAAAATTTATAATATAAATCAACTTACAGGGTTGTCTCATCAATATATATAATTTCGATAGTAGTTGCAGGGAGTAAGTTGTTCTCTTAAAGAAAAAATATTAACTTTCCATTTTTTCGAAAAAGTGAAAATCCATGTTTTGGTTTTTGGTTTATTAAGGTCTTCTCTTGCACTACCACCCCTCTTGCGTTTTTTTACTTTTTCACCGTTTCTTAACTTAACCTTGTTCTTTCTATTTATTCAGAAATTTGTCTGTATAATTTTCAAGAATACTTCTTTCTTCAAAAATTCTGTTTCTTTTTTGTCTATTAAAAACACTTCCACATCCTTTTTTACCTCATCAAAATTTATTTTTTTGATATTGGTTATTAAAAAATCTTTAAAGTTGTCTGCATTTATGTTTATCCTTTTTTTCTCTGTTTGATATATAGCATTATTGAGAAGAACGAAGTTCGGCATTATTTTTTTGCCGAGATACCATAAAAGGTCATAGAAATCCCTTCCTTTTATATATTTTCTGAAAAAGCAGGCATGAAGCTTTGTGGCATACATTGAAGCCAGGTCAAAGGCTGTTACTGTAAATATGAATTCTTTTGTTATAACCTGAATTTCTGTGTTCCATCCAGGAGGTGGATTTGTATCAATTTCAATCCTTATACTTAATTTTTGCTCTTTTAAAGGCGAGAGATTGAGGCGGTATAATAAAGATGGAAATTTTATCATACAGGTTTTTACAATCTTTTCTTTGCCGATTTTTTTCTGAACATCAAAACCAAGGGTAACGAGTTCCTTTATAATTTCATCAATAAAGTTATTAAATCTGAAATTTTCTGTATTTAAAAGAGAAAAATCAAGGTCCTCGGAAAATCTTTTTAGACCGTAAAAGAATCTTAGGGCTGTTCCACCCAGGAAAGCTATATTTTTAAAATAGTCCTTCTCCCATATTATTCTGAGAATCAATAACTGCAGGAATTCTCTTCCCCTGTGAATTTTTATTTCACTGTTTTTCTCTTTTTCAATAATTTCTTTTATTAAATCAATCATGATTTTACTTTCCCTGCAAAGGATATAAATTTATCAACTACTTTATGGAGGGTTTTGTTTTTAACTTTTTTTGCAATTTCACGAAGCTTTTGTGTATTGAGGTCTTCAATATTCTGGAACCTGTAGGAATATTCAAATACATCCTCTCCCTTATCTTTTAATATCCTGAGATTGAAATATACAAAATCAAAAACCGCTTTCTCAGGAGTGGCAATTAGAAAAGGTAAATTGTTTTCATCTAAAACTTTCCTGAATCCAGAAAATAAAGAGGGTTTTATATGGTAATATCGGAATACCCCGAAGGGATTTTTGAATACCCTTGTTTTCTTTGTTGTTACCGAGGTTATATCCTCTACCTTTTCAGGGATTAGACCATAAAAATAAAGGGCATATTCACAGGAAATATAGGAAGGGAAATAAAGTTCATTTGCAATAAATAATCTGGAAATCTCCATTTTTCTGTTTTCTTCGTTAAATACATAAATTCCTTTTTTTAACTTTATAATTAATCCTTTCTTCTGCCAGTATGAAAGTTCATTTAATAAAGTTTTTTTGTTTTGATTTAAATAAAGATGAGAAACCCTTATAACGGGCTTGTGTGCAAAGATTTTCTTAAATTCTTCAAATTTCATTTCCAATAATCCCAATTTTTTAGGATTTTCGGAAATAATTATAAGGGAAGTTCTGATAGATTGTCAAGAAATAATTGCGTTTTTTGGGTTTGTTGCGTTTTTGTATGGTGTGTTAAATTTAGGCTTTCGTCAGAATATAAAAATTCCAGTTACCCATCAAAAATCTAAATGAAATAAAAAAAGTTAGATTTATATTTGAGCCTGGAGGGGGCTGTTTTTTAATTTTGAAATACTCTGGCAAAGATAGTATAATTTTAAAATGAATTTATTCTCAAGAGTAATTCTAATCGGGAATTCTGAGTCTCATTATTAACATCTCTTCGGAATGTGGAAGAAAAAGACAAAAAGCTTTCGCTTCAGTGTTTCTTATCAATACACCTGCCAATCCCTTTTATGCATATTACATCCACAAAAGGATTTCTTTCTTACAATATACCAATTTTTGTCTCATTTTTCTTTTCAGGATAGTTTTTTTCAGCTCAAAACTAATTGAATAAATTAACTAAAAATTTTTTGCCTTAAATGCTTGAAATAATGCAAATTTAGACTGTATAATCTGAAAAATTTAAAAAGGGGGGTGTTATGAGAGTATTAATGGGAATGGTAGTTTTAGGGGGATTTCTTTTTTCCAAAAATATCAATTTTCATACTGTTCAGTTTGACCCTTTAATTAATGAAGAACCAATATTTTCAGAAAATCTCAAAGCCGAGTGGTCAGAGGATGCAAATTATCTCGTGATCCAATTCAATAGAGTGTCTTCCCTTACAGAAAGAGAGAATATAGAAAAGATTTACGGCGTGGAGTTTACACCATGGTATATCCACCATGATGCCTTTATTGTAAAAATATCAGATGGAAATCCGGTAAAAAAGATTTCAGAGATAAAACAGAACCCGAATATCAGATGGGCTGGAATGTATCAACCGGGTTATAAGTTCACAAGGGAAGCATGGGAATTATATCAGAATGAGCCCGATATTAGAAACAGATTTTATGTTCATGTTTTTGATGACTCTTATCTTGATGAAATTGTTTCCTTAGCAGAAAATCTGGGTGCTGAAATTGAATTTATAGGACATAGAACAAATCCAAAAGCGAAACATCTTGCAAGGTTTGGATTGGAAATAGAAGCAGGAAAACTCAGTGAAATTGCAAAACATCCGGGTGTTTATGTAATAGGGAGACTTTATGAAAAAGGGCTTTTCAATGACGCATCAAGATGGGTTATTCAAACAAATGTTGCTGTTGATACTTCTATATGGAGACAGGGTATAAGAGGAGATGGTGTAATAATAGGGCATAATGATAATGGTCTTGATCCCAATCACTGTTTCTTTGACGGGACTGTTAATGGGCAACCTAAAATTGTAAGTTTATACGATTATGATGGTGGTGGCTTTGCAAATGGAGAACATGGCACTCATACAGCAGGCTCAGCCTGTGGAGGCGATGATAATATTTCAGGGAGTGAAAATTATAAGGGAATGGCACCACACGCAAGACTTGTATCTCAGGAACCAATAGGTGCTGACCCTCCTGGATTTCATCAGATATTACAGAATGCCTATGATGATGGAGCAAGAATACATACAAATTCATGGGGATATCAGTGCCAGGCAGGACTTAATTATTGTGGTGCCGGTGGATATGAAGCAGAGGCAATAGACCTTGACCAGTTTGTATGGGATAATCCTGATATGACTGTATTTTTTGCAGCTGCTAATGGAGGAGATTGTGCAGATAACTCTTGCGGGAATGACAGGAGACAGGCCATGCCTTCAACAGCAAAAAACGACATAACAATTGTTGCAACACGAAGAGCAAACGATCAAGAGTATAAAACTACATGGAGTTCCTTTGGAGCACCCATAAATTTAGGAGATGAAAGACTGGGGACAGATATAACTGCTCCTGGAGAGGCTGTAAATTCAGCTGATAACCAAACTGCCTGTGGCATACTTGCAATGGACGGAACATCAATGGCAACTCCAACTGCTGCAGGTGCAGGTGCTCTTGTTGTTCAATATTACAGGGATGGATATTATGGGAATGGTACACCTGGCTCAGCCCCTTCACATAATCCCTCAGCCGCTCTTGTAAAAGCAACTTTGATAGCTTCTGCACGGGATATGCAATATGATGTGGATGACGATGAGGGAGGACCCGCAAATTCTGGAGTTCCAAATATATACGAAGGCGGGGGTAGAATAACTCTTGAAGACGCCCTATGGTTTGGTGAACAAAGGGCATTGGTCTTTAGGGAAGAGGAAGTATCACAGGGAGGTGTTTATTTAGATTCGGTAAGAGTTCAATCTGGAACCTATCCTTTTATTGCTGTCCTTGCTTATACTGATTATCCTGGTGCAGCAAATACTTATCCTGTGCTTGTGAATAATCTCGACCTAGAGGTTCAGGACCCGGATGGCAACTTTTACAGAGGAAATGTTGCATCAGGAGGCTGGGCTGTTCCGAATCCCACGGCACCCTTTGATACTTTAAATAACTGGGAAATAGTAAAAGTTCAGAATCCCACGCCCGGGAAATGGTATGTGCGTGTAATAGGCGATGAAATTCCTCAGCCAAAACCAGGAGGAATTTTGCCTTTTGCTTTTGTGATTACCGCAGATACCGCTGAAATGCTGGGGGTAAAGGAAACTTATTTTCTTGCCTCCTGTGTGTCCCGAGGTATCCTGGTTCGTCTGAGTGTGGAATTCGGTATAAAATCAATTGAGATTTTGCGTAAATCAGAGAAAAAGTCAGAATATACTTCTGTTTACAAAAGCTCTCACCTTGAGAATCCGCTTGAATGGATTGACACTGAAAACTTGGAACCCGGGGTGGTTTACACTTATAAAGCTCTTGTTAAAATCAGCACAGGCAGTATTATAACTTATGGACCTGTTTCTGTCAAATTTCATGAGTTTTTATTCACCGGACTCCGGGGTATAAATCCAAACATAATTCACAACGCAGCTAAAATCCAGTTTGGACTTGACAAATCTCAGAAAATAAGTCTTTACATTATTAGTTCGGACGGGAGAAAGGTTAAGGCTCTTTATCAAGGATATCTCAATGCCGGAATCTATACTTTCTTCTGGGATAACAGATACAACGGATTAAAAGGAGGAACCTATTTTCTCGTTTTTGAAACTTCAAATAAAAAAGACATTCGAAAAATCCAGATTGTGAAGTAAAAAGTAAGTGAATTTTTTGAAAAACCTTGTAAGACTTTTAGAAAATAAAACAGAAGAAATTCCTGTATCCTCTCTCTTATTCTACTTTTTCGGATTTTTATATTTAAGACAGATACTGGAAGTCGCTCTATCCTGGAATTACAGGGTAGGCTCTTTTACTGTATTCTGGGAATCTCTCAGGTTGCTCATTTTAGACTATCCTATTTTTTACTTAAATGTTTTTCTCCTCCTTTCTCTTTTTCTTTCAGCAATAACCAGAGAAAAGGTTGAAAAGATTTTGAAAGTTATGATACTCTTTACCCCCATTACCCTGATCCCTCCTCTGTATGATTTCATTTTTCAGGGAGGTGGATTTAGATATTATTATCTTTTAAATACCTTTGAGATATTGAAAAATCTCTTTGCAGATGTATGGACTCAATATAAACTGGGTTTCTCAAGAGGGCAAGTTATAGAAATCATCTTCGCATCCGTGCTATGCTCGATGTATATATTTGCTAAGGGAAGAAAAATCTTAGCCTTTATATTACTTCCACTACCATTTTTCTTAATTATTTTCTTGGGTTCTCCCTATTTACTTGTAACTATCTTTTTAAAAAATTCAAAAGTATTTGGTGATTTCGGCTTTATGTATTACAACTATGACAAAATACTGGTTTATAATCTTTTTATCTTTATTTTAATTACAAGATTTTTTAAATTCCTGCCTTTCCGTCTTTCCCTTAACCTTTCTCCGATTTTGTTCTTTGCACTTTTTGGCTGGCTTACAGCCTGGTATAAAGTTGATTTCATTTCCCTTTCTCTTTTCGATGCAATTTCTTTACCCCTCATTTTATTTATCATCTCTATTAAAAGAGAAAATATTTTCTCTTACATTATATCTATTATCCTTTCTATACCACTTTCTCTGGTTCCCTTCATTTTTCTTCTATCTTATTTTCTTTTTGAAAAAACTTTCCTGAGTGAACCCTTTAAAGATTTTTTTCTTACTTTATTTGCCTTTTATGCAGGCGCAGGCTTTTTCTTAAAGACTCGTGTTCATCTCGCTTATCCCTTTTATTATCCCCTTTTAATCTCCTCGCTAATATTAATTATTGGATTAATTCCTGCTATAGTGAGATATCGCTGGGTTGCTGTTCTTCTTCTTCCTGTTGGCTTCTTTTTTAAAACTTCCTCTTTAATAACCCTCTCTTCTCCCAAAAATACATTATTTGACCTTAAAAAAAGGTATGAATATACCAAAAATCCAGGCTACCTATATGACCTCTGGTCCATAAACTTTATGAATGGGAATATTGAAGAAGCCAAAAGAATTGTTCAGAATTTCCCCTTTCATTATTCGCCAGCAGATTATTATACAATGCTTTGTGACCTGCTATTGTATGAGGGTAAATTCAGTGAGTCAGAAAGCCTGGCAAAGGTTTCAAAAGGGATAGGAAACCCTTTTTATCTCTTTACTCTGGGTGAAATCTATATGGAGAAAGATATAAGAATGTCTCTACCTTTTCTTGAGGAAGCCCACAAAAGAAAAATTGAGCCGTTAAGGAGTTTCTTCTCTCTGGGAAGGTATTACATTAAAAAGAAACAGATTAGAAAGGCACAAAGCCTTTTTAAAGAAATGAAAAGAGTGTTCCCTCATGCAAAAACAATTCCTGATGTTTTTTATAATCATTAAAACTCCTCTACTCCCTCTCCCATACAAATGGCTTATCATCCTTTAAAATTCTTCCCTTTTCCTCAAGGTCTTTTTTCAAATTTTTTGGGATTATAAATATCTTTTCAAGATAAGGAGGGGTTAAAAAGGAAAGTTTTTCAAATATTTCCTTTTCCTTTATCTTTATCTCAAACATCTGGCAATCTATCTCTTTAAAAAAGTTTTTATCCGATGCTATGAAAAACCCCCAGGACATGTTAAAGGAGGGAATGAAAACTTCATAGGGGGCTGTAAAGGAAAAAACCTCCCTCAATGTTTTATAGAGAGATGCAAAAAATACATTGTAATAAGGAACAGTACTGCCTGCCTGAACCGCTAAAATACCACCCTCTTTAAGCCTTTTTTTGAGGATTTCATAAAATTCCACTGTAAAAAGAAGGGCGGAAGGTCCTCCTTCAATGGGCTCTGTTAAGTCTGAAATTATGACATCAAATTTATCACTTCTTTTTTCAAGATTTTTCCTGGCATCCTCATAGATTAGTTCTGCTCTTTTATCCTCAAAATTTCCCCTGTGCCATTCAGGGAGATACTCCCTGCATATCTCAACAAACTCTTTATCTATATCGCACATAACACATCTTTTAACCCCGTGCTTTAAAACCTCTCTTAAAGTTGCCCCTTCACCCCCTCCTATTATGTAAATATCTTCGGGATTATCATTTAAAAGCATTGCTGGATGAACAAGGGATTCGTGGTATATGAATTCATCAACCTGTGCTGATTGTATTTTTTCATCAAGAAATACGGTTTTGCCGAAAAATTCTAAATCACAAATATCAACCAGTTGATACTCTGTGTTTTTTCTTAAGATCCATTTTTTGATTTTGTAATGAAAAAGATGCTTTTGAAAAAATGATTCTATGTAAAAACCTCCTCCTACATCTTTCATCTTCTTACCTCCTGTAAAATTGCCCTTATAGAACCAAAGAAAACCCTTGCTGAAATTTTTAAAATCAGCCTTTCCTCATCCTTTGAAATCCACACTTCAAGGCCTCCCTTTGCACCGAAAATTGTTTCAAGTCCTGATTTTCCCCCACATTCACCTTTATCTGTTATAAGTCTTAAAAGATAGGCATCTTTTTTACCCACACCGGTTTTAACTTTTTCTTCTTTTTCCACAAGTATTTTTAATTTACAGTTTCTTCTGTCAACATGTAAATTAACCGGTATTGTATCACCCACAGAAAAATCAATTCTTCTTATTAAAAATAAAATCCCTGCAACATCAAGGGCACTATCAGCAAGAGAAACGGTATCACCCCTTGAATAAACAACATAGCCAGAGTCAGGATAAAACTCTGAATATTCATCCCTTTTATCTGTTCCTTCTCTCAGATGTTTTTCATATCTTATTGTTCTGAAACTGATTGTATCTATATAGGATTCAACTCTATCATCAACTTTATAAATTAGGGAGAAAAACCTATTTGTATGTCCCCTTGCAACAACTCTGTAACAGGGGATTTCTCTGTGTTCTGTAATTTCGGGTATCTCAACATAAGCAATTCCCGCTCCTACAAATCCATAATAAACATGATAAACGAGTTTTTCTCCCACAGTGAACTGGAATAATAAATTTAAAATCAAAAGTGTATTCATCTCACCAAGAAATTAAGTATAAGGAGAAGAAGTCCTCCAAATAAAACTCCTGCAAGAATTCCCCACTTTATTCCCACAAGTAAAATCGTGCTGACAATAACCCCTGCTGTTAAAATTCCTGATAAAACAGCGAGAAATGTAGGAAAAGGAGGTGTCATAAAAAGATAGGCAAGTAAACAGCCTGTCCATGCACCTGTAAAAGGTAAGGGTATAGCAACAAAAAGGTAAATTCCGAGGATTTCGTATTTTTCAATTATCTTTTTTCTCTTCAATGCTCTTATTTTGAAAAAGTTAAAAATCTTGTTTAAAAAGGGGATTTTTTCAGAAAATTTTTCAAAGAGACCAAGAAATAAAATCAAAGGGATTACAGGCAAAAGGTTTCCAGTTACTGAAATTAAAAATGCCTTCCATAAAGGGAAATTGAATTTTAAGATCGCAAGAGGAATCGCTCCTCTTAATTCTGATATCGGGAGTGCTGCGGTTAAAAGAACTATTAATTCATCTTTAAACAATTTAAACCGTTGGTTTTGGTGCAGGAGGATATTTGTCCTTATTGGGTCCTTTTTCAGGCGGTGCTGGTGCTATTTCTGCCACTTTTTTCTTGAATCCACCAAGAGATTTTGCGACTGCTATTTTTTTCAAAAACTGTATTGCAAGAGCAGGGTCAACACCCTTTGGGCATGCAGCGGAGCATCCTGTTGCAAAATGGCAGTTTGTAATGGAATGGGTCTTATCTATAGCTTTTAGCCTTTCCTCAAATCCTGAATCCCTTGAATCAGCTGAATACCTGTAAGCCTGGGCAAGAACGAAAGGACCTAAGAAGTCATCATAAGCAGAACACGTGGGACATAAACTTATGCACAATCCACATTTTATACAATATGAAAACTGAAGAAATTCAAGAAGCTCTTCTGGTGTTTGCTTATATTCTCTTGTTGGTTTTTCCATTTCCTCTCTATCATCTCTTATTATGTATGGCTTTATGTTCCTGTGTTTCGTAAAGAAAGGTCTTAAATCAGGGACAAGGTCCTTTATTACAGAAAGGTTCTGTGTTGGCTCAACCTCTATTGTTTCTGATTTAAGTTCAAGAATCTGAGTATGACAGGCAAGTTCGGGTTTACCGTTTATGATCATTCCACATGAACCACATATTCCCATCCTGCATGAATACCTCATTGAAAGGGTAGGGTCAAGGTTTTCCTTTATGTAAATAAGGGCATCAAGAACAGTCATTCCTTCCTTTACAGGAATAGTGTATTCCTTGAAATAGGGCTTTTTATCTTTTTGAGGGTCAAACCTGAAAACTTTAAACTTAATTTCTCTCATCCTAACCTCCGATTTTAAAGGTCGTAAATACACCGTATATAAAAAGGAAAATTGCTATTATGGATAAAAGAACCACAATCAGAATTTCTGCTTTCCTGCCCCATTTTGTTTCAATAAGAAGGTTTTTTAATCCATAAAATCCGTGATACAGGGCAAACACCAGAAATAGCGTATAAGCAATTTTAAAGCCAGCAGATTTTGCCCTCGCAGTAACCTGAGAAAACATCAAAGGGAAACTGACTCCAAAATTAAATCCTTTCATTATAACAGGGTAATGCATATAAAGGATATGCCAGAGTAAAAGAAAGAATATAACAAAACCCGAAAAAAGATGTAAAATCCAGAGTCTTGTTTCTTTCATCACTCACCTCCTTCAGTGGATTAAAAAGAACTCATATATGCCTATAACTGCAAAAAAGAACATAATTATCATAAGGAAAATCATTAGGGGTCTGGGACGGGCTATGGAGTAGCTTACATAAGGATACTCAGGTCTTCTTGGTCTTCCTATGAAGAATCCGAGTTCTGTTAAGATAAGCCTTATACCATTGAATGCATGGAAAAGAATAGCAATAACAAGAAGATATTCAAAGAAATGAACTACAGGATTTATGTGATAAATGCTATCTTCAAAAGTTATACCTATAAAGGATAGAACACTTCTCCATGCTGTTTCGGAAAAGGCCCTTGAACCCATGAGAATGATATGCACAGTTATATAGAGAACAAGTATAAAACCTGTTATCCTGTGAAGGGTATAAAGATACCTTTCAAAGTTTGCACCTCTTAAATAAAACCAGCCTTTAATCCCTTGCCTGTTTTTAAACATTTAAACCCCCTTTAAAATTAATATTTTCTTTCAACTGGTTTCCATATTGTAATTTTAACATCTCTGTAGGAAATCCTGGGACCTTCTGGAGTGTATTCTGCAACTGTGTGTTTTAAATAATTTTTATCATCTCTCTTTGTATAATCTCTTCTTGCATGAGCTCCCCTTGATTCTTTTCTCTCAAGGGCACCAACCGCAACAACCTCTGCAACATCTATCATATTTTCAAGTTCAAGTGCAGTCGTCAAATCTGTATTATAATACATTCCTTTATCGTGAACTTTTATATTTTTAAACCTTTGTTTTATCTCTCTTATTTTGTTCACTGCTGTCTTAAGTCCTTCTTCATCCCTGAAAACACCAACATACCTGTCCATTGTCTGTCTCAATTCTTTTCTTAACTGGTATATACTTTCTTTCCCATCTTTTTGCATAAACTCTACAATTCTTTTCTCCTCATCTTTTATCTTACCTTCTGGAATCTCAGGTTCAAATTTTTCATTTTCAACAAATTCCAGCGCTTTTTCTCCTGTTATCCTGCCCCATACAATGCATTCAGCAGTTGAGTTTGTTCCGAGCCTGTTTGCTCCGTGAAGTGTGTTGCATGCAACCTCTCCTGCTGCAAATAGATTGGGAACCTTACTTCTTCCATCAATATCAACATCTATTCCTCCCATTGTATAGTGCTGAGCGGGTCTTACAGGAATTGGCTTTTCTATGGGGTCAAGACCTATGTAGCTCATTGTAACTTCTCTTATCAAAGGAAGTCTCTCAAGAATTTTTTCTCTTCCCAGGTGAGTTAAATCAAGGTGAACATAATCAAGCCCATCAGGACCTTTAAACCCTCTACCTTCAAGAATTTCGGTCATCTCAGCCCTTGCAATTATGTCTCTTGGTGCCAGTTCCATTTTTTCGGGCGCATACCTGTCCATAAATCTTTCACCCTTATTGTTCCTGAGCTGTCCTCCTTCACCCCTGCAGGCCTCTGTCATTAAAATACCCGATGGGACAAGACCGGTTGGATGGAATTGCATAAATTCCATATTCTTCAAAGGAACTCCTTCTCTGTAAGCGAGAGCAAGACCGTCACCCGTCACTGCATGGGAAAAGGTAGTAAATGCATATATTCTTCCACCGCCTCCTGTTGCCAGTATAACTGTCTTGCCTTTCAGGACAAGAAATTTGCCGTTAAGCATATCATAGGCAAAAAGACCATGAAATTTACCGTCCTCAATAAAGAGTTTTGTAACAAAAACTTCCTCAAATCTGTCCCAGTTTTCATACATTTGAAGCCTGTCATAGAGGGTTTGCATTTCAAAAAATCCCGTCTTATCCTCTGCAAAGGTTGCTCTTGGATATGTATGTCCCCCAAAGGGCCTTTGATTTATCCTGCCATCCTCCTTTCTTGACCATGGTATTCCCCAGTGGTCAAGGAGATACATCTCTTCAGGACAGATTTTAACAAAATGCATAACAACATCCTGGTCAGCAAGAAAATCCGCACCCTTGATTGTATCCCACGCATGCAATTCAAAACTGTCGCCGTCTTCTGGATGCAAAACAGCAGCAGTTCCACCCTCTGCACAAACTGAATGAGCTCTCATTATCTGGACCTTTGAAATCAAAGCAACTTTCACTCTGCTATTCTTTCTGCAAATCTCTACTGCTGCTCTCAAACCAGCAAGACCTGTTCCAACTATAATTATGTCATAATTTAAGACTTCCATAGCCAATTCCTCCTTTTCAAATAAACCTTTTAAAATATTCTATTGTCTTCTTTAGACCCTCTTCAAGGGAAATACGGGGTTCCCATTCTATTTCCTTTTTTGCTCTGTCTATTACAGGACATCTTCTTTTAGGGTCATCGGGTGGTAAAGACAAAAATTTTATATCTGAACTGGAGGATGTCAGTTTTAAAATTATCCGTGCAACATCAATTATTTTAATTTCATAAGGATTACCCAGATTTAATATCCTTTCCTTTATATTTTCTTTTGTACAGACCCTGTAAATCGCTTCAACCATATCATCTATGTAGCAAAAGCTTCTTGTTTGATTTCCATCACCGTAAACCGTTAGGTCTTCATTTTTTAAAGCCTGTGTTATAAAATTTGGTATAACCCTACCGTCCTCCATTTTCATTCTCGGCCCATAAGTGTTGAATATTCTTATTATACGGACATCGATATTAAACTTTCTGTAATAAGCCATACACAGTGCCTCTCCAAATCTTTTTGACTCATCATAAACACTCCTTTCTCCAACAGGATTTACATTCCCGTAATATTCTTCATGCTGGGGTGTTATAAGAGGGTCACCATATACCTCTGATGTTGAACCATAAACCAATCTTATTTTTTTACTCTTTATACTCTCAAGCAGATTCCATGTCCCCTTTGAATTAGCACTCATGGTTTCAAGAGGATATTTTATATAATCTTTTGGAGAAGCACAGGATGCAAGATGAAGAATGATGTCAAAGTCCTGGTCTGCCACAAAATCTTCAACATTTGTTTTTTTAAATTCGAAGTTTTTGTACCCTGAAAGGATTCCAAGATTCTCTTCTCTACCAGTCAAAAGGTTATCAACACCCAGAACCTCGTTACCTTCTTTTAAAAATTTCTCAGCAATGTGTGAACCTATAAATCCGCATACACCTGTTAAAAGGATTCGCATGGAGGTTTCCCCATAGGATAATAAGAAAATCCTTTTTCAGCGATTTCTTCTTTTTTAAATATATTTCTTCCATCAACAATTATTGGCACCTCAACAAGGGACCTGAGCTTTCCCAAATCAAGATTTTTAAATTCATCCCATTCAGTTAATATCAAAATTGCATGAGAGCCTTTTGCAGAATCATAGGGTGAATTAAAATACCTTATTCTTTCGCCCTCAGGAAAAACTTTTTTAAACTCAGGGATTGCCTTGGGGTCATATAGATTTAAAATTGCACCTTCATCATGAAGTATCTTAACTATCCTTATACTTGGGGCTTCTCTTATATCATCAGTATCCGGCTTAAAAGAAAGTCCCCATATACAAAGGGTTTTACCTCTAACACTCCAGAGAGCACTTTTAACTTTTTCAAAAAATTTTAAGGGTCTCTGGGCATTTATTCTGTCAACACACTCAAGCAATGAGAAATTGAGTTTATACTCGTCCCCTATCCTTTTGAAAGCTTTGATATCTTTCGGAAAGCAGGAACCTCCGTATCCTATTCCCGCTTTTAGAAATTCTTTACCTATTCTCTCATCAAGACCCATAGCATGTGCAACCTCATCAACATCTGCTCCGACTTTATCGCATAAATCAGAAATCATATTTATGAAAGAAATCTTTGTTGCAAGAAAGGCGTTGGAGGCATGTTTTATTATTTCGGCTGTTTTTATATCGGTTATAACTATTTCGGAGTTAAAATCCTTATAGATCTCAAGTAATATATTTTTTGCCTTTTCACTCTCTACCCCTATTACAATTCTATCAGGATACATAAAATCATACACAGCTTTCCCTTCTCTTAGAAATTCGGGATTTGAAGCCACATCGTATTCAACATTCTTTTTAAGATAGAGTCTCATAACCTTTTTAATCCACTCAGCGGTTTTCACAGGGACTGTTGACTTTTCAACAATTAAAATGTATTTATCAAGACATCCTGCAATCTGCCTTGTAACCCCCTCAACAAAAGAAAGGTCTGCAGAGCCATCTTCTCTCTGAGGGGTTCCCACACATATAAAAAGAATATCACAGTTTGAAACTGCATCTTTGATTTCTTCTGTAAAATGGAGCCTTTCGAAATTCTTTTTTATGAGCTCGTCAAGTTCAGGTTCATAAAAAGGAGATTCTTTATTTTTTAGTTTTTCAATCTTTTTTCTGTCATTATCAACTCCCCATACTTCAAATCCTTTATCAGCAAATCCAGCAGCGGTCACAAGACCGACTCTTCCTGTTCCTATGACACCTATTTTAATCTCTTTCATAAAAACCCTTATTTAAAATTTTTTATGAGAGTTTATTATAATCATTTAAACCTTATAAAATCAAATTTCAAGGATAATATGTTATGAAAAATTCCAATTTTATCATCAAAAATCTAACCAAGTAGATTCACTATCATAAACTTAGTTTAATTATAACAATTTGAACTTTTCAAAATCAAACTCTTATAATCTTTAACTTATGAAAAAAATTATGTTATTAATTTTTGTTTCAGGGATTTTTTTTAAAGGATTTTCTTTCCCGATAAGAACCTTACCATCAGAGAAATCAGCAATTGCTTTGAGAAAAGACATAATGGTGAGAAAGAGATTTTTAAAGTTTCAACTGGAAAATGTTAAAAAGATTCTGGAACTTAAAGAACTTTATGAAAAGGGTAAACTAAATATTGAACAAAGACAGGGAGACACCGCTCATATTCATATTCTTGCAATAAGGGTGGGGTTCCAGAAGGAAGAACCCGATGACCCTTTGACAACAGGAGATGGATGGTTTAATTTAGAGGGTAATGCGGATTCCCTGGGAGATACGGCCTCCCTTTTTTACGACCCACCCCATGACAAAAGGTATTTTGAAAACCAGTTATCCGCATTAAAAAGTTATATTTCAGCGAATTCTTATGGAAAAATAAAAATAGAATATACTGTAAAACCCGATTCGAATGATTCATTTTATGTGCTTCCCTATTCAATGAAATATTATGGTGATACTTTAAATTTTGACATAGGTCTTGTAAGACTTTTGCAGGATGCACTCTTTATTGCTGACCAGGATACAACAATTGATTTTGATGATTTGAACAACAATGGTATAAGGGACCATCTTGAAGGAATTAAGGATGTAATAATTATATTTCATGCTGGAAGCACATGGCAGACCGATGTTTTATGGAATACTCCCTTTGATATTGCAACGGTTACAGTTCCTCAGGGTGCTCTTGACTATTATCTTGGTTCACCCTACATTTTGCTTAACAACCAGTCGGATTCAATTTCAGGAGGAATTATACTTCCTGAAACAGGTTCTCAGGACGGTCTTGTTGCAACTTTGCAGGGGCTTTTATTTCACGAGTTCGGTCATGATGCCTTTTATTTAACAGATTTGTATGACATATACGGAAGGTCTACAGGAGTTGGAGCATGGGATATAATGGGCTCTGGTGGATGGGCTGAAATTGTTGCAAGAACCCCTGAAGATGATACAATGAGAATATCAGGAATAATACCCACATTTTACGGTGCATGGACAAGATTATGGATAGATTATACCATGAGGTTTATGCCGAGAAGATACTTTGACCCGGATGCATGGCAGAATCCATCAGGATATTTATGGGGGTTTGGCATCCTTGATGGATTAATAGATACGATTCAGGGCTCGGGCTTTGACTCAATAATAAATATCTATCCTGCAACTCCCTATGTATCCGATACAGTAAACTATCTTCCTGATTCTGTTTATGGTTTAAGAATTTTAATGCTTCCAATTGATGCAAGAGAGTATTTTTTATGTGAGTTCAGGAAAATTGATTTATACGATTCGTTAAGATATTTTAAAAAGGGAGGAGTTTTAATATCCCCTTACGGAAATTATGATTTCACACTGCCTNATGGAGGTCTTCTGGTATGGCACATAGATGAAAACATTGTCTATAACTATTTCTGGGAAGTAAACTCAAACGACATTCATAAAGGAGTTGATTTAGAAGAGGCTGATGGTATTCAGGACCTAGATAAATGGACAGAATATCCCTACACATGGTTTGGTTCACCCCATGACCCATTTTATTCAGGTGCCAATGATAAATTCGGTCCTTTTACAAATCCATCTTCTGAGAGCTGGAATCAAGGAAAATCATTTATAGAAATTTCTGAGATTTCATCAGACACAGGCAAGTTCATGACATTCAGATACAGGAGAAGTATTTATCTTGCACCCTTCCCGGTTGTCCCTGATACATTTTTTAATCATGCGGGGTATAATTTTAAACAAACATTTACGAATTTTCTTGATATAAATTCTGATGGAGAAGGTGAATTTGTATTAGCAGGGAGTTTTACCTTTGATTTCTACGGAGATACCCTAAGCGGTGGAAAAATATATGTTTTAAACAAGGATGGAACAGATTATGGCTCTGTTCCCTATATTGACTTTGCTCAGGAAGAGGCAAAGTTCCCTCCTGCCTTTTATGATTTTGATAACGATGGAACTTATGAAATTGTTCTGGCAACCGATAGATACCTCAGGGTATATTCTTTAACATCTCCAAATCCACAGCAATTTCCAGGATTCCCTCTGTCCTTTGCAAAAATTACTTCTCCTCCTTTAATTTATGACTTTGACTCTGATGGAAATTATGAAATAATCTTTTCAGGTGAAGATGGAAATACCTATATCTTGAATCCTATGACCCTTGAATACAGGACTTTCTTTTCAGGAAATGCACCTGCAGGTATAAGTGTATTTCAGGAAAATAATGAAAATTATCTTGTTATTTTGAACCAGAACGGTGTTCTTCATGTTATAGATACAAATTTGAGCGAAAAGCAGGGGTTTCCCGCCCTACAACCAACCCTTTTGAATACATACTCCTTGCCTTTAACAGGCGATTTTGACTCTGATAATGAATACGAGATTGCTCTCTTAAGAGGGGATGGCAGGTTTTATGTTATAAACACAAATGGTGAAGTTGAAGGGCAAAAAAATGTTGGAACAGGAAGATTTACATCCCTTTCAGCATGTGACTTTGATAAGGATGGATTTTTTGAAATATCTTTTATAAAAGATGATAGTTTAATCCTTTTAAATCACAACGGAAGCTATGTGAATGAATTTCCCTTTATAATTAAAAGGGACACGCTTCTTTCACCCTATATGGTTCCTCTGACATTTATTCTTAATAATAAAGTCTCAATTTCCTATTCAGACTCTTTAAAACTTTCCCATATCTATAATGACATGACACAAAACCCCTATTTCCCCTTACATTTTGCAAATAATGGGGCAGGAAGCGCAATATTAACAGATGCTGACAATGATAATAGATATGAAATTGCCATTTTCAGCACAACAGGAGAATTGCATGTATTTAATACAATGGTGGATTCTGCAATTTTCGCGAAAACCGGGTATGATAATCAAAACACATCCTGGATAAGATCTCATCTGACTCCTAGTTCAAGACAGGAGAAACAAAAGGTATACATATATCCATCAATTGTAAAGAGCAGTAGCGCAACTTTAAGGGTATTCATGCAAAACTCAGGATATTTAAAAACAGAAATCTGGACATTTTCAGGAATAAAATTGAAGACTGATAGATTCTATGTAACGGGTGGTGAATACAATGAATTTGATATGGACTTGAGCAGAATCGGCTCTGGTGTATATATTTTAAGATGGGAATTTCCGGGCAAAAAGGGGTATTTTAAGTTTTCTGTTGTAAAATGAAAGTCCTTGTTGTCATTCCCACCTACAATGAGAAGGACAATATTCAGGATATAATAAAACAAATTTTTAAAAATGTCCCCTCAGCCAATATCCTGATAGTTGATGATAATTCACCTGATGGAACAGCTGAAATAGTGAAAAAATTAATGGAAAAAGACAAAAAAGTAAACCTTATTCTAAAGGATAAAAAAGAAGGGCTCGGAAGAGCTTATAAAACAGGTTTTAAATGGGGTGTGGAAAGGAATTACGACATAATAATTCAAATGGATGCAGATTTTTCCCATGACCCCGAAGTTTTGCCTGAATTTATCAAAAAAATAAAAGAAGGATATGATGTTATAATAGGTTCAAGATATACAGATGGTGTCAGTGTTGTAAACTGGCCAATAAAAAGACTTTTAATCTCATATTTTGCAAATGTATACGCAAGAATTATGACAGGAATTCCTGTAAGGGATTTGACAGGTGGTTTCAAGGCATGGAAAAAAGAAGTTCTTGAAAACCTGCCCTGGGAAAAAATAAATGCTGAAGGTTATGGATTCCAGATAGAAACAACCTTTTATGCAAAAAAGAGGGGTTATAAAATAACAGAATACCCTATAATCTTTATTGAAAGAAGGGTTGGTGTGTCAAAGATGTCAAAAAGGATAATATTTGAGGCATTCTTTCTCGTTATAAAACTTTTCTTTTTCAGGTTTTTGAAGTGAAATTTATGATTCTTTTTAATTTATCGTAATTTTCAAACTACCATACCTTTTATCAGGGGACTTAAGGTTAAATCTTGGTTTAAGGAAACAGAACCTGAAAAAATCGCCTGTTAAAGGTCATTGCTTTGGCAGGATTATGTTAAAAACAAATTTGAATTTAAAACATCCGCAATATTTTATATTCTGCCTTTAAATGCCCTGTCTATTTCAGATTAGATTTTTGATGAGACAAATCACCTGGTCATTCTACATTCTGAGTCAATAACCTCTTACAACTTCTTCAAAAATCTCAACTCCTGTCTCAATTTCCTGTTTTGAGATTATAAGTGGCGGGCAAAATCTTATTATATTCTCTCCTGCACCGAGAATTAAAAGTCCTTTTTCAAAACACCTCTGGACTATCTCATTTCTTTTCTTTTTATTTTTCTTTTTTGAATTTTTGTCCTCAACAATCTCCACTCCTATCATAAGACCTTTACCTCTGATATCCCCTATTATATCGTATTTTTGTTCAATTTCTTTTAGAAGTTTAAGAAAATATTCTCCCATTCTCCTTGCATTTTCAATCAGACCATTTTCCAGGAGCTCAATTGTCTTTAAGGCGGCAGAACACGCAACAGGGTTTCCACCAAAGGTTGAGGCATGAGAGCCGGGTTTCCAGTCCATTATACCTGACTTTGATATACAGGCACCCAGTGGAAAACCTGTCGCAATACCCTTTGCAACCGTTACAATATCAGGAATTATATCCCAGTGTTCAATTGCAAAGAATTTACCTGTTCTTCCCATGCCAGCCTGGATTTCATCGTCCACAAGTAAAATATCGTATTTATCTGCGAGTTTTTTTAATTTTTCAAAATAACCCTGTGGTGGAACTATATAACCTCCTTCACCCTGAATGGGCTCAAGAAAAATTGCTGAGACTTCCTCGGGTGGCAGAACTTTTCTGAAAAGGGTATCCTCAATTATATCAATGCAGTAAAAATCACAATCAGGATATGAAAGGTTAAAGGGACATCTGTAACAATAAGGATAATAAACATGATAAACGCCTGGAACAAGAGAATAAAAGCCCTTTCTCTGAATCTGTTTTGATGCTGTTAAAGATAATGCTCCCATTGTTCTTCCATGAAATGAGCCGTAAAATGCAATGCAGTAGTGCCTATTTGTGTGATACCTGACAAGTTTTAATGCACACTCAATTGCCTCTGCACCTGAGTTTGAAAAGAAAACCTTTCTATTTTTTCCTCCGGGTGTAATCTCTGCAAGTTTCTCGGCAAGGTCAATTTCAGGTGGATAATAAAAGTCTGTTCCTGAATAATGGATTAATTTTTCGGTTTGTTCCCTTACAGTTTTTAAAACATCAGGATGGGCGTGCCCCGTGGAACATACAGCAACACCTGCGTTCATATCAAGATATTTATTACCATCCACATCCCATATCCAGCATCCTTTGCCCTTTTCAGCAACAAGAGGATAAACTCTTGTGTAAGAAGGTGAAATGTATTTTGAGTCTTTCTTTAAATATTCTTTTGCCTTTGGGCCGGGTGGTGTAATCTTTATCAACGGTTTTCCCATATCTTCCTCCGTTATTCACCTGTTTCCCATGTATCTATCTGGGCTTTTTGAAGTTTGCCTGAATAATCTATATAAACTGTTTTTATCTCTGTGAATATTTCATAAACCGTCCATCCGCCTTCTCTATGACCATTGCCTGTGTTTTTAACACCACCAAAAGGAAGATGACATTCTGCACCTATGGTGGGTCCATTTATATAGGTTATACCAGCCTCAATTTTTTCAATTGCTCTCATCGCATTGTTAACATCCTGAGTATAAATGGAAGAAGAGAGTCCGTATTGAGTGTTATTTAAAACCTCTATTGCCTGTTCCAGGTTCTTAATCTTGAGAAATGCAACAACAGGTCCAAAAATTTCTTCCTGGGCAATCCTCATGTTCGGGTCAACATCTACAAAAACTGTAGGTTTATAGAACCATCCCTTATCCCATGCATCTCCTTTTAATCTCTCTCCACCAAGAATCAACTTTGCTCCTTCATTTTTACCTATTTCAACATATTCGTGTATCTTATTTAACTGAGCCTCATTTATAACAGGACCCATTTCAATGCTCTCATCAAGAGGGTTACCTACCTTTAAGTTCTTTGCCTTTTCAATAAACATCTCAAGAAATCTGTCATAGACCTTTTCATGAACAATTATTCTTGAGGTTGCAGTGCACCTCTGTCCTGCAGTTGCATAGGCTCCCCATAAAGCACCCTCAAGGGCAAGCTCTAAATTTGCATCATCCATAACAATCTGTGCGTTTTTACCACCCAGTTCAAGGGAAATCTTTTTAAGTGTTTTACCTGCAACCTCTGCTATCCTTGCACCAACCTCTGAAGAACCGGTAAAAGCAATTCCGTCAATATCAGGGTGTGTAAGGCTCGCTTCACCAACTTCACTACCCGAGCCAAAAATAAGGTTTATAACTCCCTCAGGAACCCCTGCTTCCTCAAGTATTTTAACAAGTTCATAGGCACACCCAGGTGCATCTGAAGGAGGCTTGAAAACCATGGTGTTACCTGCTAAAAGAGCAGGAAAAATTTTCCATGCAGGAAGAGCTATGGGGAAATTCCAGGGAGTTATTATTCCAAAAACCCCAACAGGTCTTCTGAATGTCAAACAGAATTTATCATTAAGCTCTGACGGTGTTGTAAATGAGAAAAGCCTTCTGCCTTCACCAAACGCATAAAAGGCGGTGTCAATTCCTTCCTGAGTATCTCCTCTTGCCTCTTTCATAATCTTTCCATTCTCTCTTGCCAGAAGTCTTGCGACCTCTTCCTTTCTTTCAACAAGTATCTCTGCTGCCCTTCTCAAAATCTCGCCCCTTTTTGGAGCAGGAACCCCTGACCAGTGTTTAAATGCTTTCCTTGCAGCCTTTACAGCAGAATCTACCTCTTCCCTGGTTGAAAGAGGAAAAGTGCCAATCACATCATCCCAGTTTGCAGGGCTTCTGTTTTCAAAGGTCTTCCCTGATTTTGAAGAAACCCATTTCCCGTTTATATAATTTTTATATTCTTTCATTCTCAATCCTCCTTTCTCCCCTGAAAAGGGGATTATTGATTTTTTAAATACACATCCTGCATCCTTTCACCTATACAAAAGATAAAGAAGACCCATCTGTGCCCACATTCTGTTCTCGGCCTGGTCATAAATTATGGAAAAATCTGAATCCAGGACATCATCAGTAACTTCTTCTCCTCTGTGTGCGGGAAGGCAGTGCATAAAATAAACACCTTCCGGAGCTTTTCTAATCAAATCCATATTCACCTGATAATCTTTGAAAATTTTCTTTCTTTCCTCTGTCTCATTCTCCTGACCCATTGATGCCCATACATCTGTATATATAAATTTTGCATCTTTTACCGCTTCATAGGGGTCATTGGTTATTTTTATATCAGCACCTGTTTTTCTGGCTATTTCAAAAGCTCTATCTACAACCTCCTTTAAAAGCTCATATCCTTTCGGAGTTGCAGCTCTTATTTTCCCTCCTGTCAATGCAAAGGCCAGAATTAAGGAATGACACACATTGTTTCCATCCCCCACAAAAGCAAGAGGTCCTTCATAACTCTGAGAATATTCATAAACTGTTTGCAGGTCTGCAAGAATCTGACAGGGATGTTCCAGATCAGAAAGGGCGTTTATCACAGGAACTTTTGAATTCTCTGCCAGGATTTCAAGGGATTTATGGGAAAAAACTCTCGCAATTATTCCATCAGTCCATCTTTCAAGATTCTTTGCGATGTCCTTTACAGACTCTCTGGCTCCCATTTTTATGTCACCAGGAGCAAGGTACAGACAGTTGCCTCCGAGCCTCCTGATACCGGCCTCAAAACTTACTCTTGTCCTTAAAGATGGTTTTTCAAATACAAGGGCAAAAAATCTGTTTTTTAAAACCGATTCAAAAGATTCGTTTTTTTTTAGTCTCTTTGCTATATCAAGAATATAAAACAACTCCTCTTTATCTAAATCAAGAATTGATAAAAAATCTCTTTTCATTTTTTCTTCTCCAGTTCTTTAACCTTTAAAAGGATTTTATAGGCTTCACTCTGCCTTCCCATTTTTACAAGGACAGCAGCTTTTGCTTTTAAAAAGTCAATCTTTTCAGGTTCAAGAGCAATAGCAGCATCGTAATTGCTCAAAGCATTCTTTAAATCCCCTATTTCCTCGTAGGCACTTCCAAGAAGGAAGTAAATATTAGGGTCATCGCCTCTTTTCTTTTTTAAAGTTTCAAGATTTGCTATTGCATCTTTTGTCTTACCTGCCTGCAAAAGAGCAAAGGAATAGTTATAAAAATTGTCAAGATTTGTTGTATCAAGTTCATAAGCTTTTTTAAGAAGAGAGATTGCTTCTTTATATTCTTTTTTCAAAATGTAAATTTCACCAAGAAGGGAATAACCTCTTGGTTTATCTTTTTCAATACCAACAAGCTTTTTTAAAACCTTCTCCGCTTCATCTGGCTTTTCGTCTTTTATAAAAAGAGCATAAAAATAAAGAACATCAGGGTTCTCGGGATTTTTACTATAAGCCATATTTATATATTTTCTGGCATTTTCAGTATCATTTTTTTTCTGATAAAGACTTGAAATGTAGAGCAGTGCTTCTACTCTTGTTGAATCAAGGGAATAAGAGAGATTGAAATATTCAATTGCGTTATCAATTGAATCCTTATTGACATACAGAACTCCTGCATTATAATAGGTTGTTGGGATTTCATCAAACTCTTTAAGGTACCTGGATTTATCCTGGGCAAGAGAAAGTCCTTTTTTAAAGGTATTTGCCGATTCAATAAATTTATTCATGAATGCATAAGCTCTTCCGAGCCAGAGATATGCATACGGATTAGCAGGTTCATCCTGGACCCATTCCTCACACATACTTTTAAGAACCTGGAAATTTCTCTGAGAGTGGTATATTTTAGCCTGTCTGATATAGGGATTTGTTCCCGCGCATGCAATCAGGATGATAAAAAAGCCTGTTTTTAAAATTTTATCCATTTTTTAAAACCTCCTTTAAAAAATTGTTCCACTTGAAAACTTTATTGATTTAACCTTTACAGCAGGAGCCAGAATTCCCGCAGGAAATCTGAAACCATAACTGTTTCCACCACCTATAATTTCTCTTTCTTCACTTATATCCTCTATTTCAGAGAAAACCCTTATAAAACTATCAGTAAACCTCAAATTTTTAACAGGTTTCGTTATTTTACCGTTTTCTATTAAAAATGTTCCATCCCTTGTCATTCCTGTTAAAACAAAATCTATTGGATGAACAATATTTGTATAATGGAATCTCGTTATATATACGCCATAATCGGTATCCTGAATAATTTTTTCAAGGGTTTTCTCACCTCTTTCCATCTCCATATTAGTGGGATAAGGGAATGTTGAAGGAGGAATACCAACACAATGTCCTGTTGTTTCTCTGTTTTCTTTTTTGGCTGTCCTTCTATCATAAACAAGATTTACAGGGACACCCTTATTAACAAGTTCTATTTTGCTTTTCGGACTTCCTTCAAAATCAAATGGGAAATTGAAATTCATTGGATTAAAAGGGTCGTCTATAAGGCTGAACTTATCTGAAAATATTTTTTTACCAAGCCTTCCAACAAGAAAATTTCTTTTTTCATGATATGTTCTGGCACTGAAACCTATCCAGCCCATAAAGCTTATAACATCACCAACAGCGGGAAACTCAAGAATAGCAGGATACTCTCCTGGTTTTAACTCTATCTTTTCTGAATCAAACTCAACTTTCTTTCTTGCTCTTTCTGAAAGTTTTTCAGGACTCAAATCTCCTATTCTTCTTGAATGCCCCTCGGCCCAGCCAGAATGTTCACCCTTCCATGCGGTTATAGTGATATGAGCATCGCTCTGTTTCTTATGTAAAGAAACTCCTTTTGAATTAAATATAAAAATCTCACTTCCACCGGTGCTCACTATTCCATAACCCTTGGCATCACCCAGATTTTGAACAATTTTTTCCACAAACCCGGCTCTTTGCATTTCAGAGAAATTGTAGGTCTCCTCATTTAAAGCATCAGTATCCTTTATTTCAGAAGGAGGCGTAAAACCATCAAATTCTTCTATTTCTTTTGAATGTAAGGTTATTTCCTTTAATTTCTTCAAGCTATTTTTCAGGTTCTGTTCATCAAATTTTGTAAAGGAGTATGTCCCAATCTTTTTGCCAATTGCAAGGGAAAGCACAAATTCAACCCCTTTTATAGACATGTTCTGATGAATTCTGGACTCATAAAATCTTGTGAGGTTGTTATTCTCCATTAAAACCGTTATATTTATTTCATCTCCTTCAAAATTTTTGAGTAAATAGTTTACCGCCTTTTCAATTTTATCCTTCATAACTTCTCCTTTTTTCATCCAGTTCAAAACAAAACATTTTACCTTTTACAAATGTATAAATAACCTTACCAGTCATTTCTTTTCCATTAAAGGGTGTATTTTTACCCTTTGAATAAAATTTATTTGGATCACATTTCCATTTTTTATTTAAATCTATAAGGGTTAAAGAAGCATAGTATCCCTCTTCTATTTTACCTGTTTTATCAATCTTTAAAAATTTCGCGGGGTTATAGGAGAGCAAAAAGGCGAGTTTTTCAAGAGGCAAATTATTTTCCAGAACAAGAATTTCATAATAAATTGAGAATGCCGTTTCAAGAGAGGATATACCAGCAGGGGCAAGCTCAAGTTCTTTTTCTTTGTCAACCTTTAAATGGGGTGCATGGTCGGTTGCGAGAAAATCAACAACTCCCTTTTTAATTGCTTTTATTAATCTTATTCTATCTTTTTCTTCTCTTAAAGGTGGATTCACCTTTGCATCCGGGTTATATTCAAAAACAGCTTCCTGGGTAAGGGATATGTGGTGAGGCGTAACCTCGCATGTGACATTCAAACCTTCATCCTTTGCCTTTTCTATCAGTTCAATACCTTCTTTTGTTGAAACATGGGCGATATGGAGTCTTCCACCTGTTTTACGGGCAAGAGTCATGTCTCTAAAAATGGCTATAATTTCTGCTTCTCTCGGTCTTCCCGGAATACCTCTTGCAATTGTCTCAGCACTTTCATGGGCAGAACCACTTTTAACCAGAAACTCATCTTCACAATGAGAAATTACAGGAATGTCGAAGGCAACCGAGTATTCAAGAGCACTCCTCATTAAAAGAGAATCAGTACCCCAGTTTCCATCATCAGAAACTGCAACAGCACCCGCTGATACCATATCACCTATTTCGCTGAGAGTCTCACCTTTCCTTCCCCTGGTTATTGTCCCGATGGGATATACATCAAGTATTCCATGATACTTTGCTTTATCCTTAACATATTTTATCAAACCAGCGTTATCAAGGGGTGGGTCAGTATTCGGCATACAGCACAGAGCAACAAATCCTCCATGAACCCCTGCCATGGAACCTGTGTAAATATCCTCTCTGTCCTCATACCCTGGTTCTCTCAGATGGGTATGCAGGTCAATAAATCCAGGGAAAAGGTATTTATCTTTTGCGTCTATTATCTCTGCTCTGTCAACTCTTATCTTCTTTGCAACCTTTTTTATATATTCACCTTCAATTAAAACATCAAATTTTTCCTTTATCCCTTCTAAAGGGTCTACGAGATTTGCATTTTTTATTAGAATCGGCTTCAACCTATACTGTTTTGAAGAGTAAGCAGTTCCACCAGAGTTTCAGCAGCTTCTTCTCCCTTATTCCCCATCTTTCCACCTGCTCGTTCTATTGCCTGGTCCATATCCTCAACTGTCAGAATTCCAAGACCTATGGGTTTTTTATATCTATCCATAATTCTTTGAATTCCCTTCACAGCCTCTGTCGCTATGTAATCAAAATGAGGAGTATCTCCTTTTACAACACATCCCAGAGCCAGAAAACCATCATAATCTTTTTCAACAATCTTATTTAAAACAAAGGGGATTTCAAAGGAACCAGGGACCCAGTAGACATCTATGTTATTTTCCTTTGTGCCGTATCTTTTCAGGGCATCAATGGCACCATCCAAAAGTCTTTTTGTTATGAAGTCGTTAAATCTTGATACCACAATCCCTATCCTGTATTTATCGGCCTTTAAAACACCCTTATACTCTTTCATTTTATCTCCTTTAAATTATCAATTATATGTCCAAGTTTATCTCTTTTAGCCTTTAAATAACTTAAATTTTCCCTTCTTGGCCTTGTGTTCAAAGGTATCCTGTCGGTTATTGTAAGTCCATAACCTTCAAGTCCAACAATTTTTGATGGGTTATTTGTCATAAGCCTTATCGAGCTCAAACCAAGGTCGACAAGAATCTGCGCACCTATTCCATAATCTCTTAAATCAGGCGGAAATCCAAGAATTTTATTTGCTTCAACAGTGTCATAACCTTTATCTTGGAGTGCGTATGCTTTTAACTTATTTAAAAGGCCTATTCCTCTTCCTTCCTGCCTCATATATACAAGCACTCCTGCACCTTCTTCATTTATTTTTTCAAGGGCTAATTTAAGCTGGTCACCACAATCACATCTGAGTGAATGGAATATATCGCCTGTCAGGCACTGAGAATGAACTCTAACAAGAACATCTTTTTTCCCTTCTACATTTCCCTTTATAATGGCAAGATGAGCTTCTTTATCCACTATATCTTCGTAAACAATCAATTTAAAATCACCATAGGGTGTGGGGATATAGGTCTCAACAACTCTCTGTACAAGCCTCTCTCTTTTAATCCTGTATTTTATAAGGTCTTTAATTGTAATTATTTTTAAACCAAATTTTTCCGCTATCTCAAAAAGTTTGGGCAATCTCGCCATCTGACCATCCTCATCCATTATTTCGCATAAAACCCCTGCGGGATAAAGACCTGCAAGCCTTGCAAGGTCCACTGCAGCCTCTGTATGCCCTGCTCTTCTCAAAACTCCTGCCTCATGAGACCTTAAAGTATAAACATGACCCGGAATTGCAAGGTCATCAGGCTTTGTATCAGAGGAAATTGCAACTTTTACTGTGTGAGCCCTGTCATAAGCAGACGAACCCGTAGTAACACCATTTTTGGCATCAATTGGTGCACAAAAAGGAGTCCCCATTTTGGAAGTGTTAGAAGTAAGAGCAGAAAAATCAGGGATATTAAGCTCTTCACATCTTTTTTTTGTAAGAGAAAGACAGATAAGTCCTTTTGCGTGGGTTGCCATGAAATTGATTATCTCAGGGGTAACCTTCTCAGCTGCAATTATCATATCACCTTCATTTTCTCTCTCCTCATCGTCCACAACAATAACTATCTTTCCATTTCTAACATCTTCGAGAGCTTCTTCAACTTCAGCAAAATTAAAATCTTTTCTTTTCATAGAAGTTAATTATAAAACCCCTCTTTATTCTAAGTCAATTAAACTTTTTTCTATCTCTTTTTTAAGAAGAGGGGTTCTTGCCATGCTCTTTGCTCTCTCCAAAAGAGCTTTCTTTTCTTCTCTCAGATCTGTAAGGTTGGCAGCTCTATACAGAGCAAGAGAAAGGGAATCAAGAGAGGGGAAAAGGAAATCAGCTGAAAGTAGATAAAGGTTTTTGGCATCTTCAATTTCTCTTTTTATTTCTTTGACTTCAGCAAGCCTGAAAAGAATGTGCCCTCTTTTTTCATCTTCCCATCTTAAGGAGATTTTCACAAGAAGCTCCTCCATCTCATTAAGATTACCCTTTTCTTTAAAAATATCTGCTAACAAAAGAATTGATTTAAAAGAAATTGTATCTTCACTCTGAATAAGGTCTATTAAAATATTTTCTGATTCCTGAATCTTACCAAGGGATTTATAAATCTCACCGACATAATACTTTGCACCTTCCACATATTCTGATTTGCTTTCTGTTTCAGGGATTTCTTTAAAAACTTCAAGGGCGGAAAACGGGTCTTTTTCTACTTTATAGAGCAAAAGCCCCTTATAAAATCCCGCTATGTCCTTAAACTCATCCCCTGCATTTAAATAAAGAGAATCAACAATACTTTTATTCTTTATATTGTAAGCAATATTAGCCAGTTTTTCAAAATTCTCTCTTTTGTTTTCTATTTCAAAAACCTGTTTCTGGTATACTAAAGCTTCTCCAAATTTTCTCTCTTTCAAAAGATAACTGACCATTTCTTTTAGTATCTGTAATTTTTTCTCTGTTCCCGGGAATTTTTTTAAAAAGATTTTATATGCAATTTTTAAGTTTGGTATCCTGCCGACCTTTACCTCAAGCAAAAGCTTTTTCAGGAAAATACTTTGAGAAAATTCACTTTTCTGCTCAAGATACTTCAATGCCCTGTTATAAAATTTTATAGCATTCCAGTAACTCCCTTTTATTTCATAATTTTCAGCCACTTTAAAATATCCAATTCCTTTAAGAAATCTGTCTTCTTCCATTGATATAACCCTGAAAGCTTTCCTTTCTTTCTCTACCCTCAAAAGAGCACCTATGTATGCTGCAAAAATTTTTGACTTGATAATCTCTCCCCAGTTATTGTAAATTTCAATGACCTGCTCAAATTTTCTTCTTGAATAAAGATTTAGTATGGACCTTCTCACAAGTTCTCTGAATCTCTCTCCTTCTTTGAATTTCTCTTTATAAACCTCAAGAAGTTTAATAGTCCTTTCACCAATAAGGGATTCTATCTCTATGAGCATCTCGAGAGAAAATTTATAGAACTTCCCTTCTTTCTCTGCTAATTTCCTTATATAATTTTCCGCATTTCTATATTTTTTTATACTGTAATAATAACTTCCTGTAAGAAAACAAAGAGTATCAGTATAGAAGTTCTCTTTATATGTGTCAATGTATTTTTCCATCTCTTCAGGATTTTTAAACCTGTTGAAAAATACGAGGGCTTTTAAAAAATCAATATCTTCATTCAAAGGTTCATAATTCAAATCAGTTAAATTTTCAAACACTGCTTTATATTCGTTTTTTATAAAAAGAAAAAGAGAATTCAAATAAAGAATATAAGGATAATATTCGGAACTCGCAAATTTTCCGCTTAATAGAAATTCGGGACTCTTTTTTAATTTCAGACAGGCTAACATATAAATTATATATTCTTCAGGTCCCCTTGTATTTTCTGCATTTAATATGTTATATATTTTTTCATAATCTCCCTTTTTGAAAAGATATATAAGGTACATAAACCTATCTCTTTTTATAACATAATTATAATATTTTTTTTGTCTTTTATTTTCTTTTATTTCCCTGAACATTATATTTTTAAAAATTAGCAGAGAGTCTCTGTTTTCCAACGGGAAATCAGATGTTTTCCGAGTTTTTAAAATTAAATTTATCTTATCTTTGTAAAAATATACAGAATCTACAAGATTTAAATCCTGTTTAAAATAGGGATGAAGAACGCAAAAAAGAATGACAAGGATATTCAAAATTTAAAAAATTTAAAAATACCCTTTTTGGATTTGCTATTTATCTCTTCATACAGCTTTTTCACTCTGAAACTCGACGGATTTAACTTCCTTGCAAGCCCTATAAGTTCCATTGCCTTTTCAAGGTCACTCATTTCATAAAACACTCGGGACGAAATATACAGAGCTTCCCAGTTTTTTACAATATTTTTTGAAGTATAAATTTTCATAAGAAGATTCTTTATCTCACTTTTATCTCTCCCATCTTTTAGATATGCAAAGGCAAGATAACTTTTAAAAAGATATTCCTCTGGATTCAATTTTACAGCTGTCTTCAAATACTGAATTGCTCTCGCAAAATCACCTCTGTCAATTTCCTGTTTGCCCATTTTAAACACTGAAACCGCCTGCGCCTTGAAGCTTGTTTCATAGACACTGTACACTTTACCCTCTTCAAGCTTTTTATCATATTCCTCTTTCTTGGCAGGGTCATAAAGAATATTAAATGCCTCGTTTATAAGGGTAAACTGTTTTAATGCTTTTTCATATTCTTCTTTTCCCAGTTTTCGGAATCTATCAGGATGAAACTTTTTACACAGGTCAAGATAAGCCTTTCTTATCTCTTCTCTTTTTGCATTTATTTTAATACCCAGAATTTCATAGTAATTCTTCATTTTAAAGGGCCTCTTTTAAAAAGTATAACGGGTCTAATGCCTTACCTCCGTATCTTATTTCAAAATGTAGAAGCGGTAAATTCTCAAGGGGGTCTTTGCCAAGAACTCCTATTATTTCTCCTTCTCTAACAGCTTTACCTGGAACCACATAAGTATCTTTAAGATTGCCATAAATTGTAAAAAAACCATCTCCATGGTCTATTATAATCAGCTTACCATATCCGAGAAAATCATTTGCATATTCTATTACTCCGCTTCCCGCTGCTTTCACCTTACCATCATATTCAGAAAGTATATCAACTCCATTATTTTTAATTCTTGTCTTGTAAAGAGGATGCCATATTGACCCAAAAGAATTGTAAATTTTACCATTGCATGGCCATGAAAAATTCCTTTTGGGCACATTCTTGGGAAATCCTTTTGCAAATAGTTTTCCCTTTGTCCTTTTTTCCAGCTCCCTTATAATACTATTCAACCTCTTCATATTTTTTCTCAATTCCGCTATTAACCTCTCACGCTCTCTTTCATCTTTTTTTCTCTCTTCCAGAAATTTTTCTTTCTCAATCCTCAACAAAACAAGCTCCCCCTTTCTCTTTTCAAAACTCTCTTTCAACAATGCGAGATTTTCCTCTCTAACCCTGAGACTTTCCACTCTGGTTTCCAATTCCTGCAACAATTCAATCCCTTTATTAAGAACCACCTTTTCTTCCTTTAATTTTGTGCTTAAAGCTTTTATACCTGAATAAAAAGTATAAGGTGAACCACCGTATAAAATCAAATTTAAAGGTGATACATTGGCTCTTTTATAAAGAAAAATAATGCCTTTCTTGATATCCTCTTTTGATTCATCAAGATATTCTTTTATCTTGCCTATTATTTCAATCTTTTTTGCTTTTTCTTCCTCCATAAAGGATATCTGTTTTTCTATCTTGGAAATCACCTCTCTGAGTATATCCTCTTCCTGATTTATCTTTTCAAGCATCTCCATTATACCATATCTCTTTCTTTCAATTTGAGCCTTTTCTTTTCTGACTTTTTGAAGTTCCTTGCTCAGTGAGTCAAGCCTTTCCCTGTAAACCTTTAAATTGCCACCCTGACTTAAAAAAATTATAAGTAAAATACCTACCATGCTTCCTGCCTCTCTCTCTGTGATACTGCTATAAGGGAAGACATAAAACCCAGAAGTAAACCGAATAATAAAGAGATTGAGAAAACCAGGTCCATATAGGAAAGATGTATGTTAAATAATTTCTTTATAATCATGTTCAGAAAGAAAAGAGAAATACCGGAGATAAGTCCACCGCATATCCCATAAAAACTGCCCTCAAATACAAAAGGACCTCTTATAGTAGATTCTGAAGCTCCTATAATTTCAAGCAGGTTTACCACTTCTTTTCTTCTTAAAATTGTAAGACGCAATGTCTGTACCATAACTATACCCAGAAGAAAAATCAGGAGTATAATCAAAAATATATCTATAAAGAATAAAAATAGAAGAAATTTGGAAAAAGGGAAAATCCATTCCTCTCCAAAAATCACTTCATCCACAAGACCGAAAGACTCTATGTTTTTTTTCAAACTTTTATAAGACAAAGGTAAAAGCACTGGTTTAAGAGTAAGAACCACCCTCTCGGGGAAGATATCGTCCTGAAAAAGAGAAAGCAATGCACTATATTCAGGAAATTCTTTCATAAATTTTTGCTTCGCCTTTTTGCCTTCTATTAGTTTTACATCCTGAACTCCTGCATAGTTTTTTAAAATTTCTATAAAAACTTCTCTTGTATTCTGTGGCAAATCTTTTTTTAAATAAATATCCATCTCTATCTTATTAGATGCTTTTCTTATAACATCAAAGGCATTAAATGTAAGAATAAAAAATAGAAAAAGCACAAAAAGGGAAAAAGAAGTGATAAGAATACTTGTAAATCCCATTCTATAATTAACACGAAGTCCTTTAATTGTCTCTTTTATAACAAAATTCAGGTTCATAACTCTTAATATTATATATATATTGGCTAAATAATGTCAAATTGACTTTTCTATCATTTTTAGATTATAATAAACTTTTCTTAAAAAAAATTATGAATAAAGATAATGCTATAAGTATATTGAGAGAAAAAGGGGTTAAGATTACACCGCAGAGAAGATTTGTGATTGAATCGATTCTTGATGATAGAACCCATCCATGTGCAGAAGATGTTTATTTTAAAGTTAAGAAAAAACTTCCCGAAATTTCCCTTGCAACAGTCTATCAAACTTTGGACCTTCTTGAAAGAGAAGGACTTCTGCTTAAAATCTCCCTTCCTGACGGAAAAAGCCATTTTGACCCTTTTGTAAAACCTCATTTCCACTTTTATTGCGAAAACTGTGGCAAAATAGAGGACAGAGATGTAATGAATGAGAATCCATTAAAAGATATAATAAAAAGAGAAAGAGCTGGTTTTGAAATAAAAAACTACACAGTTATAGTGTATGGATTTTGTAAAAAATGTAAATCAAAGGGGGTTTGATGGAAAAAACATATAAACTTATTGAACTTGTCGGAATATCAAAAACAGGGTATGAAGATGCAATTAAAAATGCGATTGAGGAAGCTAAAAGAACCCTGAAAGGTTTGAGCTGGTTTGAAGTGGTTGAATTGAGAGGTGGAATAAAAGATGGTGAGATTGAATACCAGGCCAAATTAAAAGTTGCTTTTAAAGTTATGAGAGAGAGTTAAAAAGGGAGGTTGAAAAATGGCTTATGTAATCTGTCAACCCTGTATCGGTGTTAAAGACACCGCCTGTGTGGAGGTGTGCCCTGTTGATTGCATTCATCCAAGAAAGGATGAACCCGAATACGAAAAGGCTGACCAGCTTTATATAGATCCATCCACATGCATTGATTGTGGAGCATGCGAATCTGTATGTCCTGTTCAGGCAATCTATTCAGATGATGCTGTTCCTGATGAATGGAAGGACTTCATAAAGAAGAACGCTGAATACTACAAATAGGCTCATCTCCGGGTCTTGACTTTCTTACAAAAATCCTTTAATATATATATGCTTCTTTGAAAATGGGGGTGGCACTGGGCTCGACAGAGGGAATTGAGGATTCCGGGAGCATGTCGGGCAGAGGAGACCCGTAAAACTCCTCACAAAAACAACTGCCAACACATATGCATATGCTGCTTAATCTATAAGCAGCGGTTCTTCAGGGTGTGTGTCCTTCGCCCTGAAAGAGCCTCATATAAAGGACAGAGGTGAAGGGAGTTCCCCTTTTTCCTCCCTCCTCCTCTAACTGAAAAAAGGGAAGGATAAAGGAAGGTGCCTGTCCCTCCTTTATCCATAAGAGGACAGGCTAAACATGTAGAGCCTGGATTCCAAAGCCCTCTGGACGGGGGTTCAACTCCCCCCACCTCCAGTTCCAATAAATTACATTTTTTTATCAGATTATCTTCTTTGCTGCGGTTGATTTTTTTTATTACCTTACACTCTGGAAAAAATTATTGAATTTTTATTCTTTTAGAATTTGTGTAAACATTAAACCTCGGTCCTCTCATAAATCCTATAACTGTCACGCCTGTGTTTTCAGCAATTTTAAGAGCCCTCATGGTTGGTGCACATCTGCTCACAACTACAGGAACACCGGCTACAGCACATTTTGTAATCATCTCTGAGGAAAGCCTGCCACTTGTAAAAACTATTTTATCATTTAAATCCATCTTATTCAAAAGTGCATATCCTATAACCTTATCAATCGCATTGTGTCTTCCAACATCTTCTGAAAAAAATATTATTGAGTTTCTGTTTGAAAGTGCAGCACTGTGAACACAACCTGTTAATTTAAAAAGTTCTGCTTTTCTTTCAAATTCTTTGAAAAAATTCCTCAATTCTACAGGCTCTATTTCCATTTCCGAATTATTAATCTCATAATCAATTTCCTTTTCAAAGGTCACACCTCCTGCACAACCCGAGGTTATTGTTCTTTTGGAAGGAGAAAATCCATTTGAGGTAAGAACTCTGGCTGTAAGAAGGGGTTTAAATACAATCTCTATACTCTCAATGTCAATAATATCTTTTATTATTCTTTCTGTATAGAGAAATCCTGTAACAAGCTCCTTTATGTTTACAGGTATACACAGGACACTCACCAATTCCTTGTCATTTAGAAATATACTTAATTTTTTCTCCACAACCACATTGTCATTTCCTTCCTCAGTAAGAATGTCATCCCCTTTTAATCTTACCTTTTTAACGGTTATTTCTTCAAATCTTTTCATAAGGGGGAAATTATATAATCTCAAAAACCTTTTTTCCAAGTCAGATTTTAATTTCTGCCCATGCAAAATTTATAATTAAAATATGAATTTTTACGAACTTGTTTCAAAAAGGTTCAGTTGCAGGAAATTTAAAGAAGTCCCCGTTGAGAAGGAAAAAATTTTAAAGTGCATTGAATCTGCGAGGCTCGCGCCCTCTGCATGTAACTCACAACCCTGGAGATTTGTTGTGATTGACGAGCCCGAGTTAAAAAACAGGATTGCAAAGGTTGCAACTTCTGGAATTTACGGAATAATAAACAAATTCCTGCCAACAGCACCCTGTATAATTCTTGTTCTTGCGGACAGGGAAAAATTCATTGCACAGGCAGGTGCCTATGTTATGAAAACCGACTACTATTTAATTGATATAGGTATTGCATGCGAACATCTCGTCCTGCAGGCAACAGAACTGGGTCTCGGAACATGTTATATAGGTTATTTCAATGAAAAGGAAATAAGAAAAATCCTGAATATACCCAAGAAATACAAAATTGTTCTTTTGATAGCAATCGGATATCCTGATGAAAAGGAAAAGGAGAAAAAATTAAAAGGCTCAAAACAGAGGAGGAAAGTCGAAGAAATTTTATACTTCAACGACTTTAAATGAAAGCAGGCATTCTGGTCGCATCAGAAAGAAAAAAGGGAAACTGCGAGACACTGGGGAAATTTCTATCAAAAATTTCTCCTTTAAATACAGAAATCCTTTATCTCAGAGATTTTGAAATAAAGCAGTGCAACGGATGTATGGCGTGTGTTTTCAAAAAGGAAAAGTGCAGAATTGATGACGATTTTTACAAACTCATGGATAAAATTTTAGAGCACGATTCTTTAATTTTAATAGCACCCACCTATGTTTTAACAATCCCTGGAAAACTAAAAATGCTTCTTGACAGATTTCTCTGTATTTATGAGTTAATCAAAGACAGACCCGTAAAACCCGCAATAAGCATGGGGGTTGCATCTCCGATAAATTACTTTCAATTTCAGCTTCCCTTTATGAACCTTTTTTTACTTTCCCTTGGATTTAAAATTGTTGAAAGTTTTTTAATATTCGGTGCAGGTCCTGGTGAGGTCTTGCTCGATGAAAATATTGAAAGAGTTAAAAGGGCTTTTAATAAAATTTTAAATTTTGAAGACAAACCCTTAAAGTCCTGTATTTCAAAACACTGTCCTGTTGATTACAGCACCTTCTTTGAACATATTGAAGGAAATAAATACAGGTGCCCTGTATGTTTAACAACCTGCACTTTAAAAGAAAAAGGGTTTTACTTTGATGAAAAGGATTTAAACAACCACAGGTGGACAAAAGAGAATTTAAAAAAGCATTTTGAGGAATGGATTTTAAAAACCCTTCCAAGATTCAAAAACTTATTACCCGAAATTTATAAAAGGAAAAAGGAACTCTTGTAATAAAAAAACGGGGGCGACGAGATTTGAACTCGCGACCTCTGGCGTGACAGGCCAGCGTTCTAACCGGGCTGAACTACGCCCCCGTATGAAAAAAAGTATTGTATTATAAAATACAGACATTTCCTTTTTCAAGTAACCAAGTTGACTTACCAAAAATCTAACCGAAATAGATTTGACTCCCACTTACTCTCGGTGCAGTATTTTTTATCTTTTCTAAAAAAAGTTAGATTTTTATATTAGCCTACAGGGGGTTTTCTCTCTTTTTCCTTTGTTGTTGTCCTCCATATTTTTGCGTAATTACAGATGGACAACAAAACTTTTTTACCACAATGCAACAAATGGAAGATATTCCGCTTCCCCAGACAAAGTTTAGACTGATAAACCCCTCCTGAATAAAATAAAAACCGCTCATTTCAGGTGTTGATATTTTTGATATCATCTTGAAATTTTTTTCACCCTTGCCCAGCTGGAGAAGTTGTACTGAAAAACAGCATACAGGTATTTATCCTCCTTATCCCTTAGAGGAAGAAAATCAATGGTATAACCAAATTCTATGCCTATTGACCCGGCCTGTTGGTAAATTGATTTCTCAAATCCCAAACCTACTCCAGAGGATAAACACCAGGAAGATTGTTTTATACCCAGCACAGAAATTTTCATCTGGAGATAAATTGCACCGGGATATTGATAGCCCCAAGGAAAAAGTAAAGGGCCGCCGAATCCCTTTGGCAAAGGCCCTGTCGTGTTCCCAAGTGGTTTAGCGAGAAATAACTTAGCAGGCAAGAAGTTGTAACTGGAATTTTTAATCTCAAAAAGTGTGCCCCCTATACCAAGTCCATTAGATAGGTCTCCATAAGCCACTTCAATAAAATTTACACTCCATTTGTGATAACCAATCTTGAACCCCAGATAATTGACACGAAACCATTTGTCCTTGTGTTGGGCATTGAGGTCTACTGAAAATGCAAAAAGCAATAAAATAATTAGAGAATTCAGATGTTTAACCCTTTTTTTAATCCCCTGTATATAATAATTCCATTTTCACCTTGAATTGCCCAGTAGTCTCTATCGATTCCCAGAAACTTCCCTTGTTTTTCCATTATTATGTTGAGATGCTCGTCAAGACCTAATACAACATTCCTTTCCCTATTGATATACAATGCTATACGAGGATTAACAATATGTATTGCACCATTGTTTCTATCAACAAAAGATTCATATTCATACCATTTCTCTATAGAACTATTCTGAAGTAAAAAGAATTCACTATCCCGGAAGTCGCAGAAATAGATTTTGCCTCCGAAATAAAAGAGTGTATCAAGCAAGGAAGAAGAGGTAAGGACATTAGTCAGAGAATCAGTATTGAGGTCAACAATGAGCAATTTGTTAGAGTTAAGAAGCAGATAAAGACTGTCTTTCTTTACAAGAAAATTTTGCTCATAGATATTCTCAAGAAAGTTATTTCTCAGCGTTTTGACTAATTTCCCATCAGTTGAATACTGGCAAAGGGAAAAATACGAAGTAAGTATCTTATTTACGGTTTCTCTCAACCAGTAAATCTTGCCATTTGCATACACGGGAGCCAGGTTGTGCCTGTTTTCTTCTTTTGTAAGTTCAATTTTTCTGCTGTCTTTGTTGTATATACCAAAACAGTCTGTTCCGAGAAGCAAAAACTTATCTTCATCAAGTTTTTTGACATCTCTCATAATAGCACCGATGAGATTCTCTATATCTTTTTCCCCTTTAGAATAATTATTCCAGAAAATTAGTTTCCCATTCTTTGAAATCTCCAGAACTCGCATCGTTGTGAAAATAATAAAATTGTCTTTCTCTGGTATCATCTTTATAACATCTTCAGGAATAATTTTTGACCCTCCCACAATTTTATACAAACCTCCTAATTGATACTTCCATTTAACTTTGCCTTTCTTGATATCCAGACAGTAAAGAAAATCGAGGAAACTTTGAAAATAACCGGCATAAGGTGCATTTTGTGTTGGTGCGACGGTTTTGGTGTAATGAGGCACAATAAGTATGGTTTTTGAAGATAGATTATCTAAAACCTTAAGTGATTTCGCAAAGGATTCAATTGCGCTGTCTCCCTCTGTTATTTTCCAGAGAGTCCTGTTTTCTGCATCAAGTGCAATTATGCTGTTTTTGAGTATAACGATTTTTGTGGGCATTGATTCCTTTGCACACCCCACCAAAAAAATCAAGGCAAATAGTATACTTATTATCTTCATATTAATATACACCTTCTTCTTCGCCGCCTAAGTTTTCTGGTTGTATAACCTCTCCATCAGGAATTTTGCGACAGCCACCACCGGTGATTTCAACCTCATACTCAGAGCCAGAAAAAGAATATTCAAATCTTGTACCTCTGAAAAATTTTACTTTACCTTTTCTCTTAAAGGAGGGCAGGATATCTTCATAACCTTCTTCAGGATTTGTTAACATTTTTTTCCGGTAACCTTCGGTGCTTACGAATATTATTCTTCCATTTTCATTAAAAAGAAACGCTTTTCCCTCACTGTCCCATGCTATTGTCGTTCTTGAGTCAATCTTTCCATCCCAGGTGATGCGCCCTCTTTCTCCTGTGTTTGATACAAGAAATAGGTCATATCCTTTTTCTGTCCTTTCAACAAAAGCGATATACGAAGAGTCAGGCGAAAATTTGTATATCCTGGAAAAACCGAAAGGGAATGCATCTGATGAGGCAAGTTTTCCAATTGTTCTGATTTTTTTAGTATCAACTATCTGGACATAATTGTCCTCTACACGCAATTTAGAAGGAGGTTTCTGCGAATATGCAAGGATTAATTCTTCAATCTTCGCATTACCGCTTTCTTTAGCGAGGTCGAGTGCTGTTTTCCCTCTTCCTGTTTTCATCTTCCATGAGGCTCCGCTTTGCATCAGTAATTTAACCATTTCAAAATCATTATTTTTAATTGCAATGTGAAGAGGAGTAATGCAACTATCTTCTGGTTCGGTTTGCACATTAACAAAGGCACCCCTTTTAATAAGATATTCTACAATTTCTGTGTTCCCGTTTGCGACAGCAAGAGAAAGTGGAGTTCTACCATCCTCGGCACCTACATTTGGATTAGCCCCCTTTCCATAAGCAATTTTACAAACTCCAGTGAGTTACTTTTACACGCCTGGTGAAGAAGGGTCCAGCCATTCATTTTTGATAAATTCGCATCCGCTCCTAATACAAAGAGAATCTCAGCATCCTTGAGAATATTTTTTTCTGCATAATCAAACAAATACTTAAAATCCTTTTCCCCTTGTGTTTTTATATAATAATAACGTTTCCCGTCAATGAGAATGCGTTTTTTACCAATATATTCAACTGAAACAAAATCTGTATCATCAATTATCTCTCTGACTTGCTTTCCTCCTTCAAGGAAAAAAGTTCGTGTTTCTGGGTCGGTCTTAAGTTTTCCTCCGACTCGGACAATTTGATGTTTGTATATCAATTCTATTCCCCCTTTTTTTGCTTGCCATGTTCCAGATTTCAAAAGAATCCTATTAGTTCTATCTAAATCGCTCGTTACTTTGACAAATTCCCCACGAGGAGAAAATATATATACTTCTCCATAATAAATTGCAGGGTTTGGTTCACTATGCCACTCGCCCACAATCTGCCTCTCCTGCGCAGTTAACACGCAAGGATTTGCGAGCAAGGAAATTAAAAGAAAAAGAAAAAAAGCACACATAAAACCTCCTTAGTTTATAGTGTTTGCTTCAAGTTATGCATTATTTTTTCCCTAATTCATCCTTGATTCTTGCCACATAGGGAACATTAAAACCGGTTACAATGTTGGTGAGACCAGCAACAATGAGACCATTATCTGAGCATCTGGAAATCGAATAAGCTATCTCATAATTCCTTGTGCCTATTGTTTTTTCCCATACCTTATTTCCTTTTTTATCAACTTTTATGAGATAAAAATCTCCATTATTACCATAGGAGTAAGTGTAGCCCGCAGTTATAAAACCGTCTTCTGTTTCAATTATAGAATAAGCCTCATCACCGTCTTCTCCACCAAAGGTTTTTTGCCAGATTTTTTTACCATTTTTATCTGTTTTTATCAAAAATACATCTCCTTCACCTTTACTGAATGTTCTTGTTAATCCGGCAATTATTAATCCACCATCCTCTGTTTCCAGGATTGCATTCGCTTTATCCTCTTTTTTACCTCCAAAGGTTTTTGACCAGATTTTCTTACCATTCCTGTTGATTTTTATTAGATAGATGTCTTCCTCACCGGCCCCAAAAGACTTTGTTACACCGGCAATTATGAAATTGCTGTCTTTGGTCTGGATAATTGCATTCGCCTTATCCTTTTCCTCACCTCCGAATGTCTTTTCCCATATCTTGTTACCGTTCTCATCAGTTCTTATGAGATAAACATCAGGTTCGCTAGGAACACTTCCAGTATAAGCCTCCATTGTGTACGATGTTTTTGTTCCAGCAAGGATAAAACCACCATCTTTGGTTTTGGAAAGTGCATAACATCTATCGTCATAATCCCCGCCAAATCGTTTCTCCCATAGCTTTTTACCATTTTTGTCCACCTTTGCCAGATAAACATCTCTCCCGTGTCCATCCTGGTAGTTTATTTCTCCTCCGATTACAAAACACCCATCATTGGTTTCGGTAACCGAGTAAACTGTGCCCCTATTCTTATTATATATCTTCTCCCAGATAACCTTCTGGGCTTTCAAAGGCACCGCAGCAATTAGCAGAAATGCAAATAAGAGTCCTTTCATTTTACCTCCTTTTTGTTAATTTTTTGGTATTGATAGGACCCAGATAGTACCTGTTATTGACCAGACTCTTCTGTCCCATTCCTCTATCCTGTATCTTCCAGTATAAATGTAGCGCACTAATCCCAGTGCCTGATATTTCAACCACCCATCTTGCTATTTGAATTGTCCGTTTTGCCTCGATGTTAAACACAGTTAACCGATCCTAAATTGAACATTTCTTTTATCATAAATTAATTATAAAGCTCTATTATAAAGTTTTATTATAATTCTCTCAAAAGCACGAATTGTCTCATCAAAAATCTAACCGAAATAACAGAGTTAGATTTTTATATGAGCCTACAGGCAGGATTCAGAATAAAATTATTTTAAAACCACCAACTTATGGTAAAAGTAATTCCTCTTTCCCTTTATCCTTATAAAATAAATACCCGAACTTAAACAAAGGTTAAACTCATTTCCTTTACCCGCATATCCAGTGTTAAACTTTTTTAAAAGTCTCCCGCATTCATCGTATATTTCAATTTTTAGCTTCTGATTTGAAGGTAGAATAATCTTTAAATTTTTAAAGGCAGGATTTTTAAAGGTAATTAAAAAGGGTTTTCTCGTATAATTTCTCTCATCAATTCCTATAAATCTTCCGAAGTGTCTTGTTGCAGGGTCACCATAATTATTTATAAGGTACAGATTCAGCCAGAAGTTGTTTATCTGCATAAATCTTTCCCTTGCAATATCAAAGGCATCACCTGTAATTCCAGAACTCAAAAGGGAATCTTTTAAAAGGACTTTGTAAAAGTGATATCCCAGACCCTCATCCTGTAAAGGGGATGCCCATAAAATTCTGGTTGCACAGAAAGCCGAGGATGCACCCCTGTATAAAAGATATGCTCCAAGTCCATATTCCTCTGGTTTACCTGTCAAACAGGACCTCAAAAAACAGGTTGCAGGATATGTATTATCAAGATAAATAACATCGTTTGTTTCAAGACAGAGAGGAAACTGAACCTCTCCATTGTATTCAGGAACACTGTCTCCATCATCCCATGCCCATATCTTTCTCCAGTAGGCATTGGGTGAGCCGTGATTGTATTCAAGCATTATGCCTTTACTTTGCCAGTAATAAATCATATTATTACGGGTAAGGGAGTCGGTGCAGGGATAGGGAGAAGGGTGTAAACCCGACTTCTCATAGAGATAAACAGATTTTTCCCTTTCAAATATTCCCTCGTTCATCATGAGTTCCATCATATCCGCACCGTCCATTCTGGGTCTTCCCGAATAATTTTCGTTTTCAAAATATATCATTCCACCAGCCAGCAAAGGGGATGTTTTGTAGTCATAATCGGAATTCGAATCAAAGGATATAATCTTATTTATAACATCCTCTATAACATAACCTGTGCTATAGGGAAACCTTGCCAGATGAATATCAGGGTGATAATCAGGAGCATCGTCACCGTTTGGATATCCGTACTGGTCATAGACCTCGCCAAAACAACCATCACCGTCTAAATCCCATGAAAGGCTATCGGGCTCTGACAAATCAGCATAATACATATCAGATGGGATAGGTGAAATATCAGGGTCATCCCAGGGGCTATCAGGGTCATCGTTAAAGGGAACCATGTTCCTCCATGGAAGGTCAAGGTAAAAACCTATGAGTAAAACATAATTCAGAACAGATAAATTTTCCCTTAAATAATTTCTCAACTTTTGGGGGAAATCAACCCCGGGATAATTTGAATTTATATATTCCTTTGTAATAATATTTATACTGTATCCCTGATTTGACCTGTAATTTACAAGTTGTGAAACATAATTTGAAAGGCTTTCAGGCAAAATTATACAATACCCTGCTATTCTTTCGGGATTTTGGGTTATATACCAGTTTTTTGCTTCTTCCCAGTTATAAATTACACTCTCAGCAATTTTATCAAAACTCGTATCATCTTTTAATCTTTCCCAGAACTTTGCCCTTTCACTTTCAGGTGCTGGCATTTTATAATGGATTTCAACGGTTATCCACGGTGAAACGAAAATTTCCTTTGACAGTGGATTAAAGGCAAAGTGATAAAGGGCAAGGTCACAGGTGGTGTATTTTCTTATCCCCCCTTTTGAAATTACTCTTCCCAATTCCTGAGGATAAACCTTATTCTGTGAATAATAAATATCCCTGTTTCTTCTATAAATTTCAAAACTCCTTTGGATAGTCTTTTTATCACCTGAAATCGGGATAAAGGGCGGAACAGGTTCAATCTCTGCATTTCCTGCTTTTTCTCTAATTCCGTAGAATTTAACACCTTCCACAATCGCACCGGGTGGAAGGGCAAAGGTTAATATCCTGCAGGGAACTTTCGGAGCACCTGTAATATTTATAAATGAAGAGTTATCAACAATTAACCTGTTTTCTGAAATCTTATATTCAGGAGTGGGAATTTCAAACCTTAAAACATCTGCCTTTAAAAAAACAAAACATATTAAAACAAAAAATAATCTTTTCATGCAACTATTATAAGATTAAAAAACACAAAATTTCAACCTGCAATTTCACATAAAAATCTATTTTTTATTTCATTTAGGTTTTTGATGGGATAACTGGCATGATTGCAACTGGTATTTATGCTCTCTGTATAATTAAAATAATGAGTGTTGTAATTTTTTTGTTGTTTACCATAAGACTGTATGTTCCTGAGATAAGAAGTTTTGAGTTTAAAAATTGTCACATTGTTTTTATAAAACCATCTTCACCTCCTTACGGGAATGATTTAAAAAGGGGATTTGCAAGATGGGAGGAAAATAAAGGATATGTATGGGTAAAAGAAAATATACCTTCTGAAAATTTTTTTATTGATAAATGGAATGAAAGAATAATTTTTATAGATGATATAACCGATTGCAGGAGAATTCACGGATGGACACTTAAAATTTTTGACATAAATACCTGTGATACAACAATTTACTGTATTCAGACAGAGAGTAAAGAAGATTTAAAAATTCCTGAAGAAGGTGGTGAGGTGGTAATCTCCGAGGTGATATATGAGGATGGTGTTCCTTCTCCTCGCAGATACACAAGAAGAGGTGATACAATATTTTTTTATTTAAAAGAAGAAGAGAAGTTTTTAAAACATAAAGAGTTTAAAATCTATAAGAACGGAGAATACTTTATGTCAATAAAGAGGGAAATTCTTTATTTTGATATTAAAAACACGGAATTCGGCGGAACAAGTGAAATAAATGAAAAATTTAAATGGAAAAGTGATGTTGCTATCTCAATTACAGTGCAGGATTCTCTTAATTTCTTTGAGAAATTATTTTTATTTGACAGGATAAAAAGAATTTTCAAGGAAGATAAAAAAAGTTTTTTTCTTTTAAGATTTAATACAAATTCAAAGATAAATACATGGAATGTTTCAGAATATTCAAGGGTAAACTATTATGTGGAGTTTAAAGGGACTGAGTACCTAAAGAAAAAGCCGATTGCGATTTCCTATTTTACAGTAGTTCATAATGATAGCATTTATATTCCTCTAAAGGAAAAAATTGAATTTATAAAAAGTAATTCAGATAGTTTTATAAATTTAGTTAAAAGATTTGAAAAAATCGGGAAGATTGACAGTTTTTCTAAACCTTCTATCGGGTTTGATTTAAAAGAAAGTAAAATAATAAGCAGTTTTCATGGCACTTTGATAAAGGATAAATTTTACATATCCATTGACCTCGTGGATACATCTGGATATGACAGTTTTTATAAAAACATAAAATTGAAGACAGAAAAGTTTTATAAGTTGCTTGATCTATGCATGAAAAATAAAAAATTTAAGGAAGATGTAATAAGGGGAAGCAAAACCCACGGGGTTCCTGATTATTATGTTAATATACATTCTAAGTACGGAAAATTCCCTCCTTATTTGAAAAATGGAGAGCCAGTTATAAGTATTGTTATTATAAGAAAACCATCTTTTTTAGAAGTCTGGAGAAAAAAATTTGCAGGAATGAGTGAAAGAGAGAAAAAGGAGCATTTTGAAAAAAGAAAGAGGGCACGGAAATTTGTTGTTTATTATCTTGATGAAAAAGGAAGACTTACAAGATGGGAAAGAAAGGATTTTTAAATCTAAATAGTTTCTTTAAAAAATTCTTTTAAATACTCTGAAATTTTAGAGATAGCAGGTTCATCAAATTTGAATTCAAGTCCTGTCTCTTCAAAAGTTTCAGGAAGGGTCTTTGTTCCCCCGATTGAAAGCCCCTTCTTATAGAGTTCGAGTGCTTTGTTTTTATCTTTTTTGTAAATTTTCCAGAGATTTAAAGCACCTATGGTTGCTATTCCATAATCAATGTAATAAAAGGGATAGGAAAATATATGTCTTTGCTTATACCATATAACGTTTCTAAGATGCCCAAAGCCGTTCCATTTTACATTTGAAGCTGAAAGGCTTTTATCAAGTTCAATAAAGTAATTTTCTCTTTCAGTGTAATCTGCATCGGGATTGAGATATATAAAGTGCTGAAATCCATCAATTTTTCCTATATGGAGGAGCAATTTCAAAATGCGGGAAAGATACCTTGAACAAAGGTCTTTATAAATTTCCTCATCCAGTTTGTTCTTCAACTCCTCAAGGGTGAATAATTCCATTGTGATTGAACCAACTTCTGCATATTCGGATGTCTGAAACCTCAAAAAGGGATTTTCTATATCTCTTGAAAGCATGTAATTTATAGAGTGACCCAATTCGTGCATGAATGTCATAAAGTTGTCAATTGTTCCTGAGCCGTTCATAAATATAAAGGGAAGTTTAACATCTTCGGTATGGCTCATATAACCCCCCTGCTGTTTATTCTCCCTCGCCATTAAATCGAGTCTGTCATTCTTTTCAAGAATTTCAATTGTTTCTGCAAAATAAGGGTCTATAAGGTTTGCAATTTCTTTGCCAAAATCAATAAGTTCTTTCTGGTTTTTAAAAAGTTTGATTTCTCCTCTTTTAAATATTGATGCTGATACATCCCAGGGTTTTAATTCATCTATTTCAAGTTTTTGTTTAAGGTATTCAAGAAATTCTTCATAAAGGGGTAAAATATATTTTTTTACACTCTTTCTGTAATTATCTGTATCCTCTGGTGTATAGTCGAATCTTAAAAGTTCTTTCCATCTCACATCTCTATAGTTTTCAAAGCCCAGGTTTATTGCCCTTTGAGTTCGCAAATTTATCAGATTGTCAAGTATTGAATTTATATCCTCCTTTTTCTGGTAAATATTTTCATATATTTTTTTAAAAGCACTTTCCCTTATATCCCTTTTCTCACTTTCAAGTTTTGCCTCGATTTCAGAAAGGGTCAGTCTTTTGCCCTTAAATTCAAAAACAAATTCAGAATTCAATTTTCCGTATTTCATTTTAAATTCTTCTTCCTTTTTCTCTATTTCTATGTTTTCTTCTTTAAATAAGGATATTTTTGTTTCAACAAACCTTTTAAAATTCAAACTGTTAAAAAATTCAGATTCCCTTATTTTCTCAAAAATTTTATGCAGGTACTTTTTATAAAGAGGTTTTATTTCATAAAGGAATTTTTTATACTCCTCTTCATATTCTTTTTTATTAGTCCATCTTGTCCAGTTTATGTGAGCCCTGCTTCCTGTGGTTTCAATTTCATCGTGCAGGGCGAAATATTCTTTAAGAAATTTTTCAAATTCTTGTTTTGTTTTTACCTCTTTTAAAAGTAATTCTTTTAATTTTTCTTCCATTTTTGTCCTCCGATTCTATAAAATTACCTTAAAAGAAAAACTCTGTTTTCCTTTGAAAGAAAATTTTCAATTAGATGATTGTATTCTTCTATATCATTTTTATTCCAGAGCCCTGTTTTTGTTATTTCAAGATATAAATTTTCTTTAATTTCAGACCTTTTTTCTCCATAGGACAAAGTCTTTGTGAGTTTACCCACATCTTTTTTGATTTCCTTTTTATAGGGTTTTACCATCAATCCCCCTGCTTTTAAATCAATTTTGATACTTATATAAAATTTTTCTTCCCTCAAATAGGGATTTTCTCTTTCCTCGTTTATCTTTGATATGTAAAAGGGGTATTTGAGGGGGAAAGAAATTTCAAGTATTTTAAATTTACCGCTTTTTGTTACAGGACTTTTTATTTTTGAAGATATCTTTATTTCAAGATTTTTTTCAAAAGAGGAAAGATTTTTAAACTCTATCTTTTCATCTTCAAATTCCCCGAATTCAGAAAGGATTTCCCTTAAAAATCTTTCTCTTCTTTCCTTTTCCCAGTAAAAAATCACTTCCTTTGCAAGTTTGTCAAAGTATCCGTAAGTCCTGCAGGTTATCTCTAAAAGATTTTTTTCAAGGTCTATATTAAGATTTATATCAAGCAAATTTTTCTGGGAAGAAGGTATTTTTGAAAAATAAAGCTTTTCCTTATTTATAAAAATTCCCTTTCTTTCTGAAAAGGGGTAACAGTTCAGATTCCTAAATCTGAATGCAGGGTCATATATTTTATCCGTATCTTTTATTAAAATTCCCTCTATCCATGAATTTCCGGGTAAAAGGGTATCAGGATTTAAAAGGGGTGATAAGACAAGGATTAATTCGGGTTTTTTTATGCTCTTAATCATCAGATAGGCTCTTTCAGGTGCTGTTCCAATTTTTGCTCTCAATGCTCTTTCACAGGAATCAGGATAGAATCCTGTATAATCGTAGGAGATGTCAGCCAGTTTGATTTTCCTTAAAACCTTAATTGGACTTTCAAAACCCCTTTCGCACCTTTTTGATTCAAAATACTCTTTTTTAAACTCTTTAAAAATCTCTTCCCATGATTTATAATTTGTTAAGAATACAAAGGGAGAAATTTTATAATCAGGAGGTCTTCTGGGGTCATCCTTTATCTCCTTTAAATCCTTTGTCGAAAAGGTATACTTTATTTTACCTTTTAATTTTTGCTTTTTAAATTCCACATTTCCATTAATTTTGTAGGTGATTTTAAATTTTTCAGGAAACTCAACCTCTATTATCTTCTCTTTTACAGGGTATTCTTCCCTGAAAATAAAAATTTCATCGTATTTACCTTCAAATTCTGATGATTTTCTGTACTTATATTCAATTATAGAATTCCTTTTAACTCCCAGAAAGGAAAGGGACATTATTTTATTGTTGGAAAGAAATGGATAATCCTGAGCTTCAGGGTCTGTAAATACATTTATTGAGTATTGCTTTAAATTTATTGTATCCTTTTCGTTTACTGTTCTTCCGTAAATTAACTTAACCTTTTCAGAATTTTCATCAAACTCTATTTCCCTTGTTCCAGCTTCCCTCACACCCCTTTGATTTAGAACCTTTATTTTTATTTCAGTCTCCCTGATTATTGAATCCTCGGTGATTTTTATCTTTTCAAAACTTTTTAAAATCCGAAGGTTTGCCGAAAACAGGATGCAGGGAAAAACCAGAAAAATTATCTTCTTAAAACCACCCATTTTTTGAAACTCCTTTCAATCCTTTTTTTAAATTCATAAAGTTTTTTATAATCTTTGCCTTCAAACTTTTTAGAACCTATCAGAAACGATAAAATAAGATTGTTTTTATCATTTTTAAGCTCAAAATCAAGAATTTTCTTTCTATGTTTTTTTACATTAAATTCATCACTTTCAGGAAGTGCAATTATTTCCATATTTTTTGAATTTATCTTCTCTTTAAATTCAATCTTAAAGGGATATCTGAATATAAAGGGATATTTCCTTTCCTTTTCTATAAAATTGAGTTCCCATATAAAGTTCTGGATAAAAGCCTTTTCACATATAAGGGGTTTAAAAAGAAGGTGTTTGCCCTTTTCCACAAAGTCTCCTTCCCTTTTAAAATGTATTTCAAATTCAAAGTATTTTGAATAATCATAAGGGTCAGAGTAAATGATTGTATCAATTTCAAATTCTTTTAAGAAGGAAAGGTAGTTTTCAAATATTCTTTTTAAATCACTGTATTCCCTGTCCCTGAACCTTCCCCTATAGCTCTGGTCAAATCCCTTTTTTGTTTTAATTTTTATTATCCCCTTTATTTTCCTTTCGGATAAATTTTCCTCAATCTGCACTTCAGCACCTTTGCTTTCTGTTTTTGAGAATGGTATTTTCCTTAAAATATCGCCTTGTTTTCGTGCAACAAGTATTTCCTGTCCCTCTTCTGAAGGGGGTAAAAGGTCTTTCCCGCCCGAGCCTATTGTTGGGTCTATGTATATGTACTCAAAGGGCTTTTTTTCAAGGGCAACCAGTGCATGATTTGCCTGATCAACAGGAAAATCCTCCATTTTTATTCCTGCGCCTGTTATTGCATAGTAGGCTTTAAATCCTGCTGCCCTTAAAAGGGATGCCAGAAGACCTGCCTTATCCTTGCAGACTCCTTCCCTGTGTTTTAAGGTTAAGGATGCCTTGTGGGGTTTATATCCCTCAACATCGGTCTCAACAAGCCCTAAATATCTTATCTTATCGGATACAAAGTAAAAGAGTTTGTAAATCTTTTCAGAATCGGTTTTTGCACCCTTTAAAAGAGAATCAGCAAAGTATTTTATATAATCATCGGGCTTTATGTTTTCTTCTGAAAGTAAGTATTCATGCCTTGACATTTCCTTCCAGTCAGGAATATTTGTAATTAAAACCTTTCTGAACTTATCATATTTTGAACCTGAAAAATANTCCCTTTTTGTAGAAGGAATAGAATCGCACCAGAACACATGAAGGGTTTTTCCGTTTATTTCTTCTTTCCTGTAATTCACCTTTCCGTTGTAAATTCTGAATTTAACAGGTTTTTCTTTGAGCTCTTCAAGTACATATATTTTTTTATAAATGGGAACATAGTCTTCAAACATTTCTATTGTGTTAAAATAACCAGGAAAGGGAGTTCTGTAAATTGTATCACCTGCAGGTCCAAGCCAGTTTCCTCCTTTTGAAAATACTGCATAATGGATTACATCCCCGGGGTTTAACTTCGGCAGTTGAAGAATTTTTTCCCTTGTTCCCCAGAAAATTGTTCCGCCCAGTTCAGGAGGTGATAGAACATCCTTTATGTTTTCAAGAGGTATTTTAAGGATTTCACCGCTTTTTCTTTTGATTTCCACAAATTTGAAGTCTGAAGTGTTGTAATAGGGAGTGTATTGGGCACGTATTCTTGTCCATTCTTCAGCCCCCTTTTCATCTCCAATTTCTATGTAAACCTCCTGGTATTTTTCACTGGTTCCATCAGAAAAGTATTTTTCGTAGATGGAATCCTTTAAAATTTTATAGGGGTATGTGAACAGATGAAAAATTAAAAGATAAGTCATAAAGTTATTATAAAATTAACTGGTTTGTTTTTTCAAATAAACTCTTGCACAATTTTTAAATTTTTAGTATAATTAAGTTCTATGAAGTACGATGTAATAGTTATAGGTGGAGGGCATGCAGGCTGTGAGGCATCCCTTGCATCCAGCAGGATGGGGGCAAAAACGCTTTTAATAACTTTAAGAAAGGATAGAATAGCCCAGATGTCCTGCAACCCATCCATAGGCGGAATTGCAAAGGCACAGCTTGTCAAGGAGATAGATGCCCTTGGTGGTGAGATGGCAAAAAATATAGATGAAACAGGAATTCAGTTCAGGCTTTTAAATACCAAAAAAGGACCTGCGGTATGGTCTTTAAGGGCACAGGCAGACAGGGTTTTATACAGAAAAAGGATGCAGGAGATAATATTTTCTCAAAAAAATCTTGATGTTCTTGAAGATGAAGTCATTGAAATAATCACGGATAAGGAGGTTAAGGGGGTTTTAACTACAAGGGGAAGAAAAATAGAGGCAGGTGCTGCTATCGTAACTGGTGGAACATTTTTAAACGGTGTAATCCATGTGGGTTTAATTCAGTTCAGAGCGGGAAGGATGGGAGAGTTTCCTTCAAAGGGACTTTCAAATTCCTTGAGAAAACCGGGATTTAAAATAGGGAGACTTAAAACAGGAACATCCCCGAGAGTTCTCAAAAGTTCAATAGATTTTAAAGAAGCGCAGATTGTTGAAGGAGATAATCCTCCAAGAGGTTTTTCCTTCAGAAATCCCTTTTTAAATGTAAATCAGGAAATCTGCTGGATGGTCTATACAAATCAAAAGACTCACAAAATAGTTGATGAACTCAGGGAAATATGCCCTCTGTTTATAGGTCAGATAAAGTCAATAGGTCCGAGATACTGTCCTTCAATAGAGGCAAAGGTTTTTAACTTTCCTGAAAAAGAAAGACATCTTTTGTTCCTTGAGCCTGATGGAAGAGATTCTGATATAATTTATATATCAGGTCTTTCAACATCTTACGGGGTTGATATTCAGTATAAAATTTTAAGAACGATTCCCGCACTCCACAACGCTGAAATTCTTGTTCCGGGTTATGCAATTGAATATGATTTTTCAGACCCGCGTCAGCTTTATCCATGGCTTGAATCAAAAAAGATAAGGGGACTTTTCTTTGCAGGACAGATTAACGGAACCAGCGGTTACGAGGAGGCAGGAGCACAGGGGATTGTTGCAGGAATAAATGCTGTTTTATATCTTGATAAAAAGGAGCCCTTCGTAATAAAGAGGTCAGAGGGATACACAGGGGTAATGATAGATGACCTTGTTACAAAAGGAGTTGATGAACCCTACAGAATGTTCACATCAAGGGCGGAATACAGGATAATTTTAAGGCAGGATAATGCATGCGAAAGGTTAATGCATTATGGCTATAAATTCGGTCTTATAAATGAAAGTGAATATAAGAAGTTTCTTGAGGAGAGAAAAATAGTTGATGAGGAAATTGAAAGGCTTAAAAAACAAAGGATAAAAAGAGAAGCCGCTTTAAAAGTGATAAAGGACAATTTTAAAGAAAGTGTTACCCTTGCAGAACTTTTAAGAAGAGCAAATGTAAAATATGATGATTTAAAAAAGATAAATAAGGATAAGGAACTGCCTTCCCACCTGAAGGAAAAGGTGGAGATAGAGATAAAGTATGAGGGATTTGTTAAAAGACAGTTAAAGGAAGCAAAGCATTTTGAAAAACTTGAAAAAAAGAAAATACCAGAGGATATTGATTATGAAAGTGTTCCGAATCTTTCCTATGAGGCAAGAGAAAAACTTAGAAAGTATAAACCTTTAAATCTCGGACAGGCGAGTAGAATTCCAGGAATAAGGGCAACCGATATAACAGCCCTTTTATTTTATATTGAAAATAGGTCTATTTCAAATAAATAATCTTCTTTTTGTATTTCGGAAATTTCTTTAACTTTATAAAATAAATTCCTGTTTTCTTCAAAATTCCTACTTTTTTCCCAGAGGCAGAATAAATCGTGATATTTTTGAGATTTAAGGGTTTTGAAATAATTGTCGGTAAATTTAAATAAACTTTTTCAAACCTTTTTGCCTCTTGGGCTTTAACACCTGTGACTCCTGCAAGTTCTGCAACGGTTGCAACAATTGCCTTTATGGTATTTACCATAAATCCAAAATCGTTTACAGATGTTCCTATGGTATCACCTGTTGAATGATAATAGGGATTTTGAACTGAACCATCTTCAATTCCCAGTATTGCAGAATACCCTGCATCCTGGAATGATGCATGGTCAGAAGAACCTCCCATCACGCTTCCCTCTATAATAGGAAATCCGGGAACATACTCTCCCCCAAAATAGATTAAGGAATCTACAAGAAACTGAGAAGGAGAATGGTTATCATCACAGGCGTCAAGGTCTTCAATTCCCCCGCTGTTATACCCTATCATATCCATGTTGTAAACTCCTATTATATTACTTCCTGCATTTGCACAACTATCAGCATAGGTTCCACTTCCTATTAGTCCCTGTTCCTCTCCTATGAAACAGATAAACCTTATTTCATGATGGAAAGTGTAAGGTGCCATAGCCTTTGCAGCAGTTAAAACTCCTGCACTTCCAGAACCGTTGTCGTCAGCACCAGGAGCAATTTCTTCAACCCCGTAAGGATTTCCTGCTGTTGCATCAAGATGGGCACATATTATTAAAGCAGAATCTGTTTCTCCGTATTTTATGCCCACCACATTGTTTGTTGGAAATGAGCCCCATGGGTCTTCTCCCGCATAACTGTAATAAACAAGGTCAAGTCCTGATGTTAGAAATTGATTAAAAACATATTCTGTAGCCCTTGCAATACTGTCATGGTGAGAATTTCTTGTAACAAAATTCTGTAATCTTAAAAGATAGTTATAAACAGTGGCTGAATCTATGTTTAAAATCATCTCTTCGATTAAGGGGTTTGTGTATCTTAATGAAGGAAAAGGTGTTTTGATAAGGGAAAATTTTATGGGTCTTTTCCTTACATATTTTATTTCAGCTCTTATTTTTAAATCATGGGGTCTTCCACCCTTACCTCTTACGAGTAAAAGATTTCCCTTTTTCCATAAAACATCCGCATACTTTTTATACTTTGATAAATCAACATTATCCTCAATAAGTTTTACAATAAAGTAATGTTCAATTCTCGGGTTTTTATCCAGAATTTCTATATCATATCCATCTGGAACTTCAGATTCATCACACACTCCAAGGGTAAATTCAGGATTCCATTCCCATATTTCCACATTGCCTTTTTGAATTTCAGGAAGTTTATCATAGGAAAGTTTATCTATCTTAAAAAGAATCTCTCCTGCAGTGGATATAGAGAAAAACAAACCTATTATTAGAACACTTCGCATAAAATTCCTCCTTTAATTTAGAACTTAATTATAATTTAAGAAATATGAAAATTCAAATAAATTTATTTTTTTAAATCAGGTTCCTTTATAATTTTAAGATGGGATTTAAAATTTATCTTGCAAAACCAAGAGGATTCTGTGCAGGCGTTGAAAGGGCTATTGAAATTTTAAACCTTGCCCTTAAAAAATTCGGTTCTCCTATTTATGTTAGACATGCAATAGTTCACAATGAAAGGGTTGTTTCCGAATTTGAGAAAAAGGGAGTTAAGTTTGTTGAAGAAGTAGAGCATGTGCCAGAGGGTAGTATCTTGATATTTTCTGCGCACGGTGTTTCCCCTGATGTAAGAAAAATAGCTGAAAACAGGAATTTAAGAATTATAGATGCCACATGCCCGCTTGTTACAAAAGTTCATTTAGAAGCAAAAAATTATGCAAAAGGAAATTATACGATACTTCTTATAGGTCATAAAAATCATGTTGAGACACAGGGAACAATGGGTGAGGCGCCCGATAGGATAATTGTGATTGAAAGTGAAGAGGATATTAAAAAAGTTGAGAATAGAAACCTTAAAAAGATTGCTGTGATTACCCAGACAACACTATCGGTTGATGATACAAAAGAAATTGTTGAAAGGATCAAAAAAAGATTTGAAAATGTTGAAAAGCCCAAAGCGGATGATATATGCTATGCAACCCAGAACAGGCAGGATGCGGTTAAAAAAATTTCTCCTTTTGTTGATATTTTCCTTATAATAGGTTCAAAGGAAAGCTCAAACTCTAACAGATTAAAAGAAATAGCAGAGAAGTACGGAACAAAGGCTTACCTGATAAACGATAAAAACGAGATACCCCTGGAGGAGATCAAAAACGCAAGTGCAATAGGTATTACATCAGGTGCATCAACTCCTGAAGAACTTGTTCAGGAAATAATCGGAGAACTGAAGTCAATGGGTGGTGAGGAAATAATTGAGATGGAAGGCACAGAAGAAAAAATAAAATTTCAGTTACCTCCTGACCTTGAATAAGAGATATTTTTTAATCCTTATTTTTCTCACTTTAATTATCTTTATACTTTTACCTCTTGCTCCTTTTATAAGAGACTGGTTGAGCACTTTGCTTAAAGAAAAAAATTACAGAATATTATGGATATGTCTGAGCGTGCTGTTTTTTTTGCCTGTTCTTTATTTTTCTATAAAAAAACCGCTCAGACTTTTGCTGATTTTGTTTCTTTTTGTCCTTTTTCTTATAAAAGGAGCACCAGAAGAAAAGTTTCATCTATATATATATTTTTTTATTGGTTATTTTTCAAAAAAAACATTTAAAAATTATGGAATAATATATGTAACAGGGATTGCATTGATAGATGAAATAATACAATACTTCCTGCCCCAGAGGTATTTTGACTTTAAAGATATAGCTTTAAATGCAGGTGGTGGTATTGCTGGCTTTTTATTCTGAAAACTTTTTGTATTTCCCCATTAATACATAGTGGTAAGCCGAAAAAAATCTTCTTTTGAAAGTTCTTTCAAATATTTCACCGAGTAAAAACTCTATTTTCTTTTTTAATTTCGGTGGTCTGGATTTAATTTTAATACCATGAAAACTTTTAATTCTCCTTTTCATACAATCGGGATGGGATTCTTTAAACTTTTTTAATCCATATACATTTGTATATGGGTTTTCTATTTTCTTATCCCATTTTTCTCCCTTTATTTTATGGAAATAATCAAGTTTTTTAATCATAACTTCTTTGGGTTTTACCCATCCATAGTGGTATATATATGCATCGAGCAAAACACATTTAACCCTTCTTATCTCCCCGTTTACCTTTTTTCTGAAACTCTTTGCATTTTTAAAAGAAAAAATTTCAGGTATATTTCTTACTATTCTTATTTCTTTTTCATACCATCCGTATCCCTCATGATAGAGTTTATAATTGCCAAAAAAGTGTTTATATTTTAAAAGAAAACCCTCAACATGTTTTTTATTTTTAAAAAATTCAAGTGCGGTTTTTATGTAGGGAATGTACTTTTCATGCAAAACTTCATCTGCCTGAAGATAAAAGCAGAAATCCCCGGTGCATTCTCTCAATGCCATTGTTGTATAATAGCCAAAGGAAATAGGAAATTTTATATTCTCTTTTTTAACTTTTATTATCCTCATCTTCTTATCATAATTTTCCATAAGTTTTTCCTCTGTTCCATCATCGGATTCAAGTAAAAGAATTACGTATTCATCAACCAGTGGAAGAAGGGATTTAATCGATTCTATAAAGGGATAATCGTTTTTTAAAACATTGTAAAGAAAAGTAAATCCACTTATTTTCACTTTATTAAAATTCCGTATTTTTTAATCTTTTCCCTCAAGGTGTTCCTGTGTAAACCCAAAATTTCAGAAGCCTTTGATATGTTTCCGTTCACCATTTTCAAAACTTTTTCTATATGCTGCTTTTCAAGCTCTTCTATTTTTAAAGGTTCATATTTTTCCTTTTCCATACTTATCCCTGCAAATTCCTCAATCTCATTGCCCTTTGTTAATATAACAGTCCTTTCTATAACATTTTCAAGTTCCCTCACATTTCCGGGCCAGGAGTAGTTAATAAGGCTTTCATAAGCCTTTTCTTTCACAGAATTTATATCTTTCCTGTATTTTTCTGAATAGAATTCTATAAAGTATTTTGCAAGGGAAACTATGTCCTCCTTTCTTTCCCTTAAAGGAGGAATATCAATTCTTATAACATTCAGTCTATAAAATAAGTCCTCCCTGAACTTACCTTCTTTGATTTTCTCTTCAAGATTCTGGTTTGTTGCTGCAATAAACCTTACATCAACATGAATTGTCTCAAGCCCACCAACTCTTTCAAAACATTTATCCTGCAGGAGCCTGAGTATCTTGCCCTGAAGCAAAAGGGGCATATCCCCTATCTCATCAAGGAAAAGAGTTCCTCTATCAGCCCATAAAACCTTGCCGTCTTTTGTTCTGTCAGCCCCTGTAAATGCTCCTTTCTCATATCCAAAAAGTTCTGATTCAAGTAAGGTTTCCGGTATTGCACTGCAGTTTACCGCAACAAACCTTCCTTTTCTCCTGCTTTCTCTGTGTATAAATCTTGCTATAACTTCTTTGCCTGTTCCTGATTCTCCTGTTATTAAAACAGTTGCGTCTGTTTTTGCCACATCTTTTGCAAGCTCGGTTATTTCTTTCATTTCTTTACTCTTGTAAACAATAGCCTTTTCCTTCTCATAATATTTTAGTTCCTCCTTTAGCCTTATGTTTTCCTCTTNTAGTTCATAAAATTCAATAGCCCTTTTTATTGTTTTTAAAAGACTTTTCATATCAACAGGTTTTGTGAGATAATCAAATGCGCCCTTTTTTATTGCGCTTACTGCTGATGGTATTGTTCCGTGGGCTGTTATGAATATAAAAATTCCATCCTGAATTTCCTTCATCTTACCCATAAGCTCTATTCCTGAAATCTTTGGCATCTTTAAATCCATAAGGACTACTCTGTATCCTCTCTGATAAAGATATATTGCCTTTCCCTGATCAGTTGCAAATTTTGAATCGTACCCTTCCTTATTTAAAAGATTTGAAAGAGTTTCTGCCTGTTCTTTATCATCATCAACAACAAGAATTTTATATTTTAACATAAAATTATTATAAGGTAAATAAAATGAGTTTGACAAAGTATAGAAAATGAAATTATAATTTAGGTTAATTCTTTTTAAAAAAGGAGGTAAGTTATATGAAAAAATGGGTAGTGCTTATTATAGGGGTAACTCTATCCTATGCTGCAACAATAAACATAGGTAACTATTCCTTTGACCCACGTACAGAAAAACCAGACATCACTGAAAATCTTAAATATGAATACAGCAATTACTATATCGTGCAGTTTAAAGGACCCATATACAAAAGTCAGAGGGATGCCCTTGAAAATCTCGGTGTTAAAATCTACGGATATATTCCCCACTATACATATCTTGTAAAAATGGATGACAGAACAGTAGGGAAGGTTAATGAACTCGGTTTTATTTCCTGGATAGGGATATATCATCCCGCATACAAAATACACCCCATGTTAGGAAAGATTGAATTTTATACTCCTGAAAGAAAAAATGACCCCTGGATGCTTTTATCGGTTGAACTTTTCCCGGATGCTGATAATGATGCAATAACAGAGTATATAAGAGAAAAGTTTAATGCTGATATAAAGTATCACGGTAAAACAAGGTATAATAACAGAATCAAATTCAGAATTGACCCTCAATATATTGATGATATAGCAAGAATACCTCAGGTTATGGAAATAGAGGAAGTTCCTGAATATTTCCTGTTTAACAATGCAGGAAGATTTGTTATCCAGACAAATAATTTTACTGATACTACATCCGGTGATACACTTATATGGTCAAAGGGAATTCACGGAGAGGGTGAAATTCTTACAATGATGGATACAGGGATTGATACTGCTCACTGCTTTTTCAATGGAACCGTTAATGGTCAGAAAAAATGGGTCAAATATGAGGTTGTTGGAGGAGGAACATTCTATGACTCCTGTGATGTGGGACACGGTTCTCATGTGGCAGGAACTGCTGTGGGTGGAACAGATGAACTTTCCCAGAACCTTCAATATAAAGGAATGGCTTATAAATCACGCCTTCATGTTCAGGATATACAGACCGGTAGCACATGGGATTGCACAATTGGCGCTGTCTCCCCACCTGATCCGTTGACTTCTGCCTTTGATACATCCTATGCAATAGGTGCAAGGGCTCATACAAACTCATGGGGAAGTGCGACAAACAGTTATGACCAGAGATGTGCTGATGTTGATAACTTTATATGGACCCATCCTGATTATGTAATTTTATATGCTGCAGGTAATGGTTCCCAGGCAGGTAACTCAGAGGATGGGAGTGTTGGACAGCCTGCAAATGCCAAGAATGATATAACCATGGGAGCGACTGCAAGAGGACTGCGTGGACCAGGTGGACCAAACAATTATCAGGAAGTAAAAGCATGGTATTCTTCAGAAGGACCCGCTGCGGACGGAAGGATGGAACCAAATGTTATGGCACCTGGAGGTGATGATAGACTCACTGCAGGCTATATACATTCAGCTGATAACTGGACAACCTGTGGAATACAGGGAAATCCATTTATGGGCACTTCAATGGCTACTCCTCATGGTGCAGGTGCTGTTCTGCTTGTAAGACAGTATTACAGGGAAGGATGGTATCCCACAGGAGCACCTGACCCGGGTAATTCTCTGAACCCCTCAGCAGCTCTTGTAAAAGCTACTCTTGTCTCTGGTTCTGATTCAATGACAGGAACAGGAGATCCCAATCCTATAGATTACACATGGCCCAACAATAATCAGGGATGGGGAAGAATAAACCTTTCAAGGTCACTTTATTTCACAGGAGATGTAAACAGACTTCTTGCAAGAGATGTAACACCAGGGCTTAATACAGGAGAAACATATGTTGAAACGGTTTATGTATATTCAGGAACCCCTGTAAGGTTTGTCCTTGCCTGGTCAGATTATCCCGGAACACCTGGTTCCAGTCCTGTTCTTGTAAATGACCTTAATCTTATGGTTACGGATCCAAATGGAACCAATTATCGTGGAAATAACATAAGTAATTACAACTCTCAACCAGGAGGCAATTTTGACGATCTTAATAATATTGAGGTTGTTAATTTTACAGACCCTGTTGAAGGTCAATATGTAATTACAATAAGCGGTCAGAATGTTCCTCAGGGACCACAGCCCTTTGCTCTTGTTGTCAATGGAAATATAGAAGCAGTGGGTGTAAAGGAAGAATACTATCCTTATTCAAAAGTCCAGACAAAACTTTACTCTGTGAAATACCTGCCTTCCACAGGTGAATACAAATTTTCCTATACCCTTTCAAAAGACATGAATGTGAGTGTAAAACTTGTTGATATCACAGGAAGAGAAATAAGAACCCTTGTAAGAGGTGATCAGAAAAAAGGATTTTATAAAATAGTATTTTCTTCAAGAGATAAATACGGTAAAAAACTTTCTCCTGGAAACTACTTTGTTGTTCTCAGAGCAGGTAAAAGGGTATTCTCCCAGAAATTTGTTATAGCCAGATAAAAACACAAAAAGGAGGGGGAGTTTTTCTTTTGAAGAAGGGAATTTCTTATTTTGGAACAAGAGATTTAAGGTGGGTTAAAAAAGATTTAGACGAGATTAAAAGAGCAAAGTTCAGTTATATAATCCATACATTTTCAGAGGAGGATTTGAGGTATTACAGGCAGAATTTAAAGGAGATAATTTACGAATCAAAAAAAAGAAATCTGGAGGTGTTTTTTGACCCATGGGGAGTGGGAAAGTATTTTGGAGGAGAACCTCCGTCTTTTTTTACATCCGAGTATCCCGAAGAGTGCATAGTCATTAAAAATAAGAGAAAACCAGTGGCATGTCCCAATTCAAAGAAGTTCAGAAATTTATTAAAGGAGTGGAGTTTGTTTTCAATTGAGACGGGTGCTGACGGAATTTTCATGGATGAACCAAAACTAATTGATGAAAAGTGTTTATGCAAAAACTGTAAGGGAAAGAACCTTAAAGATTCAGGAATTAAACTTTTAAAATGGATTGCGGAATTATGGAAAAAAGAAAATAAAAAGGTTTCAATATGCCTTCTCCCTTACTCTTTAAAAAAGGATTTTCTTGAAATTTTTTTCAAAAGCAAAAATTTTGACATAATAGGAACCGACCCCTATCCTGTTTTATTCAATAAAAACTTTGACAGAGAAAGTAAAAATGCCATTTCAATTTTAAAAGATTACAGAGGGAAATACAAAAAAGAGATTGAGATATGGATTCAGGCATTTAAGTTAAAAAAGAAAGAAGAAAACTACATAAAGAAATTTTATGAATTCTGTAAAAAAGAAAAAATAGACAGGGTTTCATTCTGGGCATTTATGGGATGTTATGAGATGGGGCATTTAAGATGTGAAAGACCCTTTAAGGTATGGGAGATAATAAAAAAACTTTATTGATTTAGCCATTTTTTTATCTTTAAAATACAGGTATGCTTTCCTATAAAGAAGCGGTCAAATTTCATGGTCATGAAGGTCCTTTCCTTGTAATAGGATATAAAATAGGAAGATTTGCGGTAAAACATCTTAAGCCAGAAAAATGGAGGGATATTAAATGCATTGTTTACACAATTCCTGAAAAACCCTATATTTGTGTGATGGATGGAGTTCAGTGTTCAACCCCCTGTACTGCTGGAAAAGGCAATATAGAACTTAAAAAGGTGAGGAAGGGAATAAAGGTGATTTTCTACAATTTTTATAAAAATAAAGAAATAGGGATAAGGGTGTTACCGGAAGCAATTGAAAAGGCAATGAGTGGTGAAAGCCTGAAAAAACTATCAAAGGAATTTTTAAAAATGAGTTCCAAAAAAATTATGGAAATTCTTTATGAAAAAGAAATCAGAAAAAAATAAACATTCTGATAATAGAATATGGAAAATACTTTCATGGATTATAGGTCCTTTTTCTCTATTATGGATTCTATTGAGGTCAGGTAGAAAGCCCCACAGATTAAACTATCCCTGTCAGAGAGCAGCCCTTCCCTTTGCCACCATTTTCCTGCTCCAGTTAATTTCTCTTCTCGGCTTTTTATCCTTTTTAAAATCAAAAAAATTCTGGGAAAAAGCAGGAACTTCACTGGGAATAATCTTTGTATTCCTTTTATTTAACATTCCTTATAGAAGCATTTATACCCCTGAATGGGACCCAACTGACCCGAATTCTCCAATAGGAGAACCCAAGGGTATACACCCTGGAAGGGTTGTATGGGTTCATGATACATCAGCAACCTCTTGGGATGAGATAAACGGACAGTGGTGGGATGAAAACAACCTTTCCCAGTCCGCTGTTAATGCAATGATGGACACCGCAATACTTGCACTTACAGGTAAACCGACTATTTCAGAAGCATGGGATACTCTTTTTAAATTCTTTAACAACGGGACAGGTTATACTGCTGGTGAAATAATAGGGATAAAGGTAAATTTTAACAACGCTGATGGTTATGGTGACCAGGACAATGAAACCGATGCAAATCACCAGATTGTAATTGCCCTTTTAAGACAATTAATTCACCATGCAGGTGTTCCAGAAACATGTATTTTTATATACGATGTTTTAAAAAGGATACCGGATAGGTTTTATTATCCCATCATCGACTCCTTTCCTGGTGTATGGTTTGTAGATAGATATGGTGGATACACAAACGACAGAAGGTTTGTAAGAGGTATGTCCGATACACTTATTCACTTTACAGGCGGTGGTATTCAAAACGAAATTGTGCACATAGGAGATACAAACATAGTGAAGGCAAAATATTTAATCGATATTGCGATACTTAAAATCCATGCAATTTCAGGAATTACTATTTTTGGCAAAAATCACTATGGTTCTCTTTATGAATCACCCGCATCTCCAAATCTAACTGAGGGACTGCATGATTCAATAAGACCTCAGGTAATCCAGATGGGTGCATGGTCTCCTTTTGTTGATTTGATGGCCCACAGACATCTGGGTAAAAAAACCATACTTTTTATTGGAGATGGTCTTTACGGCGGCAAACAGCTGGGTGACAACCTGCCCTTTAAATGGTCAGTGTTCGGTGATGACTGGCCCTCCTCCGTATTTATGTCTCAGGACCCTGTTGCAATATCCTCTGTAATGTGGGATTTTCTGAATGCGGAAACAAACCAGATGGAAACATCTCAGAACTTCCTGCATGAAATGGCAGAACCTGATTCATCCTACGGCACATCTTCACTGGGTGTTCACGAACACTGGGATAGCTGGACAAACAAGCATTATGTTGGTCCTGACAGTAATGGCATTGATTTTATAAAAATTGATATGTCAGGAGTTAAAATAAAAGAAAAGAATTATGAAAAATATTATAAAAAAATCAGATTTTTACCACCAGACAGAATTTCAATCTACTCGGATTATGAAGAAGATATCTTGATTTCCCTTTTTGATATAACAGGAAGGAATATCTTTAAAACAAAAAAAGAAGGGTTAAAAAAAGGAAAAAATGTTATAATTTTGGAGAAACTAAAAAATCTTAAAAAAGGAACTTATTTTATTCATATTAAATTTTTAAAAACAAAAAGGAAAATTAATTACAAAATAGAAAGATAATCCCTAAGTCGAAGATGTTTAAAAGTAAATGGTTAAATGTTAATGGCTTAAAAATTCATTATCTTGAGGAGGGTAAAGGTAAACCCTTAATTTTGCTCCACGGTGGAGGAAGAAAGATAAGCGGTGAAAAAGAGTGGAAACCCAATATAAATCATTTTTCAAAATACTACAGGGTAATTGTTCCTGATTTACCGGGTTTCGGTTTGAGTGACAAACCAAGGGTGAATTACTCCTTTGAATATCTGAGCTCTCACTTTTTTGAGTTCATGGAATTTTTAAATTTTAAGAAAGTCATACTTATGGGGCATTCTCTCGGAGGCTCTATAGCGGTTTATTATTCAGTAAAAAAGCCCGAAAAGGTTGAAAAACTCGTTCTTGTCAATACAGCGGGATTTGGAAAGGAAATCTCCCTTCCGGGAAGAGTATTGCTGGAAATTTTTTCCCTCTTGGCAAGACTGGAAAAAGACCATGTTTTTCCCAGCATAATGAGACACGGAGAGGTTAACCTTATAAAATATCTGCCCGGATTGAAAGTCCCCACACTTATTGTATGGGGAAACCACGACCCCTATCTACCCCTCAAACATGCCAGCAGAGCAAAAAAGTTGCTCAAAAATTCCAGGTTAAAGGTTTTTAAAGGATGTTCCCATGCACCCCAGATAGAAAAACCCTTAGAGTTTAATAAAACAGTTCTGAAATTTCTTTTAAATGGAAAATAAATTTTTTATAATAACCTTCGGCTTAACCGGCTCTGGTAAAAGTTTTGTGGCAAAAATTTTAAATAAAGTTATAAAAAATTCAATATTAATTCAATCGGACAGGGTAAGGAAGGAGATGTCCGGCTTTTCTCCTCACAAAAAGGTGATAGTTCCATTCGGAAAGGGTATTTATTCTCAAAAAAAATCTGAAGAGGTTTACAAAGAAATGCTTAAAAGGGCTGAAAAAATTCTAAAAGAAGGAAAATCCTGTATAATAGATGCAAGTTTTTTAAAGAAAAAATGGAGAAAAAGGGCAAAAGAAATTGCTGATAAACTTTCTGTAAAATTCCTGATAATCGCACCCTTTGCAGATGAAGAAAAAATTAAAAAAAGACTTTTGAAGAGAAAAAAGGATGTATCCGATGGAAGATGGGAGATATACATAAGACAAAGAGAATTCCACAATAAAATTGATGAGGAAGAAAAAAAATATACTGTTTTTGTTGATAACAATAAAGGGAAAGGAGAGGTTGAGAAGTTTTTAAGAAATACTTTAAAATTAAAAACACTTAACGAGCAAAAGACCAGCGGTTCAAACCCGCAAATTAAGACACTTAACGGGGCGTAGCGCAGCCCGGTTAGCGCGCCTGCCTTGGGAGCAGGAGGTCCGCGGTTCAAATCCGCGCGCCCCGATTATAAGCTAACTCAGGAGCAGGAGGTCCCCCGCTTATAAAAATTCATGTTAAAGTCTAAATTAAAATTTATACCTATTTTTTTAGGTCTATCCTCTTTTTTATTTTCTCAGAAATCCTCTATTTTTTATGACAATACAATGATTTTGAGTCAAAACCCCTTTTTTTCAAAAAGAAACACTCTTTTATCCTTCTACTTTGAACATTTTTCCTATCAGCATAAAGATACCATGTTTAAAGATAAATTTGATTATACAGAGTATTTATTAAACCTCTCTATTTATAAAAAATTTATCTTTACGGAACTTATCTTTTCAAAAGAAGGAGATTTTTTAAACGAGTTGTACTTGGTGGACGAAAATGGGGACGAAGATACAATCAAATTCATTGCAACGACCTTAATTACCAAAATCGGCTTTGCTTTACCCTATAAGAGATTTAAGTGTTATTTGAATGCCAAAGTTTTTTATTATTCCCACCCTTTTCTTAATGTCTACAAAAGATATTCCTTAAAAGACACTATTGTTTACAAATTCAAAAAATATGCTTTTTCCCTTGATCTGGGAACAGGAATGGATATAAATGAAAATATTTATTTATTTCTGTTATTGGAGAATGTGTTGAAAACAAAACTTGATTATGGTATAGGGATAATTTTAACGGGTTCTCCATCCATATTTGTTTCCAATTTGCCTTTCACTGCAAGAGCAGGACTCAGTTATACAGCATCCAGTTTTAAATTTATTTTTCTGGTCTCACATTTTCTTGGAAACAAATTCGGAGGTTCTGAGATTTTTATTGACCAGTATATTCAATTAAAACCCGAGATGTCTTTAATAATTAATTATAAGAAAGATAAAAACCTTTTTAACTTTTCTTTTTCAAACAAATTTTATCCAGAATATCCAGCAGAGATTCATGAAACCACCGTAAAAACAAGAAACATATTTGAGTTTTATCTTGGCTATATGAGAAAGATTAAAAATTTTAAGATAGGAGGGGGCATAAAGTTTGACACAAGATTTATTGAGCTGGAAAAAATGCGAAAAGAGGTAAAAGGAAAAAGCAGGATTTCACCCTTTAATATTTTTCTGAAATTTTTATTTTAACCATCTTTAAATAAACCTCTTCAGCCTTTTCAGTAATTTTTTTCCAGTCAAAGTTTTCTGAAAATCTATATCCAGAATCAGCGAGTTTTTTTCTTAAATCTTTATTTTTATAAAGCGTTAAGATTTTTTCAGAAAGTTCTTTATAATTTCCCTTTTCAAACAAAATTCCGTTTTTGCCATCTTTTAAAACTTCATTGTAACCATCAATGTTTGATGCAATAACGCACGCACCTGATGCCATTGCTTCAAGCAAGACTATTCCGAATGTTTCTCCTCCGAGAGCAGGTGAGACATATAAATCACAGGTTCTGTAATAGGCGGGGAGTTTTTCAAAGGGAACAAAACCTTCAAAGAAAACCTTTGGTTTTAACCTCTCAGGAACCATTTTCTTATAATTTTCTTCCTCTATTCCCTTTCCCGCAACAATTAAAATTCCGTCAACTTTATCCGCAATTAGCTCAAATGCTTTTAAAAGAACAGGAAACCCCTTTCTGGGTTCAAGCCTTCCCACATACAGAATTTTGAAATTGTGTTTTAAAAATTTCTCTATTTTTTCTCCCTCGGGCTTAAACCTCTGTGTATCTATTCCGTTTGGTATTATCCTGTATTTTTCTTTATAAGGAAAATAAGGGTAAATTTCCTCAAATGCCTTGTTTGAAACGCATATTGCACAGTCTATTTTTTTAAAGGCATTTTTAAAAAAGTATTTTGCTATTTTATAAAAATTAAAACCCACAAAGGCTGTGTGAAAAGTCGCAACGTTAATTGAGTTTGAAAAGTGGAGTGCCAGAAAGGGAAGGTTAGGAGCAAGGGGTCCGTGGGTATGGATTACATCAAATTTATTTTCCCTTATAAACTTTTTCACCTCAAAAGGAAGATTCCAGGAAAACGTCCAGGTAATCTGGGTTTTGTTTGCAAGGAAGGTGTGGATTTTCCCGACCCTTTTTACATATTTTTCATCTTCCTGACCATTATAATTTGCAGTAAGAATATAAACTTCGTGCCCCCTTTCCCTTAATGCTTTACTCAAATGATACATGTGTTCCGAGACACCACCTGGAAAGGGATAATAGGCATCGGATACATGAAGTATTTTTAATTTTTTCATAAAGGCTCTTTATTTAAAAATCTGTAAACTTCCTCAATCAAATAAAAAGAACCTGTAACAGCAATATCCCTGTCACTGTATTTTGAAAGCAGATTGTTAATTTCTTCATCTTTATCAAAAATCTTTATGCCCTCTTGTGAAAATATTTTTTCAAGCAGTTTCAAAGGCGATGCCCTCGGACTTTTTGATTTTGTAATTACAATTTTATAATCAAATTTTTTCAAAATCCTTGCAACTTTTTTTAAATTTTTATCCTTGTTTACCCCGATTATTATCAAAAAGTCTTTTCCTGGATATTCCTTGTTTAAAGTTTTTAAAAAAGTATATATAGACAGGGGGTTGTGAGCACAGTCCACTATAAGAAGGGGGTTTTCCTTTAAAATGTCAAATCTCCCTGATATTTTAAAATTATCAAAGTTAAAGTTTTCACAGCCCAGAAGTACACCACAGGCTGAAGATACTGCAATGTTGTAGGAGTTAAAATCTCCCTTTAAAAAATTCGGAAATTCACGGGTCTTTGAATTTATTCTGAGTTTTAAGATTTTACCATCAATCTCAAGGGGAATATCCTTTCCTATAAAAAAAAGTTCAGCTTTTTTTCTTATGCATTCCTTTTCAATAACTTTTTTAACTCTTTTTTTCTGAGGAACAGATATTACAAGGTTTTTCTCCTTTATAATCCCTGCTTTTTCCCAGGCAATCTTCTCAATATTATACCCCAGTGTTCTTTCATGGTCATAATCAATCTTTGTTATTATTGTGACCTTCTGATTTGCGGCATTTGTGCAATCCAGCCTCCCGCCGAGCCCCGCCTCAAGAATTTGAACCTCTGTTCCCTCATCCTTAAAATACCTGAAGGCAATTGTTGTGAGTGCTTCAAAATAGGTGAGTCTTTTAATATTTTCCTTTGACCTTATAAACTCAATTCCTTCGGCAAGTTTTTGCTCGGGTATCTTCTCAAAGTTTATCCTTATTCTTTCCCTTACATCAAGAATATGGGGGGATGTATAAAGCCCTGTTTTTTTATTCAAACTTAAAAAGATTGAGGTTAGAAGATGGGCAACTGTTCCCTTTCCTTTCGTTCCCACAACAGTTATTGGAAAAGACAGGCTTTTTTCAGGGTTTCCTGTATTGTTTAAAAATTTTATATAACCTGCAAAATCATATTCTCCCTTCGGGATTTTTCTCTCATAATTTATAAGAGAAAAAAGATATTTTATTGCGTCCTCATACTTCATAAGATAAAAAATGCGATTATTCCAAGAATCAGGGTATAAATAGAGAAATAGTGGAACTTCTTAATCTTTAAGATTTTATCAAGGATAAAAAGAGCGATTAAACCGAAAATAAAACAAAGTATAAAGCCAACCGTATTTTCCAGATTTAAACTTATATACTGAAATTCCACAACTCCACTTCCCAGAATTAAAGGCAATCCCATTAAAAAGGAGAACTCAAAAGAGTCTTTTGAATCAGAGCCGAGCAAAAGGGCTGTTGAAATTGTTATGCCCGACCTTGAAATTCCCGGGAACAGTGCAAAAATCTGGAAAAAACCGATTATTAATGCCTTTTTTAAGTTTATCTTTTCCTTTCCCCTTTGTTTTGCAAAAAAGAGTATTAGAGAATTTATTATGAAAAATATGCCAAGAAAGTGGGGAAATTCAAAAAATTTTTCAAAAAAGCCTTTAAAAAAAATACCTGCGACCCCTGCTGGTATTATTCCAATCAGAACTTCTTTATAATACTCTTTATAAAAAGGGACCAATTTTTTATAAAAATAAACAATTATTGCAAAAGAGGTTGAAAGGTGAAGCAAAACCTCAAGGCCTATTCCCTCTGGATTGTATTTTAGAAGCTCCTGAATTAACACAAGATGTCCGGAGCTGGACACAGGCAGAAATTCTGTTAAACCCTGAATAAGAGAGAGTAAAGAAACCTTTATCATTTAGCTTTTTCTTTGACCCTTTCCACAATTTCTTTTTTTATTCTCGAAAAGTAATCAGGATTTATACATCCTATCAAAATATCGTTTTCATAAATAATTTTCTGAAATAAATCCCTGTCCAGATTGAAAGGAACATCAAAAGTATTCTCTTCTGTTTCTTTAACTATTCCCTTAATCTCTCCTATTAGAAGAAAAAGAGGGGTTTTCCCCACCTCAACCACAACATAATTCTTTTCCTCTGATGGGCTTATATCAAGGACCCTGGAAATATCAATTACAGGGACTATATTCTTTTTAAATTTTGCAAAGCCGGAGATATATTCAGGAAGTTCAGGTGCTTTTATGACCTCAAGGGTGGAGTATATTTCTTTTACCTTTCTTAAAGGTAAAGAGTAAAATTCATTTCCCATTTTAAAAATAAGAAATTCCTTTTCTCTATCCTTTTCTTTTTCCGGGATACCTTCTACTATTTTTTCTACTTTTACTTTTTGCCTTTTGATTTCTTTTTCTTTAATCTCGGGTTCCTTTTTTACATCCTTTTTCTGTTTCTTCTTTTCTTTTGCTTTTTTATCCTTTGTTTCTTTTTTCTTTTCTTTCTTTTTACCAAAGAAATCAAGGAGTCTGTCAAATCTTAGTTCAGGTGTCATATCTCAAGTATTGAGATTTTTTCATTTGTGTATATACACAACCTTGCGGCTATTTTAAGACTTTCAAGAGCTATTTCCCTCGCAGAAAGGTTTGTGTGTTTCAAAAGAGCAAGAGCTGCAGAATGAGCATAATTCCCTCCTGAACCTATCGCAGCAACACTTTCTTCTGGTTCAACAACCTCGCCATTTCCTGAGACTATCAAAATCTTTTCTTTGTTCAGAACAATCATTATTGCTTCGAGCCTTCTTAAAAACTTATCAGTTCTCCATTCCTTTGCAAAATTCACACATGCTTTAACAAGGTCTCCTCTCGCGTCCTCTATTTTTCTTTCAAGACTCTCAAAAAGGGTAAATGCATCAGCAACCGCGCCTGCAAAACCTGCAAGAACCTGTCCCTTGTATAGTTTGAAAATCTTTTGTGCAGTGTGTTTTATAACGGTTTCACCCATTGTGACCTGACCATCTGCACCTATGACTGCTTTTCCATCTTTTAACACTCCTATTACGGTTGTCGCCTTCATAGAACTAAATTATACACCACTTACCTATTACTCTTCCAAATTTGAACACAAGTATTTTTTACTTTATAATTGTAAAATGATTAAAAGAGATTTCAGAAAATTCTGTGTGATAATCTCAGGACCTTCAGGTTGTGGTAAAACAACTCTATGCAGGAAAATTGCGGAAAAAAACAGAGAATTTTTCTATTCCGTCTCTTGCACAACAAGAAAGCCAAGAGAAGATGAATCAAATGGGAGAGATTATTACTTTATTTCCAGAGAGGAGTTTGAGGAAATGGTCAAACAGAATAAGATGCTTGAATATGCCAGGGTTTATGAAGATTATTATGGAACCCCCATGGACCCTGTTATAAAAAGTCTCCAGGAGGGTAAAGTGGTTATAATGGATATAGATTTTCAGGGAATGAGAAAGGTTAAAAAGAAAATGGAAGACTCTGTTGCAATATATATTTTACCTCCTTCAATTGAAGAACTAAAAAAAAGGATAGAGAAAAGAAAGGATTCAAAAGAAAATGCTTTTAAGAGATTTAGAGAAGCATTGAAAGAAATGGATTTCTGGACAGCTTATGATTACGTTATAATAAATAAAGAAATTGATAAAGCAGTTCATGAGATAGAAACAATAATAAATGCGGAAAAACTTAAAAGAGAAAGGATGATAATTGAAAGGGAGGAAGAATGATAGAAAGATACACCCCCAGGGATTTTAAAAATTTCTTTTCAGAAGAAAATAAATTTAAAACGTGGCTCAAAATAGAGATTCTGAATCTTGAGGCTCTGTCCAGAAAGGGTATTGTTTCCAAGAAAGTTGTTGAAAATGTGAAAAGAAAAGTGAGAATTAATCTCAGGGATATAAGAGCAAGAGAAAAAACAATAAAGCATGATGTTATAGCATTTATAGAATCCTGCACACAGAGTTTAACCCCTTCTGAAAAGAGATTTTTCCATTTTGGACTCACCTCCTCAGATGTTGTTGATACTGCATTTGCTTATATGCTGAAAAAAGCATTAAAGAGGGTTACTGAAAGACACAAAAGATATTTAAGAGCTCTTAAAAGTCTTTCTGAAAAGTATAAGTATCTACCTCAGATAGGCAGAACTCATGGAATGCATGCAGAACCCACTACTCTTGGACTTAAATTCCTTGGATTTTACTCAGAAGGGCTCAGAAATTTAAAGAGGCTCCAGAATGCAGAAAACGAAATTTCTTACGGAAAAATATCAGGTTCAGTGGGAAATTATTTGAATGTTGACCCTGAAGTTGAAAAACATATCCTCAAAAATCTGGGATTAAAGCCCGAACCCTGTTCCACTCAGATAGTCCCAAGGGATAGACACGCCCTTTTTATGGAAACACTTGCACTGTGTGCATCCTCTCTTGAACGAATTGCCCTTGAAATAAGGAATTTGCAGAGAGAGGAAGTTTTTGAAATTGCAGAACCCTTTACAAAAGGTCAGAAAGGTTCTTCAAGTATGCCCCATAAAAGAAACCCTATAATATCGGAGAGAATATGTGGACTTGCAAGGGTTATAAGGGGTTATCTCATAACATCTCTTGAAAATATTGCTCTATGGCATGAAAGAGATATTTCTCACTCCAGTACAGAAAGGATTATATTCCCTGATGGAATAATTTTGCTCTCATATATGTATGACAAAATTTGCTTCGCACTTGAAAATTTAAACGTTTTTGTGGATAATATAAATAAAAATTTGGATATGACAAAAGGGAAAGTGTTTTCTCAGAGTGTAATGAATGAATTGATTTTAAAAGGTATGACCAGAAAACAGGCTTATGAGAAAATAATGAGACTGGCATGGCTTGCAGGTGAGAAAAATATGGATTTAAAAAAAGTGTTACTGAATGATAAAAGCATTAGAAAGTTTTTGAATAAAAAGGATATTGAGAAAATTTTTGATTTTAAATTTAACCTGAAAAAAAGAATTGACTTTATATTTAAAAGAGTTTTTGAGCTGGAGCAGGAATGAATAATTTTCTGGGCAATCAGACACTTATAATACTGGTGGGTATAGGAATAGTTCTGGTAGCTTTTATTTCTTTATTCCTTATAGAATTATTTGAGAGAAAAAAACTTGAAAGGCAGATAAAAAGTCTTGAGAACAGGTTAAGAACTCAGAGGATAACATATGAAACAATAACAAGGGAGCAGACCTTTAGAATAGACGAGCTTATTGCTGAAATTTCAGCAAGAGGCAGGGTTATACAATCGGTTCTTAATCTGGCCAGTGCTCTGGGCGACGACAAGCTGGAGAAGAAAGACATGCCAAGGAAAATAATAGAAGGTGTTAATAATGTGATAAACGCAGATGAAATATTTTTCTTTGAAGCAATAGAAAACGGTAAATTCTTTGAACTCAGAGAGCTTATCTCTAAGGAAAAAAATAAATATCTAAGGACCAAAATTAAATATCCTCTTGGTATAGGTCCTGTTGGATTTATAGGAAAGATAAGGAGCACAATGGACCAGGAAGATATGGAACATCATTCACGCGCTGATGCAATGGACTACAGGTCCAAAGACCCTTATAAGATTGATTATGATATATGTGCCTCTGTGCATTACAGAGACAAGATGTTTGGTGTGATAGGTGTGAGGAAAATAAAACCTTTGACTCAAAGGGTTCTAACACCTGAAGGAGAAGAGAAGATTCATATTATAGGAGATAAGAGAACAGCTTTAAAATATTCCTTGGAGGCTTTAAAGATGGTTTCTGAGCTTGGTGCTCTTGCGATGTATGGAGCTGAGTTAAGAGAACAGATACAGAGACTTGCTGATACTGATGGTCTTACAGGGATTTATAATAAGAGAGTTTTCAAAGAACGTTTAGAAAGAGCTATAAAACAGGCAGAACAATCATCAGCCTATGTGGGACTCTTTATGATGGATATAGACAACTTTAAAAAATATAATGATAGACACGGACATCCTGCAGGCGATGACCTTTTAAAAAACCTTGGTAAAATTTTAAAAAAAGTCTCAGGTAATATAGGGCTTCCTGCAAGGTATGGTGGAGAAGAATTTGTTGTGATGTTATACAATAAAAACAAGGCGCAGACTCTGAGATTTGGTGAAATGGTAAGGGAGATTATAGAGAAGACAAAGTTTGAGAATGAAGAAACACAACCGGGTGGTAAACTCACAATAAGCGGAGGAGTTGCTGTTTATCCGATTGACGCAAATAATGCAGAAGACCTGATTAAGAAGGCTGACGATGCCCTATATCATGCAAAATCTTCAGGTAAAAATAAAGTATTCGCTTACAAAGGGTGAAAATAATTTTTTCAACTTTTATCTTTATAATAGGAGGGGTTTTTGGAAGTTTTTCAAATGTTTTAATTTATAGAATTCCTGAAAATATCTCTATTATTACTCCCTCTTCTTTTTGTCCAAAATGTGGAGTAAAAATCAGATTTTATGATAATATACCTATAATAAGCTATATTATTTTGAAAGGGAAATGCAGGAGTTGTGAGGGTAAAATCCCTTTAAGATATTTACTCGTGGAGGTTATTATGGCCTCTCTTTTCCTTCTCTCCTATATAAAATTTGGATTCTCTATAAATTTTTTAAAATCAATAACTTTTATATTCTTCGCAGTTAACATATCAACAATAGATATGCAGAAGATGCTTATTCCAGATGTTTTATCCCTTCCGGGTTTAATTATGGGTTTTTTATTTGCATTCTTATCCGGGAAATTTTTATATTTTCTTACAGGAGGTATTATAGGAGCAGTTATACCGGGAATATTTTATATTACAGGCAAAATAATTAAGAGAGAGCTGATGGGTGAAGGAGATATCATTATTCTTGCCATGATAGGGCTTTATACAGGATGGATAAATGTATTTATTGTTTTGTTTATCGCCTCATTGATTGGAAGCATTGTGGGAATTTCCCTGAAAATAAAGAAAAAAATCAAATATTTGCCCTTTGCACCTTTCCTTTTTGCATCTGCTATTTTACTTATTTTTTATGATTTCTCCACCTTTTTGCCTTATCTTTTTTTCAAGAGCTATTTGAAGTAATCTTGTATGCCATATAAGTTGAGGGAAATACATTTTAAAATATCTGAAACCGTAGCCTCCCTTCATTTCATCCTGTATGATTTTTCGTAAAGACTCTTCATCAGGGGTTTCAATCTCAAGGTCATCTGCATCTATTTCAGAAAGTGCTTTGGAGAGCTTTATAAGCATGTTAAGCCACATAGTGTAGTATGGATATCCTTCAAAATTTCCTGTTTGCCAGTCCCTTTCAATGATTTCCCGAAAGTTCATAATTAGTGCCAGAAGGTCTAAGTCTTTTCCGAGTTCCCTTTCTATCATTTTTACTTTTTTTTCAAAATCTTTTCCTTTTTCTCTGAGAAATCCAACCTGTCTTTCAATTTCTTCCATATTTATATTTTAGAGTATAAGACATTTTGAATTCTATCCTTTAAATGATTTATAATTTAAAAATGGCAAAGAAAATTTTAACAATAAGAAATATAGTTGCCGTGGTTCTTGCGGGAGCACTGGGAGATATAATAGGTAGGATACTGCTTACTTTTCTTCCCAAAAGCCCTGCCAGAGATGTGCTTCTGTTCCCGGTTAAATTTGGCTTTTCTAACATAAGACTGGACCTCATTATAATAGACCTCTCCTTTGGATTGAAATTTCAGATAAACCTTCTTGCTTTTATTTTAATATTTATTATGATTTTTGTTCTTCAAAAGGTGTGATGCTCTCTTTGATACTTGTTGGTGCTGGAAAGGGAGAAAGGTTTGGTTTTCCAAAAGCTTTTTTAAAAATAGAAAAATATCCTCTTTATTTTTTTTCACTCAGGACCTTTTTAAAATTTAATGAAATTAAAGAGATAGTTCTTGTAGTTCCTGCGAAGAGAAGGGAATCTGTGCATAAAGAACTTAAAACTCTTGGTTTAGACAATATCAAAGTGGTAAAAGGAGGGTTAACAAGAAGTGAATCAGTCAGGAATGGTTTAAGAAACTCGCGAGGCGACAGAATTCTTATTCACGATGTTTCAAGACCATTTATTCCTGAAAATTTAATTAAGAGAGTTATAAAATCAAAAGGCAGGTTGGTTGTCCCATTCGTAAAACTTTATGATACTGCCTTTGAGGAAGACAAACTCCTTAAAAGACAGAAGATAAAAATTATTCAAACTCCTCAAAAAATAGAAAGAGGTATACTCCTTGAAGCTTTCAGAAGGTCCCGGGGCAAAAATTTTCCTGATGAGTCAACCATGATAAAGGAAATTTTAAATGTTAAACCTGTATATGTAAAAGGCTCGTTTCTGAATTTTAAATTAACCTATCCAGAAGATATCATCTTTTTAAAAACAATATGGAGGGGATTATTTAAGCCTGTTATAGGGTGGGGATATGACTTACATCCCCTGGAAGAAGGCAGAAAGCTTTATATTGGTGGCATTCACATTCCTTTTAAAAAAGGTGCTGTTGGGCATTCTGATGGAGATGTTTTGATTCATTCTCTTGTAGATGCCATCCTGGGTGCTATTGGAAAAGGAGATATAGGAACTCATTTTCCTGATAGTGAAAAAAAGTGGAAAGATGCAAAAAGTGAGTTTTTTTTAAAAAGATGTGTGGAAATTATGGAAAAGGAAAATGTGATTATAGGTAATATAGATTGTGTAATATTCCTTGAAAGACCGAAGATTGTTAAGCATAGAAAAAAGATAAGAGCTAAGCTGGCAAAAATTTTAAAAATACCTGAAGAAAAAATATCAATAAAAGCAAAAACTTCTGAAAAAATGGGAATTATAGGAAAAGAAGAGGCTATTGCTTCTTACTCGGTTTGTTTGCTTTTCCAGAAAACTCTTCCACCATTTTCATCTATACTTAAAACCATGTCATAGATACCGTTTTCCGCGGGTATTCCATAAATCTGCCCTCCAAAACTTTTTCTGAGTTCCTCTATTTTTATATTTTCTAAATAGCATGAGAGATAAAAGTTTTTCTTTCCAAGGTTCAAAATATCTTCTAATTCATGGAGATAATCACCATTTATCAAAATATCGACTTTTTCTTTCCAGTTCTTTTCTTTTTCCTTTCTAATGGATTCTTCAAATTTCTTATCAAAGAACTTAAGATTTTCCTGTTTTATGGAAAAACCTGCTGCATAGTGATGACCACCAAAATCTACAAACAGGTCCTTTATTCTGTTAAATGCGTTGTATATAGAAATCGGGGGAAAACTTCTTCCTTCACCCACCCATATCCCATCTTTTCTGTAAGCTATAACCACTGCAGGTAAATAGTATTTTCTCTTTAAAACATTTGCAATCCATCCAAGGCTTCTCAGCCTTATATTTTTATCCACCACAAGTACAAAGTGTTCTCTAATGTCTATGAATTCCTTGGCAAGATTCAGGCTTTCCTTGGATAATTTCATAGATAATTTCTCTTCTTTAAGTATACGTAATAAATATTCTTTTTTCAGAGATATATCACCATCTTCAAAGAGATAGAGCAAAAGAGATTTACCTTCCCGAGATGTAAGAGCTGAAAAACTGCTGACAAAGCTCCATAAGCTCGGCTCTTTACCTGTAGCTTCATTATAAATCCTATAAAGATTCCCCCTTTTTTCTTCTATTATTTGTTTTGCCTTTTTTACTATAAATAGATTGTCTCCTATTAATGGAACTCTGTCTGCAAGGATACCACAGGCAGACAGGATTATCTCATCAGGATTCTCGCGATAAATATAATCAAAATCTCTTCCTTCCAATATATGGTAGCCATAAAACAGTAAAAGAGAAAGAGCTGAAGCAGAGAGATAGGGAAACCCGCTGCCTTTTTTTGGATGAATAAAAAGAAAAGAATCATAAGAATGACCGTACCTGTGGTGGTCAAGAATAAGGACATCCATTCCATTTTCCTGGGCATATTTAATTTCTCTTACATCAGAAATCCCACAATCCAGAGCAAATAAAAAATTGGTGTCTTTTTCAATTCCCCATTTTATAACTTTATGAGAAATCCCATGAGGGTCTTCTTCTTTGGAGGGTATATAAACTTCATAGGGGATGTTTAAACTTTTTAGAAGAGAGATTGAAATGATAAGGGAGGCTATTCCATCCATATCTTCATGAGCAATAAGGAGTGCTTTTTCACCATATTCTGATTTCTCTTTGAGAAAATCTATACTTTTTTTTAAATCCTCATAATCAAAAGGGGATGACAATAATGAAAGTGGATTTAAGAGAACTTCAATAGAATCTTTTGAGCCTTTCTTCTTAAGAAACTCATCGACCATTTGACATTATTTCTTCAGCTTTTTGAACAACATTTTCAACAGTTAATCCAAATTTTTCAAAAAGTTCATCCGGTTTACCACTCTCTGCATAAGCATCGTTTATTCCTATTGTTTTTATTTTGCATGGATTTTTATCAGATAAAAACCTTGCAACCATTGAGCCGAGTCCACCGTTTAAAAGATGTTCCTCAATTATAACTATTCCCTTTGTTTCTTCAGATGCCTTTAAAAGGGTTTCTTCATCAAGGGGTTTTATTGTGTAAAAATCAATTACCCTTGACTTAATACCTTTTTTTAAAAGCTTATTATGGGCATCGAGCGCCATATGAAGGGTCAACCCATAAGATATTATTGTAACATCTTCACCTTTTTCCAGTGTTTTTGTTCCTTTCCATTCAAATTTAGTATTTTCATCATATATGATCGGTGCCCTGGGTCTTCCTGTTCTTATATAAACAGGCTCGGGATGTTTCACACACTCCCTTATCGTCCATTTTGTTGCAAACTCATCTGCAGGCACAACTATGGTAAATTCAGGGAATGTGGTCATAAGGGCAATATCCTCAACCGATTGCTGGGTAAATCCATCTTCACCAACAGATATTCCCCCATGAGAGGCAACAAACTTTACATTCAACCTGCTCCCTGCAACTCCTATTCTTATCTGTTCAAAGGCTTTGTTTATCATAAAACATGCGAAGGAAGAACAAAAGGGAATTTTACCCGATGCTGCAAGTCCAGCAGCAGCAGAGACCATATTAGCCTCTGCTATCCCGAAGTTGAAAAATCTTTCAGGGAACTTTTCCCCGAATATATAGGTATGAGTGGATTTGGAAAGGTCCGCATCAAGAACCACTATCTCAGGATATTCTTCACCCAGTTCTGCCAGGGTTTCACCATATGCCTGTCTCGTTGGTTTTCCCAGGTTCCACTCTCTCATGGGTCTTTTCCTAATTCTCTTAAAGCCTCCTCCTTTTGCTCCTTTGTTGGCGCTTTACCGTGGAAATAATTGTTTTCCTCCATAAATGAAACACCTTTACCTTTTATTGTATGAGCAATTATAATTTGAGGCTTACCCTTTACCTTTTTAGCTTCTTCAAAAGCATTTATAAGTTCTTCAAAACTGTGTCCATTCACTTCAAAAACCTCCCACCCAAAACTCTTCCATTTATTAACAACCGGTTCTATATCAAGTATTTCCTTAATGGCTCCATCAAGTTGAAACTTGTTGTAATCCATTATCGCACATAAATTATCAAGTTTGTGGAAAGAACAAAACATAGCTGCTTCCCATACCTGACCTTCCTGAGATTCACCATCTCCTATTACCACATAAACTTTATGGTCCTTTTTGTCTATTTTACCTGCAAGAGCCATTCCAACCCCAATAGAAAGCCCCTGTCCAAGAGAACCGGTTGAGGCTTCAAGAACAGGTAAAAATCTTTTATCAGGGTGTCCCTGAAGTGGGCTGCCAAATTTTCTCAATGTCAGAAGTAGATTCTGGTCAATATACCCGCATTTGGCAAGAACAGCATAAAGGGCAGGAACACCATGTCCTTTACTTAAAAGAAATCTATCTCTATCTTTCCATTCAGGATTTGCAGGGTCATGTCTCATTATATGAAAAAATAATGTAACAAGGATTTCTACACAGGATAAACTTCCTCCTGGATGGCCCGAACCTGCTTCTCCTGTCATTCTTATTACATCTTTTCTGATGTCCTTTGCTATGCTCTGTAATTTTTCTATCTTCTGGATTTCTATCTTGTGCATTTTAAGATTTAAAAATATATACTTAAAAGACTTCCAAAATCAAATAGAAAACTCATTTACATATTCAGATATGTCTTTCAAATTAATATTTTCATTCCCGATAACTTTTTTAGCTAAGTCAAACATCATAAGACAGTAAGGGCATGCTGTAACAATATTCTCTGCAGATTTACTGAGTTCTGAAAATCTGATTTCATTAATCTTTTCTTTTGAGGGGACTTCAAGCCACATACCACCTCCGCCTCCACCACAGCAGAAGGAGTTCTCTTTTTTTCTATCAGGCTCTCTTATCTTTCCCATCTTTTTAATTATCTCTCTCGGAATATCAAAAATTCCATTATATCTACCCAGATAACAGGGGTCGTGATAGGTAAAGTTAATACTTTTATCTTTTAAATTTATTTTGCCTGAATCAATTAAGTCTTTCAAAAACTGTGTATGATGAATAACCCCAAAATCTGCTCCGAATTCTCTGTATTCCTCTTTGAAAATCTGATAACAATGGGGACAGAAGGTGAGTATTTTTTTAAACTTATATTTTTTTAAGTTATTTATATTCTCTTCGGCAAGCATTTGAAATAGATATTCATTTCCAAGCCTTCTTGCACTGTCTCCTGTGCACTTTTCTTCTTTTATAATAGCATAGTTTATCTCCAGATTATTTAAAAGTTCCAGAAGATTTTTCACAACTTCCTGATTTCTCTGTTCAAAGGCGCCAAGGCAGCCTATCCACAGGATAAAATCGTATTCTTTACCTTCTTCGGCAAATTTTATAATATCTTTGAACTTTGAAAATCTATCCTCTGTTATTCCAAATGGATTACCGTATCTTTCAATATTTTTTAAAGTTTCTGATGCTGTTTTTGGGAGAATGCCAAGAGAGAGGGACAAATACCTTCTTAAACCAATTATTATATCAAGAATTGGAACAAAAACAGGGCATACCTTAACACAGTGAAGGCATGTTGTGCATGGCAGAATTTCATCGGATTTAACAATCCCGTCGATTACATCAACATCCTTTTTTGAGTAAAGTTCTTTTAATTCAACTACAACATTTTTTGGTGAAAGCTCTGTCCCTGCACTTACTGCAGGACAAACATCATAACATCTTCCACATTTTATACATGCATCTATTCCCAGAATTTCTCTCTTTTCAAAATCCTTTAATTTCTGGACACCAAAGAACTCTTCCTTCTCAAAATCTATTTTTTGAATATGGTTTTTTTCTGTGTCCTGGAAAAAATGATTTACAGGGGAAAAAATTATGTGAGACAGGGAACAGAAAGGTATATATGCAATAAATCCAAGAGAAAGAATTGCGTGTATTATCCATAAGCTCAGGTGTAATTTCTTAACCATTTCTAAGGATAAGCTTTTGAAAGGAAGAGAGAGAATATAGCCCATAAAAGAGAAACTGGCAGAAGGTGTTTTTGCTCCCAGAATTCTGAAGGATTCAACAAGAATTCCTGTAATTCCTATTAAAAATAACAGCCAGACAACTATCTGAAAATCGATATCATAGGTGAGCCTTTTTGGCTTTATGAAATATCTTCTTATAATCGCTGTTAAAATACCTGTTATAAAAAACAGGGCAAACAGGTCGAGGGTGAATTCAAATATTAAAAACCAGACACCCTTTAAAAAATGATTCCGGAAAAAAGGTTCTGTTATCCTTTCCTGAATTGTCAGTGTTAATGTTCCTAAGAACAGTATAATAAAACCTGCATAAATCAACAGGTGCATAATTCCAGCAAATTTTTCATACAGGAGTCTTATTTGCAAAAAAGAATACTTTATGAAATTCAGGATTCCTTTTTTCCAGTTTGGCTTTAGCTCTCCTCTTCCAGAGTTCCAGAATTTTATGTGCAGGTAAATACCATATGCAAAAACCAATGTGGCAAAAAGAGCAAGCAAATAGAATGAAACCTTTAAGGCTTCAGGTATATTCCAGAAACTTTCTCTTAATAAGACATTCATTAAAGGAATAATTATAAAACTTTAGAGTAAAAAAAATCAAACTCTCTAATTATCTCGTCAAAAATTTAACCCGAATAGATAACACATTTATAAGAGAAGGGGGAGATTAAAAGTATCAATTTTCGCATATTCACACCCATGCAATGGATATATTTTTTGAGAAATTCGGGATTTAAAAAATTTAAATTTTATGGTTTTTAGAAATTACTCCCTGAAAAATTTAGTGTTTCCTCAGAAAAATTAACATTGGTTGCAGGAAAGTGAAGGTCTTTTGATAATTCGGTAAAAACAGTTAAAAAAGAAATAATCACGTGTTTCTTGCAAACCGTTTGTAAATAAGAATTATTTTATGGTAAAATTAAAAAATAAATTTATTTCAAAAAGGAGTTTGTTATGGAAATACAGATTAGAGATTTGAAAGAAGGAAAGACAGGTTTTGATTTTGGAAAGCAAAGAAGTGAGATTCTTGAAATAAGAAAAAAATCAGGAATAGTGGTTAAAGAGTTTGAAGTGAGGGGATTTATAACAAAGTCAAGGCTGGAATACTTTTTAAAACTAAATGTAAAGACAAAGGTGAATCTCGAATGTGCAAGGTGCCTTGAGAGGTTTAACAGAACCTTTGAAGAAAAAGGTGAGTACTATATTAAAATAGGAAGAGACAGACTTTTGAAAAAAAGAGATGTTGAGATACAGGAAGATGATATAAATACAATATATCTTAATGAGCCTGTTCTGAACCTTGTTCCTCTTGTAAGAGAACTTATTTTGCTTGCTTTGCCCATGAAACCTCTATGTCAGGAAAATTGCAGGGGTTTGTGCCCTGTATGTGGCAAAAATAGAAATACTGAAAAATGTGATTGTGAAATGGAGATTAAAACCCCTCTTTCTGCTTTGAAAAAGATGCTTAAAAAGGAGGAAAGGTGATGAAAAATCTCTCTTTATATCTCCCGACAAGATACTATTTTGGATACAATTCAATTGATATTCTCGGAGAAAAAGCCAGAGGGCTGGGTAAAAAGGCGTTTCTTGTTACGGGTAAAAGATTTTTAAAGGAGAAGGGATTTCTTGACAGGATATTTTCAAATTTGAGAGAAAAGGTAATTGATTTTGTTCATTATGATAATATTACACCAAATCCAAAAGTTGATGAGGTGGATCAAGGTGCAGAGATTGCGAGGGAACAGGGCTGTGATTTTATAATTGGTATTGGTGGTGGTTCTGTGATGGACGCATCCAAAGGAATAGCAATTGTAGTGAAAAATAAAGGAAGTATATGGGATTATATGATGCTTCAGAGAGAACCTGAGAGAGGTGCCCTACCAATAATTCTGGTATCAACCATACCTGCATCAGGTTCTGAATACAACCCCGGCGGAGTAATTACACATTCCGGAGAAAAAAAGAAGTGGTTTTTCAGAAGTGATTATACCTATCCTCAGATATCAATTGTTGACCCTCAGTTCACAGAACACCTTTCTTTTTTCTATCTTGCAGCAGGTTCAATTGATATGATAACTCACATGCTTGAGCCTTTTCTTTCTGCTGAAGAGGAAGGCTATATACCCAATAGATTTGCAGTTTTACTTATAAAGGGTGCAATGGAGATGACCCTGAGAATTAAGAATAATCCAGCAGATAAAGAGGCAAGAGTAAATCTGTGTTATATATCATCTCTTGCTCTTTGTGGGATACCCACCAGAGGAATAGGAGGTTCGGCAATGATGCACTGGGTCGAACATGTTTTATCAGGGTTTTATGATAATATTTCTCATCCCGTGGGTCTTGCAATGCTCCTTGTTCCCTTTATAAGGGTTATGAAACAAAAATTTCCTGAAAATATAAAAAGGTTTGAAAACATATATGGTATAGATGATATAGAAGAACTTTTCAAAAGCTATCTTGAAAAAACAGGTCTTTTGATTTCTATTAAAGAGTATGGCGTTGAAAGAAGTGATATAGACAGGATGGTCAGAGAGTATGGACTTTTAACTGAGAAATTTCCCAATTTTGGTCTTGATAAGATTGAGATTGAAAACATAAGAAGAATATACACTGAGAGCTATGATTTAAGCTATATATCCTGAAACAATAGTAATCCTGTTGATTTTAGAACCCCTTATCAATTAAAATAAAAAACTATGAAGTGGAGAAAGAGTTTTATACCAACTTTGAGAGAAATTCCCAGGGAAGGAGATATAAAGAGTCATATTCTACTTTTAAAAGGTGGTTTTATAAGACAGGTTGCATCAGGAGTTTATGCATTTTTGCCTCTTGGGTGGAGAGTGTTTAAAAAAGTATCACAGATAATAAGGGAAGAAATGGAAAGAATTGGTGCACAGGAATTCTATTATCCCTCTTTAATTCCCAGGGAGTTATGGGAATTATCAGGTAGATGGATATCTTTTGGAGACGATATGTTCAGATTAAAGGATAGAAAGAGTAGAGACTTATCTCTTGCCCCCACCCATGAAGAGGTTGTTTCAGAATTAATAAAGAAAGAAATAAGGTCCTATAAAGATTTGCCCCAGATATGGTATCAGATTCAGACAAAATTCAGAGACGAACCAAGACCCAGAGCAGGGCTTTTAAGATGCAGAGAATTTGCAATGAAAGATTCCTATTCTCTTGATGCAACATGGGAGGAACTTGATAAGAGTTATGAACTTCACTACGATGCTTATTCCAAAATTTTTAAAAGATGTGGTCTTGTATTTAATATTGTTGAAGCATCAACAGGGGTTATGGGTGGTAAGGAATCCCATGAATTTATGGTAGAGTCATCATCTGGAGAAGATTCTCTTGCAATATGCCATGAATGTTCTTATTCAGCGAACCTTGAAATAGCAGAGGCATACCCGATGAATGAGGAAATCGAAGGTAAGTATAAAAGTAAAGAGAAAATTCATACCCCTGATGTGAGGAGTGTTCAGGAAGTTTCTGAATTTCTCGGTGTTACATCCAGAGAGATAATAAAGAGTATACTGTTTAAAAGAAACGGAAAGAAAGTCCTTGCCCTGGTAAGAGGGGATTGTGAGATAAATGAAGCAAAGCTTGCAAGGGTTCTTGGAGGAGAAGTTAGAATTTTTGAATCTGGAGAAATTCTGGAAGAATTCGGGGTTTCTGCAGGCTTTGTCGGTCCTCTGGAAATTAATGTGGATGAAATAGTGGGAGATTACTCTGTTAAGGGTATTAAAAACGGTGTGGTTGGTGCAAATGAAGACAATTACCATATTGTAGGAGTTACTCCCGGGGTTGACTTTGAAGTCAAGAAATTTGCTGATATAAGGAAGGTTAAGCAGGGTGACCTTTGTCCTAAATGTAAATCACCACTTGAAATAAAAAACGCAATAGAACTTGGTCACATATTCAAGCTTGGAACAAGATACTCTGAGACAATGGATGTGTATTATGCTGATAAAGATGGGCAATTAAAACCTGTTATAATGGGTAGTTATGGTATAGGACTTGGAAGAATAATGGCTGCTGCCCAGGAGTTATATGCTGACGAAGACGGTATGGTCTGGCCTTTATCAATCGCGCCTTTTGACATACATATTCTTCCTCTTGAAATGAGGGGCAGAATAAAAGATGAAGCCGATAGGCTTTATAAAAAGCTTGTCCAGAAAGGCGAAGAGGTTTTAATGGATGACAGAGATGAAACTCCCGGAGTTAAATTTAAAGATGCTGATCTTCTGGGAATTCCATTAAGAATAACAATCGGAAGGAAGTTTATGGAAAAAAACCTTTTTGAAATCAGAGTGAGAAAAACAAAGGAAAGTATTGAGACAGATGGGAATGAAATTTATGATAAAATTCAAAATATTAAAGGAGAACTTTTGAAAAATGGAAACCTTTGAAAAAGAAGAAATTGAAAAAAAGATAGAAGAGATTATTGAGCCCTTTTTAAAAGAAGAAGGTTACATACTTGTGGATATAAACTGGAAGGGAAGGGGTAGAAAAGGTAAAATAGAAATTTTTGTTGATTCACCCTCAGGTATAACTGTTAAAGACACTAAAAAACTGGCCGAAGAAATATCAGAACTCCTTTATTTGAAATCAATTCCACTGGATTATATTCTTGAAGTTTCATCACCCGGGCTTGATAGAGTTCTCAGAAAAAAGAGGGAATTTGAATGGGCGAAAGGCAAGCATGTGAGAGTTGTTTGTAATGAAGGTAAAGAAGAGACAGGAACCCTTGTTGATGTAAATGATAATAAGATAACCCTTGAAAGAGAAGATAACCTTATTTACATAAATTTCAGTGAAATTAAAAAAACACAGCTTACGGAGTGGGATAAAAATGGAAAGTTTTGAAATTAAAGAGTTAATAGACCAAATTACAAGAACAAGAGGGCTTGACAGAGAATTTGTTGTGAGTTCTTTAAGGGAGTCCTTTGTTTTTGCTATAAGAAGAGTATACAGGGATCCGGATTACCCCATAGAGGTTGAAATTGATGCAAAAACAGGTAAAATAGATATGAAGGTTGAAAAAGAAGTTGTGAAGGAGATTGATGACCACAGATATCAGATAAAACTTGATCTGGCGAGAGAATATTATCCTCTTGCTGTTCCTGGTGTCAGGATAAAGGTGCCTGTAGACCTTAAAAGCGAAATAGGGAGAAGTGTTATATTAAGGATGAGACAGATCTTTCTTCAAAAAATACAGGAGGCTGAAAAGCAGCACATATACAAAGGCTTTGAAGAGAGGGTTGGAGAAATAATAACCGGGATGGTTCAGAAGGTTGATAAAACAGGAATATATGTGGGTCTTGGAAAGGTTGAAGGTTTTTTACCTCCTGAGGAACAGATAAAAAAAGAAAGATACAGACCCGGACAGAACATAAGAGCAATTATTCTGGAAATAGATACAAAAGGTAAAAGACCCTTTGTTAAGCTTTCAAGAACCCACCCTGATTTTTTAAAAAAACTTATGGAACTGGAAGTTCCTGAACTCATGGAGGGAATAATAGAAATAAAAGGTATAGCGAGATTTCCTGGTGAAAGAGCAAAGGTTGCAGTCCATTCTAAAGATGAAAAGATTGACCCTCTTGGAGCCTGTGTGGGAATTAAGGGCACGAGAATTCAATCAGTTACAAAAGAACTGTCAGGCGAAAGAATAGATGTAATAAAGTGGGACCCTGATATGCTTACCTTTGCAGCAAGGGCACTCTCTCCTGCACATCCTGTTAATGTTAATATTGAAGAAGACAAAATTACAGCGGTTGTCCCTGATGAGGAAATAAGGGTTGCAAAAGGAACCGCCTCTCAAAATGTTTTACTCGCGTCCAAACTTGTTGGTAAAGAAATATGGGTTCTTTCTCAAAGTGAGTATGACGGGAAGAAAAAAGTGCCTGTTGAGAAACTCAATCTTGATCACGAAACAAAAGCGATTCTTGCGAAGGAAGTTGACGGGGTTTTTTCTATTGAAGAATTAATTGGCAGGTTAAAAAGTGCAAAGCTTATAGCCGATGAAAGCGAAATTGATAAAATAATTGAGGAAAATAAAACCCTGTTTGAATGAAAAGAAAGAGAGAATAAATGAAAAAAAAGACAGAGAAAAAAACCAAGAAAAAAGATAAACCAGCATCGAAGACAAAATCAAAAGTAAAGGCTAAAGGGAAATCAGAAGTCAGAAAAAAAACAAAAGCAAAAAAAACTGTTAAAACTAAAAAGAAGACAGGCAAAAAAGAGATAAAAAAGGAAGGTAGGAGTGTTATAAAGCTGGCTGAGGAACTGGGTCTTTCTTCAAAGGCTTTGAAAGAGCTATTGAGGAAAGAGGGTTACCCGGTAAAATCTATAAGAAGCGTAGTGGAGAAAGAAGTTGAAGAGAAGATAAAGAGGAAGCTTGAGGAGGAAAAGAAAAAGGAGGAGGAAAGTTTAAAAAGGAAAAGGGAAATCCTGGGTATAAAGACCGAAGAGAAAGAAGAAAAAGAAAAGGTTAAAAAATTTGATGATAAGAAAGTCCAGGAAAAGATAAAAAAGACAATGGCAATTATAGAAAGAGGAGTAAAGGTAAAGAAGAAGCACAAAAAGGACTCAGAGAGTAAAAAAATTGTTGAGGAAAAAAAGAAAGTATTAAAGATTTCGGGTCCCTTGACTGTTGCCGAACTCGCAAAAATGCTTGCAGTTCCTCCCAGTGCAATTATTCACAAGTGCATAAACATGGGACTTTTTGTTTCCATGAATCAGATCATTGATGTGGATACTATTTCTATTGTAGCAGAAGATTTTGGCTATGAGGCAAAACTTGTGGAACTGGAAGAGAAAAAGGAAGAAAGACAAGAAGGCAGACTTGTCAAAAGACCACCTGTAGTTACGGTTATGGGACATGTAGATCATGGTAAAACCACTATTCTGGATTATGTTAGAAAAACCGATGTGGCTTCTAAGGAGTATGGGAAAATAACTCAGCACATAGGTGCGTACCAGGTGAAACATCATGACGAAAAAATAACCTTCATAGATACACCGGGTCATGAGGCTTTTACTGCTTTAAGAGCAAGAGGTGCCCAGGTGACTGATATAGTGGTTCTTGTTGTAGCAGCCAATGAGGGAATAAAAGAGCAGACAAAGGAGGCAATTTCTCATGCAAAAGCTGCGAAAGTTCCTATAATAGTGGCTATTAATAAAATTGACCTACCCAATGCAAACCCAGAAGTTGTCAAAAGACAGCTTGCGGATTCCAGCCTTGTTCCCGAGGACTGGGGTGGTGATACGATGACGGTCAATGTTTCTGCAATAACAGGCGAAGGAATTGAAGAGCTTCTTGATGCAATTCTGGTTAAGGCAGAGGAGATGGAACTGTTTGCATCTGTTGATACCAGTGCGAGAGGAGTTATACTTGAGTCCAGACTTGATAGGGGTAAAGGTCCTCTTGCATCGGTTATAGTTCAGGCAGGCATTTTAAAGGTGGGTGATTTTGTGGTTGCTGGAAGCACCTGTGGAAGAGTAAGGGCAATGTACAACGAGTGGGGAGAGAAAGTTTTTGAAGCGCCACCTTCAACACCGGTTCAGATTCAGGGACTTGAGGAATTGCCTGAAGCAGGAGATATGCTGATTTCCTTTGGAGATGAGAAAGAGGCAAAAAAAGTTGCTGAAGAGAAAAAGCTATTAAAAAAAGAACAGATTGCAAGGGGGGAACTTTACAGAGCTCTTACCGACATACAGGAAAAAATAAGAAAAGGTGAATTAAAAGAACTTCCCCTGATAATAAAGGCTGATTGTCAGGGTTCTGCGGATGCCCTCTCAGATATTCTGTCAAAACTTGAATATGAAGAAGTGAGAAGTCTTATTGTGCATAAAGGGGTTGGTATTGTTACTGAATCGGATGTTCTTCTCGCTTCAGCAGCAAAAGGAATAATCATAGCATTCAACACAGGCATTGACTTTAAAGCAAAAGAAGCGTCAAAAAGGGAAGGTGTTTTAATAAAGGAATACCGTGTTATATATGAGGTGATAGATGATGTGAGAAAATTACTGGAGGGCCTACTTGAACCTGAAGTAAAACTCGAAAAAACAGGAGAAGTTGAAATAAGAAGGGTGTTCAGAATATCAAAGGTTGGTAGAATTGCAGGATGTATGGTTATAAAAGGTAAAATTACAAGGGATTCCAGAGTTAAACTCGTAAGAGAAGGCAAGATTGTTTTTGAAGGTGAGATTGAGTCTCTTAAAAGATTTAAGGAGGATGTTAGAGAAGTGGCTGAAGGTTATGAATGTGGTATTAAGATTAAAGATTTTGATCAGATAAGAGAAGGTGACGTGATAGAGTGTTACAGAGAAATAAAGGTTGAAAAGAAACTTGAATGATAGCGGGTAAAATCGTCTTTGAAATTTTTCTTCCCTATTGTAGAAGTCTGAAAGATAAAAGAAAAGTGGTTAAGAGCATAAAAGATAGTCTGCAGAATAATTTTAAAATATCAATTGCAGAAGTTGATTATGAAAACATGTGGCAGAGGAGTAAATTTATAATTGCACTTGCAGGTAAGGATACACACTTCTTAAATTCCAGAGTCCAGAAAATATTTGATTTTTTAAAGGATAACCCTGATTTTGAGATACTCGACTTTAAAAAGGAATATTTTTAATATGAAACCTTATAAAAGAAGCCAGAGAATAGGTCCTCTTTTGCTTGAGGTAATATCAGAAATTTTCAGAGAGGAGATAAATGACCCGAGGCTGAGAGATATATGGGTTTTGAAGGTAGAGGTTTCAGATGATTTGAAATGGGCAACAGTTTATTATTCCTTTCTAAGAGATAAGGAAGACAGAGAAATAAGAGAAGCCCTGGATAGAGCAAAGGGATACATAAGAAGAAAAATATCAAAAAAGGTCTTTATAAGGGAAATACCGCAAATTAAATTCAGGAAAGTCAAGGAAGAAGAGAAAGATGGATGGCTTCATTAATTTCAACAAGCCTAAGGGATGGACAACTTATGACTGTATAAGATTTCTCAAGGACAAGATAAAGGAAAAGAAGATGGGTCATGCAGGTAATCTTGACCCCAACGCTTCAGGTGTTGTTGTCGTTGGACTTGGCAGGGCAACAAGACTGCTGTCTTTTGTCATGGAACTTGAAAAGGTTTACGTTGCTGATATAATGTTTGGGATTTTAACTGACAGCTGGGATATCACAGGAGAGGTGATTCTAAAAAAAGAGGTTCCAGATATAAAAAGAGAATATTTTGTGAAAATTTTAAAAGAATTTGAGGGATTTATTGAACAGATTCCTCCTCCTTTTTCAGCCGTAAAAAGAAAAGGGAAAAGACTTTATGAGTTTGCAAAGGAGGGAATTTTACTTCAGGCAAAACCTAAAAAGGTTTTTATAAGAGAGATAGAACTTCTTGAGTTTTCAATGCCTAAATGTAAGGTGAGAGTAAAGTGCTCAAAAGGAACTTATATAAGGACACTGGCAAAGGATATAGGAGAAAAAATAGGGACTGTGGGTATTGTTGAAGAACTTATAAGAGAAAGAGTTGGTCATTTTTCAATAAAAGAGGCTGTGACAGAAAAAGAAAAAAATATTGAAAAAGAAATTCTCCCTGTTGATTATGGTATTTTACATTTTCCTGAAATTTATTTAAAAGAAAAAGGGACCGAGAATTTTAAAAAAGGTAGTACATTGAGAACAAGTTCTTTTATGAAATTTTCCCACGGGGTAAGACAGCTGTCTTTTGTAAGGGTTTATGATAACAGGGGTAGTTTTATAGGAGTGGGTCAGATTTCCGGTAACAAACTTTTACCCAAGAAAATCATCTTCAAAGAATGAAAGTTATTTTCACCAGTTTAAAGGATATTGAAAAGTGCAGGGTCAGGTCCATCAGTGTGGGCAGTTTTGATGGGCTTCATAAGGGACATATCAGAATAATTGAAGAACTTGAAAGGGAAAAACCCTCTATGTTAATTACCTTTTCTCCCCATCCCAGAGTCTTTATCGAGGGAAAGAAGGATTTTGTCCTGACCGATGAGAATGAGAAGATTTGTATAATAAAAGAGTTTGATATTGATTTTCTTGTATTCTTAAAATTTGATGAAAATCTCAGGAATCTTCCTTATGGAAAGTTCCTAAGAATAATTAATAATAAATTTAAACCTTGTGTATGGGTTGCAGGACCTGACCATACTTTTGGAAAAAGGGCTCAGGGTAATACACCCTCTTTATGGAAATTTTGCATTCAAAACAATATAATATTAGTTCTTCTTCCCTATGAAAAAGAGGGTAACAGGAAGATATCAAGTTCCTCTTTAAGAAGGGCTTTGAAAAAAGGGAAAATGGAAGAGTTTAAAAAATTTACAGGAAGATTTTATGAGTTAAAAGGCAAAGTAGCCTGTGGTAAGAGAATAGGAAGAAAAATCGGGTTTCCAACAGTGAATATTGAGGTTCCAGAGGTAAAAATTTTGCCTCGAAAGGGGGTTTATATGGGTGAGCTTAATCTGGAGAATAAGACTTATATATCTGCTATTAATGTGGGCAAAAGTCCTACGCTGGGTGGAAGTGAGAGAATTATAGAGGCTTATATTCTGGATTTTGATGGAGACCTGTACGGTGAAGAAATAAAAATTAAATTCAAAAAATTTTTAAGGGAAAGTAAAAGATTTAAGAAAATCCAATCCCTTAAGATGCAAATAGAAGAAGATGTGAGGAAAATAAAGGAGGTAACTCATGGAAAAAACAGTTAAACAAAATATAATTGAAAAATTCAGAGCACATGAGAAGGATACAGGCTCTGTAGAGGTTCAGATAGCTATCCTTACACAAAGGATAAAAGATATAACAATGCATCTGAAAAAGCACAAAAAAGACATTCATTCAAGATATGGACTTATAAAGCTTGTTGGAAGAAGAAGAAGATTTCTGAGATATCTCAAAAGAAAAGATTTTGATAAATATAAAGAAGTTTTGCAAAAGATGAGGAAATGATAGATTATGGAAGTTGCGAAGTATAAAATAGATGACAAAGAACTTGTTTTTGAAACAGGTAAAATAGCAAAGCAAACTGATTCAAGCGTTATCCTGAAATATGGTGACAGTGTAATACTTGTCACAGTTGTTTCTAAGGAATCAGAAGAAGAAAGAGATTTTTTACCACTTCTTGTGGAATATAGAGAGCAAACCTACGCTGCAGGTAAAATTCCAGGCGGTTTTTTCAAAAGAGAAGGTAAGCCCAGAGATAGAGAGATAATATATGGAAGAGCTGTTGATAGGGTGTTAAGGCCTCATTTCCCCAAAAATTTTGTTGAAGACATAGAGGTCATCATTTATCTTTTGTCCTATGATATGGAACAGGAAGGAGACTTGCTTGGCATCCTTGGCGCATCCTGTGCCCTTACAATTTCTGATATTCCTTTTGAAGGTCCAATAGGTGCTGTAAGAGTGGGGTTTATTGATGGAAAATTTGTAATAAATCCATCAAGGTCAGAGATTGAAAAAAGTGATTTTAATCTTTTGCTTGCCGGTAAAAATGATGAAATAGTGATGATTGAATTTCAGGGAAAGGAAGTCACAGAAGATATCTTGTGCAATGCAATAGAGTTTGCAATGCCTTATATAAACGATATCATAAAAATTCAGAATACCCTTAGGGATAAGATAGGCAAAGAAAAAAAAGAAGGGCAGAGAATAATTCCTGAAAAAGAGATATATGAGGAAATAAAAAAATATAGAGAAGAACTTGAAGATGCTCTTTTTATGCCCGAAAAAACAATGAGGGAAAAGATTTTAAAAGAATCTGAAGAAAAGATTGTCAAAAACCTTTCAGAAATTTTTCCGGAAAAAGAAAAACAGATTTTATACGTTCTTTATGAAACAGAAAGAAAAATAGTGAGAGAGAAAACCCTCTCTGATAAAATCAGGATGGATGGAAGAAAAGACAGAGAAATAAGGACTGTTAGTTGTGAGGTGGGAATATTGCCGAGAACCCATGGCTCCGCACTGTTTACAAGAGGTCAAACCCAGGCACTTGTTGTTACCACTCTCGGAACAAAGGAAGACGAACAAAGACTCTCTGAACTTGAAGGAGAAGAAACAAAAAGATTTATGCTTCATTATAATTTTCCACCTTTCTCAACAGGAGAAATAAAGCCCTTAAGGGGGCCTTCCAGAAGAGAAATAGGGCATGGAAATCTGGCAGAAAGAGCGGTTGAACCGTTAATCCCCATGGAGAATAATTTCCCCTATACTATAAGGGTGGTTTCAGATATCCTTGAATCAAACGGTTCTTCTTCGATGGCGACGGTTTGTGGTGCATCGCTTTCTCTTATGGATGCAGGTGTTCCTATTAAATCACAGGTTGCAGGAATTTCAATAGGGCTTATGGAGGAAAAAGATGATTACATTCTGCTGACAGATATTATAGGTGCTGAAGACCATTTTGGAGATATGGATTTTAAAGTCGCAGGAACAAGAAGAGGAATAACCGCGATTCAACTGGATTTAAAAAGAAAAGGGCTCCCCTTTAATTTATTCAAAGAGGCTCTTGAAAGAGCAAAGGATGCGAGGCTTTTTATACTGGACATAATGGACAAAACAATAGAAAGGCCAAGAAAAAAGCTTTCCAGGTTTGCCCCAAAGGTAACCGCTTTTTTTATACCCAGAGAGAGAATAGGTGAAGTTATAGGTCCTGGTGGTAGAGTTATCAGGAAGATTATTGAAAAAACGGATGTTAAAATAGATATTGATGATGAAACCGGTAAGGTTACTATTTATGGTTCAGAATACGAGAATATTGAAGAGGCAAAAAAAACAATTGAGGAGATAGTTCAGGATATTGAAGTAGGTAAGGTTTACATGGGTAAAGTGGTAAAGGTTGCACCCTATGGTGCATTTGTTGAAATTTCTCGCGGCAAAACAGGACTTGTCCATGTTTCAGAACTCTCTAAACAAAGAGTTAAAAGAGCAGACGAGATTGTCAAAGTAGGTGATGAGATAATGGTTAAGGTTCTTGGAATTGATGAACAGGGAAGATTAAAACTTTCAAGAAAAGCAGCAATTGAAAAAGGGTCAATAGAAGTTGAGAAAAGAAAACAGGTTCTATAATAAAACAATCCTTTCATCGGGTTTAAAAATAGTTTCTGAAAGAATTCCTGGATTTAAAAGTGTTTCGCTGGGAGCTTTTCTTTTAAGAGGCACAAGAGACGAGCCTTAAAACCTTGGAGGTATAACACATTTTATTGAACATATGATTTTTAAAGGGACAGAAAACAGGAATCCTTATGAGATTTCAAAAGAAGTTGAGGATAGAGGTGGGATGCTTGATGCGTTTACTGCCAAGGAGATGATGGCTGTTTACTCAAAAATACCGGGTGAAGACCTTGAAATTGCAGTTGATGTGATAGGAGATTTATTTTCTCATCCCCTGTTCAAAAAAGATGATATTGAAAAAGAAAGAAATGTTGTTTTAGAAGAATATAAGGAATTCCTGGATGATCCCGATGAAAATCTCCATTCAATGGTTTATGAATCCCTTTTTTTCGGACATCCTCTATCAAAAGAAATACTTGGAACAGAAGAAAGTATAAAGAAATTCAAAAGGGAAAATATTCTGGATTACTGGTCAGGTATTTTTTTGCCTGAAAATCTTGTTATAATTGCTGCAGGTGATGTGGAGCATGAGAAGTTTGTTGAACACATCCAGGACCACTTCAAATTAAAGAAAGCAAATGAACTTAAAGAAAGGACATCATTTCCCTTTAGAAAACCCCTGCTGAGGAAGAAAATTTACCCCCATTTAAGACAGGTTCAATGTATGATTGCATTCAGAACATTTGGTTTTGCAGATGAGAGAAGATATCACCTCATGATTTCAAACAGTGTTATAGGTGGGAATATGAGTTCAAAGCTTTTCCAGAAACTGAGGGAAGAACTCGGTCTTGTATACACAATTTCTTCTTTTGTTGACTTCCATTCGGATACAGGTATTTTTGGAATTTCCTTTTCGGTTGACTTAAAAAATCTTTCAAAAACATTTAAAGTGATACAGGAGGAATTAAGAAAAATTAAAGAGGAGGGTCTTAAAGAAGAAGAACTTGAAAGGGCAAAGAGTTTTTCTCTGGGGAATCTTGCAATTTCCCTTGAAAACACATCAACAAGGCTTTTAAGGCTTGCAAATCTTGAAATTTATTTATCAAATTACATTGATGTTGACACTGTTATGCAAAAGGTTAAGGATTTGAGTATTAAAGAGGTTAATGATACATTGAATGAAATAATGGATAATGATAGAATGGGTATTTCTATGTGTATTCCTGATGAAAAAATAGAAATTGAAGATGTTATCAGTTTATAATATTAGCTTAATTTTACAGGAGGCAGGAAAATGATTGATGCAGTAAAAGTTATATGGATTTCTCTTTTTATGTCCATTCTTTCTGCGGTTATAATCTGTTTCGGGTTTTACTTTTTCATAATGCCAAAACTACCTCCTCCTGCGGGCTGGGGTATAACAAAGGAAGCGGTGAAGGAGACAAGGACTAAAATAGAGGTTCCTGATTTAAAGGGTGTTCATCCAAATCAGGCAAAATTGACTGTTGAACAAAAGGGGCTTTTCCTTGTTGTGGATGGAGAAGAGCCGTCAGGTGAATATCCAAAGGGAGTAATTGTGAGACAGTCGCCACTTCCTGGTTCTGTTTTACCTGAAGGTGGAATAATACATGTATATATTGCAGGCGAGGGCGAGAAAAAAATGGAAGAGATGGTAAAGATCCCCTTTGTTAAAGGACTTCAACTTTCAGCTGCTCAGAACCAGATAATCAATACCGGACTTGTAATAGGTGAAATAAAAAAGGTAAACAGTGATTCAATACCAAAGGGATATGTGATCAAGACCCTTCCTGCTGAGGGGTCTAATGTTGCAAAGAATACACCGATTACAATTTTTGTGAGTTCAGGTGCTTCCCTTGTGATAGTTCCCAATCTTGTGGGGAAATACTTTCCAGGAGCCCTGAGTTTACTGGAAAGAAGGGGGCTTGATGCAGGTAAAGTAAAAAGAGTTCTATCAACAGAACACCCTGAGAACATGATAATTGACCAGTCACCGAGGGCAGGGAAAAAAGTTCCAAAGGGCACAAAGGTTGATATTGTTATAGCAACAGTGGAAGAAGAACTTTATTATTAAAAGAATAGATTTTCATATACTAAAATCTTTTCTTCTCAGCTTTATCGGCGCAAATCTTTTTCTATTGATGATTTTACTTCTTGACAAATTATTTGACATTGCAGACCTTTTGATTAAAAAAAATGTTCCAGGAATGGAGGTTCTCAAGGTTATAGGTTTCTCACTTCCCTTTATGATAGCCCTTACAGTTCCAATGGCTGTCCTGGTTGCGTCCATTTCTCTTTATGGAAGGCTTGCTCAGGACTTTGAGCTTATAGGTTATTCTTCCTGTGGTATTTCTCTTTTCAGGCTTTCAAGAGGACCTTTTATTTTCTCAATTCTGCTTTTTGCAGGAATGTTCTTTTTTGATGCCTACACAGTTCCGGAGAGCAATCACAAGCTGAAAAATTTGCTCTTTGATATATATCAATCGCGACCAACAATTCAATTAAAAGAAGGCATATTCAATCAAATTGATAACTATAAAATATATATATCAAGAAAAGATGAAAAAACATCCGAGATAAAAGATGTGAAGATAAACGAGAAAACAAAAGAAGGTTACAGAATAATAGTTGCGGATAAAGGGGAAATTTATTCAGAAAAAGACAGGTTTCTTGTTCTTAAACTTGAAAAAGGTTTTATTCAGGAAACAGGAAAGGACAAAGAAATTTTAAGAAAAATAGATTTCGGAAAATATACCATGAAGATACCGCTGGAAAAAGAGGATGTCAGAAAAATAAGGACATCAAGAAGCGACAGAGAAATGAACATCAATATGATTTTGAAAGATATAAAAAAATTTAGAAAAAAAGCAGAGGTTGAGAAGTACAACAAATACATAAAACTGCAGATTCAAAGACTTGAGGTAGAGTTTCACAAAAAATTTGCAATCTCCTTTGCAAGCATAGTATTCATTTTAATAGGTATTCCCATAGCAAAAAGATTTGGTAAAGGAGGATATGGAACAGCATTCGGTATAAGCCTTTTTATATTCACCTTTTATTATATATGCCTTGTAGGAGGAGAAGAACTTGCTGATGCGGGTAAGGTAAATGCATGGATTTCAATATGGTTTCCAAATATAATTTCTTTAATTGCTGGAATTATCTTGATGAAAAGGTTGAATTAGTTCGACAAATCTGTCGGGTTTCAAAAATTGTCGATTTATAGAAGTTAAAAAATCACTGGTAATCAGTAGTTTTTAAGTTTGGCACAAAAATTTCATATATATAAATCAGGTGAAAAGGAGGTGCAAAATGAAACAACTTTTAACACTGACAATGCTCCTTGCGGGGATGAGCAGTTTATCCTCGCAGGAGATGGAGATAAAAGGAGAGGTGGTGAAAAGATATGAGGTTCTTTCACCATCAGGTAATGTAAATGTGGTTGCGATTGACATGAGAACAGAAAAGGGAGAAGTGGTTACAGCACATCTGGGACCTTCCTGGTTTTTGAATACTGATTTTAAACAAGGTGAAAAGATAACGCTTACAGGAAAATATACTTACAGAAATGTCTTTATGGTGAAAGAAATGGTTAAAAACAATGTTAGATTCAGATTAAGAGATGAAACATACAATCCTTTATGGATAAGAACAAGAATACGTGCCAGAAGATGCTTTTATAATCCTCAGACAGAGGTTTCTGTGAAAGGGAAGGTTGAAGAGGTTTACCTTGTCTCGCCTTCTCTTCTAATGGAGGCTAATGTTAAACTCCAAAATGGTGAAATTTTGAGGGTAAGGCTTGCTCCATCATGGTATCTTCAAAACAGAATAAAACCAGGAGATGAACTTGAAATAAGAGGCTCTGAAATAAGATTTGATGGTGAAAAAATGATTATGGCAAGAGAAATGAGAAATCTGAAAACAAAAGAAGAGATAACTTTAAGGGATATGCAGGGATTTCCTCTGTGGAGTGGCAGGAAAGGTCCTGGACCTTCTCAGATGAAACCTGGAAGAAGAATGGGTGGAGGTAAAGGAAGGTGGTAGGATATTTTAAGAATATATTGGGAGGGGCGCTTTTGCTCCTCCCTTTATTTAAAAATCTGTATGCTTTTTCCGCCCTTTCTTTCTCATATGAACTCACTGACAACCTTTACCTTTTAAACAGAAAAGAAAATGGAAACATTTTGAACCTGGAAGGTTATATAAATAAAAGTTTATTTTTCTCTTTCGAAAATGAAACGAATTTTTACCTTCTAAATTTTGATGATTCAACCCTGATTTTTGAAAATCTACTTCAAGTTGCCAAAAAATTTACCTTTAAAAATTTTGGAAATAAAGATAAAATCTATGCAAATTTTTATATATTTCACACACCCTTTTATAAAATTTACAGACACGTCCAAGTTTCAGCAGGAAATTTCTACAAAGTATATCTGAAAGAGAGGTGTCCTTTATCAGTTAATCTGGAATTTTTCAGAAAAGAATTTATCTCTCATTCTCTTGATGAACAAAGATTTTTTACAAAAGCATCAATTTCGATACCAATGCCTTACTTCTTTTTAATCCCCTTTTTATCCCACGGCATCAAAGATTTTCTGGATAAAAATTTCTATTTTTATGAAGCAGGAGTTAATTTTGATTTTCCTTTAAACTTTGAACATTCTTTTTTTATATCTTTAGAATATGAATTTTTTAATTTCCCAGATGGTATCATTTTTCTTCCAGAAAATCCCTATACTCAGGATCCCTTTTTTGAGGAAGCTTTCATCAGGGAAAAGTTAAAAGCAGGAGTTGAATTCAGGAAAATCTTCATCAGAAAAGCTATGGAAATTTACTTCAACTCCTCCTTTTGTAAGGAGAATTTCATCTACGATGAAAGAAATGACAGAGAAATTAAAAATTCTCTTTCTCTTTTAAAGTTTTTAAATAAAAATCTATTTTTAAATATAAAATTTGAAAACACACTCAATTTTTCAAATATTTCGGAATTTGAATATACAAAGAATGCTTTAAACATAAAGGCCGGCTTGATTTTTTAAAAAAATTAACATATAATTGAAATAATGAAAAAAAGAGTTATTTTTTTTGGTGGAGTTTTCCTGCTTTTTGCTCTATTTCTCTTTACTGCCGTGTATTTTTCAAATAAAAATATTGAAAGTCTTTATAAAGAAAAATTCCACAACAATTTTGATCTGCTTACTCTTTTAATCAACCAGTATATAGAAGGAGAAAAAAATTTAGTGGAATTAAAATTAAAAGAAATTAAAGATAGAGTTTTTTATGGAATTAAAAGCTATAAAAAAATTGAGGATTTTCTTGAGAAAAATCTTATTCAGGGAATCTGGTTTATAAAAAAAGATAAAATTAATGGAAAGACCCTTTTAAAGAAATATGAAAAGGAGATAAATTCTTTTTACGAAGAAAATTTAAAGAATAAAAGCACGCATACCCTTGTTGCAATTGACGATAAACCATATCTTCTTGTTAACATTTTTCTCGATACCCTTAATGTTCTTGCTCTTTCAGAAGAAAAGGGGGGCTCCCTTCTTGAAATTTATGAGGCTTTAAATAATCTTTTTTCCTTTTCAGAAATGGTTTATTTCTCTGTGCTGGATAAAAAAGAAAATCCTGTTTTATACACTTCAGTTTATGAAAGTTTTTTGCCTTTAAAAGGTGAAGGCACCTATTTTATTGAAACTCCCGCAGGAAAAATATACCATATTGAAAGAAATCTGGGAGACAAAAGATTTATAGCAGGTTTTTCCCTTGAACCTCTTGGAAATTTCAAATCCAGAAATACCTTTATATTTATTGTTTTAATTTTCATCTTTGGATTTCTGGAATTTTTTGCATTTTATGGAATTTTAAAATTTGAGAAACTAAGTTTGAAAAAAGAAAAAGAAGTAGAATCTTTAAAGGAGATAAGTGCAATATCCTCTGGCTTTGCTCATGAAATAAGGAATTCTTTGAATACCCTGTCTCTGCTTTCAAAAACCCTTGAAAAAGAAAGTGAGGGTATTCTTCAGGGAGAAGTTGAAAGAATGAGAAAGATTATGGACGCCATGAAAGTGCTGACAAAAATGGAAGTAAAAAAAGAAAAAATAAATTTAAAGGAATTGCTCTGTGAATCCATAACCTATTTAAAAGAAAATTTAAAAGACCTTGCAATTTCTCTAAATATAAATGAAAAAGAAACGGTTTATGGTGACAGGGATTTACTTTTTATTGCCTTTAATAATATAATTAAAAACAGTTTTGAGGCTAACGCAAAGAATTTAAAAATATGGATAGAGAAGAAAAGGGGATTTAAAATTATAAACTTTATGGATAACGGAGAAAAGATTCCTGAGGAAGAAGTTAAAAAAATATTTGAACCTTTTTTTTCCACAAAAAATGAGATGGGGGTCGGTCTTTATCTTACAAAGAAAATACTGGAAATTCATGGTGGTAAAATAGAACTTCATCAGGGAAGAGAAAAAATTTTTAAAGTTTATTTACAAGAAAAATGAAAATACTTATTATGGAAGATGAGAGAAATCAGAGAATACTTCTAAAAAAATTGCTAGAAAAAGAAGGTTACAATGTTTTTGAATCAGAAAGGGGAGGGGAAGGTATTGAAGAATTTAAAAAAGAAGATATTGACCTTGTTCTGCTTGACCAGAAATTACCTGACATAAACGGAATGAAAGTTCTGAAGAAACTGAAGGAAATTAATCCTCTTGTTCCCATCATAATAATTACAGCTTTTGGTGATATAAAAAATGCAGTAGAGGCAATGAGAGAAGGAGCCTTTTATTATCTGACAAAACCCATTAATTCCGACGAACTTTTAATTTTAATAAAAAAGGCAATTGAGAACCTGAATCTCAAAAAAGAGATTAAGAAATTAAAAGAAATCTTAAAGGAAAGATATTCCTATGACAGATTGATTTATGCTTCAGGGAAAATGGAAGAAATTATGAGAATTGTCTTCAAAGCCTCAAAAAGTGATGCAAATGTTCTTATAACGGGCGAAAGCGGAACAGGAAAAGAATTGATCGCAGGGGCTATACACTATCTTTCAAAAAGAAGAAATCAAAAATTTGTCCCTGTCCATATAAGTTCATTACCTGAAACACTGGTTGAAGCAGAACTTTTTGGTCATGAAAAAGGAGCCTTTACAGGAGCCGAGAGGAAAAGAATAGGCAAATTTGAATTTGCCTCTGGTGGAGCAATTTTTCTTGATGAGATAGGAGACTTACCTTTATCCCTCCAGGTAAAACTATTAAGGGTTATAGAAGAAAAAAAGATAACGAGGCTCGGTTCAAATGAAGAGATACCTGTTGATGTGAGAATTATATGTGCAACAAACAAGAATCTTGAAGAAGAGATGAAAAGAGGAAAGTTTCGTGAGGACCTTTATTACAGATTAAATGTGGTTAGAATACACATTCCACCTTTAAGGGAAAGAAAAGAGGACATTCCCTTATTAGTTGACTATTTTATAAAAATTTATTCAAAAAGAGAAGGTAAAGAGATAAAAGGTATAACCGATGAGGCTCTTAAGTCACTTATGAAATACCATTTTCCTGGAAATGTAAGAGAACTTGAAAACATAATTGAAAGAGCCTGTGTTTTATGTGAAGGTGAATATATAAAAAGAGAACACCTCCCCACTTTTATAAATTTTAAAAGAGAATATTCAAAAAGCGGGAAATTGGTTGAGACCCTTGAAAAAATCGAAAAAGAAATGATAATTCAGACTCTTGAGGAAAACAATTGGATACAGACAAAGGCTGCTGAAAAACTTGGTATATCAGAAAGAGTTTTAAGATACAAAATGAAAAAATATGGTATTTCGAAGGAGTGAAACATGAAAGAATTTATAACCCTTTCAGAGGGAAGCGGTGGTAAGGGAACAAAAGACTTAATAGAAAAATTCCTTTTTCCCTTTTTAAAAAACAGGTATCTTGAAGTTTTACATGACTCTGCGGTATTTGAAATTGAAGAAAAAAGATTTGCCTTTACAACCGATTCCTATGTTGTATCACCAATTTTCTTTCCTGGAGGAGATATAGGTGAACTATCTGTTTACGGAACCGTGAATGACCTTTCGATGTCGGGCGCAAAGCCTCTTTTTATCTCACTCTCTTTGATAGTTGAGGAGGGTTTTTCTCTTGAAAAACTTGAAAGGATAATGGAATCAATCAAAAATGCAAGCAAAAAAGCAGGAATTCTTGTTATAACAGGAGATACAAAGGTTGTAGAAAGGGGTAAAGGTGATGGAATTTATATAAATACATCCGGAATAGGGATAATAGAACACACCCTTGATATAACACCTTATTCAGTAAAACCCGGTGACAGGATAATAATAAACGGACCTGTTGGTATGCACGGAATTGCGGTTATGATAGAAAGAGAGAATTTAAAAATTGAAGGTGTTAAATCCGATACACAGCCTTTAAATTTTATTGTCCAGAAATTAATTGATGAAAAAGTAGAAATTCACTGTTTAAGGGACCCAACAAGGGGAGGAGTTGCAACCTCTTTAAATGAGATTGCAGAAAAGTCAAAAACAGAAATTTTAATTTATGAGGAAAAAATACCACTGACAGAGGAGGTTATTGGAGCATGCGAAATACTCGGAATAGACCCTTTATACGTTGCAAATGAAGGAAAATTTTTAATTTTTGTTCCTGAAAAACATGCTGAAAGGACACTTAAAATTATAAAAGAATTTGATGAAGGTAAAGATGCAGAGATAATAGGGGAGGTTAAAGAAGGAGATGGTAAAGTGTTTATAGAAACCCGGATAGGAGCAAGAAGAATAGTTGATATTCCTTCCGGAGAAATTCTCCCCAGAATCTGTTGATTTCATTTTTGCATCTATTGCGTTAATCGTGTTTGTTGAGTTTATAAATATGCGAGCGGGTGAAACTTACGCGAAATGCGAGATAGGTTAATTGGATTTGTCGCGTTTAGTGTGTGTTGTCTTATTTTATGCGGATTTGGAAGACTCAAACCCTGAAATCCTTGCTTTTCAACCCTCTCATAATTATTCAGAATCTTGGCATTTTTAAAAAGTGTAAATTTTTATTCATTTTTTACATATTTATTTTTTGTAATTTAAATATCTCTTGACAAATCAAAAAATTTCCTGTATTATTAAAATACTTACTTTTAAAAAGGAGAGGAGCATGTATGAACTCTCTCGAGAGGTAAGTGCGTTTTCATTTTCTGCAATTTCATTTCCACAATCCCTCCACCTTTAAAAACCAAGAAAAAAATCGAGTTTACCTGATCCTCTTCAATTTTTTAATTATAAAAGAAATTAGAAACAGGGGGTGAGGATGAAAAAAATAATTTTATATTCTTTTTTGATAGGAATTTTTATCCCCTGTGCCCTTTTTGCACAGGTGGAAAGGTGGGTGTATAGGTATGATGGAGGAGCACAGGCTCCGGATTACGCTAATTCAGTGACCTATGGTCTTGATGGGAATATATATGCTACCGGAGACATATCTCCGCAGACAGATGAGCCAGCTAAACTTATGGTGGTGAGCCTTTCCAGTGATGGAACGGAGAGGTGGAAATATATTTATCCTCCTAGCCCATATTTAGGAAGTGAGGGATACTCCTTGGTATACGGATTAGATGACTATATTTATACGGCAGGAAACTTACAAGGGGATTTTGGAGTCATAAGTTTAACTCCTGATGGGAGTGAAAGATGGATTTATAGGTATAATGGACCGGGAGATTTGGCTGATGAGGCAAGATGGATAACTTATGGAGATGATGGTAACATTTACGCTGCTGGATATAGTTATGGAGGATTTTCATCAGATGATGATTTTATTGTTATAAGTATTACTTCTGGAGGAACAGAAAGATGGATTTATCGATATAATGGTGCAAATGGAGATGATGGCGCTATTTGTGTTATATATGGAAATGATGGAAATATTTATGCCTGTGGTAGCAGTTATCAAGGAACTCCAACTGGAGATGATTTCACGGTAATTTCTCTTACATCTTCCGGGTCATTGAGATGGGTGTATCTCTATGACGGGGGTGGAAATTGGGGAGACCTCGGCCTTTCTATGGTATATGGAGAAGATGACAACATATATGTAGCTGGGTACTCAACTGGAGATGGTACTGGAAGTGACTTTACAGTTATAAGTTTTACAAACACAGGTATTCCAAGATGGATATATAAATATAACGGTCCAGTAAATATGAGTGATTGGGCAAGATCTGTAATTTACGGCTCTGACGGGAATATTTATGTTACGGGATTTTATACCGCTTCAAATTATGAACGGAATATAAGGGTAATTTTACTTACAACAAACGGTGATGTTAGATGGGTCTATACTTATGATGGTCCTATAGGTGAAAGAGATGATAGTTGGTCTATTACCGAAGGCGAAGATGGCAACCTCTATATTACCGGCTTCAGTACAGGTGAAAATACTTATCGTGATTTCATCATAATAAGTCTTACGAAAGAAGGGGAAGAAAGATGGGTTTATCGATATAATGGTCCTGGTTCAGGTGATGACGGAGGATATTCTATTGTCTACGGTGAAGGCAATATTTATGCTGCCGGATATAGCTGGGGTGAAAATACTGTGAGGGATTTTACTGTCATCAGCCTCAGGGGTTCCATGACTTCAGAGTCACCGAATCCCCTTGCATACAACGGCAACAGGCATCTTGCAAGGGAACCGAATTCCGAAAAATTACATCTTGTTCTTCAGGACTGGACGCCTTCCTTGGGAAACATAATAGAATACTATTTCTCTCCTGACGGAGGGAGTACATGGAACGGTCCTGAACTTATCGGAAAAGGAGAATTTCCTGCAATTGCACTTGATTCAAGAAATAATCCCTGTGTTGCATGGACAGGTGCAGATACACTTTTTTATGCGAGAAAAACATCTTCCACTTGGACAAGGAACTATTATCTTTTCCCAGGAATACCTAATCCGCTCATGCCATCTCATGCTTCAATTACTGTAGAGCAACCTGCTGAAACTCGAATTGATTCTGTTCATATACTTTTCAAACTTAATAGTTCTAACTCAAACTATATAAAAGAAATTGCATTCAGAACAGAGTCTCCGGAACTAATAAGACAATTCATTTTGGAATCAAGTAGTGGCTCGAACATGATAAATCTTGATTTCCCGTGCATAGCAAGCGGTACGGGTCCTTTACTCCATGCGGTCTGGTAGCACGGTGATACAATATATTACGGAACAAGACAGCCCGGACAGAACTGGAATGTGTGGGGTGACCAGTTTGACCCAGAAGGGCACAACTCCTCGCATCCCTTTGTTGAAACATACGGTGATTCAATATTCGTTGTCTGGCAGAATAATGTAGACGGAGAGGTTTACAGAGCAGGAAGACATAAAGATTGGACAAATTTTTACTGGACAAACCTCTCAGAAACACCCTCTGCTCTTTCTGTTTATCCTGTGAATGCAGGCGGACTTTATACTGTATTTGCGGATAACACACCCGGTGAATACGATGTTTACTGGAAAACCTATCCCGGGACTCCTATGAACAATATAAGCCAGACTCCTTCTGCAAAATCAATTTTCCCTCAGAGTGTTGTGCGATTCACTCCCTCATATAATTCCCTTTATACTGTATGGCAGGAGGGAAATACAGCACCCTATGAAATAAAATTCAGAAAGATAGATGTTTATTCAAGAGGCGTAAATTCCCTTTCCCTTGAAAATCTCTTCTTGAATACAATTGCCTATTTCACAACAATACCCGGAAATCCCGAAGTAACCCCTCATTTAACCCACAGGGATACATTCTTTAATTTGCAATTTCCTGTTGATGCGGGTTATAATTATGTGAGTTATGAGTTTGAGCCTGATACAGGATATACATACTATTTTGCCACGGTTTTATATGCACAGGAAAACCTTACGGAAAAAATAATGATTGACGGACAGATTATGAAAGAAATAGAACTTATTGCAAACAATCCCGAAATAGTCCTTTTTGAAATCCCGCCTCAGTTATATAGTGATGAGAAAATAGAAGTAAAATTTGAAAAAGTAGAAGGCACCTATGCAATTGCAGGACCTGTGGGAATATTCAGGTTTGAAGAAAGACCTGTATTTTCAGGAAAAGGAGGAGTTCAATCCCTTAAGGAAAAGGCATTTTTCAATCTTGCAATTCCCTCTGTTTTCAAAGGAAAAATAAATCTTGATTTTGCAATTCCTTTTAAAAACAGGGTAAAGGTTTATGTGCACGACATTTCAGGAAGGATAGTCTTTGAAAAAGAATTCACAAAGAGGATTCATCTCAATGATTTAAAACTCCGCTCAGGAACCTATATCCTCAGAGTAGAAAATCCTGAAACAGGAAAAACCCTTTACCACAGGTTTGTGAAGATAGATTAAAAAATAAGGGGAGGGGCGTTTTTGCCCCTCCCTTTTAATTTTATGATGAGAAAATTATTTCCTGTATTTATTCTTATAAATCTTCTTAATGCAAGTCATTTTGTGGAGAAAGGGTATATCCCAAGAGGACAGGGGTACCCTTATATGGTAAATGTGATCGATACTGATAGGGATTCACTTACAGAGATCATATTTAGAACATTGGAAAACAATTCTGCTTCTATTATATGGTTTTATGAGCAAATATCCCCGGGTTCTATGGAATTCGTGGTTTCTGATTCTGTATCCTTGGGAGACACTCTTTCTTTAGTCCCTTTTAAGATAAATGATACAGATGTTGATGGATTATATGATTTTATATTTTTCTTTGGTGTAGGTTCTCCGCCTTCTAATGGAATATTAATATGGGAATCCCCTGATTCCTTTTCCTATCCCAAAAATGAGGTATGGAGGGATACGGTGGGACCTGCACTGGTTTTGCCTATAAGTGTTTATGACATGGATCAGGATGGAATTCCTGAGATTGTGAAGGATAGAACTACACCCTATGGTTATCTGGGAATTTATGAATCTACAGGAAACAATCAGTATGAATTAATTTTTGCTGATGACCCTGATACTACCGGTAATGATGCTCCCTCCTCCACCCATGCTTTCGGTGATTTTGACCTTGATGGAAAGATAGAATTTGTTATGGGGGGTATGAGTGCGGGTTCTCTGGGTGCAACTTACTGGGTTTATGAAGCACAGGGTAATAATCAGTATGAAAAAATTCTTCAGGATTATGTGATGACAAAAAACATAAAAGACTGTTTTTCAGTAAATGATGCAGACCAGGACGGAAAAATCGAGTTTGTTGTTAAAGGATTTATAGGGAGTTATGAGTTTGATGTTTATATATTTGAGGCTACAGGTGACAACCAGTACCAGATAGTTGACACTTTAATAATAAATACAATTTCCACATATTATGGTGGTTATTCAGCGTCGGGTGATGTAGATGCAGACGGTATTCCCGAGATAGTGCTTGAGGCACAAGATTATGTTTTTATAATAAAGGCTGATGATGCAGTGAATAACAATTTTTATATATGGGATACATTGCCGGGGAATAGTTCGGGTTCATCAATAGCGATTTATGATGTGGATAACAATGGGATAAATGATATAATAATTTCGGGTAATGACAATACAAGGATATATGAGTGGGCACAGAATATAGAGGAAAAGTCAAAAGTTAAAAGTCAAAAGTCAAAACTAAAAATACCTACAATAACAAAAGACAAACTCATCTTACCCATTAACCCATCAACCCATTCACCCATTTACCTTTATATCTACAACAAATCAGGAAGTAAAATAAAAGAAATTTTTGTTAGAAATAAGATTATAAGTTTAAGAAAATTAAATCTTTCTTCAGGAATCTGTTTTTTAAAATTAGAATCCGAGAATTTCAAAGATACTCATAAAATAATTTCCATAAAATGATTTTCTGAATATTTCGAAGTTTGCGTTATTCGCATTTGTTGTGTTCATAAAGAAGTGAGGTGATTCCACAAATCGAATTTTTAATCCCTTCCATCTTTCACTTCATCCTTTATCAGGTCTGTTTTTTTAGTTTAGACACAAAAACATTCAGACTTAAAACCATCAGGATTATATTTCTTAAAATAAGCAGGACCCCTGTTTTTGGCTCTTTTCCCAGTATTTCAAAACAACCGCATTCAAAGGAAAGACCTTTTGAAACTACATAAACTACCGCAGCTATAAAAATAAAGAGCAAAAAAGAAATGATAAGAGATGCGCCCTGAATAAAAAATCCTGATAAAAGGAAAAATCCTGATACCACTTCAAAAAAGGGAAGCATAGTTGAAAATAAGTTTATTAATTTTTCAGGCAATATTCCGTATTTTGCAACGGTTAATGAAAATTCAAAGAGGTTTAAAATTTTTAAAATACCTGAATATATGAATAAAATTCCCAGGAAAATCTGTAAAACTCTTATCCATATTTTGTTAAAAAGGAACTTTTTCATGGGGTAGTCCTTTTTTTTCCCATTCAGGATAACCATCTATATAAACATAAATATTTTTAAACCCCTTTTTTAAAAGCCCTTCAGCAACTATAAAACTCTGTTCGCAATATCCTCCTTCACAGTAGATAATTAATTGGTTATCTTTTTTAAACAGGTTTAGGAAAAATTCTGGATAAAGTTCAAATTCATCATAAGGTATGTTTATCGCATCTTTTATATGCCCCTGAGAATAGGAAATTCTGTCTCTTGCATCAATTATCACAACATTTTGTTTCTTATAGATTTTTAAAACTTCATCTGTATTTAAAAGTTTAATCTCGGGATATTTCTTTGAAAAAAGATAGATTTCTGTGCTTTCAGGGAAAATCTCTATTTTTTTTAAAAAAATATAGGAAAACCCTGTTATTATTGATATAGTAGAAATTATGAGAATTTCAAGAAGAGTTCTTTTCATTTTAACTTTATTTTCTCAGGCGCGTCAAATAAAAACCTGTTTAAAAGAGTTTTTAAAAAGGGTCTTTTTTCCTTTATGTCCTGTTTTAAAAAATAAAGCCTTCTTAATATCAGAAATAAGAGAATAGCTGAGGAAAAAACTAAAAGAGCAGTGTCCTTTCTGATAAGATAGATTAAAACTGGCAGACCCGCAAAGGATAAAAGGGTTGCAAGAGCTACTTCTTTGAAAAAGAAAAGAGGAGAAAATATTATAAAGGATAAAGCGGTTTCTTTAAATGAAAAAAAAGCCATTGCTCCTATTGAAGTTGCCATACCCCTGCCCCCTTCAAAATTCAAAAATAAAGAATAACAGTGACCTATTATTGCAAAGAATGCAGATACAAGGTCATAAGGGGATACAAGCCCTGCTTTTTGAATTAAAAAAGCAGATAACGCACCTTTTGACATATCCAGCAGGGTTGCAATTACACCGAAAATAAATCCCACCTCTCTCCCCACATTTGCACCACCAACATTTTTTGTCCCGACTTTCCTTATATCCTTTTTACCGAAGAATTTCGCAATTAAAAAAGAAAAAGGTATAGAACCTATTAAATAACCGGTTATAATCGCTAAAATTAATTTCATTTTAATATTATATTTCAAAATCCTTTCTCTTTACAAATTCAAATCATTTACTTTATAATTTATTTTTAAAATTTAAAAAGGGGGTTTTTATGAGTATTATAATAAATATGCTCCTTTCTATGGGAGTTGTGGTTAATGGACAAAATGTGAACAATCCAGAAGTAAGAGGAAGTGTGGGAGGCCCTGATCAATATGGATACACATGGATAGATAATGATACAACAGGTATTCCAGGAATTCCACAGTACAACTGGATAGATATAACGGGTTATGGAACCCAGATTCAGGGACTCAGTGATGACAATGTTGTGGGACCTTTTCCAATAGGATTTGAATTTCCCTATTATTGGTATAAGGTTGACAGGTTCTGGGTATGCTCAAATGGATTAATTTCTTTTTCGTCAAATCAGATGTGGTCACCCCATCAGGGAGGAAGTCTTATACCCAATCCTGCTCTGCCAAATGACCTGCTTGTTCCTCTTGGCGGTGACCTTAACTTTGGCCTGGGTGCAGGAGAAGCTTATTACTGGTCCAATGGTCAGGATACACTTATAGTCTCCTTTATAAATGTTCCTGAATGGCATTATGGAACCGATACTGCAGGTGCTCATACCTTTCAGCTGATTCTTGATAAGAATGATTCAACAATCACATTTCAGTACGGACCTCAAAGAGGTAAGTTTAACTATGGTCACCCTCAGGCACCTCCTGCCTTTGGTATAGGAATTGAAAATATCACGGGTCAGATAGGACTGCAGTATGTTAAAGATGATACACTCTCTTCAAATATGTTTCATGATTCTCTGGCGATAAAATTTGTTCCTCCTGAAACAACAAATTATCAGGTCACTGATTTAACTTTGTATGAAATAAGCCCGAATAATCAGGGGTTTTTCCTGATAATTAATGAAGGCTACATTCCTTATGCAGTGATTAAGAATTCAGGTAATCTTGTGGTAAACTCTTATGATACCTATTGTAGAATAAGAAATGTTGCAACCGGTCAGATAATTTACAACGATACCGTATCAATGGGAACAATAAACCCGGGCGAACTTGATACAGTCTATTTCAATCAGTGGGCAGCGTCTGCTGCAGGTAAATATGAGATAATTGAATGGGTAAAAGCAACAGGAGACCAGGTTCCCCTGAATGATACCCTTCATGCAGATGTTCCTGTTGTGACCAGGGGTAACAATGTTGTGCTTGACTTCCTGAACGATACCACAACTGTTGGGCTTACTCACTGGTTCGGTGCAGGTGGTGGATGGGGAGTTAAATTTGTTCCACCTGATACCTGTGAGGTGGTTGAAGTTCGGGTTATGCTGGCAGTGGGTTCAGGTTCTCAACCGGGTAATGCGGATATTTATCTCTATGATGATGATGGTCCGGGTGGGCTTCCGGGAACTGTTCTTTATCAAACAACCTATTATATAAGCAACAGCACTCCCCAGTGGTATACTCTCAATACGAATAATTATCTTTATACTGATGGAGCACTCTGGGTAGGTTATATTCAGGGAAATACAGAAGGCCCAGATTTTGCAATGGATCAGGCACCCCCTTATTCTAATAACACTTATGAATATACAGGTGCATGGGCTCCTTATAGAGACCCCTTCAATGATGGGTGTGCAAGAATGATAGTGAATCTGCAGACCTCTGTGAAAGAAAAGACAAAGAATTTAACTCGAAACAGACCCAGAATTTACAGTGGTATTGATGGAAAATTTATTCTTTATCTTCCGGATGTAAAATCCAGAAAAATAGGAATATTTGACCCTGCTGGCAGAGAAATTTTACCCGAGAAAATAAAATGGAAGGGTGAAAAGGCTTTTGTCGACATTGGCAAGAATAAAAAAGGAATTTATTTTATAAAAACAGATTCAGGAGAATTTAAGGTAGTTTATATAAAGTAAATTTAAAATAATTTAAAAAGAGGCGAAAGTATGTTTAAATGGCCTAAGTGGTTAAAATTTTCTTTTGGAAGCGAACTTGCCATAGATCTGGGGACAGCGACTACCCTTATATATATGAAAGACAAGGGCATTGTGCTTGATGAACCTTCGGTTGTCGCAATTGATAAGACTGCAGGTAAACCGCTTGCTGTTGGGCACGAAGCAAAAAAAATGCTTGGTAAAACACCGGGTGAAATTATTGCGAAAAGACCTATGAAGGACGGAGTTATTGCAGATTTTGAGCTTGTTCAGGAGATGCTGCATTCCTTTATTACCAAAGTTACCAAAAAAGCTCTTTTAACCCAGCCAAAAGTTTTGATATCTGTTCCTTCAGGAATAACAGAGGTTGAAGCAAGAGCGGTTAAGGATTCTGTAGAAAGTGCAGGAGCAAGAGAGGTTTATCTTGTTTCCGAGCCCATCGCAGCTGCTGTAGGCATCGGGTTACCCATAGAAGAGCCCACAGGAAATATGGTTATAGATATAGGAGGAGGAACCACAGAAATTGCTGTTATAGCTCTTTTCGGAATTGTAACGAATGTCTCAATACGAACAGCAGGTGATGAAATGGATGAAGCAATAATAGATTATGTAAGGAGAAAGTATAAATTGCTGATAGGTGAGGCCGGTGCAGAAAATGTTAAAATAGAGATAGGCAAAGTGGTTTATGAGGGTGATGAGAATAAGATGGAAATAAGAGGCAGAGATTTGATGAGCGGGATACCCAAGACAATTGTTGTTTCTTCGACTGAGATTATGGAAGCTTTAAAAGACCCTGTATCTCAAATAGTGGATGCAATCAAAAAGGCTCTTGAAAAGTCTCCCCCTGAACTTTCTGCTGATATTATTGATAAGGGTATATTTTTAACAGGTGGGGGAGCACTCTTAAAAGGACTTGATAAATTGATAGAAAAGGAAACAGGTTTAAAGGTGAAAGTTGCTGATGACCCCCGTAAATGTGTGGTTAAAGGAGTGGGTAGAATCTTAGAGGAAATGGACAAGTACAGGAAGGTTTTGAGAAGGTCAAGAAAACCCTATGAGGAATGAAAAGTTCAACCTTTCCTTATTTTTTCTTCTCAGTCTTATTTTATTAGTAAAACCTGTTAGAAGTTTTATAAGTCATTTTTTTCTTGATTATTTATATTTTCCTGCTGTTCTGTTAAAAAAAAATATTGATAGACTGAAAACATGGGAAATGGAAAAATCTCGACTTATCAGTGTTTTAAAAGAGAAAAATAAGGAAGTTGTATTCCCTGCATATAAAATATATTATTACCCTCTTTTCCCTCCTTATTCTATAACTTTTTCAAGCCCTGATAAAATTGATGTTTTAAACAGAGTGGTTCTTCAAAACGGTAATCTTGTCGGGCTTATTGAGGAGGTGAAAAAGAATAGAGTTATTGCAAGAACAATCTTCTCACCCGGATTTAAAATAGGAGTTATTGATAAAAGAACACAGATTATCGGTGTTTTAAAAAGCAGGGGTGAGTTTATGTTAAGGCTTGAGTATATCCCATACTGGAGTGATGTGAAAGAGGGTGACACACTTTTAACCTCGGGTATAGGAGGTATTTTCCCGAAAGGTATACCCGTGGGAGTGGTGCATGAAGTCATTGAAAAGGAAGGAGAAGTTTTTCTTGAAATAAGAGTAACCCCCCTTTTTGACCCATCAAAATCATCGCTGTTTTTTATAAGGTGAAGAACTTAATACTTTATTTGATAATAATCGCAATTATACCCTTTGAGAGATTTTTTATTCCTGGTTTTGAACATGCCTTTTCTTTTTCAATTTTACTTTTTCTTAATTTTACACTTCAACCGGCTTATTCGTTTCCCTTGTCTTTTATCTATGCTCTCGCAATTGAAAGCTTTGTTCCTGATAGAGTATGGGTTTTACCTTTTTATTTTGCGCTATTACCCTTTTTTATTATATGGATAAAAAGGAATATAAACTATAAAATTACAGTTGTATTTTTTATTCTTGCTCTTGTTATCTATCTATCTTTTTTTTCTCTGATATATCCTGGATTTTTAAATATTTTAAACACATTTATTTTTTCTGTTATTTTAACTGCGGGTTTTAAATTATGGAAGAGAAAATACCCAGAGTCCTGAAATATCTTATTTATGTTGTATTCGGAGTTATGATGATAAGACTATTCTATCTGGAAATAATTAAAGGAGAAGAATATAACAGGAAGTCTATGAGAAATATTGTGAAAGAAATTGAAATCCCTGCTTTAAGAGGAAGGATATTTGATAGATACGGAAAAGTCCTTGCCTCCTGGAGACCTGGATACGAGGTGTTTATAGAAGATACAATACTTAAAGAGGATATCAGTATTGAGGAAGTGGTGAAACTTGAACAGAGTGAAAAGAAAATTTATATAATAGGAAGACCTTACAGGCTTTATCCTTATAAAGGTATATATTCCCATGCCATTGGATGGACAGGTAAGGCATCCAGAGAAGAAATTCTAAAAGGGTTTTATTCACTTGGTGATAGAACAGGAAAAAGCGGACTGGAAAAAATCTATGAAGGATTCTTAAGAGGCAGGGATGGTATTTCCTTTCGTATGGTAGATGCAAAAGGTAATATAATGGGTCAGGAAGTCAGGCCAGCAATTGCTCCTCTAAAAGGCATGGATATTATTACATCCCTTGATGTTGATATGGGGATTTACATAGATTCTCTTTTTCTACCTTATAAAAAAGGAGCCTGTATAGTGATTAATATTAAGAATGGCGAAATTCTAAGTATATACAGCAAACCTGTTTTTGATATTAATATTCTTTCAGGAAAAGTAAACGAAAAAGAATGGTTTAATATAAAAAATGATTCCCTTAATCCCCTTTTAAACAGAGCGGTAAGTGGAGTTTATCCTCCTGGTAGTATTTTTAAAATTTTTACTGCACTTACAGGTTTTGAACTTGGAATAATAGATACGAATGAAATTATTGAGTGTAAAGGGAAGTATAAACTTGGTAATAGGATCTTTAAAGACTGGAAAAAAGAAGGTCATGGAAAGGTTAATTTCAGAAAAGCAGTGGAAGTTTCCTGTGATGTTTATTTTTATGAAATCGCCAGAAGGATAGGACTTAAAAGATTTCTTGATAAATTAAATGTTTCAAAGATTGAAGAAGAGAAGTGTTTTGATGTGTTTGGAGAGAAAAGAGGTTATTTCCCTGACATTGATTTTTATTATAAAAGGTATGGGCCTTATGGATTTTCTGAAGGTAATGTCTTAAATCTTGCAATAGGCCAGGGCGAGATACTTCTGACACCGATTCAGATAGCTGTTTTTATAGGACAGATAGCAAATAATGGTAAAATGGTAAAGCCTCATATTGTAAAAAAAATAGGTGCAGACAATGTGGAGATAAAAGATACTTTAATTTTGCCTTTCAAAAAAAAATATATAGAAATTGTTAAAAACGCTCTTTATTATGTTTGCAATGGTGAAAAGGGCACAGGAAGACTCGCAGCTATAGAGGGATGGAAAGTGGCAGGTAAAACAGGAACCACTCAAAATCCCTTTGGAGAGGACCATTCTCTTTTCTGCGGTTTTGCACCCTTTGAAGACCCTGTTTTTCTGGTTATGGTTCTTGTTGAGAATGCCGGAATGGGAGGAGAGGTGGCAGCCCCACTGGCAGGTAAAATTTTTAATTATCTTTACAAAAAATGGCAAAAAAACCTACTTCCTTAGAAAAGAATGTAAATTTAAGGCACAACATGGCTTTAATTCTGGTTATTTTCGCATGTATACTGAGCAGTCTGACTATCTTCTCCATATCAAAAGGCAAATTTACAGGTCTTTTTCAGAAACATATAATGAATATATTCTTTGCAATTTTTATATATCTTTTGTTTATAAGAATAAAAATACCCCGCAGATATTTTCTGGTCTATTATCTGATTACAATAATACTTTTATTAATTCCATTATTTACTTCTCCTTACCCTAAAAGATGGATAAAAATGCCAGTTTTTTCTTTTCAACCGTCAGAGATAGCAAAGGTCCCTTTTTTGATTTCCCTTCCGGTATTTCTACAGAATAAAGAAAATGTAAAATTCAAAGATAGTATTTATCTTTTTTTTCTTTGCTTTTTGCCCTTTCTGCTTGTGCTTATAGAACCGGACATGGGTTCCTCTATCTTTTATATATTTATGTTTTTTATGATTATTCTGGTCAGGAAAACAGATATAAATGTAAGACTTTTTTATATCATTCCTCCTCTTTCTTTGATATTCTCCTTTAACTATATTACCTTTATTTTTTTCTTAATTATACTGACAGTTTTTATAATATATGTTAAAATCCGCAGATTGTTTGCCTTTTGCTTTATCCTGATTTCAATATTCATAGGGCTCGCCACTCCTTTTGTATGGAGCAAAGTCTTAAAAGATTATCAACGTGAGAGAATAAAGGTATTTTTAAATCCATCTCTTGACCCAAAAGGTGCAGGCTGGCAGATAAGCCAGGGCTTAATAGCAATAGGTTCTGGTAGGATTACAGGTAAGGGTTTTATGAAGGGTATGCAAAAGGGGCTTGCCTTTTTACCAGCTGCCCATACTGATTTTATATTCGCCTCTTTTGCAGAAGAATTCGGATTTATTGGTAGCTCTATTCTGTTTGCTATATACTTTTTGTTTTTCTGGAACCTCATATTCATTTTAAAATATACCGACTCCTTCAGCCTTATATTTTCTGTTATGGTGATTTTTTCTTATCTTTATTCTTTTTCTCTCAATCTTGGTGGGGAAATGGGAATTATACCTCTAACTGGAATTCCCCTTCCTTTTTTCAGTTATGGAGGGACAAGTATGGTAACTAATTTCCTACTGCTTTCTCTTTTTAGAAACTTTCAGAGAAGTTTCTTTTACAAAAGGTAAGGAGCATATTTTAAACTCCTTTAATTTCCCTCTTATGTCTATATGCACCTTCTCGTCTGTGAAGTCGCTTTTAACATAACCCATTCCTATGGAATAATTTAATGTGGGAGAAAATATTCCAGAAGTTACATAACCTATCTCTTCACCCTCTGCATAAATTTTCATTTTTTCTCTCGGGATGCTTCCTTTTTCTTCACTGAAAAAGGCAATTAGTTTTTTATTAACACCCTGCTCCAATTCTTTTACTATCCTATCTTTACCGAGAAATTCATCCTTTAATTTCACAAACCTTTTAAGTCCTGCTTCAAGAGGGCTTATGTCATCATTAAGTTCATGACCATAAAGAGGATATCCCATTTCAAGTCTCAATGTATCCCTTGCCCCAAGACCTGCTGGTTTTATATCATTTTTGAATACAGTATTCCATATTTCTTCAGCATAATTTTTTTTGACATAAATTTCAAAGCCGTCTTCACCCGTGTAGCCGGTTCTTGAAACCAGAATGGGTATATCTTTATATTTTGTTTCCATTGACCAGTAAAATTTCATATCCGAAAGTTCAAGTCCCAGTGTGTCCCTTAAATGAGCTTCTGCAAAGGGTCCCTGTATTGCAAGCTGTGCAATCTCATCACTCAGGTTTTTTATTTCGACCTCTCCTTTTTTATGTTCCAGAAGAAAGTTGTAGTCTTTATCAGTGTTTGCGGCGTTTACAACAAGGAGATATCTATCAGGAAGTTTGTAGATTAGAAGGTCATCAACAGCTCCACCTCTTTCATTTAAAAGAACAGCATACTGGACCTGATAATCTTTAATTTTTGAAGGGTCATTAGATACCACATAGGACAGGTAATGAAGAGCGTCTTTACCCTTTATTTCTATCTCTCCCATATGAGAAACATCAAATAAGACAAGTTTTTGCCTGGTATAAAGGGTTTCTTTGATTATTCCTTCGTATTGAACAGGCATTTCAAAGCCGGCAAAAGGAACCATTCGTGCGTTTAATTCTGTATGAAATTTGTAAAAAGGAGTCCTTTTTAACATTTTATCTACCTCCTATATATTTAAACGTATCTTCAGAAAAAATATAAAATATCAAACCTTTTAAAGGAGTATAAACTTCATGGGTGTTCTGAATTTTTTCATAATTTATAATAGGACCTTCCACCTTTATCTCAAGTTTTCGTATAACCTCAAAAGAATTCTCAAATTCAACCTCATCAATCCTGAAAGATTTTGGACCATCTGTTTTGATACTGATTTTCCTTTTATAAATAAGAGTGTCTCCTTCTATGAGAATTGTCCTCTTTACACTATCAATAATGTTTTCACCTTTTATAAAGATGGCTGGAATAAAGGGAATAAAATCTTCTTCAAGGACATATCTTTCTTCACCTGTATAAAATATTTCTTTTAAATATTCTCTTACATAATCGTTGTCTTTTTTAAATAACCTCTGCTCACCAAAAAAAGAAGTTATTTTGGCTTCCTGTCCCAATATAGAAGTGTCTCTGAGCACCTCTATAAAAGTGGTATCCTGATAGGGAAGGTGCAGAAATTTAGTTTTAAAGCCATTGTAAAGGGGAAAGTAATCATCACTTATTCTATCTATAAGTGAGTTCTTAAAACATGAGGATAGAATCACAAAAATTATCAATGGATATTTTCTAATCAATTTTAAACCCCCTTAAACTTGCTTTAAGTTCCTCACTTATGCTGGCCAGTTCTGAAGTTGAAGCTGATATTTCCTCTAAGGATGCAAGCTGTTCTTCCATGCTCGCTGCAATCTCTTCTGCAGAGACACTCGTTTGCTCGGTTACTTCTCCCACTCTGTCCATAAATCTGGCCAGTTTCTCTATTTCTGACCTTTGCATATTTGTTAACTTTGCAATTTTCTCAATTTTTTCCATTGTTTCCTCTGACTCATCAGCAATCTTCTTTAGCTGTTCTACCGCTTTTATTATTGTATCTTTTGCATTTTCTATGGCTTTCTGATTATCAATTAATCCCTTTGTTGAGTCCTCAAGAGTCAGAGTGATTCTTTCAACAATTCCCTGTATTTTTTCTGCATAGGAAGAAGAATCCTCTGCAAGTCTTCTTATTTCATTTGCAACAATTGAGAAACCTTTTCCATGGGCTCCTGCCCTGGCAGCTTCTATTGATGCATTAAGGGAAAGTAAATTTGTTCTTTTCATAAATATAGTGATGGTATTTGAAATTTCAAGGATGTCCTTTAGTAATGTTCCCAGATTATCTATACTGTTTCTCAATTTGTTCATTGCAAATGTAACCCTGCCAAGTTCACCACTTACATTTTCTGATATTTTTCTACCCTGAAGAGCAAGATTATAGGAATAATTTTCAATTTCCTGCATTTCTTTTGCTTCTTCGCTTGTTGTGAGAGCTATGTCCAGGAGTTCTTTTATGGATTTGGAAGCTTCTAAAACATTTTTAGCACTCTCTGTAGCCATATTCGCAACCTTTTGAACTGTATCAGTTACTTCATGTGAAGAGGCTGTTAGTTCTTCTATTGCACTGGATATATTCTCTGAAAATTCACTCACCCTCATTGAACTTGCCTTGGTTGTAAATATTCTCTTAGATAAACTGTTTACAAATGTATTAAAAGAATTCGCTATTTCCTGAAACTCACTATCTTCCTTTATTTCTATTCTTCTTGTTAAATCGGATTCACCTTTTGCAATTTCTATAAGTTTTGTCTTTATGTTTTTTAATCTTTCAAAAAACAACCTTGTAAGAGTTAAGGAAAAGATAAATCCAAAGAGCAAAACGATTATTCCCATTACTATTGAAAAAAAAGTTATTCTGTTAAGGATTTTAATAAAAGGTTCTTTACTGAAGTATACATTCATTTTACCCATAAATTTCTCGTTTTCATCTACTAATGTTATTATAGGAAAAGAGAACATAAAGTAATTTTGAGTTTCCAGTTTTTTAACAGGGATTTTTTCCCTGTGACAGGCACTGCTACATAAGTTGATAATACTTTCTGCTTGAAAATTATCCTTTGATATCCCAATGAATTTATTGCCTGTTGAATCAAAAATTTCGATTGATAGTATGGCAGGGTCCTTAACAATTTCGCTCATGATAGAAGATATGAAAGTTGTATCGCCTGTTGTTATTGCTATTTCTGCTTCCCCTTTAAGAGTATTTCTTATTATGTTTGCAATCTTTTCAGAGTTTTTATTAATCAGGTTATTTGCTGTTCTTGCGTAAAAGTAAGAGTAAAGGAGGATAATGGCCATTGAGAAAATAGATATTATAATTATTATTCTCAATCTTAATCCGCTGAAATATTTCAGTAGTTTTTTCATTTTTTCCAAGAATTTATTATACGACTTTTTATACTTTTAAGTCAAAAAGATTGCAAATAGTTTACTTTTACCTTATAATTAAACACTTATTTTTTAAATTTATAAAATTTAGGAGATAAAAGAGATGGTGCGCATTCGGCTTTTACGTATTGGAAAAAAGAAAAGACCTTTCTATCGGATAGTGGTCACTGATTCAAGGAAAAAAAGAGATGGTGAGGTTTGCGAGATAATCGGTTTTTATGACCCTCTTAAAAAAGAAGGTTTTGCTCTGAAATTAGATAAGTACGAAGAGTGGATAAAAAAAGGAGCCCAGACCACATCACGGGTTAAAGCTCTTGTAAAACTTTATAAGAATTTAAAAAAAGAAGATGAAGCGACGCCTGCTGAAACAATAAACAAAGACTCAAAAGGAGGTGAATGACATGAAAGAACTGCTGGAGTTTGTGGTTAAACATATAGTGGATAATCCCGAGCATGTTTCTGTAAAAGAGATACCCGGAGAAAGAGTTGTTGTGTATGAACTTAAGGTTTCGTCTACTGATCTGGGTAAAGTCATAGGGAAAGAAGGTAAAACTGCAAAAGCCCTGCGCACTTTGCTCTCAGCCGCTGCTTCCAAGAAAGGCAAAAGAGCAATGCTTGAGATCTTGGAGTGAGGTATAGAGGGCTTATCTGTGTAGGTAGGATTTTAAAATCCTACGGAGCAAAAGGGGAGGTAGTGGTAGTTTCTGAAACAGAATATCCAGAAACCTTAGTTGAATATAAATATTTTTACATCAGATATAAAGGAGAACAAAAGAAACTCGATGTAGAAACTGCGAAAAAAAGCAGGCGGCGCTTCATCTTTAAATTTAAAGACATAGAAACCCTTGAAAAGGCAAAGGCAATTGAAGGGCACTACCTGTTTGTCAAACGGGAAGATTTAATAGAAACTGATGACGAAGGCTTTTATGTTTTTGACCTTGAAGGACTTACTGCATTTGATGAAAAAGGGAAAAAAGTAGGGATTCTTGAGACTGTTATGAAGAGAAAACCCTATGATTATTTTATTATTCTAAATGAAGAAGGCAGGGAAATTATTTTACCTGCTATTAAAGAATACATAAAAAAAATAGATTTTGAAAATGAAAAAATAATTTTGAACATACCAGAGGGATTATGAAGGTAGATATTGTTACTCTTTTTCCTGAATTTTTTGAATCTGCATTTTCCTTTGGACCGATTAAAAAGTGCATTGATAACGGTACTTTAAAATTAGAAATTCACAATTTGAGAGATTTTGCAGATTCACCAAAAGAGGTTGATGATTATCAGTATGGTGGTGGAAGTGGAATGGTTTTGAAAATAGAACCCCTTGTAAGAGCTCTAAACAAATTAAAAGATAAGAACAGTATCTCCGTTCTTTTTGAAGCATCGGGTAAGACACTTACTCAGGCGATGGTTAATGAGTTCTCAAGGAAAGAGCATTTTATACTCTTCTGTGGGAGATATAAAGGTGTTGATGAGAGATTTAAAAATTATATAGATATGGAGATTTCCATAGGAGATTATGTTCTCTCAGGAGGTGAACCTGCCTGTTTTGTTTTTGTTGACTCAATTTCAAGACTTCTACCCGATGCTCTTGGTCATTTTGATTCTGCTGAAGGCGATTCTTTTTTTTCGGGTATACTGGGTTACCCTGTTTACACAAGACCCAGAGAATTTGAAGGTTATTGTGTTCCCGAAATTTTAATCTCCGGGAACCATGCAGAGATAGAGAGATTTAGAAAAAAAGAGGCATTAAAAAAAACTTTACTCAAAAGACCTGAACTTTTGAATAAAATTAAATTAAATAAGGAAGAGCTCTCTCTTTTGCATGAATTAAAAAAGGAGGTAAAAAATGACCTATCAGAAAGTGAAGGAGATTGAAAAGGAGTATGCCAAAAAGGAAATTCCTGAATTTGGTCCCGGTGATACTGTCAAAGTATATATGAGAATTACCGAGCTTAAAGAGGATGTAAAGAGCAGGAAACTTGTGGAAAAAACCCGAATCCAACCCTTTGAGGGGGTCGTTATGAGAAGAAAAGGAGGAGGAATATCAGAGACTTTCACTGTAAGAAAGATAACACAGGGTGTAGGGATAGAAAAAACTTTTCCTCTTCATTCACCTCTGATTGAAAAAATAGAAGTAAGACGCAAAGGAAAAGTAAGAAGAGCGAAACTTTATTATTTAAGAGGGAAAACAGGTAAGGCAGCCAGAGTGAAACAGAGAAAAACTAACTGAAGTGTACCGGGCAAAAAATTTTATTGAAAGATATTATGGAGTCCATTCTAATTTTCCTGTTGGAGTGGATGAAGCAGGACGCGGACCAATTGCAGGACCTGTGATTGCATGTGCCTGTTATATACCTGAGAGTTTGAGGTTGAGAGGGATAGCAGATTCTAAAACTCTGTCTCATGAAAAGCGGGAAAGAATTTTTAAAAAAATTACGAAGATTAAAGAGATAAAATATTCTTTTGGAATGGTATACCCTAAAACAATTGATAGAATAAACATAAGAAATGCTACATTTGTTGCCATGAAAAGGGCTTTAAGAAGGTTGAAGGTTCCCTTTGATTTTATACTTGTTGACGGTTTTGAAATTCCTGGTATTAAGGTTCCTCAAAGGGGTGTAATAAAGGGTGATGCCAAGATAAATTCAATAGCTCTTGCAGGTATACTTGCAAAGGTGAAGAGAGATAAGATGATGGAGAAGTATGCTCTGAGATATCCCGAATATGGTTTTGAAAAACATAAGGGATATCCTACAAGAGAGCATCTTGAAAAAATAAAAATTTTTGGAATATCACCAATTCATAGAAAAAGCTTTAAACCGGTAAAGGAGGTGTTATGTCTGAGGTAAAGAAACCTTTAATTGCGGGTAACTGGAAGATGTACAAAGGTATTCGGGAAACAGAAGATTTTCTTAATGAATTAAAGGAGTCTTTTGATAATGGTGTTTTTGATAAGGTTGATGTTGCTGTGTGCCCTCCTTTTGTTTCTCTTTATACTGCATCGGCTGTTCTTAAAGATTCAAGAATTTATCTGGGTGCCCAGAATGTATTTTATGAAAAGGAGGGAGCCTTTACAGGAGAAATCTCGCCTTTAATGCTCAAAGAGATAGGAGTTAAGTATGTAATAGCAGGGCACTCTGAAAGAAGGAAGATAATTGGCGAGACCGATGAAATGATTGCAAAAAAGCTTGGAGTAATAGTTGAAGAGGGTATGGTTCCGATTCTCTGTGTGGGAGAAACCCTTGAAGAAAGGGAAAAGGGGATTGAAAAAGATGTTGTTGAAAGGCAACTAATTCAGGGATTAAAATTTATTCAGAAACACCATGACTTTGTGATTGCCTATGAACCTGTATGGGCTATCGGAACCGGTAAAACCGCCACTCCTGAAATAGCAGGCGAGATGCATGGGTTCATAAGAGCTAAATTAAGAGAGATTTTTGATGTTCAAAAAGCTGATAACACAAAAATTCTTTATGGAGGAAGCATTAAACCTGATAATGTAGAATCTTTGCTCTCTAATCCTGAGATTGATGGCGGACTTGTTGGGGGTGCATCATTGAAAAAAGATTCTTTTATAAGTATAATTAAAAACTCAATAAGGAGTTTGAAATATGATTAAACCTTTTTTGGTGATAATACATGTATTATGTGCAATCTTACTTATAGTGATTGTTTTAATTCAGCAGACCAAAGGTTCAGGTCTTTCATCAGTTTTTGGAGGTGGTGCAGCCGAGGATATTCTTGGTGTTAGAGGAGCTCCTACGTTTTTTCAAAAACTCACATGGGGACTTGTTGCTGTTTTTATGCTTACTGCCTTTTTTTCTGCTATACTTTCTCCAAGAAGAACCGTCAAAAAACCTGTTATACAGTCAAAGATAGAGGAACTTATGAAACTAAAGCCCCTTCAAACACAGGAGGAGGAAAAAGTTCCCTTTGAAATGCCTGTAGGACAGCAGGAAGAAAAAAAGGAGGGAAACTAAATGTGGGCACTTGTTGAATACAAAGGTTTTCAATTTTATGTTAAAGAAGGTCAGGATATTGTAGTTCCCTTTGTTCATGATATAGAGGAAAAAGAGATAGAGATTGACAGAGTTCTGATGCTAAGAAAAGATGACAGGACTGTTGTGGGAACACCCTATGTAAAAGGAGCAAAGGTTAAAGCAAAGGTTCTTGAACATATAAAACTTCCCAAAATAACAGTATTTAAGTACAAAGCGAAAAAAAATTACAGAAGAAAGCTGGGACACAGACAAAAGGCGACAAGAATAAAGATCCTGCAGATAAAATCTTAATGTAGAATTCTTTTTCTATAATCTTCAAAATTAAAATCAGGACTCCATTCCTGATTATGGCATTTTTTGCAGGTGCTCTCTGTTACCTTCTTTGCCTTTTGCTTTTCTGGATGATAATAAAGGAGTCCATGACATTCAACACATCCAACTTCTGCAAGTTCTGGAGTTTCTATTTCTGATACAAATCCCCCGCGATAGCCAAAACCGGTTACATGGCACCTCATACATTTAACATCTTTATCCCTGTTATTCTTCTTCAAAGTCTTAAAACTCTTTTTATGAGAACTTAGAAGATAAGATTTATATTCTTTTTTATGACACTTTCCACAGTCTGCAGAGCTTTTTATTTTTGTTTCTCTTTTAATTTCCTGCCTTTTCTGCTGTAGAGCTTTTTCTCTTTCTTCTGCAAATTTCTTTTTTTCTTCATTGAATTTCTTTTCCAGTGTATTTATTTTTTCATCAGAGGGTATATGAGAATCAAGAGGAATTTCATAAAAGTACTTAATTTTAAATTTGCCATCTACATATTTGAAGAATAAGATCGGAAAGTATATTCCATATCTTGATGGAACTATGTATATAAATTTATGTTTTATCGTGTCAAGCACAGTTTTGAATTTGTGGTTTGCTCCATAGATGAAAACAAGATTCTCTGGCAGATTTTCAAAGAATTCAGGAAGCATATTGTTTGTTGCAAATACATATAGAGTTTTGTTTTTAACAGGGTTTTTAAAGTATTTTTCAACAGGCTCAGGACTTTTCTGTCCATAAAATGGAGAGTATGAAGTAAATACGATTTTAAAATTGTTTAGATTAAAGGTCAGGTCCTTTTTTATAAAATCTATTGAAGGGATGAGCGTGGCAAAGGGAAATTTATTTGCCCATTTTTTGAGAAAGTCAATGCCACCAATTTGTTCGTTATAACCCACACCCATTGCATCAATTTTCATTTCCTTTGCAATTTCTGAGAAGATAGGAGGTGCATAGGGAACATATTGATTTAGCTTGATAAAATTACCTGCATCAAAATATAGAATCTTGTTTCCATATTTTTTCTTCAATTTTTTTATAACAGATGTCCTTCTTGCGATATCGCCACCTCTGAAAGGTGGATGACCACATTTACAGGGATGGAAATCCATGTCTACCTGAACTGAGATTGCAATTGCAAAATCAAAGGAATCAACCGGTGGTAGTTCTTTTGGCAGGAAACTCCATATCAAAAAAATGATTTTTATCATGATAATCAAATTATAAGGTTTTCATAGATTATTCTTTCAACCAAGGAGATATGCTGTCTTTTAAATTCAAAAAATATTCAGGTTTTTTTTCTTTTAAAGTCTGCATTTTTTTTGCAATGGTGTATATATCCTCATCCAGTTTTTGCTCTTTTGGTGTGTATTTGTCACCTTTCCCCTTCAAAAGCCAGTTCAGGGATATTTTAAACTTCTCTGAGATTTTCAAAAGAAGTTCAATAGGTGCACAGACCATACCTGTTTCATACTTGCTGAGTTTATCCTGAGTTATATCAAATAACTCTGCAAATTCAACCTGGGTTAATTTTTTTTCCTTCCTTACTTCTCTTATTCTTGACCCTATATTTTTATGAATTTTTTTCATTTTACTTGACAAAATATTTCTATTTTTCTTATAATAAATTTTTTTATGAAACCAATAAAAAGAAAATATTTTACGGTTAAATATTTGACCTTTTCAAACAAGGGGGGTATAAGATGCCAAAAGTGGTGCACCTTGAAAGGGTGAAAAAGTTGAATGAGTTCCGTTTGAAAATACAGAAGGCAGGCTTTCCCACTCTGAAATCTTTGTCTGATTACTTAGGTGTTTCTTATCATCATCTTACAGAAGTCCTTCTTGGAAACAGAAAGTCCAGAAGACTTATGAAAAGGATAAAGGAGGCTATAAAAAATGGAAGAAAAGCTAAGTGAACTGATAAATAGATTTGGGGGCAGATGTATTTCTAAAAATGGGAGAATATACTGTGTAATTCTTTCAGACTACTCCGCTGGTTTTAGAGTGCATTTTAAGGTTATTTTTCCTGAGAAAGAACTTACCTTTATTTATTTTGACGGAAAATATGATGTTTGGAGGGTTGATGAAAAACTGGATAAACAGATTAAAATTTGATTTAAACTTAGGAGGTGTGATGAAAAAACTGCTAAGTGTCCATATAATGGTATGGCTGGTCGTCTCTAAAATACTTTCTGCTCAAACAGAAAGGTGGGTCTACACTTACGATGGCACAGGAAATGAAGATGACGTGGCTAATTCAATTGTATACGGAGACGGAGATCTCTATACAGCGGGATGGACTGAAGGATGCAATTTTGAGAAACATCTTACTGTGATAAGTTTGACTCAAGATGGAAATGAAAGATGGAATTATCATTACGGTGGTTCTTCCAGTTCAGGAAGTGAAGCCTTTTCAATCGTATATGGGTATGATGGAAACATCTATGCGTCTGGTTATATCATGACAAGTCTTTTTCACTCCTATCTAACAGTTATAAGTCTTGATGGAGATGGGAATGAAAGATGGATTTATAACCTTGAAGGCACTTCAAATTATGGTTATAATCACGCTTACTCAATAAAAATGGGTCAGGATGGAAATGTATACACTGCAGGTGCCACATTTAACGATGGAACATGGACTGATTTCACAGTTGTGAGTCTTACAGGAAGTGGGAATGAAAGGTGGATTTATAAATACACTGCTTACCCGACGGCGGACAGGGCAAGGTCTTTTTGTTTTGGAGAGAATGTAAATATTTATGTTTGTGGCACCATAAACAACAATTTTGGTGTAATCAGCCTGACAAACCAGGGTAATGTAAGGTGGATTTATGAACATAATAGCAATGTATTTGATGAGGCTCTGGCAATTACTTATGGCAATGATGGAAACATATACGCTACAGGGTATGTATGGAATTACGGGACAAAAGAAGACATAGCTGTTATAAGTCTTACTCCTTATGGGCAAGAAAGATGGGTATATACTTATAGTGGACCGGGAGACAGTGACGACAGGGCTCTATCAATAACCTATGGCAATGATGGAAACATATATGTTGCGGGTTTTGTGACTGTTGACAACGATTCTACTGACCTCGCTGTCCTGAGTCTGACACCCTCTGGAAATCTGAGATGGATTTACATTTATAATGGTTCTGGCAATGGAAATGATAGGGCGACTTCTCTTGCATTTGGAGAAGATGGAAATTTATATGTGGCAGGATATATAAACAGTGGATGTCATGGAAAAGATGCGGTTGTGATAAGCCTTGATACATCAGGAAATGAAAAATGGATATACACATACAATGGTCAGGGTAATGGTTTTGATAAAATCAAGTCTATAATTTATGGAGAGGATGGGAATCTTTATACAGCAGGTGTAAGTACGGGCTACGACACGAACAAAGATTTTACTGTAATAAGCCTTGAAGCAGGAGTTTCTATAAAAGAAGATAAATTTTCTTATAAAAAGTATAATGCCTTTTCCTCTTTATTTCTTGATGATATGAAATTTTCAAATTTTGAAGAAGGAGAAATTTTTATTTTCTCCTCCTCAGGAAAACTTGTGTCCAGAAAAGCTTTAACTACAACCAGTTCTTCTACTTTCCTGAAGGAGATTAAAAAACTGCCCTCAGGGATATATTTTATTCAGTTTAAAAAAGGAAATAAAATTATAAAAAATAAAGTTATGAAAAGATAAAGGCTTAATTTTACAATTTTTTAAAATAGATAAATTTTTTATCCTATTTCTGATAGAAATATTCTGTCTTCTGTATATATATTTGAAGAGATTACTTTATTTTCCAGCAATTTCAACTCAGGGTCCTTTTCTAAAACTGCCTCTGCCTGTCTCTTTGCCTTTAACAGTATATCTTTATTTTTTAATATATCCCCTGTCTTAAAATTTAAATAGCCATGCTGTCTTGTGCCAAGGAAATCTCCAGGGCCTCTTAATCTTAAATCCACCTCAGAGAGTGAAAAACCATCATTTGTTTTTAAGAAAGCATTTATTCGTTTTTTAGCATCTTCACTTATATTGTCATCCACTATAACAACACAAAAGGAGTCTTTTTCACCCCTTCCTATTCTTCCTCTTAGCTGATGTAACTGTGCAAGACCGAATCTCTCAGCACCTTCTATGACCATTATTGTTGCATCTTTAACATCTATTCCAACTTCTATCATAGGTGTGGCAGTGAGTATGCTTATCTCTCCATTTTTAAACTTTTCCATTACTTCTATTCTCTCTTCAGAAGAAATTCTTGAATGCAGAATCCCGATTTTTATTTGCTCTGGTAACCATTTTGATATTTCTGAAAATATTTCCTCACAGGCTTTAACTTCAAGTTTTTCTGATTTTTCTATAAAAGGAGCCACAATATAAACTTTTTCCCTGTCCCTGATTATTTTTTCAAAAAGTCTTGAATAGAATTCCTTTCTGTTTGATTTTTTAACAAGACTTGTTGTGATTTTACCTCTTCCCGCTGGCATCTCCTTTATGGTTGAAATCTCTAAATCGCCGTAAAGTGCAAGAGCAAGGGTTCTGGGAATTGGTGTTGCTGTCATTACAAGAAGATGAGGAAACTTACCTTTTTTGACAAGAGTTGCCCTCTGAGATACACCAAATTTGTGCTGTTCATCCACTATAACAAGCCCGAGATTTTTAAACTCAACTTCTTCCTGTATTAAAGAATGAGTCCCTACGACAAGGTTTATTTCACCGTCCAGAATTCTTCTAAGAATTTCTCTTTTTTCTTTTGTCTTTATTTTCCCTTTTAAAATACTACATTCTACCGGCAATTTTTTAAAAAAACTTGTTATAACTGAAAAATGTTGTTCAGCAAGGATTTCAGTTGGTGCCATAAACGCAACCTGAAACCCATTTTCAATGGCAATTAGTGCTGCATAAAGAGCAACCACGGTTTTTCCACTTCCAACTTCACCCTGAAGTAATCTTCTCATCGGTAATTCCTTTGCCATATCAACTTCTATTTCTCTTATAACCCTTTTCTGGTCATTTGTAAGTTTAAATTTAAGGGAATCTATAAATCTTTTTGTCAGTTCATGCTTTACCTTTATAGGAAAAGTTTTAAACTTCTGATATCTGTATAACATAAGATGAATGAAGTAGTAAAAGAATTCCTCAAAAATAAGAGTTTTTTGTGCGGTTTCTGCAATTCCAAAGCTGTAGGGGAAGTGAAGATAATAAATTGCCTTTTTCCTGGATAAAAGTTTTTGAGACTTTACTATATATTCAGGAAGTTTTTCAGGTATGTCCTCTTTTATCTCTTCAAGGATTTCATATATCAGGGTTCTTATAAATTTTGGTCTCAGGATTATTTTACTTTTTCCCTGACTGCTTGAAATCTGAGGGTATATGGGTATTATTTTACCTGCGTGTATTAAATCTCTCCTTTTCTTATCAAGAACTTCAAATTCTGGATGAAACATCTGTTTTATACCTTTATACTCAAGAACTTTACCACATGCAACAACTTCATCCCCTATTCTAAAAGACTTTACAAAATAGGGGGTGTTCACAAATACAAGTTCCATCCATCCTGTTTCATCTTTTATTATGACTATAAAAAATTCTTTATTCCTCCCAACCCTTCTTGTTCCTTTTGTAAATACTTGACCATAAACCACTTCATCCTGGTTGGCCTTTAAGTATCTTATCTTTGTTATGCTCCTTCTATCAACATATTTTTTTGGCTTAAAGTAAAGTAAATCCTCGGTTGTTTTTATACCTATTTTTTCAAAAACCCTTGCTTTTCGTGGACCTATACCTTTTAAAAATTGAATTTTTTGATTTAGATTAATTTTCTGCAATTACTTTACCACAATGCTGAATATTTTATCAGGAACATAAAGCATCTTTACTATTTTCCTGTTTTCAATATGTTTTTTGACATTTGGAATTGAAAGAGCAATCTTTTTCACATCTTCTTCAGTAAGTCCTCTTTCAACAAGCAATTTCCCCCTTACCCTTCCATTAATTTGCACAACAAGAGTTATTTTCTCTTCTTCTATTATCTCTTTATCAGGTTCTATAAATCTTTGTTTGAATATACTTTGTTCTGATTTTTTAGCCCAGATTTCCTCTGCCATATGAGGAGCAAAGGGTGCCAGGGTTATACAGAGCATATTAAGAGAATATCCAAATACTGGAGACAATTTGAACTCAAAGGAATAGAGATGGTTTATCCATTCCATCATCGCTGCAATTGCGGTGTTAAACTTATAATTTTCTATATCATCAAAAACCCTCTTGTAATAAATATGTGTTATTCTGTATAAATCCCTCTCCTTGCCTTCGAGTCTATCCTTATCTATCTGTGAATCTGTTTTTTTAAAAATATCTTCATTCTCTGTGAAAAGTTTCCAGACCCTCAAGAGAAATCTCTTTGCCCCCTGGACTCCTTCATCAGTCCATTCAAAATCCCTTTCAGGTGGTCCTGCAAACAGTATATTTATTCTCGCAACATCAGCTCCCCATTCTTTTACAAAGTCTTTAATCTTTACTGCATTTCCTGCTCTTTTTGACATCATTTCCACCTCACCTGAAGGTGTCTTCCTCAGGATCATTCCCTGTGTGAAGAGTCTTTCAAGGGGTTCATCAGAGTTTATAAGTCCTTCATCATAAAGAACTTTCCCTATGAATCTTGCATAAAGTAGATGTCCTGTCGCATGTTCTGCACCTCCTATGTACTGGTCTACAGGAATCCATAGTTTTACCTTCTCCTTATCAAAAATTTGTTTGTCATTTTCAGGGTCTATGTATCTTAAATAGTACCATGAGGAATCTACAAAAGTGTCCATTGTATCAGGGTCCCTCCGTGCCTTTTTACCGCACTCAGGACACTCTGTGTTCATAAACTCTTCACTCGATTCAAGAGGTGATTTGCCTTTTGGAAGATAGTCAACTTCTTCTGGCAATAAAACGGGCAGGTCCTTTTCAGGAACAGGGACTGTGCCACAATTTTCACAGTGAATTATGGGAATTGGTGCACCCCAGTATCTCTGCCTTGAAATGAGCCAGTCCCTTAGCCTGTAAGAGACTGCTTTTTTACCCAGATTCATTTCAGAAAGTTTTTCACATACCTTCTCAATTCCTTTAAACGAATCAAGCCCTGTAAATTCTCCCGAATTTATCATTACACCGTATTCTTCATAGGCACTTTCCAGTTCCTCTGGAAGCTCCTCATTAAAAGGTTTTATAACTATTTTTATATCAATATCCATCTTTTTTGCAAATTCAAAATCTCTTGCGTCATGCCCCGGCACACCCATTACAATTCCTGTTCCATAATGAACAAGGACATAATCACCAACGAATATGGGTAGTTTTTCTTTTGTAAAGGGATGAATTGCATACTTACCGGTAAAAACACCTGTTTTTTTTCTTTCTATGCTTGCTCTTTCCATTTCAGGGACCTTTAATGAGTTTTCAATGTATTCAAGCACTTTTTTTTCGTGTTCAGAATCTTTAATGAGTACCTTTAGAATTTCATGTTCAGGGGCAATTGTCAGGAATGTTACTCCGTAAATTGTATCAGCCCTTGTGGTAAATACAGAGAGTTTGATGTCAGGATTTTGTTCAAGAGGAAAGTCTATAAGAGCACCTTCAGATTTTCCTATCCAGTTCTTTTGCATCTCTATTACTCTTCTTGGCCATTTTCCATCAAGTTTTTCCATATCTTTTAAAAGTCTTTCAGCATAAGCTGTTATCTTGAAAAACCACTGTTCAAGGTCTTTTTTAACAATCTCTGTATTGCATCTTTCACATTTACCCGCAAGTACCTGTTCATTTGCAAGAACTGTTTGACAGGAGGGACAGAAATTTACAAAGGCTTTTTTCCTGTAAGCAAGTCCTCTTTTATAAAGTAAAAGAAAGAGCCATTGAGTCCATTTATAATAATTCGGGTTGCATGTCATCACTTCCCTCTTCCAGTCGTAAGAAATTCCCATTTTCTTTATATCTTCTCTGGAGCCTTCAATATTTTTAAGTGTCCATTCTCTTGGGTGGATTCCTCTTTTTATTGCAGCATTTTCGGCAGGTAAACCAAAAGCGTCCCATCCAAATGGGTGGAGAACATCATAACCTTCCAGTTTCTTTTTCCTCGCTATTACATCTCCTATAACATAATTTCTACAATGTCCCATATGAAGGTCACCCGAAGGGTAAGGAAACATCACGAGCACATAAAATTTTTTTGAAGAGGTATCAGGACTTTCAAAAAGTCCTGTTTGGTCCCATACTTTCTGCCATTTTCTCTCTACTTCATAAAAATTGTATTCTTTCATAAGTCATTAATTATAGGTAAATTGTAAAGATTAGTCAAATTAATCTATAATTAAGTTCTCAAAAGGAGGAAAAAATGAGTAAAAGAAACGAAGTTATAGAAGTTCTAAAGAAAATAATTGACCCTGAACTTGGAAAGGATATAATAACCCTTGATTTTGTGAAAGACCTGGAGATTATTGGCGACAAAAAGGTGGAGATGAGACTTGTTTTAACCTCTCCTGGGTGCCCTTTAAAAGATTATTTTAAAAATGAGATAACGAAAAATTTGAAAGAAAAGCTATCATGGGTTGAAGATGTTGAAATAGCAATAGATGCAAAAGTTCCTGAACCTTTTTCTCAGAGAAAAAAAATTGAAGGAGTTAAGCACATAATACCTGTTTTAAGTGGTAAAGGAGGAGTTGGGAAGTCAACAATTGCAATAAACATAGCTTTTGCTTTGAAAGAAATGGGCGCAAAAGTTGGTCTTTTGGATGCAGATGTTTATGGACCAACAATATCAATGATAGGTGGAATTAAAGGAAAGGTTGTGGTGGAAGAAAACAAAATGGTGCCTCCTGAGAGAGAAGGCGTTAAGATAATTTCTGTTGGTTATTTTACTGAAAAAGAATCACCTATAATATGGCGAGGACCTTTAATTCACTCTGCTTTGAATCAGTTTCTGTTTGATGTTAACTGGGGTGAACTTGATTATTTAATAATGGATTTACCGCCGGGAACCGGTGACCCTCTGATTTCTACATCTCAGCTTGTGCACTTAACAGGTGGCGTTGTGGTTTCAACCCCTCAGGATGTGGCTGTTTACGATGTCAGAAAAGCAATAAATATGCTCTTTAAGGTGAATGTGAGTCTTCTTGGAGTGGTTGAAAATATGTCCTATTTCAGATGTCATAGTTGTGGGGAAGTCCATGAAATTTTTGGAAAATCTAAGGTTGACGAACTTGTAAAGGAAATTGGAACAGAGGTCCTTGGTAAGGTTCCTTTTGACCCTGAACTTGTTTCTTCAGGAGATGAGGGAGAAATATATGTTTTAAAGTATAAAGACAGGGAAACGACGAAGGCTCTTTTTGATATAGCAAGGAAAATATCAGCAAAAATAAGTATGGAGGTCCTCAAAAAATGAGGATTTACAATACATTGATGAAAAAAGAAGAGGAATTTAAACCCTTAAAGGGTAATAAAGTGGGTATCTACTTTTGTGGAATGACTGTTCAGGATTCTCCCCATATAGGACATCTGAGGGCATTCCTGTCCGGTGATATTTTACGAAGATATCTTGAGTACAGGGGATTTGAAGTTACCTATATATTAAATTTTACAGATATAGACGACAAAATTATAAAGAAATCATGGGAAGAGGGTGTTGACTGGAGAGAAATTGCCCAGAGATATGAGAAAGAATATTTTGAAGTAGAAAAAAGCATGAACATAAAACCCGCAAGTTTTTATCCCAGAGCGACCCAGCATATAGAAGAAATTTTGAATCTTGTTTTAAAACTTGAAGAAAAAAAATTTGCATATAATGTTGAAGGAAATGTATGGTATGATGTTTCGAAATTTAAGCATTATGGAAAGCTGTCAGGTAAGAGCATAGATGAACTTGTGGAAGGAGCACGGATTGAGCCCGACCCGACCAAAAAAGACCCTCTTGATTTCTCCCTCTGGAAAAAAGCCAAGAAAAAAGAACCTTATTTTTACTCCCCCTTTGGCAAAGGGAGACCGGGATGGCATATAGAATGTTCTGCAATGAGTATGAAGTATCTTGGCGAAACCGTTGATATACATGGAGGAGGACAGGATTTAATATTCCCTCACCATGAAAATGAAATCGCTCAAAGCGAAGCGGCAACAGGTAAGCCCTTTGTTAGATATTGGTTTCACAATGGACCTGTTAATCTAAGGGGTGAGAAGATGAGCAAGTCAACTGGACTTTTTTTCAGGGTTCTTGATGTTTTAAAAGAGTATTCTCCAAATGTTTTAAAGTATTTCCTTTTAAAATCTCATTATCGCTCACCTCTTGAGTATTCAAGAGAACTTGTAGAGAATGCAAAGTCGGCCTGGGAAAGAATTGATAATTTTATCAATAAGGGAGAAATTAGAGAAATTGAAATCAAAAACCCTGAAACAAAAGAATACATAAAAAAGTTTGAAGAATACATGGATGATGACCTGAATACCCCCAGGGTTTTTGCTCTTATATTTGACCTTGTAAAAAGAGGCAATCTGTATTATGAGAAAGGTGATGAAAAATTTCTTGAAATTAAATCCATTGTCCTTTTAATGTTAAGGATTCTCGGTTTTACAGACTTTGAAAGAAAAATAGAGTCAAAAATAGTTGGTGATCTTCTGGATATAATAATTGAAATAAGGCAAAAACTGCGAGAAGAGAAAAGATTTGACCTTTCTGATAAGATAAGAAATGACTTGAAAAACCTGGGGATAATCATTGAAGATAAAAAAGATAAGACTTCCTATAAGTTTGTATAAAATTTGTTCTTTTATTTGATTTTTGAAAACCTATTTATTTATAATTGAATTTTATAAAAGGGAGGTATTATGGATTTACAGACAGTGCTTGAGGATATTTTAAATAAAGTTGCAGGTGCAACCTATGTGTCCTGTGTGGGAATGGATGGAATTGCCCTTTCACAGGCTATAAAAGAAGTGCCTTTTGACCCCGCTGTTGCCGATGCTGAGTTCGCAAATGTAATAGGTCACGCTGTAAAAGCTGCTACAAGTCTTGATGGTGGAGAATTTGAAGAAATGTTTTTTATAACTGATAAATACACAGTGCTTCTGAGAAGTGTCAACAAAGATGCTTTTCTCGCAATTGCACTCACAGAGGGAGTTAAAAATCTCGGTCTTGCAAGAATCCAGGTCAAAAAGTCTGCGGAGGAATTGAAAAAGATACTGGAATAAAATAAGAAAGTATAGTTCTTTACTCTGTTTCATTTTATTCGGTGGGGGTATTTTATTAAAAAGACTGAATTGTCCTTTATTTCTGATTATTTTAATCTGTCTTTTAACTCTGTTAATACTTAAAAAAAACTTTTTCTGGATTCTATTTCTGCTTGCAGGGTATATCCACTTCTCATTTAACAATAAAGTCTCTATTGAAAAGAATTTCATTATAATAAACAAAAAAGTTCATCTATTTTTATCTAAAATGTTTGACAGGAATTTCAATAGAAACGATTCAAGATTTTTAAAAGCAATAATTCTTGGGGACAGAACAAAAATCAGCAGGACACTTAAGGAAAGATTTAAAAGAACAGGAACAATACATTTTTTTGCAATCTCAGGACTTCACATGGGTATAATATGGCTGTTTTTCTTTATACTCTTAAGAATATTAAGAGTTCCTTACAAATTGTCTTATATACTCTCTTCTTCTCTACTTTTAATCTACACAACAGCCATACCATTAAGGCCATCTGTTTTAAGAGCCAATATAATGATTTTTGTGTTTTCACTCATGGCTTTTTTAGAAAGGGAAAGTTTATCACTTAATACCCTTGGAATGGCGGGTTTTATTTCTTTGATAGTACATCCTTTGTGGCTTTTTGACCACGGCTTTATTCTGTCCTATCTTGCAACCGGGGGAATTCTCTTATTTTATCCGCCTCTTTTTAATTTCTTTAAAACAAAATTCGTCAATTTCAACAAATACATAATTTCTCCCATGATTGTTTCCTTTTCTGCACAAATTTCAGTGTTTCCCTATATTCTTTATCATTTTAAATACCTGTCCCTGATTTCAATAATATCAAATTTGATTTTAACTCCCTTTTTAACATTGACCATAATATCTTCTTTTATCTTTGTTTTATTTTATCCTTTTCCTTTTTTTATAAAAGAAGGGATTAAGGGATTTATTTTTTTATCAAAGGATATATTGTTCTATTTAAATACTGCTCTTTCCTCTTTTAAGTTTTCCTGTGTTTATGTGAAAAAGGTCTCTTCTCTTATTTTCTTTATTTATCCCCTTGTTATTTTTTCAGGATTCCTGCTCAACTCAAAAGCAAGGGATGTGTAGCGGGTTAACTCTTCTGATATAAATTCTACGAAATTTTCTCCCCCTGGATAATAGAGTTTTGATATATATATTGCGACCCTTGAAAAAGGTAAGGGCAATCTAAATCTATCCCAGCTTTTAAACTCTATAAATCTTGAATACCCTGTTCCCACCAGAATTAAAGGCTTTTTTGTCTCTCTTGACAGAATTATTGCTCCCTCCTTGAAAAGCCATCTCGGTCCTCTTGGTCCATCAGGTGTTATGGCAACACAAAACCCTTTTTTTAAAAATCTCCTTAAGGATAAAAAACCGATTTCTCCTTTTCTTTTAAAGGAACCTCTTGCAAGGTTAAATTTAAAACTCCTTAAAATTTTTGCAATTAATTCTCCGTCCCTATGTCGTGAAACAAGAACTGCTATACCTTTATTTCTGTGGCTAAAAATCAACGGGAAGATCTGTGAGTGCCAGAAGCAAAAAATACAGTTATTTCCCCCCTTTTTTATATTATAGGGTAGATAATCCTTGTTCCCGAAAATCCTGATTCTAAGTGTCTTACAATAAAAGTAATATAGAAGAGAAAAAATTTTAAAAAGATTATTTAAAAGTTTATCCTTTAACTTCCTCAAATTCTTTTAAAGATTCTATTTCCTTCTCAACTTCCTTTTTCTCAGTCTCAAAATCCTCGGGCGAAAGTTCTTTTAATCTTATTATTCTCTCAACCAGTTCAGGGTTCAAGATTTCTTCAAGGGGTCTTCCCTTTTTTAAGGATTCTACTGCAGATTCATGATATTTCAGAATTGTCTTCATAATTTTTTCCTGTTTTTCCACAGGACAGGACGCATCAATCTCGTGAAATGCACTCTGAGCCAGAAATCCTTCTCTTATTAACTTTCCTGTTTCAAGCAATATTCTTTCGGGTTCTTCAAGGGCATCAGGACCAACAAGCTGAACAATTTCTTGAAGCTCTGCATCTTTCTGAAGTATCTCTGAGGCTTTTCTTCTAAGTTCAGGCCATTCTTTGCTCACATTCTCCCTGTACCAGTCCTCCATAAGTCCGTAATAAAGGGTATAACTCCTCAACCAGTTTATTGCAGGATAATGTCTTCTATGAGCAAGAGATGTGTCAAGTGCCCATAAAGCACCCGTAATTCTTAAAGTGTTCTGGGTTACAGGCTCTGAGAAGTCACCTCCAGGAGGTGACACCGCACCTATTGCGGTAACAGAACCTTCCCTGTCATCTTTTCCAAGGCATTTTATCCTTCCGGTTCTCTCATAAAATTCAGAAAGTTTTGCTGCAAGATAAGGTGGAAACCCCTCTTCTCCTGGCATCTCCTCAAGCCTTGAGGATATTTCTCTCAATGCCTCAGCCCATCTTGATGTTGAGTCTGCAAGAAGAAGGACATTGTATCCCATATCCCTGTAATATTCAGCCATTGTTATTCCAACATAAATTGATGCTTCCCTTGCTGCCACAGGCATGTTTGATGTATTAACAACAAGTATTGTTCTATTCATAAGAGGTCCACCATGAAACGGGTCTTCAAGATGAGGAAATTCTGTTAAAACATCTGCCATTTCATTTCCTCTTTCACCACAACCTATATAAATAACTATTTCAACAAGGGCGTACTTCGCAAGGGTCTGTTCGAGAACTGTTTTACCTGTTCCAAATCCCCCGGGTAAAGCCGAGTTTCCTCCCAGTGCTACAGGAAAGAAAAAGTCAAGTATTCTCTGTCCTGTGATTAAAGGTCTTGTGGGTTCCATCTTTTTCTTATAGGGTCTTGGAAACCTGACAGGCCATTTATGATACATTTTTATCTTACTTCCATTATCCAGTTCACATATAATATCCTCAATGGTATAGTCGCCTTCTTTTGCTATGGACTTAATTTTCCCTTCTTTAACATCAGGTGGAATCATTATTTTATGAACAATTGACTGGGTTTCCTGAACTTCTCCTATTATATCACCCGGGACAACCTCGATTCCTTTTTCGAGTTTTGGAACAAAATGCCATTTTTTATCTCTTGAAAGAGCATGAGCTGATAGCCCTCTTGAAACAAAATCACCAGCGGATGCTTTGAGAAGTTCAAGAGGTCTTTGGACACCATCATAGGCAATAGTCAACATTCCAGGACCCAATTCCACCATAAGAGGTTCGCCGGTTCTTTCAACAGGCTCTCCTACAAAAAGCCCTGATGTATCTTCATATACCTGAATAAAAGCTTCGTCTCCTCTAAGTCTTATTATTTCTCCAACAAGACCTTCTTTTCCGACTCTTACTATTTCGTTCATCCTTGAACCACGCATTCCTTTTGCAATAATAAGAACACCTGAAATTCTTGCTATATAAGGCTTCATTTTCTTTCCTCCAAATTTGAGTTTAATTATAAAGAAATATCTTGATTAAATTCAAAATAATATCTTCTTTATATTATAATTAATTCCTCATGAAAATCAAATTTCTTGGTGCTGCAAAAGAAGTTACAGGAAGTATGTATCTTGTTGAAACAGAAGATACAAGATTCCTTGTTGACTGTGGTATATTTCAGGGTAAAGGAAGTTATGAAAAAAATGAAAAAAGACTGGATGAAATAACTCCTGGCAACATAGATTTCATAATTCTAACCCATGCCCATCTTGACCATTCAGGAATGATTCCTGTTTTTGTAAAAAATGGTTTTAAAGGGAAAATTTTTTCAACTCATGCAACAAGGGGCATAGCAGGTCTTATGCTCCTTGATGCAGCGGAGATTCAGGAAGAAGAAGCTGAAAGAATTACAAGAAAAAATATAAGAAAAGGACTTCCTCCTGAAGAGCCCTTATTCACAAAAGAGGATGTAATACTGGCAATAAAAAATTTTGAAACTTTTGATTACGGAGAAGAAATAAAGTTCAGAAATGTAAAGTTCAAATTTTTTGATGCAGGACACATTCTCGGCTCTGCTTTTGTGGAGATAGAAGCGGAGAATAAAAGAATAACATTTTCAGGAGACCTGGGAAATTTAAATAAGCCCGTTATAAGAGACCCTGATTCCCCTTTAACAAAAAGCCCTGATGCTCTTATAATTGAATCAACTTATGGAAACAGAAACCACAAACCCTTTAAAGAATCTGTTCAGGAGATTAAAGAAATAATAAATTCAACCTGTAAAAGGGGTGTTGTTTTAATTCCTTCTTTTGCTCTTGAAAGAACACAGGATTTATTATATGTATTGAGAGAACTTCAGGAAAAAGAGGAGATAAAAAAGATACCCGTATTCTTAGACTCACCCCTTGCAATTTCAATAACAAAGGTTTTCAAACCCCATATAGAATGTTTTGATGAACAAACAAAGGAGCTCATAAAACAGGGCATAGACCCTTTAAATTTTCCAGGACTTCATTTTGTGAGAAAAGTAACCGAATCCAGAAAATTAAACAATTTAAAAAGGGAAGCAATAATAATAGCAGGCTCTGGTATGTGTGAGGGAGGAAGAATTCAGCATCACATAAAGCATCATGCATGGAAAGACACAACTTCAATAATATTTGTGGGTTATCAGGCTGAGGGCACCCTTGGAAGAGAAATAGTTGATGGCAAAAAATACGTTAACATAATGGGAGATGAAATAAAAATAAACGCTTCAATTTACACAGTTAATGGCTTTTCATCCCATGCGGATAAGGATGAACTTTTAAACTGGATTTCAGTTATTGATAAAAACTCAAAGATAATTTTAACACACGGAGAAGAAAAAGTAATGGAAAAATTTCAACAGGAAATTTCAAATAAAGACTTTAGAAAAATCTATGTTCCAGCCTTTTTAGAAAAAATATTGATTTAAAATCATAAAATTTTACACTCATATAAGTTGCTATTTATTATAATCAACTTGACAAAAATTTTTAAAATCCCTTAAAATTCTTTTTATGTATTTAAGAAAATCATTAAAAGAAGCCCTGGACAGATTACCTGAAAAAATTGAAAGAGGAA
>MTOH01000002.1 GCA_002011615.1 Candidatus Hydrothermus pacificus | reverse complement strand
GTGGGAACACCCTTTTTATGCTTCCAGTTTGCAAGGGGAAGCACCTGGTTATAAAAATTATCAGCAGTAATTATAAGATATTTTGCACCATTTATCTGAGCAGATAAAAGTGTATTTAACATAAATAACAATAAAATTTCTTTTAACATCACATACACTCGCATTTCTGCTTTTTTATTATCAGTTTTCATTTTTAAATTTACTTTCAAATAAAATTTTAAAGTTAAATACCTGCATTTTTCAATCTCGATCTGCTGGAATAGCCCGTGGTTTATGAAATTTATTTTAAACTTTTTACTTAAAATAATTTAAATTTTAATTAAGTTTATTTTATAATTTATTTCTATGGAAATTGAGAAACTAAAAAAAGAAATTCTATGTGTGGATTCACTTCTTGTTCTCACAGGAGCAGGCGTATCTCAGGAAAGCGGTATTCCAACATTCAGAGGGAAGGACGGACTCTGGAAAAATTACGATGCAACACAGCTTGCAACACCCCATGCATTTGAAAGAGATCCAAAACTGGTCTGGGAATGGTATAACTGGAGAAGAGGTAAAATTTTAAATGCAGAACCAAACTCTGCTCATTATGGTATAAAAAAACTTGAAGAAATCATACCCGAGTTTTTACTTGCAACCCAGAATGTCGATGATTTACACAGAACCGCAGGCTCAAAAAATATTTTAGAACTTCATGGAAATATCTTCAGAACAAGATGCACAGGTTGCGGAAAAATAGAGTTTGAAAAGAAAATTTTTGATGAAGAAGAATTACCACCCGGATGTAAGGAATGCGGAAGTCTTTTAAGACCGGATGTTGTATGGTTCGGAGAGCCTCTTGACCAGCTTGTTATTTCAAAAGTTATGGAATTTGCTTTAAAATGTTCTGCGGTTCTTGTTGTAGGAACTTCCGCAGTTGTTTATCCCGCTGCCTCGATCCCTTATTATGTGAAAGAAAAAGGCGGAAGAGTTTTTGAAATAAACATGGAACCCACACCTGTTTCAGGTATTGCTGATATAAGTATTCTGGGTAGAGCAGGGGAGACATTTGAAAAAATGATGCAGGATACAGGATGAAGGAAAAAGTAAAAGCTAAAAAGTAAAAACTAAAAACTATCAACTATAAGCCATAAACTATTTCGAATAAATGTGAATAGCACAACTGGCACAATTAGCGTGAAAGCAATTTTCTCAGATTTTCAACATTCTTTTCCAGATATTTTTTCTTATGCCAGTTTGATTTTTTTAAATAGGGGATACATTCTGTTAGATATTTCCTCGCAATATCTTTTTTATTTAAAACATAACTTGCCTTTGCAAGCCAGTATCTCACCGCTGCTCTCGAGTAGGGAGAATCTTTCTGATTTTTTTCTATATTGTAGTAAAGTTCTTTAAAGGCCCATTCTGCTTTTTCCCAGTATCCTCGTGAGGCATAAGCCTGGGCAATCGTCCATAAAAAGCTTCTTGAATCAGGGAATTTTTCATATAGTTTTTCAGCAAGTTTCACTGCCTCTTTCCTTCTTCTTTCTTTTGAATAGATGTAGATTAATGCATCTACAGCAAGAGGCCATATAAATTTACCTTCTTTATAAGCCATTTCAATTTGTTCTATCCCTTTTTCTTTCCTCTCTCCTCTAAAAATCAGTCTTCCTGTGTATTTCTGGATTACACTTGTGCCATAGTTATATATACCCAGTGCAAGATAAGAATCTTTTAAAAAGAATTTTTTCTTTATACATTCCGTAAATAGATTAACAGCATTCAGTCCTTCTTTTATCGCAGAAAAATAGCTCTCTTTATCTCCGAGCCACATTGACTTATAAGCAATAGCACCTGCCTTGCAAAACTTACCCCATAATTTATCTTCTTTGTGTTTTTCTGCAACCTTAATAGTTTTTTCAATTGCTTCTAAAAAAACTTTTTCTGAATCTAATGTTGAATAATCCTGAATGAAATGAAATAGATAAACTGTTCTCAAAAGATAGGGGAGTGGGTCATTATCATCGAGTTTGGACTTTAAAAAACTTATTCTCTGTCTCACTTCCTTATATTTTTCAACCCACAGAAGATTCAAAGTTGAGTCCACATAGGAAGGATTTTCTTTTATAAAAAGAGAAAACAGGATAAGGGAGAGCATTAAATTTTTGGCAGAGTTATACCTTTCTGGGATTGATACTTTCCTTTTCTATCCTTATATGAAGTCTCGCATATATCATCAGATTCTATAAATATTACCTGGGCTATTCCTTCGTTTGCATATATCCTTGCAGGCAGAGGGGTTGTGTTTGAAATTTCAATTGTTATATGACCTTCCCATTCAGGCTCAAGAGGGGTGATGTTTATTACAATTCCACATCTTGCATAAGTGGACTTTCCAAGACATATACCTATCACATTTCTCGGAATCCTGAAATACTCAACACTTCTCGTAAGGCAGAAAGAGTTTGGCGGGATTACACATATATCGCCTTTAAAATCAACAAAGGAACGGGGGTCAAAGTTCTTGGGGTCAACAACCGTTGAGAAAACATTGGTAAATATTTTAAATTCATCGGAAACTCTTATATCGTAACCGTATGAAGAAATACCATAAGATATTACTCCTTTTTGTATCAGAGACTCACAGAAGGGGTCTATCATTTTGAATTCTTTAACCATCTTCCTTATCCATTTATCATTTTTTACAGGCATTTTTATTCCCTTTTAAAATTTAAAAAAGACTAAAATTATAGGATATTGAAAGGGTGCTGAAGAGTCCTGATTCCTTCCCTGAAATAAAAAATGGCCCTCTAAAAAGAACTTGTTTTCCCATAACTCCATCAAATCTAAGGTCGTCTTTAATGAAGGAAAACCCCAGTTCTATGTTAAATTCTTCCTGATTCAATGCGTCTTTACCTGTCCCGCCAATATCATAATCCTTATCTTTTATACTCTTCAAAAGGCTTTTTCTAACACCGCTTCTGAACTCAAAATGTTTTCCGAACTCAATTTCTGCTCCAAGGATTCCATTTATATAAAAAGCATCCAGGCTGCCTTTCCCCTGAGTAACACCCTCTGTATGTGTTGTATCAATTGTTGTATAGCTTAAATTAATTCCTGTTATTACCTTAAGGTTTTCAAGGGGCTCTGTATAATAACCAAGGTTAAAGTTTAACTCACTTTTTTTCTGATTAAATTCAATCAGGCTTGTTCCTGAAGACTCCGTGTATTTCTGTGGATAGGAATAATAGTGCAGACCGAATATGAAGTTTGAATACTCACCAATGCCCATTGTATATCTTATATTCAAACCGTAAAATGAATTTCCTTTGCCATCAATTGTATCTGAGATTGCAGGAGAGTAGTATTCCTGATAAAATGAGTTTGTTGAAAAGTGTAAAGAGAAATCAATTTTTTTATCTTTTGAAATTGTATAGGATATACCTGGCATAAATTCTATGTTTCTTACCGTAAGGATGGGGTTTTCTGAAAGGGTTGTGTCAGTTATCTCTTCGTTGATATAATTTAAAGAAATAGCTGTTCCCAAGTCTATCTTTTGGGTTATACTTTTTGCCCATATTATTTCAAATCCCCTTGATTCTCTCTGTTCTTTTAATGGATAAGAAGTGACATAAGGATAGGTATAAGAAGGATAGTTATAGATAAAAGAGAATACACCTGCTTTTTCATGAAATTTTATATTAACGCCTGCAAAGGAAACATAGGGCAGGTTTTGAATAGAAGAGTCTGTGAATTCAACCCAGAGCATATCAGGAAATCGAACAAGTAAAGACGGATAAAGATAAGTGAGTGAAGGGTCAACCAGAAAATCCTTTACATCTCCCAATGATTTAACTCTTGATTCAGAAGCAAACAAACAACACATGCTCACCATTAATACTGCAAATTTTTTCATAAACCTTCTCCTTTGAAAAATTTAATGGGCCCAGGTGGACTTGAACCACCGACCTCGCGCTTATCAGGCGCGCGCTCTAACCACCTGAGCTATGGGCCCAAAAAAGAGGTTAAATTATAAGGTAAAAGCAAAAAATATTTCAAAATTCAAATGATTTCAATTTTTCTTTTACATAGTATTTAAAGGTAATGTGATGTATTAAATAATAGAGCCGTTATTGAATAGATTAACACATCAACCTCACCTTTTCTCAGGTGACACTCCAACCACCTGAGCTATGGGCTCAGGAACAAACTGGAATTTTTATTTTAAAAACTTTATTTCTATCCTTCTGTTTAAGGCTCTTCCTTCTTCAGTTTCATTTGAAGCAATTGGTCTTGTATCCCCGTATCCTGTTGTTTTTATTCTATCAGAAGCTATTTTGAATTTATTGACAATATATTTTTTAACCGCTTCTGCTCTTGCTCTGGAGAGTTCAAGATTTGAAGGATATTCTGGTGTATTTATTGGAACATTGTCAGTATGTCCTTCTATTTCTATTTTTAAATCAGGATTTGTCAGGAGAATTTTCCCTATTTCCTCGAGGAGAGGGTATGAAAGAGGAATTATTTCTGCTTTACCTGTTTCAAAGTAAATTCTGTGAATTACAAGTTTCTGTCCCTTTTTAAAAAGGGCAAAGTCTTCCCTTACGGTTTTTTCAGGCAAAACTTCAACTTCTTTTTCTTGGATATAATAGAGTTTGTTTTCAGGAATAACTTTCAGTTTATATTTCCCTGCAGGTAATCTTGTTATTAAGTATTTACCCTTCTGAGTATAAGATTCTCCCTCTATTTTACCTTTATATCCAACCGTTGCTTTTAGTTCCTCACCTGTTTCTGCATCATAGACCTTTCCTTTAATCATACCTTCATAAGGCTCTCTTGGAGGAGTAATTTTTATATGTTCGGGAAACAGGAAAGACAGCGAAATTCTATGAGTCATTCCAAGCTTTCCATAATCGGCAAAAGCATAATCAACTCCGATATCTTTCCAGTTTATACCACCCCCGAATGTAAATTTGTTTGTTTCATCAATATATCTGTATCCTGTCCTTAAAGCAACAAGGTTTTTTATCCAGAATTCCATACCCGCATTTATATGATATCTTTTTCCCCTGGGAAATGTGAAGTCAAGAAAAATTCCAACCATGTTTTTTATTTTCTGGTAAACACCTGTCTTTATCTCAAAGGGCAGAGGATAGTCTCCTGTAGAGTATCTCATATCAGGTCCTGCGTTTTTCACAGCAAGACCAAAAGATAGGTCTTTTGTTATTTTTGAGGTAAAACCTATATCAAGACAACCTCCTATACCTTCGGATTCAGGTAATTTTTCATAAAGATATTTAAAGCTGACTCCTGGCATAAAATAAGCTGAAAAATCCTTTGATAATGTGAGTTGTATTATATATGCATTCTGATTTCCCTTACCAAGATAATTTCCTTCAGGGTCTCTCAGCTCTATGTCCTGCGTTCCAGAATATAAGAAGCTTATTCCTGTATTAATGTATTTTGTAGGTAAAAAACCACCAGAATAAAAGTCTTTGAAATCCATAAACCAGTGATTATAGGAGAAAAAAATACCTTTTTTCTTCACAAGAACATTTGATGCAGGGTTCCACCACACTCCCTGAATGTCATCGGTAATGCCGACGAAACTTTCTCCAAGAGCAGAAGGTCTTGCTCCTATTCCAACCCTTAAAAGAGGGAAAACAACCTCCCCCTCATTCAAAAGGATAATTAAAATTAACTTTATCATTCTTTTACCGCTGTTTTTTTACTTATTGTTTTGGAAGTTTTTTGACCTTTAAATTCAAATATGTATATATAAACCCCTGGTGTGACATAATGACCTTTTTCATTTTTTCCATTCCAGTATATCATATGAATACCCCTGTTCAGAGGCTTATTTTTAAACAATGTAGTTATTTTTTCCCCAGTCTTGAATAAATTTCCAGTGCTCCTCTACCATTCTCAGGGACCGATATGAAGAAGTTGGTGCCTTCTTTTGCGGAGAAAGGAGAGGCATAGTTATGTATGTGAAGGGGTGGTATGAGATATATTTTCACTTTTGCTGAGTCATAGAGAGTGGGATATGATGAGAGATAGGCTTTAAAGTTTATATTACACATATCATGAGTATCCGATGCTGAATAATTAAACCCGGGTGTTTTCACATAGAGTGAGAGGTAATTTTTATCACCCGGCTGACATATACCCATATCTGCATTACCGTTCTGGTTATTATCAATCAGCGGGTTAATTCCTGATGAATCTCTGAGTTCAATGTTAAGGTTTGTGTCCGAATAGTTCCATTCTATTTCAACATAATCAGAGGAATTTCCCTGAAACAGGGCGTATAATGGTATTAAGGCAGAGGAATTATAAGGTAAGGATATTTCTGTATCAGGTTCAAATTCCAGTAAATAGAATATCTTTTCAACGGTTGTCAGAAGTGTGGCATTGTCCCACACATTGGGCACATTTGTTGATACTGCCTGAACTGTTGTTAAATCCTGTTGAGAGGGTGTGGCATTTTGAGGCACATTAACATTTACAAATATTGTTTGAGATGTACCCGGATATAATACGACATCCTGATATCCATCATTGTTATAATCAGGTAAAGGCGAATTTGTCAGGCTATCATACAGGAGGTTTTGAGCCCACTGAGTTGATAAGATAAATACATTTATTATGTCCTGTGCATTCCCTGAGTTTATGACTTTAAGATAATAAGTTATACTTGAGCCCGGAGGTGCTGTTTTTTGCTGGTCAGGTTCTATAAGGACGAGTGCGCTTAGATTTATTTCTGTTATACATCTTGCTGAATCAGTGATACCATTATTTTCGGAGATACCCTTTACAAATGCTGTATCTCTTATCCCCCCCTGAACATTTTGTGGTGTATAAAGTTCAAAGAATAAAAATTCTGTATCACGTGCTGAGACATAGATGTTATTGATGGGGTTTCCGAGAGTATCGGTAATTCTTGCGTCCCAGTTCTGGGTGTGATGGAAGGAGAGTTGGACAGTATCGTTTGAATCTGTGTTGTTGATTACTCTGAGTTTATATTTAACGGTATCCTGGGGGTTTGCATAGGAAAATGTGTCGGGTTCGACCATGAGGAAGGGGAGATGGTATAGATAGGTTGTTACCAGAGCGGAGTCGTAAATAAGTGTATCCCATGAGGATTTTGCGAAAACCTCAGTGGTATTCTGTGAATCAGGGGTGGAAGGCAAGGGAGTAACCCAGAGAATTATTTTTGCTGTATCAGAGGGGAATGTTTTAGCGAAATCTATTATGGTTGCCCCGGTTGAATCTGTAATATAAGTCGCATAACTGGTTGAACTGTTTGTGTGGGATAACAAGATTGAATCTTTGAATTCACCTGTATTTATAATTCTTAACGGATAAGATATTGTAATACCCGGGTTTGTTACTCCCTGTGTATCAGGTTCAACTATGAGTGAGAGATTTCCTGTTATGCTTGTAATTATCATTGCAGAATCCCTTTTTAAAGGATTTGAGATTAGATAACCTTTTACAAAAGTTGTATCTGCTTCAAAAGGCGAAGGAAATTGAGGTGAATATATTTTTAAATTAAAAAGTAAAGTATCATCGGGTATTAAAAGGATTGTATCAATCAGGCTACCCGTTGTATCGGTTAATTTTGCGTTCCATCCTGCGTGAGTTCCCTGTGTGTAGAGGTAAACCATTTCATTATTTTCACCTGTATATACTGCTTTGATTTCATAGATAACAGAATCACTGGGATGAACAAAGAAGGATGTATCAGGGAAAATTTTTAAAAGAGAGGGGGGTGAGGTCAGGATGTTGAAAGAGATTTTTTCTAAATTGGGAACAAGGGTTGGTTTCTGGTATGTAAGCCAGAGTCTGTATTGTAAATAATGTTTTCCGAAGAGTGTTTGAGGAATTGAGTCTCCGTTATTTTGAATATAAACCCAGTTAGTCCATGAAGTATCTATCTGTGGACTATTTCCTGCCCTGAGGTAAACCTCCACTTTTGAACCTTCGGGTTCGTTTGCGACCCAGGATACAGTTCCGCCGTAGATTACAGAATCAGGACCCAGGTAAAATAAGGATGAAATGTATTCTTCATAGAAAGCCCTGTTATAGGTATTACCTATTTCCATGAAGGAGCCATGATGGTCACTGCTTACAGGAAGCTGGGTATAATTTGTATAGTTGGGTCCCCATAAAATATAGGAATAATCACTGCGGTTATTTATCCATATATCAATATTTCCATCAAAGTTGAAATCTCCTGTAAACCCACCTGTAGCCCATAGATAGACCGGACCGATTTCTTGAGAATGAGTGTCACCAAAATAAGGATATGTTCCAGTATTGTAATAAATCTCAGGTTTTGTCCAGTTTATGCGAAGGGATACAATGTCAAAAAGACCATCCTGATTAAAATCCCATACAGCACTCCCCCCTGTCGAATAACCTGTATTGATAATAGTTGGAGGGATTGAATCAAATCCCTGTGAACTTCCCCATACTACTGAAGATTGTTGATAAGTTCTGTAAGCAGTGATTACTATATCAAGCCATCCATTCCCATCCAGATCTGCAAGAGATGCACCATGTGTGGAGTTAACTCCTGTTTGAATAAATTACATGGTATAATTGTTATTTGGTCCCCAGTATACAATTAATTCAGTTCCTAAATCCTCTGTTATAAAAACCATGTCTTTCCATCCGTCTTTATTCAGGTCTGCAACTTCCACATTATGATTTATCCATTCCCCATATGGTATAAAAAGATAATCGGAATATCCGTTTGCACTTCCCCAGTATATTCTTATCCCTGTAGGTTCTCTTCCTGGAAGTATTATATCAAGCCATCCATCTTTATTTATATCATCGCAGTATATCGCTTCACACTTACCAGAAGCAAGAGTGGTGAAATTTCCCGGTGTGGGTCCATCAGGAGTTCCCCAAAAAATAATGGCATAGGGAAGTTCATGTCCTGAATGAATGAGTTCGGGATAACCATCAAGATTCAGGTCCGCAATAAACACATCTGCTCCTCTTGTACTGGGAAGCAGTATAGAGTTATTCTGTGAATAACCAGAAGATGAACCGAGCCATATTCTTAAATAAGGACCTCCCTCATCAGAAGAAGTCAGGTCAAAATAACCATCTTCATTAACATCAAAACTTTTAACAAATTCAATACATCCTGAATCCTGTTCCTGATAAATTGCCTTTGATATATAAAGACCATCACTTATCTTACCATCGATGAAATCCTGGTGAGTTGTTTAAATCCACATCATCCCTATTATAAGGTATAACAAAGCATCCATCTCTCCCCCCATAACTACAAATATTATTTTGGTCTACAATTATAATACATTATAATTTAAATGTCAATTATGAAAATTGTCTATATATCAACTGCCTTTCCAAGACATCAAAATGACAGAATAAATCCCTGGCTTTTTGAAACGATAAAAAGACTTTTGCATAAAAAACTTAAGATAACTGTTTTCACTTCTTCTTATAAGGGTTTAAAACAAAAAGAAATTGATGGTATAGAAATATACAGATTCAGGTATTTGCCTGCGAATATTGAAATACTGACCCACGATGTTGCTGTCCCGGAGCGTGTTAAAATGGGAATAAAATATAAACTTATGGTTATTCCCTATATGATAGCAGGTTTCTTAAATTCAATATGGTTTTCCTTTAAGGAAGATTTTGATATTATTCATGTCCACTGGCCTTTCCCCCATATAATCTTTGGTCTTATTCTAAAAATACTGAAGAGAAAACCACTGGTGTGTTCCTTTCACGGAGGAGAAATAATTTTTCTGGGAAACTTACCTTATATATTCAAAAAACTTTTTGGAACTTTACTGAAATTTGCCGATTTTTTCACAGTCAATTCATCTTTCACAAAAAATAAATTAATGGAGATAATTAGAAACACAGGAGAAAATAGAATTTCTATTGTCCCTTTTGGTATAACTTTAAAAGGGCGAAATGAGAAAAATTATAAAGAGAACAAAAAAGGCATCAGGTTACTTTTTGCAGGAAGATTAATAGAAAGAAAGGGTGTACATATACTCATTAACTCCTTTATAAAGGTCAGAAAGTTTTTCCCTGATGTGGAGTTAATTATAGCCGGGGATGGTCCCTGGAAAGAAAAACTGGAAAATCTGTGCGCAAAATTTAATCTCAAAGAAAACATAAAATTTAGGGGACATCTTACATCAGAAAATCTTGAGCAGGAGTATAAAAAATCAGATATATTTGTTTTACCTTCAATACATGATAAAAAAGGTGATACAGAAACTCTGGGAGTCGTTCTTATAGAAGCAATGGAGTTCGGTGTTCCTGTTGTTGCCACAAACGTGGGAGGCATACCTGATGTTGTAAAAGATGGTTACAACGGATTACTTGTGCCTGAAAAAGACCCTGATGCTCTGGCAGATGCAATTATAAAACTTATAAAAAATAAAGAATTAAGACAAGAGTTAGTCAAGAATGCAAAGAAATATATAAAAGAGAGATTCAGCTGGGATGTGATAACAGAGAGGCTAATCCAGATTTACACCAGTTTGACAAAAGCAAAAGATATAAAATAATATATTCAACTCATGAAAAAAGGAGTTATAATAGGTTTTGACGGTGCTCCCTTCAAAATGATTGATAAGTTTTTGAAAGAAGATAAACTTCCTTTTTTCTCAAAAATTTATAAAGAAGGCGCGTTCGGGGTTCTTGAATCAGTTATTCCCGCCTACACAATGATTGCATGGCCCTGCTTTTACACAGGTAAAAACCCTGCCAAAATAGGACCTTTTTTAATAAAATCAAAAGGGTTTGACCCTTCCGCCTTTGCAAAATCTTTTTTTGTGAACTCAACCGACATAAAAACATGGACAATATGGGAGTATTTATCTCATCTTGGATATAAAGTTGGTGTTATGAATGTGCCTGTTACATATCCACCTAAGAAGGTTAAAGGTTTTTTAATTACAGATTTTTTGACACCAAAGGGAGCAGAAAATTTTGCTTATCCACCCGAACTTACACAGAAACTGAAAGATTACAGGATTTCTCCTGACCTTGACATAGGCAGATATGGACATCCTGATTCAAAGGTTGATCTTGAGAAAATGAAAAAAGACTTAACAGGTGTTTTAAAAGAGCACGGCGAATGGGCTCTGAAACTTATAAAAGAATATTCTCCTGATTTTTTTATAATAAATTTTAAAGAACTGGATGATTTTATGCATTTCTTTTACGGCGATGAAGAAAAAATCCTTGAGGTTTATAAAATTGCAGATTCCTATACACAGAAAATATATGAACTTTTAAACCCTGACATTTTTGTTATTATGTCGGACCATGGATTTCACAAAGTTCCCAGAACTTATTTTTATATAAACAGTTTTCTTGAAAAAAAAGGATACTTGAAAAGAGCAAAAACACTCAAAGGAAGAGCCTCTATCTCTATTTACAAGCTGGGTGAAAAAGTTTTAAGAATAATGCCTTTTTTAAGAAATTTAATCCCTGAAAAAGCAAAATACAAGGTTGCAAGGGAACACATAATTCACAGGATTGACTGGGATAACTCAAAATGTTTTGCAAACTGGTATGCGGGGGTTTATTTTAACGAAAAATTTTTCAGAACTCAGGAAGAAAGGAAAAAATTTGCAGAGCAAATAAAAAAAGATTTTCTGAATTTGAAAGACGAAAAAGGAAGAAAAGTTTTCAAAATTGTTCACACAAAATACGAACTCTTCAAAGGACCCTATTTTGACCTTATGCCTGAAGTCGTTTATACCACAGAGGAAGATTTTAGAATAAATCCCAACCTGGCTGATAAACTTTTTGATGTAAGAATTGACAGACCCGATTTAAAAGGACATCATCATGCTGATATGGACGGCATATTTTTTATAAAAGCTGAAAAAATAAAAAAGAAAGTTTATGAAAAAAAAATAAAACTTTATGATATTTTTCCCACTTTTCTCTATCTTCTTGGAGAGAAAATCCCTGATGATGTTGATGGTAAAATTCCTGAAATTTTATTCAAAGAAAGGATAAAACCAGATTTTGTGAGCATACCTTATAGAGGAGCAGAGGAGTATGAGATGAAAGACGAAGAAGCAGAAAGTGTAAAAAAACATTTAAAAGGGCTGGGGTATATATGAAAAAATTTGAAAAGATACTGGACAACTGGTGGGCTGTATTTTTGATATATTTTTTCTTTTCACTCATATTTCTTGCGAATATTCTTTTTAAAAACGTTCTTTTATACGGCTCTGACTGGCTTTTAGGTGCCTATACCGACAAAACATGGATAAGCAACTTTATAAAAACACACGGAAGAATACCTCTGTGGAATCCCTATTTAAGATGTGGAATCCCCACTATTGCAGCCTTTTTTATGGATGTTTTAACTCCTCTAAATCTTTTAAGACTTGTTATAGCCACTCATAAGGCACAGGTCTTCGGTTATATCTTTTATTTCTCCTTAGGTGGACTTGGAATGTATCTTTTTGCAAAAGAGTGGAAATTAAATTCACTTTCAGCATTCTTTGCAGGTATTTTTTACATGTTTTCAGGCACAATTGTAACAACAATATACGGAGGTCATCTCGGTAGAAGCGTGAGTGCATGCATGCTACCTTTTATGCTTTTCTTTTTGACAAAAGGGGTGAATAAAAACAATATATTTCCCTTTCTGATTGCAGGGGGATTCGGAGGACTGGGGTTCTTACAGGGACATTTCCAGCTTACCTATTTTGCCTTTGTTATATCACTTTTCTATTTTTACTTCTATGTTATAGGGATTAAAAAATCAAAACCATGGAATATTATCAGGCTTTCTCTATACGCCATTGCAGGTGTGGTCGTTGCCTTTCTGATGTATTCCTTCTATATATTTCCTGTTCTTGAGAATCTTAAATATGCTGCAAGAGGAGCTGAGAGAGGATATGAATACAGTGTTTCATGGTCATTACCACCTTTTGAGATATTAAACCTTCTATACCCCCATTTCTCGGGCTATCTTGATAGTTACTGGGGTCCTACATTTTTCAGATTGCATATTGAGTATATGGGTATAGTGCCCTTTGTTCTGGGCATTTGCTCATTTATATACTTTTTTAAAGAAAGAAAAATAAAATTTCTAATTATATGGTTCATAGTGGTTTTCTTTTACACAATAGGAGGATATACGCCTGTTTTTAAAATATTTTACTATCTTTTACCAGGAGTTAAAAAATTCCGAGCACCTTCTTTAATATTTTATCAGATAAACTTTATATTTGCAATTTCATCTGCAATTTTTATTGACAGAGTCAAGAATTTCAAAGAAATTGATTTAAGAAAACTCTTGATTATCAGTGTGGGAGCACTCTTTTTGCTTGCGATTATTTTTTCCCTTTTCAAATCAGGATTTATAAATTTCTTCTCAGGATTTATAAAGGGTGAAAATATTTCAAAAAGAGAAAATGCGCTTGCCTCGGCATATTCTCTTTTAATAAAAGATGTATGGCTCGGTTTTCTGATTTACACTATTTTCTCTGCTTTAACCTATCTGATTTACACTAAAAAACTCAGGGAAATTGTGCTTCTCGGGTTTATCCCTGTATTTTTGTTTGATGTATGGAGAATTGAAAAAGACTTTGTAAAATCAATAGAACCGCCTGAAATTTATTTTGCAAAGGATGAGGTTGTTGAATTTCTCGAGAATGATAATTCCTTTTACAGGGTATTTCCTTTAAGATATAGAAGGTCTGACGAAGGACTTTTAATGCTCTATAATATTGAAAGCATAGCAGGTTATGTAGCAAATCCTCTGCAGAGATATCAGGATTTTATAGGTGCAGGAAAGTCGGTGATGTTTTCTCCAGCAAACCTTGTGCAATATCCTCATTTATTAAACATTGTGGATGTTAAATACATAGTTGATGTTCCTTTACCCGAAGATATTGAAAGATACCCTCAGAATGTACAGAGACAGATAATTTTCTGGAAAGAATTTTACAAAAACTATGAAAAGATATTTTCAGGGAATCAGTATGTAATTTATAAAAACCCTTTTAATAAAGGAAGAATCTTCTTTTATGGCAAATGGAAAACAGTTTCTTCTGAAGATGAGGTGCTTGAAAATCTTATTGTTGATAGAAATCTTGAATACGCCTATCTTGAAAAAGATAAATTAGAAGACATAGAAATTCCTGAGCAGAAAGATTCAATAAGCTTTTCATATAACATAACCCAATATGAGCCCGACAGGCTTGAATTTGAATACTCTCTTTCTGAAAGCGCAATATGTGTGATTTCTCAGAACTGGCATCCTGGATGGAAAGTAAAAATAAATGGTGAAAGAGTTAAAAGTTTTCCTGTAGACTATACACTAACTGGCTTTGTTGCACCGTCAGGCAATCACAGGGTGTATATGGAATTCAATTCAAGAGCACACACACTTGGATTAACACTGAGTCTCATAGGTTATATTATATTCATTATTTCTCTTATATTTTATCCTTTTTCAAAAAAAGTTTTGAAGAGGAAAAAATCCGTGTAATAAAATGATTTCTTATATTTATCTTGCTCTGTGTGTAGTTCTGTGGGCTTTTATACCCGTTGCGTCCAAAAAAATTTTAAAAGAACTTGATAATATCCAGATGCTTTTTTATTCCACTATCTTTTCCTTTATAACGATGCTATTTGTGCTTTTTATTAAGAATAAATTAAAGGTCTTTAAAATGTATTCTACAAAAGATTACATAATCATGGCTTTCATGGGTTTTCTCGGAGCTTATATTTATTACATCATTCTTTATAAAGCCTTCTCTTTAACAACCGCTCAGGAAGCGTATCTCATAATTTATATATGGCCTATCCTGCTTTTATTACTTTCTTTTATTTTTCTTAAGGAACAAATCACCTGGAGAAAAGTAGTTGCAGTTATCATAAGTTTTCTGGGAATATTTATTATTATTACCAAAGGCAAAGTGCATTCTTTCTCATTCACAAATATTAAGGGTAATCTCCTTGCACTCATTGGAGCATTTGTATGGGCATCATTTTCACTTACCGGCAAAAAATACAATTTTGATAGAACTGTAAGCGTATTTATCTTTTTTTTAACAGCCCTTATTCTTGTCTTTTTTACAATCATTTTCAAAGGTTCATTAAAGACACCCTCTTTTAAGGTCCTTTTCTGGCTTTTGTTCAACGGGATAATGATAAACGGAATAAGTTACATTTTCTGGCTTAAAGCACTTGAAATAAAAAATACTGCGATTATTTCAACTTCTATATATCTGACTCCCTTTATTTCTCTTATCTATATAAAATTATTTTTAAATGAAAAGATAATGCTTTCCTCTTTGCTTGGACTCCTTATGATTACTGCAGGAGTGGTTTTACAATTTCTTGATAAAAAATCAAAAGTTAAAATAGCGTGCTAAAATGTCAGAAAATTTGAAAATAAGAAAATTTAAAATAGAAGATTACGAAAACCTTATTGAACTATGGAAAAGAGCGGGTCTTCCTTATAAACCAGAAGGAAGGGACAGAAAAGATAAAATCAAAAAAGAACTTGAAAGAGGAATTGCAATATTTCTTGTTGCTGAAATAAACGGTAAAATAGCAGGTTCTATTATTGGAACTCATGACGGAAGAAAAGGATGGATAAACAGATTAGCGGTTGACCCTGAATACAGAAGACAGGGAATAGCAAAAAAACTGATAGAGGAGGTTGAAAAAAAACTTTATAAAGAAGGCATTGAAATAATAGCATGTTTGATAGAGGACTGGAATAAAAGTTCAATGGAGTTTTTCAAAAGAATGGGTTATAAAGAACACAAGGATATAATATATTTTACTAAAAGAAAGTATGAAGAAGTGTAAGGTAATAGGTGAAAAATTTAGAGTATATCTTTTTTCTGCGTTTTCATTTCTTTAAAAGAACAGAACCTTTTTGATAATTGAACCCTCTCTGCTTTATATTTAAAATATGAATTACAGGGAGATGCGAAAATATGACTGGTAGACAACGAAAAACATGGAAAGAAAAACTGAATAAGAGTAAAGGGCTCCCGAGGATTGAGAAAATAACAAAAAAAATGGCGGGTAGATGGGGCACAAAACTCGGTGATACTGTCGCTATCCCATCTCCAAGGGAGGTAGATGAGATTATGAGAAGTGTGCCAGAAGGTAAATTGATTACCATAAACCAGATTCGTGAGATAATTGCTAAAAGACATAATGCAACCATAGGCTGTCCTATTACCTGTGGTATCTTTGCAAGAATAGCAGCAGGCGCGGCAGATGAGGAGGCAAAACAGGGTAAAAAGAATATCACTCCTTACTGGCGAACGATTAGAGCAGGAGGGGTGATAAATGAAAAATATCCAGGCGGGATAGAACTTCAAAAAAAACTTCTGGAAAAAGAGGGACATAAAATCATCCGAAAAGGTAAAAAATGGGTGGTTGTTGATTTTGAAAAATATCTGGTTGAATTGTAGAGCAGGGGAGTCTCTTACACGCACGTAGTGCCAGGAAATAGGGAATTATTCAAAAATTTATTTTGTTCTGAAAAGTTTTCCAATTAAAGAATTTGATTTTTCCTTTTTATTTGCTATAAAATACTATGTGATGTTAAAGGGTACCAGACTTTCTGGTATATTAAAAAGAGGTTAAAACTATTAATGACCATTGAGAAAACTAAAAAATATTCAGAAGAGGGATATTTAAACATAGGAGGTGTTACATGAAAAACAAAAGCTCCAGGCATAGAAAAAGATGGATAACCGATTACTGGCCGAACAGGCTGAATTTAAAAATTTTAAGACAAAACTGCCCGAACTCGAATCCTTACAGGGTTGACTATGACTACCTTAAAGAAGTTCAGGAACTTGATGTTAATTCTGTTATAAAGGATTTAAAAGAACTTATGAAAAAATCTCAGGACTGGTGGCCTGCAGATTTCGGGCACTATGGCGGGCTTTTCATAAGACTTGCCTGGCACAGTGCCGGAAGTTACAGAATTTTTGATGGCAGAGGAGGAGCAAGGGACGGAAGTATTCGCTTTCCGCCGAGAATCAACTGGCCCGACAACATAGCTCTTGACAAGGCTATAAGACTTCTCTGGCCTATAAAGAAAAAGTATGGCAGGAAACTCTCATGGGCAGACTTGATAATTCTTTCCGGGACTGTTGCAATGGAAGACATGGGAGTCAAGATTATCGGATTCTCTCTTGGAAGGGAAGATATATATGAGCCGGATGAAAGCCCGGACTGGGGTCCGGAAGAAGAAATGCTCACAGCCAGAGAGCGTTTAACTGAAGAGGGTGAGGTAAGGGAACCTTATTCCGCAACAGAAATGGGGCTCATCTATGTTAATCCTGCAGGACCCGGAGGAGTTCCCGACCCCAGAGCATCCGCTCAGGAGATAAGGGCTGTTTTCGCTAAAATGGGAATGAACGATGAAGACACAGTGGCTTTAATTGCCGGAGGACATTCCTTTGGAAAATGTCACGGTGCAGCTCCTGAGAAATATCTTGGTCCTGACCCAACCTCTTCACCGTTAGAGTCTCAGGGGCTGGGCTGGAAGTTTGAATACAAAACAGGAAAGGGTCCTGACACCTTTACCTCAGGCTTTGAACTTGCCTGGACTCCCACCCCCACAAAGTTCGGGATAGGATACCTTGAAATGCTTTTTGAATACGAGTATGAGTTGGAAAAAAGCCCTGCAGGAAAACCTCAGTGGGTTGCCAAAGATGCACCGGAAATAATTCCTGATGCTCACGACCCAGACAAGAAACACAAACCCAGAATGCTTACCGCTGATCTGGCTTTAAAATACGATGAGAAGTACGCCAGGATAGCCAGAAGATTTTTAGAGAACCCGGAGGAATTTGAAAAGGCTTTTGCAAGGGCATGGTTTAAGCTCACCCACAGAGATATGGGACCAAAAGGATGGCACATGGGTCCTTATGTCCCAAAGGAAGATTTTATCTGGCTTGATTCACTTCCCGAAAGAGACTATGAATTGATTGACGAAGGCAATGTTGAAGAACTGAAGAAGAGAATTCTGGCTTCAGGATTAAGTATTTCCCGGCTTGTTTATACTGCCTGGTCTTCTGCTGCAAGCTACAGGCATTCTGACAGAAGAGGAGGAGCAAACGGAGCCAGAATAAGGCTTTACCCGATGAACGAATAGGAGGTTAACCATCCAGAAGATCTTAAAAAGATTATCAAGGTTTACGAGAAAATCCAGAAGGAGTTCAACGAAGAGCAGGGGAGTAAGGGAAGTGGAAAGAGGGTGTCTATAGCAGACCTTATTGTTCTCGGAGGCTGTGCTGCGATTGAAAAAGCTGCCAAAGATGCCGGTATAAACGTAAAAGTCCCATTCATTCCCGGAAGGATGGATGCATCGCAGGAGCAGGTTGAGGTTGAGTTTTATGAAAAAATAGAGCCATTTGCTGACGGTTTCAGAAATTACTTCAAGTATCCAGAAACTATTAACGAGCAAGATGTTTACACCACTCCTGAGTATTTCCTTGTTGATAAAGCCCAGTTGTTACAGCTTACAGTGCCTGAGATGACAGTTCTCCTTGGTGGTCTGAAAGTTCTTGGAGCGGTTTACAGATATGAAAAATACGGTGTTCTTACAGATAAGCCAGAAACTCTTACCAATGATTTCTTCGTAAATCTGCTTGATATGAATACAGAATGGAGACAGGCTCAGGAGCAATTATCTCTTTTCCACATTCATAACACCTCATCCCAACCCCTTTTTTACCTCTCTCACTTCCGATAATTTATCTTATGTTAACTTGACATATAAACCCTGATTTAATTGAATATTCTGAATTCAAAGCATTATGATATTTTTCTAATTAACTCCTCTTTTCATTATGAATTGGGTTTTATTATTTTTGATTAATTTTCTCTTTTCAAAAGAACCTTTTGCAGGCTCACAGGATTTTTATAACTATTTCTCCTCTGATTATTCTTTAAGATGGGATTATTTTAAGGATGGAATTCCTTTTTTCATGCCTCTAAATAAGGATTTTGAACTCGCAATTAATTCTGCTCATAAAAGCCTTCTATTGTTTAAAGACAATAAAATAACCTATCCTGATTCCCAGACAATTGTATCTGTCTATTCTGAAAGAGACAGATATGAAAGCAATTTGAATGGTTTTTCCTTTCAAAGAGAACTTTTTAGAAATTTTCTCAGGTTCAGAACCGGCTATGATATATATACTTCAAAGGTTTTTTCTGAAATGGGCACAGTTGTTCAGCATCATTATTTTTTCCAGGGATACAGGGAAAATACCTTTGATTTTCTTTATTATCATTCAGATTTTGATTACCCCTTCTATTATTTGACGATTAATCTGCCTCAGAAAGAGAGATTTGAAGCATACAAATTCAACTATTACATTAGGAATTTAAAGATTTATACTGATTATCAATATATTAATAACCTTTTAGAACACTCCTCTATTTCTCAGTTAAAATCAGAAATTACTTTAAATTTTACTTATAAATTGTTGAATTTCAATTTAACTTTAAGAAACAAGGTTCTGAAATACCAAAAGGAGAAAGAAAAATACAGATTCGGTGGAGAGTTTGGAGTCAACTTCAAGAGGTTTTTTTACATAAATTTTGATTATGAAAGAGACAAAAAGCTTCACAACCAATTTTTAATTGAAACCGCATTTAATTTCACAATAAAAAGGGTTGTATTTGTTCCTTTTTTTTCGTCCATGCTTTTATTCCCCAATCCTGTAATAGAATCAGGTATTTTTCCTCTCTACTCTACCCCTTATCCTGAAAGAGAAAGGAGAAACTCTTCTGGCATTTATATTTTTGATGAAAACTTTAAAAACATAAATTTTGTTTATGAATACGCAGATGTTAAAGACATGCGAATTTTAAAAATCCTGCCCTATGAAATTGATACTTTTACTTATGATATTCCCCGCTATGACACACTGAGTGCCAGATTTCATTCTTTTCAAACCAACATCTATATGGATACAGGGAATCTTTTATTTCTCAATAACAGTTATTTGAAATCCTCATTAATATACAATACCCTTGAAAATTTCTATCCAAATCTAAGCACAAAGATAAGCGTGGGACTGGAAAAGAAAGTTAAGGAAAAAGTAAAACTTGTTTTTGAATACTCCACCTTTTTAACAGAAAAAACAAATATGAACTCCTGCGAGGTCAAGGCAAACTTTTTTGATGCCCTTTTTATAACTTTCAGGGTAAACAATATTTTTAACCAGAAGTTTTACCTGCTTGAAGGTTTTAACTTTTACTCAACCCATTTTACACTTTTTGCATCGGCAAATCTCTGGGATTAATTATGAGAAAGAAAAAAATATTTGAATTTCATACAATCGCTCCTTTTACAAAATTTAATGAATTGAGAAAGATTTTAAAAGAAAATCTTGAAAATTACAGGGTTTCTCAAGATAAAATATACGATTGTATCACCGTGGTTGATGAAATTTTATCAAACATAGTGGAACACTCTTACAAATTTAAAAAAGGTCCTGTAAAACTTAAAATAGAAAAAGACGATAAAAATCTTATTATATGCTTTGAAGACCAGGGCAAACCCTTTATTTTTAAAAAAGGTAAAGAAATGAGTTTTGATGAGAAAAAAGTTTCAAAAAAAGAAAGAGGATTGGGGCTTTTTATTGTTCAAAAAATCACAAGTAAATTTGACTTTGAAAGAAAAGGAAGAAAAAATATCAAAAAATTTTATATAAAGCTTGATTAAACTCCTCTCCCCCTCTCTATTCTATAATTTTAGTAGTACCACATAAGATAGAGATTTATCTGGTTGTTTCCAAGATTGAAGGAAGTAATGTTCCCATCAGGGTCATTCTGGCTTGTATAGTAAAACCCTGAAACTGCATCAAGACCTATGGAGAAGTAATCAGATACAAAATGCTCTATTCCAAATCCAAAGGGAATTCCAAAGGTAAAGGCTGAGGAATAAGGGGTGTCATATAAAGGAGAGTCAACCATAAATCCAAGTCCACCTTTTAAGTAAAGATTTGTTTTCTTGTGTCCCCTGAATAAATAATCAATTAGAAACTGAAGTTCTATTTTACTACCTGAATCAGAGGTCCCATCTGAAACTGATTTAAAATTAAACCCGAGCATGGGCTCAAAGGTAAGTTTTTCTGAGAATCCAAATTTCATCATCACAAAATCAGGCCCAGGAAATCCAATCGCATTCATATATGCAGTTGGGGTCCAGCCTATACCGAGCCCCAGAGAGCCCCGCAGGCTTTTTGCATCTACAGCACCAGCCATACTCATTATTACTACCACTGCAAACAACTTTTTCATTTTGCCTCCTTTTTTAAGCAATAAAATTATAGGGAAGGAAAAGGTTTTATTTCAAATTTAAATACCTGCAGGCTCATATAAAAATCTAATTTTCTTTAGAAAAGATAAAAAATACTGTATAGAGCAGGTTGGGGTCAAATATTTCTTTTTATTTTTTTCTATTTTAAAGGGTTCGTTTAAAATTTTGTTTATTTTTGCAAGAAGCGAAACCGGATCAAGATTTTTGTATATCCTTCTTTAGTTTTATCTTTGTTTTTCTGTTATAAATGGCTTCAATCTATGAGAAGACATGAAATTCAGCGTTTTCCAACAGAATCTCACCTTTTTCCTTCTTGGACGCCCTCATATATCTTTCTTTCACCACTTTTGTCAATTGATTCCTCGCTCTCATGTCCATACCTGGGTGTTGAGGGGTAAAACCCCCTCAAACTCCCCCAATATTTTTATTTTAATTTAATATAATTTAATTTTTTATTTCAGGGGTTTGGGGGATTTCATCCTCCAACGTTGGGTTAGATTCTTATGTGATGTTTAACGAATCTATTTCGGTTAGATTTTTGATGAGTCAACTTGCGGGGTGGAATTCAGTTTTTGATTTTCTTAATAATTAAAAACTATGAAAGAGATAGTGGAAAAATTAAAAAAGAGGAAGATAAATCTTGCATGGAAGCCCACTCCCATTGAACTCCTGGAAAATTTTCCTCACTCTGTGAAAATATATATAAAAAGGGATGACTATACAGGTTTTATATCATCCGGGAACAAGATAAGGAAACTTGAATACTGTCTTTCCGATGCAAAAGAAAAAGGATGTGATGCACTTATAACCTGTGGTGGAATACAATCCAACCATTGCAGGGCAACCGTATATGCAGGTAGAAAAACGGATTTTGATGTTCACCTTGTTTTAAGAGGCATTCCTCCAGAAATTCCTCAGGGAAACCTCCTGCTGGATAAACTCATGTCAGCAAAGATAAAATATGTCACCTGTGAAGAATATAAGGAAAGAATAAATGAGATAATGGAAGAACTTGCAGAGGAATTGAAAAGACAGGGCAGGAAACCCTATATAATTCCGGATGGAAGAGATTAAAGAATTTGTTGAAAAAGAAAATATAGAGGCTATTTATCTTGCCGTGGGCTCCGGAGGAACATATGCAGGTCTTCTGCTGGGTAAAAAACTTTTAAATGTGAATGTTAGGCTCATAGGCATAATTGTCTGCGATTCAATAAAATTCTTCAAAGGGAAAATAGAGCAAATTTGTGAAAGGGCAATAGAGAAATACGGGCTTCCTGTGAGTGTAACTCCAGAAGATATTGAATTAATAGAAGGTTATATAGGAGCAGGATATGCAATCCCCTATGAAGAGGAAATTGAAACAATTAAAGAGATGGCAAAATATGGCATAATTCTCGACCCTGTTTATACGGGCAAAGCCTTTTACGGAATGCTCAATGAATCAAAAGAATTAAAAAAATCTTATTTTTGCATACAGGAGGAATTTTCAGCATATTTGCTTATGATAAGGAACTTGTTTGAAAAGGGATTTCTGTTTTCTTTATGATAAATATCAGATGGCAGGCCTTCCGATAAATAGATTAAAAAAATATTTTTTACAAAGGGAAGATATAGCATTTGCTTTTCTTTTCGGTTCCTACGCAAAGGGGAGGGCGGGTAAATTGTCCGATGTTGATATAGCAGTATATTTCTATCCTTCCACAAGAAAACCCTGTGAATTTGAAGAACCTGTTTATTATGAGAAGGAAGACGAGATTTGGGAGGATTTGGAAAAAATTTTGAAAAGAAATGTGGAACTACTTGTTTTGAACAGAGCACCTGCTTCAATCGCGTTCAGTGCGTTAAGGGGAAAACCCATTATAATAAAGGACGCTGGACTTTTCCTTGACTTTCTTATCTATGTAAGTTCCCAGGCAATAGACTATCGGGAAGAAGTTATAAATGAATTAATTAAAAAGTTATGAAAGAAGAAATAAAGGAAAGACTTTTAAAACATCTTTCTTTCCTGAAAAATGAAGTAAAGGATTGGAAAATCTATGAAGAAATTACATGGGAGATATATAACAAAGATCGCAGAAAAAGAAGAGAACTGGAAAGGTGGATTGAGAATATAATAAATTCATCCATAGATATTGCCAAATTAATTATTGAGATGGAAAATCTCACACTCCCAGAAACTTCCCAGAAACTTATAGAGAAATAGTTCTTTCTCTTTCCTTTATTAAAGAATTTAACAAGCAAAATATACAAAAGATTTCGAAATGGGTAAAATTGCGAAACATACTTGCTCACGAATATCTGGATATAAGATGGAATTCCGTAAAAAAATTTATCAAAGAAGGGAAAAAAGTTTATCAAAATTTTATAGAAGAAGTGAAAAACTATATGACCTCTAAATTTGGTAAATCTAAATAATACCCCCTTGACAAATTCAAAATTTTCCCGTATTATATTAATTATGCATTGCGTAAAACTGATGCGTAATAATGATGCGAAGTGTAAAAATAAAATAATTAAGTACAAACCATTAACCATTGGTGCTTGCGAAGCAAACTTTCCTTCCTCCCGGGGAAGGAGGGGTATGGGGTTAAGGGTGTGGAAATTTTCCTTCTACTCTTTCCCCATACTCCCGTTTTGAATAAAAGGAGGTTTTTAGAATGAATTTTGTTCTTGCACTTTTAATGCTTACAGGGAATGAGATTTTAAAAAAGGTTGAGGATACCTACAATGCCCCAGAGGACAGGGTTTCTGAAGTAAAGATGATTCTGGTTGAATCTGACGGTTCTCAAAAGGAGAGAGAGATGAAGTTCTGGATGAAGGGAAAGCACAAAAAACTCTTTGTCTTCAGAGCCCCTGCGGATGTAAAGGGTGTGGGATTTCTCGTGCTTTCGGATAATGAACTTTATCTTTACCTGCCTGCTTTTAAGAAAATAAGGAGGATTGCATCTCATGTTAAAAACGAGCCTTTTATGGGAACAGATTTTTCATACAATGACTTTGCAAAAAGTGAGTTTACAAAAAATTATAATGCAAAAATTCTTGAAGAAAACGAGAATCAGTATGTTCTTGAACTCTTACCCAAGCCCGAGTCTGATGTCAATTATTCAAAACTCATAATGTTTGTAAACAAAAAGGTCTTTCTTCCGGATTCAATAAAGTTCTTTGATAAAGGAGGCAATTTTTTCAAAATAATGAGGAACAGAAAATTCAATCAGATAAAAAGCTACTGGGTAATCGGAGAGGTTGAGATGGAAAATGTAAAGGATAAACATAAAACCATAATGCAAACCATTAAAGAAGATGTTGATGTGGGGCTTTCTGACAAGATTTTCACAAAGAGAAATTTAAAAAGGGCAAAATAGGGGGAAAGATGAGAAAATTATTCAGTCTTTTAATTTTCTCAGGGCTCCTCTACTCTGTTGAAATAGGAGGTGAAGCAAAATTAAACAATTTCTATTACATCTTTTCCACGGACAGTATAAAACCCGTCCCCTACATGTTTCATCAATTTGAAATTGAATTCTCACAGACCGCTGAAAAATATGATTTTACGGGCTCTTTACTTTTTAGATTATGGGCACAGAATAGTGCATTCAGTATTTCAGAACTCTCAACCCCTTCTTTTAATGTAAAACCTCATATATGGGAACTATACCTTACTATTTACGGATTTATATTTAATAACCTTGACCTCAAGATAGGAAAGCAGAGAATATCATGGGGAACTGCGGATAAACTTAATCCCACAGACATTTTAAACCCTTATGACCTGCAGAACCCTTTTGATTTCGGCAAAAAAATGCCTTCAGAAGCAGTTGTTTTTGACCTGTATTTACCCAAGGAATTTACTTTTGAAGGCGTACTTATTCCAGAATTTGTTCCCCCACTTTTGCCCGAAGGCTTTCCGATATTTCAGGCAAGACTTCCGGTAATAGACTCTTTTTCTCCTTCCTTATCTCCCGGAATAAAAGATACTATAATATATCCGGAATCAAAAAATTTCAAAAACTCAATGTTTGCAGGAAAAATTTACGGAAAGCTTTTTAAGTGGGATTTTTCATTATCATACTTCTACGGATTTGATAACATTCCCCTGATTAAAAACATACTCATCTATCCGGACACCTCAGGAGTTGAACGGACCATAATTGAATACTTTTTCCCCAGAATTCAAATGATAGGTTTTGATTTTGCGGGAGAACTCTATTCCATCGGAATATGGGGGGAATTGGGATACTTCATGCCTATCGACAAGATAAAACTTCCTTTTCCTTTATCTTCCCATATTATGCCAGAAAAGTTTGAAAACCCTTATTTGAAATCAACTATCGGATTTGATTATACATTTACCAATGGAATCTATATAAACCTCCAGTGGAATCACGGATTTTTCTTTGAAAAAGGAGAAGAACTTCACGAATATCTAGTAGGTAGAATTGAGAAAAAATTCTTAAGGGATAGGTTAAAAACAGGAATTGCGTGTATCGGGGAAGGTGCAGAAGAAGACTATGGAGGTGCTGTTGTACCGGAAATTTCCTATAAGCCTCATGATAATGTAGAAATAAACATGGGGGCTATTATACTTGACGGCACCACAGGCACCCTCCTCGGCTCATGGAAGGATTTTGACCAGTTTTATTTAAATTTAAAGGTGGAGTTTTAAAATGAAAAGATTAATTAAAAAATATTCCAACAGGAAGTTATACGACACAGAGGCTTCCAGGATGATAACCCTTTCAGAACTTGCAAATTACATAAAAGATGGGATTGACTTTCAGGTTATTGACAATGAAACAGGAGAGGATATCATCGATTTAACCCTTGTTCAGATACTGATGGAAATTGTCAAGGACAGAAAGGAATTTTCATCAGCCCCTTATATTTTAAGGGAACTTATAAAATCGGGCAAGTCAACGGTTGTTGAATTTATAAAAAATTCGCTTCTTGCATCAATTGATGCCATCTCCCTTACAGAGAAAAAAGCAAAAGAAATCGTAAGAAATCTGATAGACAGAAAAAAGATAACCGAAAAAGAAGGAGAAGAACTGAAAAATATGCTTATTGAAACGGCAAGGGAAAGAGAGAAATTTCTCGAGGAAAAGATAAAAACTGTTCTTGATGAAGCCCTTAAAAAAATAGGAGTAACATCAAAGAAAGAACTGGAAGAGCAGATGAAAAACAACATAAGGGATATTCTTTCGGAAATCGGGGTTTCTGAAAAAAAGATAAAGGAAATGGATGAAATCAAAGAAGATTTAAAGGAAATAAAACAGGACCTCAAAAAGATTCTTAAAAAGATTAAATAAAATTGAAAAAAATTATAGATTTTTTACTCAGAATCAGGGTTTTTTATATAATTTTCATTGTTCTACTTACTCTATTTTTTGCATCAGGAACATTAAAACTTCAAATTCAGGGTGATGTCTTAAAGGCACTTCCACCTCAGGACCCCTATGTAAAACTCTTTGATAAAATAGGTGATGAATTTGAAGGCAACATGCTCGGAATGGTCATTTTAAAAGGAAACCCTGATGTTTTTAATAAGAAAACTTTCAGAAAAATTCACGAACTCACAGAGGAGTACAAAAAGATTGAAGGAGTTTCAAATGTAATAAGCATCACAGATATCATGGACATTAAAAAAATAGAAGGAGGAATAGAGGTCGGAAAACTTCTTCCTGCAGGATACATTCCAGAGACAAAAGAAGAATATGACAGTTTAAAAAATTATGTGATGTCAAAAAAGAGGTTAAAGGGTGTAATAGTTTCAGAGGATGGGAAATATGCTTCAATAATAATAAGATTTTCAAAGGAAAAGGAAAGGGAGAAAACCGCATTAAAAATAAGAGAAATTACGGAGAAAAAAAAGGGAGATTTTAAAGTCTATTACAGCGGTTTTCCTTTCATTGTGATATTTGTCAATGAAACCATAAGCAGGGAAGTCATAAAATTAATACCATTTGCAGGGATTGTTCTCGCCCTTATTTTGTTCTCCGGTTTCAGAAACCTGCAGGGAGTTCTTTTGCCCCTCACAGTGGTTTTAATCTCCATCATCTGGACGCTCGGTCTTATGGGTTATCTCAATGTGCCTCTTTCCATAGTCTCAAACATACTTCCTGTTGTTCTGCTGGTTGTGGGTTCTGCTTATGGCATCCACCTTTTAAACAAATACAGGGAATTCAGGGAAGGAGAAAAAGAGAAAAACATAAAAGAAACTGTGAATCAAATATGGGTTCCAATATTTATGGCAGGGATAACAACATTTTTCGGATTTTTATCATTGATATTTACACAACTTGATGTAATAAAGAAATTCGGAATATTTTCCTCCATAGGAGTTATATTCGCCCTGATTTTAACCCTTACCCTGATTCCTGTAATTCTATCCTTTATAAAAACCGGTCCTTCCAAAAAATATGAACTTGACTTCCCGCCCGAAGCCATGATGGTTAAATTTTCAAAAATCATAAAAAAAGGCAGGGATTTTGTAATTAAAATTTGTTTAATTCTCACTATCACGAGTATTCTTGGGATTTTAAAGATAACAAGAGAAGTGGACATGCTCTCCTATTTCCCCTGGAATAACCCTGTAAGGATTTATGCTGAACTTGTTAAAGAAAAATTTGGAGGTAGCAGTCCTTCCTATATAGTTTTTGAGACAGATGATATTAAAAACCCTCTTGTTTTAAAAATAATGAGATATGTAGAAAAACTCCTTGAAAAAAATCCTCACATAAATCATCCCCAGTCCATTGCAGACCTCATTGCAGAAATGAACGAACTTCTCACGGATTACAATTCAATACCCGAGTCAAAGGAAAAAATAGATAATCTATATTTTCTACTTGAAGGACAGCCCCAGATTGATATGATGATAACAAAAGACGGTAAAAAGGCTGTTATACAGGCGGTTTCAGGAATAGGCAAAACAAAGACTAACAGAGAAGTTGCCCAAGAAATTGAAAAAATTTTAAACAAACTGGATACTACTTACCTGATTGTTGATTCCAGGGAATTAAATCCCGCTGAAAGGAAAAAGATATTCAAAGAATATGTGAAGTTCTATGCCCGTATTATATGTGAAGTATTTGATTTAAAAGATACATCAGGGATTTATAAACTCCTCTACTCTTTTTCACAGAATAAAAAATTTGAAAATCTGTCAAAAAAAATAGCCTTTGAAAAACTTGACGGATATTTTAAAAGTGATGAGGCTTTTATAAAAATAGAAGATGTTAAAAAGAGAGAAAGAATTATCAGGGAAATTTTAAAAGGAAAAGACATTCAGAGGGTTTTAGAAAAATATTTCAAAAATTATGATAAAGAGGACATAGAGGCAACCTGTGCTGATGTAAAAGAGATTTTAAAAGAGGCAAAAAGGGAAGGATTTGTTAAAAATTCTATAAGAAATTTCAAAAAAGGTTTGCCCGAAGGTATTGAAGATTACATCTACGAATTCACAGGAGACAGATGGATTTTGCCCTATAAAAGAGAATTAAAAAAGGGAGAGTTTGTAAAATTGAAATTCTATCATTCAGGATTACCTCTTATATACACAAGACTTGATGAAAATCTTTTGAAAAGCCAGTTTCAGAGCCTTTTCATGGTTATGGCTCTTGTCTTCGTCCTTGTATCAATTGAATGGAGGTCGGGGGTAGGCGGTCTTATCTCCATTATACCCATTGCCTTTACAATTCTCCTGTACTTCGGTCTTCTCGGATTTTTAAAAATCCCGCTTGATACGGTTACCGTGATGATTGCTCCTATTGTAATAGGCATAGGAATAGATTACACCATACATGTCCTGTCAAGATTAAAAAAAGAGATAAAAGATAATAATTACGAAGAGGCATTTGAAATGCTTTTTAAAACCACAGGAAGAGCGGTTTTAATAAATGCTCTATCGGTCGGGCTCGGATTTCTGGTTTTGATTTTCGGTAATCTCATACCCATAAAAAGATTCGGGCTCATGACATTCATAGCAATGCTAATCTCTTCTCTTTCTGCACTCCTTTTCCTTCCGGTGCTTGTATTCCTGATAAAACCGAAGTTTTTGAGGAAAAGGTAAGGTGGGATTAAGGTTGAGGTTAAGGTTAAGGGGTTAGAAATGGTAAAAATCAGGGAAGCTGTACCGAAAGATAAAAAAGAATTCAGTGAGCTGATATTAATATCTGCTCCTTTTTTTCCGGCTCTTTTTGGAAAAGAAATAACTCGGATATTACAGGATTTATTTTCCCATCCTTCTAATCTTTTCAGTTTTAAACATGTACATTTTGCAGAAATTGAAGGAGAAAAAGCAGGTATGATTTTATCATACGATTGGAAAACTAAGAAAGAAGAAAATTTAAAAACTGGATTTTTACTTATTACCAGATTGGGTATAAAAACCATTTTTAAACTGCCCGTATGGATGAGATTTTTTTCCACGGTGGGACAATTAAAGGAGTACGAGTATTATATCAGTAATATAGCAGTATACAGGGACTACAGGGGAAAAGGCATAGGAAGAAGATTAATGTTGAAAGCAGAGAATCAGGCAAAAGTGTGCGACGCAAAAAAGATGGTTCTGGATGTTGAAAAAGAAAATGTGAATGCAATTAACTTTTATAAAAAACTCCATTATAAGATAATAAATGAATTCTCAATATTTATCCATAAGAAGGAAATTCTACATTTCTACAGAATGATGAAAGAATTGTTTTAGATTTTGAAAGGCGAATAAAAACAGAGTGAAACAAAAAGCAAAGGTTTCCTGAGATTTCCCTTTTCTCAAAAATCTCATCCATTCACTATCTTCTAACACATAAACGAAATTAATGACATGGACAAGATTATCTTATTACTATTTTTTCCCTGTCTCCTCCAAAAATTATAAAATATATTCCCGCTTTTCTTTTAAGTTCAAATTTAATTTTGTAAGTCCCGGGATATAAAAACCCTTTGTATATATACTTTTTTCTGCCGGATTCATCACAGATAAATATCTTCTTTAATGACTCCCCTGTTATTCTCAAGATAACATAGAATCTCCCTTCTGAAATATTCGGATAAACGCTTAAAATCCTTTCCCTGAATCTCTCCGGAAATTCTATCCAGACAGGACCGAACCATTTTCCATCCGAGAAAATCTTGTATCCGTATGTTTTACCCGGCTCAACATCCTTATCAAGATATTCATAACTGCCTGAAATATTCTTTAAAAATTCAAACTCTTTCCCCTTTTCAGCCCTGTAAATGTCCCAGTAATGGCTTCCTGTGAATCTTATAAGGATTCCTGTCTCCATAACAGAGAGGGTAAAGAAAACCTCTTCTTCACCGAGAATTGACAAACTGTCTGATATTATTCCCGCAATAACAGGCTGATTTGCACTTCCTTTCCAGTCCCAGTTTATTCCGTCATTACTTCCTGCCACCTCACCCCATATACTCGTTGTATAAAGGGTATCATTTTTATCAGCACATAAACCGTTTATTCCTGTCTGGGAAATTGTCCCTATTAAACTGAATTTTGTTCCATCAACCGACCTTACAACATCACCGTATTCAGTTATTATGTAAATCGTGTCGTTTTTGTTTGCAGATGATACAACCCCTGATAGACCGATATTCCCGATAAGGGAGGCGCTCCCCCCGCTTATAAGAACCAGATCGCCTGAACCGGTAATCGCAAGAAAACCAAGCCCAACGGTCGGGATTAAATCAACAAAATCACTTAAACCCGCATTGAGACTCAGACCCCAGGAACTGCCATCATAAACATACAAATCTCCCTTCTCACCGAGAACATAGATGTTATCAAATTTATCAACCCATATTGCTTTTGCATCACTTAAAGGAAGATTTTGAAGGTTCTGCCAGGAATTGCCCTAGTCCGTTGATTTGTAAACCTCGCCTTTTAAAGATACAAAATATAAATTCCCACTCGTATCAGATGCGATGTCCGAGACTTCCTGTGAAGGCATATAACTGGTCCTCCATTGCCAGGTTCTTCCACCATCATCAGAATAGGCAAGTTCCCCTTTCTCGGTTGCAAGATAAAGGGTTGAATAAAGGGGCAAAGGTAAAAGCAGAATAAAAAATAAAATTATGCTTTTCATTTCAGAACCGTGAATTTTGTTTTTTCTCTGTAATTTTTCGGACCTTTAAAAAGGATAAAATAGGTGCCTGCCTGAATTTCTTTTCCTGAATCGGTTTTTCCGTCAAAATCAAACTTATATATCCCGGGATTAAAATACCCTTCTGCTATTTTTCTTATCCTCTGTCCGGATGAATTATAAACTGAAACATCAATCTTTACAGGTGTTCCGGGTGAGTAAATATCAGGAACCCTCACAATAATCATACCTTTACCCATTGAAAGATTTGGATAAACAAAAAGAGGTTTATTGGGTAAAAGAGATTGTGTTTCCCCTATTATATACTCCATTCCCAGTCCATTAACAGCACCGAGTTTATAAATTGAAAATACATTCTTTGTAGCGGTATCCTCAAATTCTGTTTCTGTTATTAAATCCTGATTGAGTTTAACATAATCCTTACCGGTTGAACTTACATAAAGATTATATCCTGCAATCTCAGGAACAGAGGGTTCTGTATTCCATTCAAGAACAACTCCTTTATCACCCGGCTTTGCATTAAAACTTAAAAGGGTTATTGTTGAATTTATCCTGAAAAAGGAATCAGAAACAGAAAAATTAACAGGAATATCAGGGGGATAATCAGCATAAACAATTTTTAACTTTGCAAATCTCGTTGGAAAATGAGGAACCTGAAATGAAAAACTGTATCTCTGGTTTGTGTTGTCCCACACACCCGAGATATCTTCCAGAAGAACTTGATATTCATCACCACCCTGTAAACTCATATAAACATCAATCCTTGCAGGGCCTGACCATAAAATACTCGCATTCGCACCCACATTCCAGGTTTCACCACCTGATGGCGAAATTAAATCTATTGCAGTTGTTGCATATTTCAGGTCACCATTTGTGTTATCATGATAACTTATATGAGGAATGTTATTTGCATCAAGTGCTATTGAGGTATACCTGCCAACATCCCCACCTGCCTCAGCAGTTTCAATACTCCAGGAACCGCCTGATTTATAGGCATATTCCAAATCCGCAGGGCCCAGATCGTAATAGCTTATATGAGGGTTGCCTTTTGTATCAAGAGCAATTGAAGTGTAATAACCATTTGCCTTGGTTGTGTCAAGATTTTCAACTATCCAGGAAGAACCAGATCTATAAGCATATTTTAGAAAGTAATTTGGCCAACTGTACCTAGAATAACTTATGTGAGGGGCTCCATCCGTATCAATCGCTATTGAAGTATAGAGTCCTACATTTCCGGTTGCATCAACGGTCTCAATATTCCATGAACCACCGGATTTATATGCATACTTCAGGTCGCCATTTGTTGCATCATAATAACTGATATGAGGATTACCACTGGCATCAAACGCTATGGAGGTATACTCGCCAACATCTCCACCCGCATCAACAGTTTCTGTTATCCATGAACCTCCTGATTTGTATGCATATTTCAGATCACCACCTGTTGCATAGTAATAACTTATATGGGGATTACCACTGGCGTCAAGGGCTATGGAGGTATACTCGCCAACATCTCCGGTTGCATCAATGGTCTGATTTTTAAAATTTCTCACAGGAAAATATCAGGTCTTATACTGAAACTTCCATCTGATAAATCCTGTGTTGAGGGAAAAGAGTCTCTAACAATCTTTATAACAGCACTTTCTGTTATATCACCCGGAACTGTCACAGGATAGGAACCACCTGAGACATTCTCTGCAAGCGATCTGAAATTGTAACCATCAGATGAAAAGTAAATATCTATTTCACCCTTTCCATACCACCTTATATTCTGGGTTTCACCCGGATGCCATACCTCTCCTCCATTCGGGTATTCAAGCCGTATGGCTGTGGTAACATACCTGAGGTCAGCATTTATGTCATCAGAATAACTGATATGAGGATTCCCATTCGCGTCAAGCGCTATTGAGGTAGAATAGCCAACATCTCCGGTTGCATCCACGGTCTCAATAGTCCAGGAACCTCCGGATTTGTGGGCATACTTCAGGTCATTGTTTGTGTAGTCACAATAACTGATATGAGGATTTCCATTCGCATCAAGCGCTATGGAGGTATAAGAGCCAACAATTCCGGTTGCATCCACGGTCTCATGGGTCCAGTAGCCTGCTCTTAGAATGCCTGTGCCTGCCATTATACACACCGCCATGCTTATCATATATTCTTTAATATTCATAATACCTCCTTCTTTAAAAAATGCCATACAATAAGGGAATATTTTATAGAACTTTTAAATTACAGAAAAGTGGCATAAAACATAGACCGACCACCACCCAGAAAAGAATCTACAAAACACCCCTTTTTCATATAGCATTATAGAGTAGTATAAAGCAAAAAGATTGCTTTTTTCAAAAAAGTTTAAAATTTTTTGCAACTGATACCGATATATTATAGCCTTTTTTTAAATTAAAGATACGGATTAGACTTCAAAACATTTTATAAATTAACCCAAGAGCAAGATTTTCCTTTATCTGCACTCCCTTACTCTGCTCTTTGTCGTAAAAGAACTGTAAATATATTGAAATCTGAATATATTTGCTTAATGAAATACTCAGAATGTTCTCAAACTCAACATCAGGTTCTTTAGAAAATTTGAAACAGAAGATTTAAATCTGCAGGCTTATATAAAAATCTAACTTTTTTATTTCGGTTAGATTTTTGATGAAACAACTCGCTAATTTGAAAACTCTTTATCCGGTGTTTTATACTTTTTAATCTATGATACCAAAAATTAACCTGTCGGATACAGGAAAAGAAATTCCTGTTTTCAGTCTCGGAACATGGGATATAAGAAACAGGAAATCCATGATAGATACAATAAGATATTCTATAGAAATCGGCTTAAATCATATAGATACCGCAGAGATATATGGAATTGCAGAGGATGTTGTTGGAGAGGCAATACAGGGTATTGAAAGGGACAGGGTATTTATAACCAGTAAAGTTGCACCTTACAATGCATCTTTTAAGGGAACAATATCTGCGTGTGAAAAGAGTTTGAAAAGGCTTAAAACTGAATACATAGACCTTTATTTAATTCACTGGTATGAACCCTTTTTAAATCTTGAGGAAACCTTTTCAGCATTCTCAAAGTTGATTGAAACAGGTAAAATAAGATATGCGGGTGTGAGTAACTTTAAAATATCTGAACTTGAAAGGGCAATACAGGTTTTTAAACCTTTTAAAATAGTTAACAATCAGGTTGAATATAATCTTGACAATTTCAGACATGTTGAAAAGGAGCTCGCACCTTTTTGTGAAAAAAATAAAATTATAATTTCAGGTTATTCTCCACTGTGGCAGAAAAAACCGCCCAGAGGAACAAATAAATGGGAAGTTCTTGAGGAAGTTGCTAAAAAGTATGAAGCAACACCTTTCCAGATTGTGCTAAACTTTTTGTTAAGAACCGGTAAAATATTTTTAATATTTAAAACAGAAAAGATTGAGCATCTGAAAGAAAACCTGGACTCTCTTAAATTTAAGATTGAAAAAGAAGATATAGAGAAGATAAAAAAAGCTTTTTAATTCACTCTGATGATATCTGGTTCTATTTGATTGAAAGTATTGATAAAATATATAATATGAGTTATGAAAAGTTGGTATGAGCATTGTGGCTCAAATCCACCCATTCATTCAAACTAAAAAGGAGAAAGTGTGAAGCATTGCTCTAAAACAATATTTATACTTTTATTCCTGTTCACAGGTGTTCTTTTCTCAAAGATATCTGTCAATCTTGGTATTCAAACAGGGGTTAATATGGCAAATGCTACGGTTGATAATGAATCTGTGGAACTTGAAAACAGAAAAGGATTTATCATGGGTGGTATTATGGAAATAGAGTTCAACAGGTTCTTTGCTATCCAGAATGAACTTATGTATGTTCAAAAGGGTGCAAAAATATCTCCTCCCTTTTCAGGATTGTTTGTCGGCACCAGGATATACGATTATATTACATTTCCCATATTGCTGAAAGCAGGGTTTGGATTTTCAAAATTTAAAATGAATCTCAATTTAGGTCCTGATTTTGGAGTGCGTCTGAAAGCGGGTCTTAAAACTGAAGATGGGACATTTTATGATTATAGCGACAGAACAAATTTGATTGATTTTGCCCTTGATTTAGGGCTGGAGCTCAGTTACAGGATTAAACCCGGTATAATTTTATTCTCCGGTCTGAGAGTATCCGGGGGTGTTATAGATGTTGATAATGACCCTTCAAATGTGTGGCTTTCAAACGGGGTTCTGTTGATTCTCGGAACAAAGTTTACCCTTTGAATATAAAATATGCGAGGGGGATTATCTCATCAAAAATCTAACCGAGATAGAAAAACAAAGTTGAAGAGGGACATACAAAAATTCTGACCCGGTTTTGTTTCTTGCAGAAAGAAACATCTGACTCCAATTCCTTTTCAGTGCGGTATTTTTTACTCTTCCAAACAAAATTAGATTTTATATGAAGCTACAGGAATACCCTCTGCATACCTTCTCTCTTTTATTATCCTCGTTACAATCAAATCAATTTCATCACCCAGTGTATACCTGTTTTTCTTTGATTCTATTGAAAAACTATGCTCTCTGAATTTAAATCTCCCTTTTAACTCCCTTAAAGGGACAAACACATCAACAAGTTCGTTTAAAAGGCTTACATAGAACCCTGCAGGAATTACCCTTGATATTATTCCTCTGAGTTTTTTACCCATATTTTGCTTTAAATATTCAAGAGATTTTAAGGTGATTATATCCCATTCTGCCTGCTGTGCAACTCTTTCCATCATGCTTGACTTTTCTGCATAGTCTTCAAGTTCTTTTTCAGAAAAGGTTTCTTCTCCTTTTATATCTCCTCTGAGTATGTGGTGAATAATAAGGTCAGGGAATCTTCTTATAGGAGATGTAAAATGGAGATATTTATCAAGACCGAGCCCGTAATGTCCTTTATTCTCAACACTGTATTTTGCCTGTTTCATTGACCTTAAAATCATTTTCTGAACAATAAACTCTTCTGGCTCGCCTTTTACACTCTGTATAATCTCCTGAAGGTCAAATATTTCTGTAATACCGTGTTTTAGAAATTTTGACGGATACTTTGATTTTAAAAGAAAGCTCAATACCTTCTCAAGTTCTTTTAGTTTCTTCTCATCGGGCTCTTCATGAATTCTGAATATCAAAGAATAACCCTTTTTTTCAAGATGCATTGCAATAACTCTATTTGCAAGTATCATAAACTCTTCTATTAATGAATGAGAAAAGAAGTTCAATTTTTTTCTGACATTTTCAACCTTGCCATTTTTATCAAAAAACACTTCGGGTTCGGGCATATCAAAGTCAAGAGACCCCCTTTTATATCTTTTCTCTTTAAGGAGTTCTGCAACTTCACCGCATAGTTTAACTGTGTCTACCACTTCATCAGGCAATTTTCTTCTTATTTTCTTTCCTTCAAGAATTTTTTGAGCCTCCCTGTAATTGAGCCTTGCCCTACTCTTTATAACACTTTCAAAAATTTCATGATTCCTTATTCTGCCTTTTTTGTCAAGATAGATAAATATTGAAATTGCATATCTGTTTCTTGCGGGAACAAGACTGCAGAGGTTGGAGGATAATCTTTCAGGTAACATGGGTATTGCCTTATCAAGAAGATAAAAAGAGTTGCCTCTTTTATAGGCTTCTTTAAAAACAGGGCTTTCTGTGTCGACATAAAATGAAACATCAGCAATGTGGACGCCCAGCCTGTATCCGTCATTGTATTTTTCACAGGATATGGCGTCATCAAAATCTTTTGCGGTTTCAGGGTCTATTGTAAAGAGGGTTAAATTTCTTATATCAAATCTTTTTTGCATATTTATCCTGGAAGGTAGTTTCTTAGAGAAATTTAAAACTTTTTTTGGGAATTCGGTTCTTATGCCGAATCTTTCGATGACAACCTTATAGTCTACTTCAGGGTCATCAGATTTCCCGAGAACCTTGAGTATCTCTCCATAATTGCCACCTTTAAAAGGAATAAATGTAATTCTCAAATTCTCCTGGAGTTTTACGTCTCCTGGTCTTTTTAATATACTAACTCTTGGCGGGAATAACGGGTCATCAGGGAATATGTAAAATCCTGCAGAATCTTTTAAAATTGTCCCGACAAATTTTCGTTTTGATTTTTCAAGTATCCTGACCACTCTCCCTTCAAGTCTTTTTCCTTTTCTTTTCTTTAATATTTCAGCCTCTACATAATCTCCATCCATTGCGCCTGATAAAAATCTGCCCGGAATAAAAATATCTTCTCCTTCTTCTCTCAACAGAAACCCATACCCCTCCTTTTTTATCTCAATCCTGCCTCTTATTCTCATTCCTCTTTTTACAGGATAAATCCTATTATCTCTAAGATAAATCTCCTGCATATTAACAAGTTTTTCAATAACCGATTCTACTTTTTTCCTGCCGAATTTTTTCTTTAAATAACCGAGACTGACTCCTTTTTTCTTTTTGTTCAGAATTCTGATTATCTTCTCTTCTATTTTCATTAAAAAAGACCTGTTTCTTCCATCTCGTATATATAAACCATGTTCTTACCTTTTCTCTTGGCAAGATAGAGAGCTTTGTCAGCTTTCTCAATAAGTTCGTTTCTCTTGCTGGCATCATCAGGAAATCCAGCAACACCAAAACTTACTGTTAGATTAACTTTTTCACCCTCCTCTATGTAAAAATCCCATTCTTCTATAAGACTTCGTATTTCATCGGCTCTTTTGGCCCCCTCATACTTGGGTAAATCAACACATATTGCAAACTCCTCTCCTCCGTATCTTGCAGCAAACCCTGTGGCTTTAGTTTCTTCTTCCAGGATTTTTGAAATCTCAATTAAAATCCTGTCTCCTTTTGGATGCCCGTAAAAATCATTGAGTTTTTTAAAATCATCTACATCAAGCATAATAAGTGTGAAAGGACTGGCTTTTTGAATCCTCTTTTCAAGTAACTCCTGAAACATTCTGTGATTATAAAGACCTGTAAGACTGTCTCTCGTTGCCTTCTCTTTTTCACTCTCATAGATTTCAGCCTTTTCAAGAACTATCTCACACTGGCTCTGAAGGAAGTTTAAAATTTCTTTATCATCTTCTGTGAAATTTTCAGAAAAGAATGAGAAAAGAGAGAAAACATATTTTACATCACTTACTGTTTTGAGAGGAATAAAGCAACCACTTCTTATACCATAATTTTCCTTATTGATAACAGGCATCTCTCTTCTTATCTTTTTCAAAATCACAGGATATTCATTTTGATAGGCAAAGGAAAAAAGGGAATCTTCTGTGAAATAAATACTCCTGTCTCTTACAATTTTTTTGGGGTCATAAATAAATACTATCTCTGCATTCTCTTCCTTTTTCTGAGAAAATATAAAAATATCAAATTCAAAAACATCCTGACATATTTTAAAGATTCTCTCAAATATATCTTTTTTTTCAAGTTGTCCTGAAGTGTCTCTTGCAAGTTCAAATAGAGCTCTGAATCTCTGAGACTTGATTTTGTTTTCCTTCAATTCAAAGAAGAACTTAAGCATTATGCTTATTTTTTTTGAAACTCTTTCCATGATTTCTTTCACTTCAGTGGAAAAATAGTTGACCTTATCAGAATCCATATACACAAATCCATACAGATTACCTTCATGAATTATAGGAGTAAGGATACAGGAACCCACATATATTGATTTTTGTTCATAAATTCCAATATTTTTCCCATCAGAACCGACCTCTGAAAGAAAAAGGGATTTTTTTTGTCTAACACCAAGAGAGAGTAAAGGAGCATTCTCATAAACTATATAGGAGGATGAGAACTTTGATACCCTTGAGTCTCCTGCTTCAAATCTAAAACCACCTTTTGTCCTGTCATAAAATAAAAAAAGCAAAGTTTGAGGTTTGTAAATGGAAAAATAAATCTCTGTAAAGTAATTGAGTGCTCTTCTTAAAAGAGCATAGGGCTCTGCAGGTAAAGGTGTTTCTTTAAGACCTTTAAAAACTTCTTCTTTTTTTAATTTAAGACCATCAAAAAATCTCAGTTTTGATGAAAGGTCATCTATTTTCCTGTCCTTTTCCTGAATTAAATTCTCTATTGAATGAAGTAAAGTAATAAAGAATGCAGAAACAGCAATAAATATTAAACCCGGAATAATTATTTCTGGAACCCTGTTTTTTAAAACCGCGGGCATAACTTCGGCGACCAGAAAAAGACAGGAAAAGAAAATTCTATACTTTGTTTTTTGGGATGTGATGAAGAAGAGATAATAGGGAAGACCCTTTAGAGCACCCGATATACCCCCGGTTAGATGAGAAAGCATTATGAGAATAACCGATAGGGGTAGATTTAAACTGTTTTTCGTGTGTTCTGGAAGTTTTGTATAAAAAAAGAGCAAAGAAATAATTAACAGAAACAGGGCAAAAATCCAGTAACTGAAGTAATTTCTTAAAAGAATTCCTGATAAAAGCAAAACATACACAAAAAACGAGATAATATAAATAAGGACCTTTATGTAATTCTCAGTTATATATTTTTTTAATTTTTGTGCCCGGGTAATAAAACTTAACAATTTTTTCATAATTCCACCCCATTTTTGATAATTCTCTTGCTCCGTACTGGCACATACCTACCCCATGACCAAAACCTTTACCTTTAATTATAATATCAGAACCCCTTTGAATCAAATTAAACCAAGTAGAAGGAAGAGCCCCTCTTGCATCAGAAAAAATGTGCCGTATTTCATTGCCTTTAAATACCTGATTTCCTTTACCAAGCCTGACCATGGCTTCAAAAACTCTACCATTTTTGCTTCTTCTTGATATTCTGAAGGATTTAATATCCTTACTGTTTAAATTGATGCCCATAATTCTGGAAATATTCCTTTTCAACATGTTTATAAAAACACTTCTTGGATATTTTCGCTCCCATTTGTAATAGGGAGATACAGAACACAGGTCCTTTCCTCTGACATTGCACTTAACACTCCTTAGATAGGGAATATAGGGCATTGCAGGAAAAGCCTCCCTGAAATCCGCTGTCCTGCCACCACAGGTTGAGTGGTACATGGTAAGAACTACTTCGTTTCTATACATGAGAATTTCTCCTTTTGTCGCCTCAACAGCAACAGATGCCCACGGGTTTTCAAAGTCTCTTCCAAGATAAACCTGGTCTTTCACATCAGCGTAAAGGTGGAAAAGGTTATCTTTCCTTTCAAGATATTTTCTCAATGCATAACTTCTTGCGCAGACTGCCTGAGCTTTGGCAGCTTCAATGAGAGAAGGTCTTACTCCACCAATCTCAGGTGGGACAACAGAAAGTAAATAACTTTCCATTCTGACAAGGTTTATGACTTTTTCTCCCTTGTCAAACAAAATTCTGCCTCTGTATCTCCTGTTGTTTAAAATTACATACCCCTGTTTAGATTCAAATATAAAGGGTGTTTTAAAAACAAATTTTTTACCCGCGTAATTAAGAGCAACCTGATTAAAAGATATGTATTCACACTTTAAAAAATCGCCCGCTTTAAGAGAATATTTCTTACTTTTTGTAATAAGCATGTATTTAGAAGTTGCCGAGATGTGAAATGGTCCTTTGCCTTCTTTTAACAGGACTTTTAGTTCAGGTTCTTTAAACTTCTCTTTTTTATAGGTGGGCTTTTTTACCACTGGTCTTGAAGGTCTTTCCATACGTTTACAGGAGAAAATTGCAAAAAAAGTTAATATAAGTAAAATGCACAGGTTTCTCATATATCCAGCCCTATTTTTGATTTTATGTCTCTCAAAAAATTTTGATAATGACTTCCACCCCAGTATATCTGTCCACAATCAGGACACATGTGAAAGCTATCCTGAATCTCATAGACATGATAAGGCACCTTTCCTTTTACTTTTTCTTTTTCTACTTTTATAACCTCTCTGTTACACCTGGAACATCTTGTAAAGGGTTTTATAAATTTTTCAAGATTTAATTTTTTTACTATGAAACTCATTGCCTTCCAGAAAGGCATCTCCGGTAAAAGCACAATATTGCCTTTTAACATCTTTTCCAGCTTTTTATTTCTTGTAATAAGGATTCTTTTGTCTGTGTTGCTTTTCAGGTCCTCTATATTAATAAATATCTCTGTATCAAATCCCATGAGTCTTAGCCATCTGCCATGTTTAACACATGTTTCATCAACCATCAACTTTATTTGCCCTTTATAACCCTGCATAATCTCTTAACTTTCTTTCTTAAATCATCAAGAGTGCCTCTATTGTCAATACATATATCCGCCCTCTTTATCTTTTCATCCTGACTGAATCCTCTTTCTATCATGGAATTTATAACAGAGTTATCAAATCCTTTTCTTCTCATTCTATCATAAATAGAACTTATATCAGAAGCCACGGTGATTATAAGGTCAAATTTCTCCTCTGTTTTGAGTTCAAATATCAATGTTCCTTCAATTGCAATATAAGTGTGTTTAATCTCCTGCACCTCGGTAAATATCCTGTTTATAATAATGGGGTGGATAAAAGATTCAAACTCCTGCCTTTTTATCCTGTCTTCAAAAATTATTCTGGCAACTTCCTTTTTTGTTATCCCCTTTTTTCCAAAAATTTTATCTATGTGTTCTTTTTTTTCATGGAAAATTTCGTGAGCTATTCTGTCACCTTCTATTACAAAAAAATCTTCTTCCTCCATAATTCGCAAAACTTCTGTCTTTCCTGTGCCAGGAAGACCTGTAATACCTATTATTATTTTATTTTTCAATTTTTTTCTGCAAAGATTTGTTATCAGGATTTATTTTAAGAGCTTTTTTATAAAATTCCTTTGCCTGTTTCATCTCTCCCAGTTTCATCAGAACATCACCACAATGCTCTAATATAACGGGGTCTTCAGGCTGTATTTGAGATGCCTGAAGTAAAACCTCTTTTGCCTTCCTGTAATCGCCCATCTGATAATAGACCCATCCCAAACTATCGAGATAAAAACCATTTCCGGGTGATATTTCAAGAGCTCTTTCAATTAATTTTACTGCGAGTTCAAGTTTTATACCTCTTTCTGCAAGCATATATCCCCAGTAATTGTAAGCTTTTGCATTTAAAGAATCAAGCTCTATAACCTTCTTAAAACATTCTTCAGCCTCTTCTATCATATTTAAAGACTCATATAGTGCACCCAGTTCAAACCATTTCTGATGATTCAGGGAGTCTTTTTCAAGAGAGCGTAAATAGAAATTAATTGCCTTTTGTTTTCTGCCCATTTCTGAAAAAAGAAATCCCGCGAGATAATTTATGCCCGGGTCATCGGGATATCTGGACATAGCTTTTCTTAACTCGTAAAAAGCTTTTCTGTAATCTCTTTTCACTACCAGAATGAATATCTTATAGCTTTTATATTCAACTGACTGTGGATTTATCTCCATGGCTTTTTTTAGATATTCAAGAGATTTATCGTATATTCCGAGCCTGTAATATATACGAGAGATATAATAGTTTGACAGGTCGTCATTCGGATTTACTTCAATGGCAAGCAGGAGATTCTTTATTGACTCGGCATAATTACCCATTTCATATTGCAGATAGCCTTTTAGTCTTAAATAACCAGGATTTAATTCATCCGTCTTAAGCAGGATATCTGTGAGGGAGTCAGCCTTTTTAAAATCTCTTTTTTCAATAAAGATGTCTATAAGGGTTCTTTTCACCCCCATGTCATTTTTTCTCAGACTGTCGGTTTTTAAAAGATAAAAAAGGGCTTTATCGTAATCCTTCATCTCTGTATAAGCTTGTGAAAGAATTAAGAAATCTCTATCATTCCTGATTTTTACATTCTCAAGAATTTTCACGCCTTCAGAATGATTACCCATTTCTATCAAAATTCGGCCTTTTAGCCTGGAAATCTCATCACTTTCCTCAAATTGTTTTTCCATTGATTTTGCAAGTTCCAGAGCGCCTTTTTTGTCTCCTTTTAAAATTTCCATGTTAATAAGGAATACAGCATCTCTTTCCTGAAAAGGCGATAAGCTCAAAAAGTAGTCTTTTAAATTATCGTAAGTATTCTTATCTCCTGATAAAAGAGCAGAAGCCATCAGATATGTAAGTAATTCTTTTGACAGTGAAAGTTTATCTTTGTATTTTTTATAAACATTTATAACATCTTTATATTTTTTTACATAATAAAGAAATTTGATATACTCCTTGATATATTTTTCTTCAGGATAAAGTGAAACCAGCTTTTTCAGAACAGATTCTGCTTTTTGAAATTCAGAAAAATTATAATAATTTTCATAGAGAAGATAAAGATAATCTTTACTTTCTTTACTATTTTTTTCTGAAATAAATAAACAGGATGTTGTTATAAAGAAAATGGCTGATATGAATTTTGTCATTATTAGATTTCAATGTCTTCAGGAATGAGCTCGCTTCCGCATTCCTCACAGAAATAACTATCAGGAGGATTTTCATGTCCGCACTTCGGACATACAATTGTTTTCTTCTTTTCTTCACCTTTACCCAGCTCATCCATGAATTTCTCTTCAACAAGAACATCTTCCTTTTTGTCGGTTTCTTTTGGTTCTTCGGTTTTTTCAACAGGTGTAAGGCTTTCTTCAAGTATACTCTCTATTTCTTCCAGGTCCTCTTCTATTGTTTCTGCCTCAGCAATTGGTTCTATTACCTCCTCTACATAAGTCTCTTCTTTCTTAACCTCTGTCGGTTTTACTTTCTCTTTAACAAAAGTTTTTTCTTCAAGTATTTCCTTCAGAAACTTCATTTTATCATCAATCTCTTTTATTTTTTCCTTTAAGGCACCTATTTCTACTCTTTTTTCTTTTTCAAGTTCTTTAAAAACCCCATCTTCATATTCACCTACCATGTGCCTTAACTTTGCCTCTTCCAGCTCATCCTCATGAGAAGATTTTTCTTTAAGATATTGCATCCTGGTCTTCTCATACTGGGAATACAACTTTCTGACTACCTCTTTTTTCTTTTCAATTTGAGAATTTAATTCATTCAGTCTTATTGAATAATCTTCATATACCTTTTTAAAAACATGAGGCTTTGTTTTGCTCTTTAAAGCCTTTAATTTATCCAGTCTTGTTACTACCTCTTTTTTCTGTGCTAACAGTTCTCTTAATTCAATAAGTTCTGGAGATTCCAAAATCCACCTCCTTTTTAAGCAATATTTTTGTGATTTCATTTAAAAAATAAATTTTTTTGTTAACACTTTTTGTTTGCATAATTTTTTGTATCAGAACAAGTTCATAAATCACATCATACACAGTCTTCTCTTCCAAAAATTGTTTTTTATTATTATAAAGCCTCTTTGCTATGCTATTCAAAAAAGTGTTTATCTCATATCCTGAAAAATCTGCAACATAAAGCTTTTTTAAAAATAAATCTGTTTCTTCACCAGGTTTTAAAACTTCAATAAACTCCTGTAGAGAATAACTCTTTTTTACAATGTCTTTGATGTAAGCAGGTGAAGGAATTGACTTTTCTTCAAAAGCAAGGGATATTATATCAACAACATTTCTCATTATACCGAGATTTCCACCACTTATTTCGTATAAAAAACGAACTGTTCTGGGGGAAACCAATTTACCTCTGCGAGTAAATTCTCTTGTAATCCATCGGGTAGAATCGCTTTCGCTGAGTTCAGAAAATTTGTAAACATCCATGTTATTTAATTTATAGGATGTGATAAAACGCATGTTTTTATCGGAGTCAACAATAAGTATCAAAAAGTTGGGAGAACTGGCTTTATCTATGCTTATTAAAATCTTTCTTAAATAACCCGGCACCCTGCTCAGATAAATTATAAATACAACTTTTTTACTGGAAAATATATCACTTTCCATAAAATTTTTTATAAACTCTTCCCTTCTTTCCTCATTTTTTAAATCATCAAGAATATAAAAATGATATTCCGCATTAAACCTTTCACATAAAGCTTCCCATCCTCTTCTCATAAGATAATAACCTTCTCCTTCAAATACGAGAATTTTACTCAAACTACCCTTTTTTACACTCTCAAAAAAATCTTTATAGGTTTTCACAGGTCCTTAATTTTCTGAATTTTATCAAGTATTTTTTCAAGTTCTGATTTTATTTCTTTTACAAAGTTTATATCAATAGGGGGAAGAGGCAAATCAAGTTGTTCATTTTCTTCTCTGTAATTCAGTATTTTCTTACGAGCACCTTCTATGGTAAAACCTTCTTCATATAAAAGCCTTTTAATGAATATTATAAGCTTTATGTCATCAGGGGTATAGAGTCTTCTCCCCTTTATTTTTTTGGGTTTAAGTCCAGGAAACTCTGTTTCCCAGTATCTGAGAACATAGTCCTTAATTCCTGTAAACTCTGTTACTTCACTTATTGTATAGTAGTTTTTCTTAAATTCCACTTTCGGTTAACTTTCTCCTTACAAAAAGACTTCTTAAATAGTCCCTTTCTTCCTGTTTAAGTGTTCTACCAAATTTAAATTGAAGGTGAGCAGGCTGCTGAAAGAGCATTATCTCGTTAAGGGTGGAATAATTGATTTCTTTTATGATACCGAGACTGATACCCAATCTCAAATGAGATGTTAGTTCCATTACTTCCAGGGAAGAAAGCATCCGGGCATTCTTCAGAATTCCATAAGCTCTGTAAACCTTGTCTTCAATAAATGTATGATTCTTCTCTATTAATTCTTTCCTTGCTTCTTTTTCGTTATGTGCTATATCATAGATTTTTGTTTTAAACTCCTGCACTATATCTTCCTCTGACCTGCCAAGAGTCTGTGAAGTGGAAAACTGAAATATGTTGCCTCTCACCTCTGTGCCTTCTCCATAATACCCTCTTACCATAATACCTGAAGAAATTGTCTCTTTTAAAATTTCTTCAATCTTACCGGATACAAAAAGAGCAGGGATATGCAAAAGCGCTGAGACTCTGAAACCCGTGCCAATATTGGTGGGACATGAGGTTATAAAACCCAGAGTATCCTTGTAGGCGTAATTTAACATTGAACCGATCTCATCATCAATTTCCATAAGTTTTATAAAAGCCTCCTCTACTTTAAAATCTTCGTATATGCATTGAATTCTGAGGTGGTCCTCTTCATTTATCATTATGCTCACCTTTTCTGATTCATCTATAACAACTCCACTTCCTTCTTTCTTTTTGAAAAGGTCTATGCTTGCCAGATGTCTTTCAACAAAAAATTTCCTGCCCAGCTCATCAAGCTCCCATGCAGGATAAATTCTCATACCGTGTATTGCTTTCAAACTCCTTAAAGTATCCTCTATTCTATAATAGAGCCTTACCAGTTCTTCAGGAGAGGCAACAGAAGGGAAAAGAAATCCTTTTATATTCCTTGCCAGTCTTACCCTTGAAGATATTACTATATCATCCTTATTTGTAAATTCACCGTTCATCCACTCGGGCAACTTGCCCAGCATCCACTTCAATTTTTCATCTATCATTTTTCTTCTTGAAGACTTTTCAACATATCCCTTAATTTTGCAGCCCTTTCAAACTCTTCCCTTTCAACAGCATCTTTAAGAGCTCTTTCAAGAACCCTCATTTTAAATTCTCTTGTAACCCTGTACTTTGGTGTATATTTTTTGCCTTTATGAACAGTATCTCCGTGAATTTTCTGTATCAGTTTGATAATCGGTTCTCCAAAAGCTTCGTAACAGAACTCACACCCCACCTTTGTTTTTTTAAAAAATTCAAAAAGGCTTAATCCGCAATTTGGACATATTTTGTTTTCTTCTCCCAACTCCTCTTTTTCTTTCTTAACAGGCAAGACAGGGCTCATAGAAACACCTGTTGCTTCCCCATGAGCACATATCTTGCACAATTTCCTCAGTTTTTTCTCACCCTCAACAATTTCCACAAGTTCCACCTCTGATTTTCTTTTCTTGCATTTTTCACATAGCTCTTCCATAATTCACTCCCTTTTCAGCTTTCCATTATCTAAATAATACACTATTTTAAACCGTTCTTTCAATCTCTGGTTATGACTGACAACAAGCAGTGACCCCCCTTTTTCTTCCTGTAAGCTTATAAAAGTATCCATAACTCTATCCTCATTTTCTCTGTCTAGGTTTCCTGTAGGTTCATCTGCTAAAATCAGTACAGGTTCGGTTACCATGGCTCTCGCTATTGCAACACGTTGTTCTTCTCCACCTGACAGGTCTTTTGGTAGATAGTTCATTCTTTCTCCAAGACCAACTTTTTCAAGGTAGTATTCTGCTTTTTCTCTGGCTATTCGCACAGATAACCCCTTAATTAAAAGGGGAACCATACAATTTTCAAGGGCAGTCATTTCAGGAATAAGATTGTAAAACTGAAATACAAATCCTATCTGTTCATTTCTTAATTTTGAAAGGCTATTATCAGAAAGAGTATCAATTTTTGTGGAATTTATGTATATCTCTCCTTTATCAGGTAAATCTATTGTGCCTAAAATATTTAAGAAAGTTGTTTTACCTGAACCTGATGGTCCAAGAATCAATGCCCTGCCACCTCTTTCCATCGCGAAATCTATCCCTTTTAAAACTTCTATTTTATCCTCACCTTTTCTATAAGATTTCCACAAGTCTTTTGTTTCAATTATAAAGTTATTCTCACTCATACTTTATTGCATCTTTTAATATTATTGAAGAAGCCTTTCTGGCAGGATACAGGGTAGATAGAAATATCACAAAGAGGGCGGCGAGCATAATTACGACCACATCAAGGGGTTTTATGCTGAGAGGCATATAATCTATAAAGTAAACATCAGGTGGAAGTTTTATAATTTTAAATTTATCCGCTATCATACTGATAAGAGAACCAAAAATGACACCGAGAAAAACTCCTATGCTTCCCAGATACATTCCCTGAATTATGAATAACCTGAAAACATCTTTTTTCTTATAACCCAGACTCCTTAAAATACCTATTTCTCTTGTTTTTCTTATTAAAAGCATGAGCAATGTAGTTATCATATTAAACGATGCAACAAATATTATCAAAATAAGAATGAGAAACATTGCAAGTTTTTCAAGCTTTAAAGCAGAAAAAAGGCTTTTGTTCATATCCATCCAGTTATCTGCTCTGAAAGGATACCCGAGAATATCTTCTATGCGTGAAGATAGAGCTTTTGCACTGTAAGGGTCTTTTAAAAATATCTCAAACCCTTGAATATAGTTATCCCCATAACCAAGAAGTTCCTGGACATTTTTAATGTTGGTTATCAGGAGCGTCGCATTAAAATCAAAATACCCTGCATCAAACACTCCTGAAACTATATATTTTTTCGCTTTCATAACCGTTCCAAGAGGAGTAATTTTAGAAAGAAAAGGAGAGTAAATAACTATTGTGTCACCGTCAGATACTCTTAATCTGCTGGCTATATCCACTCCCATAACAACTTTGTTATCTTCTATTTCAAATTTTCCGAAAACCATCCTTTTCTTTAAATAATCTCCCAGAGCCTTATTTTTTCTGATTATTCCTCTAACTATACCACCATCGGCATAATCTTGATGCTTTATCATTACTTTTGCAATTGCAAAGGGGATAACCTCTTCAACACCTTTTATAATTTTTATTTCACTCTCTACTTTTTCGTAGCCATTAAAAGGTCTGTCAAAGAATTGTGAAACCACGATATGGGGTGTTATGCCCAGTATCCGATTCTTTATCTCATTGTGAAAACCTGTCATCACCGCTATCACTATTACAAGAGCTGAAACACCCACGAATATCCCTGCAACTGTGAAAAAAGATAAAAAACTCAGATAACCTGAACCCCTAAATTTTAGAAGCTTCTTTATCAAAATCCTTTCCAGTGTCATTCTGTTTTCGGTCTTAACTGAGGAAAGGAAATAACATCCCTTATATTTTCAGCATCACATAACAACATACAGAGTCGGTCTACTCCTATGCCAAATCCTGCTGTTGGAGGCATTCCAATTTCAAGGGCTGTAAGAAAGTCCTCGTCTATAACATGAGCCTCCTCATCCCCTGCTTTTTTATACTTTACCTGTTCTTCAAACCTTTTTCTCTGGTCAATAGGGTCATTAAGTTCGGAAAACGCGTTCACCACCTCCATACCCGCAATAAATATCTCGAATCTTTCTGTAAGTCCCTGTTTTTCTCTATGGAGTTTAGCAAGAGGTGAAATTTCAACAGGATGGTCAAGGACAAATGTGGGGTCCCAGAGGTCTTTTGCAATGAGCTCATCAAAAAGCTTATCTATCATCTTATGATAGGGAAGGTCTTTTATCTCATGGATACCTTTTGCAATGCCCTTTTCCCTTATTTCCTTCTCATTATCTTTGCTTATTCTGGTATCAAGGGCTTCTTTTAAAGCATCTGTAAAGTAAATTTTCTTATAAGGTCTTTTAAAAGAAATTCTTTTACCATTAAATTCTATTTCTTTTTTGTTAAAAACCTTATCAAGCATAAACTCAAAGAGCCTTTCCATCAGCTCCATGAGGAAAAAATAATCTTTATAAGCTATATAACCTTCAAGAAGTGTAAATTCAGGGTAATGGACTTTGTCTATGCCTTCGTTTCTGAAATCTTTTGAAAACTCATAAACTTTTTCAAATCCTCCCACTATAAGTCTTTTAAGATAAAGTTCATTTGAAATTCTCAGAAAAAGTTTTGTATCAAGGGCATTCGCATATGTGGTAAAAGGTCTTGCTGTTGCTCCTCCATATATCGGCTGTAAAACAGGGGTCTCAATTTCAATAAAACCTTCTCTGTTTAAAAATTCCCTTATTGCATCAAGAATATCTCTTCTCTTTATAAGGATCTCTTTTGATTTTTCATTCATTATAAAGTCAAGATAACGCTGTCTATATCTTTTTTCCTTGTCTCTCAGACCATGATACTTTTCGGGCAAAGGAAGAAGAGACTTTGTAAGAAGTGAAAATTCCTGCACAAAAATAGTGATTTCTCCTTTCTTGGATTTCATTACCTTTCCCTTGACACCGATTATGTCACCTATATCTATGTATTTTTTAAAAAAGTTAAATTTGTCCTCTCCTACGACATCTTTTTTAATATATATCTGAATCCAGTTCTTTTCACCAAGAAGGTCCACAAATAGTGCCTTTCCGAAATCTCTCACTGCCTTTACCCTGCCCGCTACTGCCACATCCTTATTTTCAAAATCTTCATATTTATCCTTTATGCTCTCTATTCTGGCGCTGGTTTCAAAAGAATAAGGATAGGGGTTGACACCGTTTTTCTTTATTTCCTCAAGTTTTTTCATACGAACAAAATATTCTTCAGGTTTTTCCATATTACTCTCCTTTTGAATCTTTCTTGAGCAGGAAACTCCTTATAAAAGGCTCTATGTTCCCATCCAGCACAGCATCCACATTTGAAGTTTCATAATCTGTCCTGTGGTCCTTAACAAGTTTATAGGGATGTAAAATGTATGACCTTATCTGATTACCCCAGGCAATCTCTGATTTCTGTTTTTCAAATTTTTCAAACTTCTTATCTTCAATTTTCTTGTAATATTCATAGACTCTTGCTCTCAGGAGTCTCATTGCATTTTCTCTATTCTGATGTAAAGAGCGTTCACTCTGGCATGATACAGTAATTCCTGTGGGAATGTGTGTTATTCTTATTGCTGTTGATGCCTTTTGAACATGCTGGCCACCGGGACCAGAAGCTCTAAAAGTTTCCATTTTTAACTCATCTGGTCTGATACTAACTTCCACCTCTTCTCTCTCAGGATAAACGAAAACAGCAGCAAAAGAAGTATGTCTTCTCTTTGATGCATCAAAGGGCGATATCCTTACAAGCCTGTGAACTCCTGTTTCAGCTTTCAGAATTCCATACGCATAATCCCCCTCAACAAAAAGCGTGGCTGATTTAATCCCTGCTTCTTCACCCGGTTGAACATCAACATTTGCTCTGAACCCTTTAATTTCACAAAATCTTAAATACATTCTTAAAAGCATTTCAGCCCAATCATGGGACTCTGTGCCTCCTGCTCCCGGGTGTATTGTTAATATACAATTTTTTTCATCATCAGGCGAACCAAGCACACTTTTTATCTCAATTTCCTCAATCTTTTGCTCAAGTTTTTGAATTTCCTTTTCTAAATCTTTAAGAATATCAGCATCTTCTTCGGCAATCTTAATAAATTCCTTTATATCTTTCACTTCTTTTTCAATCTGTTCTATATTTCTCAAAATATCTTCTTTGCGAGACAGTTCTTTTAAAATGTTCCTGGCTCTTTCAGGGTCTTTCCACAAATCAGCATCCTCGGCTTTTTTTCTAAGATTATCAATACTATGCCTGATTTTGTCAGGGTCAAAGAAACCCCCTTATTTCATTAAATCTTTTTTCCAGCTCATATATCTTCTTAATTTCCATACTTCAATCTACCCACTTTTTAAAAAGTTCTTTAAGTATAACTTAAATTTATTTATTTGTCAAATAAATCAGGGATATAAGCCTTGCTTTAATAAATAAGATTCTGCTCACTTAAAAAATTCTTAAAATTAAATAGAATATGGGAAGAGCAAAAAGATAGCTATCTATTCTGTCAAGAAAACCTCCATGAGAAAGCAGAATATTTGAAAAATCTTTTATCTTTAATGACCTCTTTAGATAGGATTCAAAAAAGTCACCCATCTGGGCAAGAAGTGGAATTATGACAGCAAAGAAAGGCATAGCAAAAAGAGGTAGGCCCCAGTATTTAAAGGAAAATATATTGAAAATCACAACTCCTGAAAGCCCACCAATGAAACCCTCAAGGGTTTTATTGGGACTTATTGATTCAAGAAATTTTGTTTTACCAAAAAACTTCCCTGTATAAAAAGCAAAGGTATCATAAATTACAACAGTAAGAAAAAGATAAAATATGGGCTTCCATCCAAACTCTCTTATTTCAATCGCAAAAGAAAGCAAAAATGGTATATAAAGAAGAACAAAAGAAAAGAAAAACACCCAGTATATACCTTCTTCAATCTTTATAAAGCTTATGGAAAGAATGAATAGAAAGAGAACAAAGATTAAAACAGTTTCATAAGCAGTAAGGGGAATAAAATAATAGAATGGGAGATACAGAGAAACAATTATGACAAATGGTAACAAATTCTGTTCACCCAGTTTTTCCTTCAGAATATTACAAAATTCTAATATCGCAACAAAAGATACGAGGGTAAGAAAACTCAGTAAAAATATACCGCCCCTGTAAATGCAGAATGTTGCCAGAATAAAAAGAATTAAACCAACAACAATTCTTGTTATGTGCTCATAAGATTTTTTTTCAGGTGATTGAAACTCCTCCAAATCTTCTCTCCCTTTTTGAAAATTCTTCAAGTGCCATCAAAAATTCTTTTCTTCTGAAATCGGGCCATAAAATCTCAGTAAAAAAAAGCTCGGTGTACGCAATCTGCCAGAGCATAAAGTTTGAAATACGCAGTTCTCCACTTGTTCTTATAAGCAAATCGGGTTCAGGAATATTATTTAAATAAAGATATCTGGAAAAATCCTCCTCTGATTTCAAAACCTTATGAGATTTTATAATCTGGTTTATTGCGTCAATTATTTCAACTCTACCGCTATAATTTAAAGCAATTATAAGATTCATACCATTGCACCCGGATGTCTCCTGCACTCCTCTTTCAAGAACTTCTTTTATATCCCGGGGTAGTTCCTCTATCTTTCCCATTATAAGTAGTTTTATGTTATTTCTCTTTAAACGGGGAATTTCTTCTTCAAGAGCCTCTTTTAAAAGATTAAATAGGAATTTTATTTCTCTCTGAGGTCTTTTCCAGTTTTCCATAGAAAAGACATAGAGGGTAAGATATTTGACACCCAGTTTTCTTGAAACACCCACAATTTCTCTTACAGATTCAACACCCACTCTGTGACCAAGAAACCTACTAAAAGCTCTCTTCTCAGCCCATCTTCCGTTACCGTCCATTGTTATAGCAACATGAGAAGGAAGCCTTTCTAATTTTCTCATTCCTCCTCTATTTCTTTTTCTTTCCTTACAACAATCTCATCTACTTTTTTTATGTACTCATCAGTTATTTCCTGAACTTTCTTCTGCATTCTGATCATATCATCTTCAGAAATTTCTTTGTTATCCTTTTTACTTTTTAATTTTTCATTAACATCTCTTCTTATGTTCCTTATAGCAATTTTTGAATCCTCTCCAAGTTTTCTAACAAGCTTGCTGAGCTCTTTTCTTCGCTCCTCAGAGAGGGGGGGTATCGGGATTCTAATCACATTACCTTCAACTCTGGGAGTAAGACCAAGTCCTGATTTTAATATTGCTTTTTCTATTTCATGAACTGCGGTCTTATCCCATGGTTGAACAATGAGGAGACGTGGCTCAGGAGCACTTATACCTGCCAGCTGAATCAGAGGAGTAGGATTACCGTAGTAATCAACTTTTATTGTTTCCAGGATAGCAGGAGAAGCTCTACCAGTTCGTATTCTTGAAAATTCTGTCCTTAAACTGTTTAAAGTTTTCTCCATTCTTCCTCTGGCATCACCCAGTATTTCATCCATTTCAATCCCTCCTTTTCACAATTGTTCCCACTTTCTCTCCTTTAAATATTTTCTCAAGATTACCTCTTTTTATAAAATTAAACACTATAATAGGTAGATTGTTTTCTCTACAAAGAGCAACTGCAGAAGCATCAAGTATTCTAAGGTTTTTCTGTAAAATCTCGTCGTAAGCAATTTCATTATAAAATTTCGCATCAGGGTTTTTAACAGGGTCCTTGGAAAATATCCCGTCAACTTTTGTTCCTTTTAAAAAGAGTGTTGCCTCTATCTCTATTGCTCTAAGCGCAGCTGCTGTGTCTGTTGAAAAATAAGGATTTCCGGTACCACAGGCAAATATAACTACTCTACCCTTTTCAAGATGTCTTATCGCCTTCCGCCTTATATACGGTTCTGCGATTTGACTCATTTCTATTGCTGAAAGAACTCTGGTGGCAAGTCCTTTACTTTCAAGAATATTTTGCATGGCGAGAGCATTTATAACAGTTGCAAGCATTCCCATATAATCACCTGTTACCCGATCTATGCCCACCCTGCTACTCTCACTCCCTCTTATTATATTGCCTCCTCCAACAACAATTGCCATTTCTATATTATAATCTTTAACAACACTGGCTATTTCCTCACAAATTGAATGAAAAATGTTTTTAGAAAAAACAGAATGACTTTCCCCTAAAATCTGACCACTTATTTTAAGAAGTACCCTCTTTGAGTCCAATTATTTAACTCTCGCCTATCCTGAAACGGGCAAACCTCTTTACAACGATATTTTCACCGAGTTTTGCTATATACTGTTTTATCAAATCTCCAACTGTTATACTGGGGTCTTTTATATAGGACTGTTCAAGGAGACAGGCTTCCTGATAAAATTTTTCCAGTCTTCCCTGAACAATTTTCTCTATTACTTTTTCAGGCTTTCCTTCTTTTCTTGCCTGTTCTTCATAAATTTTCTTTTCTTTTTCTAAAATTTCTTCTGGCAAATCATCTCTTCTAACAGCGAATGGATTTGAAGCAGCTACCTGCATGGCAAGATTATGAACAAGTTCCTTAAACTCATCAGTTGATGCAACAAAATCCGTTTCACAGTTTACTTCTATAAGAACACCAAGTTTTGAACCCGGATGAATATAGGAATCAACTATCCCATCTTTTGCTTCTCTATCAAGTTTTTTTTCTGCTTTTGCTATCCCCATCTTTCTTAAAACTTCAATTGCTTTTTCTATATCACCCTTTGTTTCCAGAAGGGCCTTTTTGCAATCCATTATGCCCGCACCGGTTCTGTCTCTTAATTCTTTAACAAGTTTTGCATCAATCTGCATCTACCCCCCTTTTTTCATATTCTTCCTTACCTTCAATTATTGTATCTGTAACTATTTTTGTTATAAAGGAAATTGACTTTATTGCATCGTCATTGCCCGGTATTGGATAGTCAATCATTTCAGGGTCACCGTTAGTATCTATCAAAGCAACAACAGGGATAGAAAGTCTCTTTGCCTCTTTCACTGCTATTTCTTCTTTGATCGGGTCAATCACATAAACCATATCAGGAATATCTTCCATATCCTTTATTCCTATAAAAAACTTATTAAGCCTCTCATACTCCTTTTCCATTTTTAACCTTTCTTTTTTCGGGAACAGCTCAAACTTACCATCCTCTTTCATCCTTTCTATTTCCTTCATCCTCTCAAGTCTTCCTGAAATAGTGGTAAAGTTGGTGAGAGTTCCTCCAAGCCATCTCTCGACAACATAAAAGGCTCCACATCTTTTAGCCTCTTCCTCTATTATATCCTTCCCTTGCTTCTTAGTGCATACAAACAGGAATTTTCCTCCCTTGAGTGCAACTTCTTTTATCTTATTACAAGCCTGGATGAGATTTTCATAGGTTCTGGAAATATCTATTATGTGATAACCATTTTTTTGAGTATATATGTAAGGGCTCATTTTGGGATTCCATTTGTGAGTTCTGTGTCCGAAATGAACACCTGCTTTTAGCAAATCCTCTTTTGTAATATTCTCTATGGATTTAACGTTTTGAGTACTGATGAGCCCTTCTTCTTTTTGTAAGTCCATATTTCATCCTCTCTTTTTTTCTTGGATCTCTTGTTAAAAACCCCTGTGTTTTCAACACCCTTCTAAAGCCTTCATTGTATTCAGTTAAGGCACGGGCAATAGCAAGCCTCAAAGCACCTGCCTGTCCTGAAAGTCCACCCCCATTAACTTTGGCAATCACATCGAACTCTGATTCTTTCTGCAAAATTCTCAGAGGTTCTGTGAGATGAAGCACAAGGTCTTCTCTCTTGAAGTAATCCATTACATTTTTTCCATTCACAACTATCTTACCATTTCCGGGTCTTAATCTTATTCTTGCCTTTGAGCTTTTTCTGCTACCCGCAGCAAAATAAATTTCAGCCATTATAAAATCTCCTCAGGTTCTATTTTTAAAGGTCTTTGTGCTGCATGGGGATGGTCATCCCCTGCATAAACTTTTAATCTCTTCATCATCTTCCTTCCCAGTTTATTCTTAGGCAACATTCTTTTCACTGCAAGATAAATTATACTTTCAGGTTTTCTGGTCCTCATCTTTTCAGCAGGTATTTCTTTAAGGCCACCAGGATAAAAAGAATGCCTGTAATAAATTTTATTCTTCCATTTATTACCGGTTAACTTAACTTTTTCTGCATTTATAACAACCACATAATCACCTGGATCAGTATGAGGAGAATAAATGGTTTTCCTTTTTCCCATCAAAAGCAGGGCTATTCGTGAAGCAAGCCTTCCCAGCACTTTATCTTTTGCATCAACAAGATACCATTTTCTTTCACTCTCTACCACATTTTTAAATTTTGTAATATTTCCCTCTTTTTTCAATCTCTGGCTCCTAATTTTTAACTTTTATTTAATGGAAGTCCTTTAATTATAAGATAAAACAAAATCTTATGTCAAATTAAACTTTTTATATATTGTTCAAACTCATCAAATTCTTTTATTTTCATAATGTTATCAAAGGGAATTTCCTCTTTGCCTGCAAAAATTATATTCTTGCCTATATTAAATGCCATTGTAAGTTCTGTCCATGTACCTTTACTCAACCCTGTGCACACCACAATATCTGCCATTGCAACAAGAAGATAATTCCTGAAGGTTCCGAGTCCCGTGGTTATGCATATATCAACATAGGCATTTGCTCTTTTTTCAATATGAGGAACAACGCCTATTGTCAGTCCATTTTTGCCTTTTGCTCCTTTCAAAGCAGCTTCCATTACTCCTGAAAGCCCTCCAGTTGCAACTATAAAATTGTTATCTGCAAGAATTTCGCCTATTCTCTCAACTCTTCTGTATTCTTCAGCAGAAATTTTAGAAGGACCTATTACAGATGCTATCTTTTTCATGGGAAATTGTCGTCATAAGAAAGCTTTGCAACATTTAAAAGCTCTTCTCCATATTTTTTTAAGGTAAATGCAAAAGCCTCAAAAGGAATAAAAGATTTTAATTTTAGTAGAAATGAAAGTGCAGATATATTTACTCCGCTTCTTATGTTCCCAAACTTTCTAAAATTTCTCTTCTCTCCATAGACTTCTTTTATACTCGTATCAGCTATTATTTTTGAATTTAATTTGTTTAATTTATTCTTAATTCTTAAAAAGCCATCCATTGAGGTTAGTATAACATAGTCAGGTTTAACAATACCTGTGTAATTTATCTTTTTCTTTGAGAATTTCAATTCACATGTAGAAAAACCTGAACCCACAGTAACAGGATTATCATTTTTCTGTGTAACATAAAGCCCACATGCTATTGCTGACCTGGCAAACATTTCAGCAGAAAATTGAACCCCCTCTCCTGCACTGCCTGCAAGAAGAACTGAAAAATCATCTTCAAGAAAATTGGAAAACTTTTTCTCTATAAAAGGTATCTCTATGTCTTCAGGAACCACATCTTCCTTTTTAAAAATATATTCTCTCTCCTCTTTTTTTAATATACCTGCAGGTTTTTTCTCTTTTCTTAAAATTTCTTCAATTTCTCTTTTATTCAGTTTGTTAAATCTCGCAGCGTATCCCGTACATATTTCCACAATTTCTACAATAGAAAATCCCTTAAAAGATATCGCCTGTTTAATTATCCCTTTTAAATCCCTGCTCTGTGCCAGTGTTCTTGCAAGAAAACCCGCTTTTGCAGAATCCAGAAGAGACAGTATGTCAAGAGAGGGAGAAGGGTTCCCATAGGGGGTGGTCCTGGTTATAAACTTTTCAGGTGTGAGAGAAGAATGTTGCCCCCCTGTCATACCATAAAGAAAGTTGTTATGTAAGAGAACAGTTATATCAACATTAAGCCTGGCTGCTTCTACCAGATGAAGGAGTCCTATTGTTGCTCCACCATCACCTATTAGAACAATAATTTTTGTATCTTCATCGTCCAATTTCTCTGCTATTTTAATACCTGTGGCAATTGCAGTGCTTCTGCCATGAAGTGTGTGAACTGTATGAGTTTTTAAGTATTTATCCGCAAGCCCAACACACCCTATGTCGGTAACTACAATACATTTTAAAGGGTCTATATTGATTTCCTCCAGAGCGGCTGCAACATTTCTGAGAACATTTGAATGTCCACAACCCTTGCAATAAGGGAGTTTTAAATCTGTATGTAAAAATTTATTCATTTTGTTCTATGCTTTCTAAAATTTCAGAAGGAGAAATCAAATCACCTATTTTGTTTATTTTAACCAGCTCTTTGCCATATAGAAGTCCATTCATATTCAAAAGCATGGCATATTGACCTGTCATATTCTCTTCTACGACAAACACTTTTTTGTAATTGTTAATAATTGACTTTAAGAAATTTAAAGGGATTGGATACAACAATTTCATTATTAAAAGGCCTATATCTCTGCTCTTTTTTATAATTTCAAAGGCTTCAATTGCACTCTTTGAAGTAACTCCGTAGCTGATCAGGAGAATATCTCCACTGCCTTCATAATATTCATAAAGATTATAATTCTCAATATTATCAATTATTTTGGATTCAAGGTGTTTCAAAACTTCTATAACTTCAGGGTCATCTTTTTTAAGAAAGCCTTTCTTATCATGGGCACTTCCTGTAGCCCTCACCTGATACTCTTTTCCAAGAGAGGAAAACAGTGGAATATCTGAAGGTTTCTCGAAATTATGAGTTTTAAAGTTTTTTCTACTGAAGATTTTTCTCTCAAATCTTTCTGGTATTTCTATTTCATCTCGATCAACAGTTTCATAGGTCATTGTTATTTCTTTTTCAGTAAGAAGTATCACAGGTGTTCGGAGAATTTCGGATACATTTATAGCATGGATAACTGTTTTAAAACAATCCTTAATATTTGACGGAGAAAAAACAGGCACAGGGTAGGCTCCTGAGTTTGAAAATGTGGAAAACAACAGATCTCCCTGAGCAGATTGAGTTGCAGCTCCTGTAGCAGGTCCCATTCTCTGACATAGAACAAGAAGAAGGGGTGTTTCTGTCATAACTGCATAGGAAAGGCTTTCAATCATCAGGGAAAATCCTGGAGCAGAAGTTGCTGTCATTGCCTTTAACCCCCTCATAGATGCACCTATGCAATAGGAAAGGGCGCTTATCTCATCGGTTGCTCCTATTGCCACTCCTCCTGCTTTTGAAATATTTTTCATCATAAAAGAGTATATTCCACTTGCAGGGGTTATAGGATAACCTGCATAAAATTTAATTCCCCCTTTAATCCCTGCAATACCTATTGCTTCGGAGCCGGATATAAAACATTTCATTTAATCTTCAACTCTCTTTTATCATCCACAATATCAATGACACTGTACCCCTTTTCAATAAACTTTCTTGCAATAAATTTACGATGGCATTTGAAAAATAGTTTTTCTGCACAGAAAAAAACTGTATTACCTTTTTTTATCAGCTCTTCAATCTTTTCTATGCCCTTTTTAAAATCCTCTGTTTGCATGTGTTTTAGATAACCGGACCATAACTTGCCCTTTCCACTTTTTCTCCTACCTCCCAGTAGTTCGCCAAGCCATAAATAATTGATACCGTTTCTTTTCAGGTTGTCTTCAAGAAAATCTCTGTTAAAATGAGGGAACTTTCTGGAAAACGGGTATCTTCTTATATCAACCGCATTTTTTATGTAATATTTTTTTAAAAGAAATACAAAATCTTTGAAATCTCTTGTTGAATGCCCCATAGAAAAAACCACCTTCTCACTCATCTCATTTTTCTTACTACGTAATCAGGATCCAGCTCATATACCCCTTCTATATCTTTCTCTGTGGGTTCAAGCCTGAATTCTCCATCTATTTGTCCTAAAAGTTCTATACATTGCTCAAGAGCTTTACTCAGCTCAATGAGGTCTTTACCAACTTTTATGCAAACTATTTTACCATCCTTGAAATAAACTTCTCCTTTTTTAGTACCAATTATTCTTAAAACTCCTGATTTACCCACTCTTTTTAAAAATCTCAAAATATCCTGCATTTTTATATCTCTCAGATCCCCGATAAGTGCCATGTCAGCCTCTCTTTTACTTTACGCCCAGAATCTCTTTAATCTTCCCAACGAAATCAACAAGAGAAAATGGTTTTTCAAAATATGCTTTTATTCCCAGTTTTTGTGCTTCGTCTCTGACTTCCTGGGTTCCGTAAGCAGTCATCAAAATTACTGCAGTTTGAGGTTTTTCCTTCCTGACTCTCCTTATAAGCTCCAGTCCATCCATTACACCCGGCAGTTTAAGGTCTGTTACAAGAAGGTCAAAATCTTTATCTTTCATTTTTTCTGCAGCATCCTCAGCCTTCTCGCAAACTACCACTTCAAAATCGCCTGATGCGGTAAACAACACTTCATAAAGAGTCAATGCAAGAGTCTTTTCGTCCTCCACTATCAGGATTCTTTTGACCTCTTTTTTCATAAAACCTCCTTTTAAATTCTTAAAGGTATTTTTATTCTAAATACACTTCCTTTACCCGGTTCACTTTTAACATTAACATCCCATGAATGATAATCAAGAATCTTCTTCACTCTGGCAAGCCCTATACCCGTTCCTCCTTTACGGGTTGTAAAAAAGGGCTCAAATATTCTTTTCAAATCTTCCTTCTTAATACCTTTGCCGTTATCTTCTATTTCAATTACCACAAAACCATTCTCTTTATATCCTTTTATTTTTATAAATCCTTTCTTTTCTATTGCCTGAGCTGCATTTGAAATCAGGTTAATAAAGACCTCTTTGATTCTCTCCTTATCCATAGGTATTGCAGGTAAATCTTTGGCAATTTCTATTTTCATATCTATTTTCTTATCTTTAAAAAATCCCTCTGAAAGAGGTATTGACTTGTCCAGTATTTCCTGTAAGTCCACCTTTTCGAGTTTCAATTCAATTGGTCTTACATATTCCAGTATGTTTGAAAGATTTGCAAAGGCTTTTTTGGCTTCTTCTTTCATCATTTCAGCAATTTCCTTAACTTTTTCATCATCTACTTTCAAAAGGATAAGTTCTGACATTGCAGATATTCCTGATAAGAGATTTTTAATCTCGTGTATCACAACAGAACTCATCTGGCCTATAAGAGCAAATTTTTCTGATTTTACAAGTTCCTGGCTTTTTTCCTCTACAACTTTTTCCATTTCATTTATGTATCTTTTCAATTCCTCGTAATATTTCACATTTTGATAGGCAATAGAAAAAGTGTTGGTAAGGAGATTTGACAAAAAAATTTCATTTGAGGAAAAATCTTTTTTTCGCCCAATGTCTATAACTCCTATCAACTCGTTTTGCCAGAACACAGGAACGGACATCTCACTTTTTATCCCTTCAATTCCTTTCTTGTATTTATTTGACGAAGTGACATCATTTACATATATTGTCTCACCTTTCTCAAAAACCGTTCCGACAAGCCCCTCACCCTTTAAGAATTGAGTGTTAACAGGAAACACATTTTCATAGGGTGAATAATATTCAATTAAATAAAGCACATCCTTTTTCTTTTCAAAGAATGAGGCATATACACTTTCCAGCCTTTCTGCGATGAGTTTGAGGAATAGCTTTATAAGTTCTCTTTTCTTCAGGGGTCTATTAATCTGCAGGGAAATCTCATAAGCGCTCTGAAAGTCCCTCTTTCTTTCCTCGTTTTCTCTAAGCAATCGGATATTTGAAATGGAGACTCCTACAAAATCTGCAATTATCCGGGAAAATATTATATCCTCAAGTTTAAAACCTCGTGAAACTTTTGATTCTATAACCCATAATCCCTCGACTCTGTCCCACTTTTTAACAGGAATCCACAAAACACTTTTTGCATCCTCAATAAAGGGATGATAATGGAGTTCATTATCTTCTATATCTTCTATATAAGTGTATTCTTTTCTGGATTTTATTACTTCAAGAAATTCTTTATTACTCTCAATATAATCTTCTTTCATACTATCCACAGGTTTTATACCCCTCTCATGGACTTCAAAGATGTTCATCCATATCACATGAGGCATAAATGTTGAGATGGAAGCTCTTAAAAACCTTAAAATTCTGGAAAGGTCCACGCTGGCAGAAATTTCCCTGGAAAGGGAAAGTATCAGTTGCATCCTGAAATCAAAAGGCACACTCATTTTTTACTCCAGAATTTTCTGCAAATTAATTCTGAAATTAAAACACCTATTCCTGCACCTGCAACACAGTCAGTAAACCAGTGTCTGCCCAGATACATTCTTGAAAAAGCAACTGAAAATGCCCATAAAACAAGTGGGACCTTATAATTCTTTTCTATTTTTGAGAAAGAATTTGCAAATGCAAATGCCCCTGCTGTATGTCCCGAAGGAAAGGAAGAATTCCATCTCTTTGTTTTTCCTGAAGGTCTACCTCTACCTGTTGTGCCTTTCAAAAGATATACCACTACATGAGTGGCAATAAGAGATGTTCCTGTAATATATAAAGCTTCTGGTTTTTCATTTAACACTAAATAGAGATTCATTGAAAGCAAAAAACTTTCTTTCTCCGAACTCTTTGATATATAATTCATTATCTTTTCACCATTTTCAGTTCTGTTTTTCTCAAAAAATGAATTAATATTATAATCTAAATTATATGAAAACCAGACAATAAGTAATAATTTTATCATCTTCCTATGAAAAGTCGGTCACCCAAAAAATCAGGCAAATCACTTTTAAATATTTTCTCTGCAGCTTTTTCCACAGGATACTCCATTCTAAAAAATTCTATAATATAATATTCCATATCAAAAATACAAAAAGAAAGTCTCGGGTCTCCATCTCTTGGTTGACCTACACTTCCGGGATTTATTATATATTTTGCACCTCTATCAAGTCTGTAAACAAATTTACCCATTCTGTATTCCGGAGAAATTATTTTCAGTTTCTCCTCCTTAAATTCAAATATGATAGGAATATGGGTATGTCCTATAAAACATATTTTTTCTTCAAAAAACTTCAAATTAAAAAGGGCTTCATCAGCTGAAAATATATACTCCCATTTTTCAGGAGAAGAGGGTGAAGAATGAAAAAGACATACCCCTTCTATATGCAAACTCATTTTAAGATTTTCAAGAAATGCTTTATCCACATCAGACAGTCTTTCCACTGTCCATTCTATCGCTCTTTTTGCATATTCATTAAATAAAAATTTCTGACTGGCTTCGAAAGATGCATAATCATGATTACCCATAAGAACATATTTACAGTTATTTCTCACCCACTCTATACATTTTTCAGGTTCTGCTCCATAACCAACCACATCTCCAAGACACCATATTTCGCCATATTCCATGTTAACAAGATTTAATTCCAGCTCCTTAAGAGCATCATAGTTCGAATGAATATCCGAAAGAATCAGAATTTTCACAGTTTACCCAACCTTTTTGCAACCTTATCAAGTATTCCATTCAAAAATCTATAGGAATCTTCAGCCGAATAAACCCTGGATATGTCAAGAATATCATTTATAATTTTCTTGGGATTTTCTTCATTGAACATAAACATACCTATTCCTATTCTTAAAAGTGTAAGGTCTATTTTCAAAATTCTCTCCTTATCCCAGTTAATTACACTCTCCTCAATCATTTTGTCAATAGTGGAAATGGAATTTTTTAATTTAATTATAAACTTTTTTAGATTTTTAATCAAATTCTCTTTTAATTTTTTTCTTTTAACTATTTCCTGGAAAACATCCTGGGGTTCATCACCCAACAGCTCAAAGCGATAAAAAACTTCAAGAAGGATTTTCCAGTCATCTGGAATTTTTACATTTTTAGAACTTCCCTTAGGCATTGTATCAAATATTTATTTTGTTTCCTGTTGCCCACTGTAATTCTCAAAGCATTGGGGAAAAGATTTCCAAGGGGTCTTGTTATAATTCCTTTCCTTAAAAGCTTATCATAAATCAATTTTGATTCTTCGGGAAATTCTACATAAATAAAGTTTGTCTGAGAAGGCAAGAAAAACAGTCCAATTTTTTTGAGCTCTCTGTAAAGGAATTTTTTCTCTTTATTAATGAGTTTAACAGTTTTTTCAATAAATTCTCTATCTTCAAGAGCGTAAAAAGCAGCATACTGGGCAAGGGAATTGACATTAAAGGGGTATCTCACTCTATGGAGCGTGGCAACCACATCTTCTCTTGCGATCAAATATCCTATTCTGAGTCCTGCAAGGCCAAAAACCTTGGAAAAAGTTCTGAGGATACATACATTGGGATATTTTTTATAAAAAGAAAAGGTATCAGGAAAGTCTTCTGCATCAACAAAATCATTGTAAGCTTCATCAAAAACGAGAAGAACATCAGAAGGGGCATTTTCAACGAGATATTTTGCCTCCTCATGAGTAAAATGTGTGCCTGTGGGGTTGTTTGGGTTACTCATATAAACAATTTTGGTGTTTTTCTTAATAGAATTAAAAAGTGCAACAGGGTCCACTGCCTTATTTTCTTTTTTAAGAGGTGGAGCCACACTTTCTGCGCCCATTATATCTGTAATTATTTTATACATTGGAAAAGAACCGATGCAATAAGCAACCGAATCCTTTTCAGAAACAAAGGCAAACCCGAGAAGATAAATAATTTCAACAGAACCATTCCCTATAAATATTTCGTCCATTGATACACCGTGTATCTCGGCAAGTTTTTTTCTAAGATAAAAACAGTTATCATCAGGATAAAAATTTATATCCTTTAACTTTTTTCTTAAAATCTTAAGAGCCCTTTTAGACGGTCCCAGAACATTTTCATTGGAAGCCATCTTTATAATTTCAAAATCAATCCCCATCTCTCTGGCAAGTTCCTCTACGGGTTTGCCAGGCTTATAAGGGCTAACTTTTTCAAGACATTTTTTTGCAAGAGAATGAATTTTTTTCATAAATTTTCCTCCTTTTTGCCTCATAATCAAACACATCAGTATTCTCATATTCAGCAGAACACATAAATTCTATCTCCATTTTTTTGAACTTACCCCTTAAAAGTGGATATATATCTTCCCAGTCCTTTCCCCGCATAGAATGGTGGTCAAGTATAAGAACTTCTGGATACCCTGTACTCTTCTTAATCTCAAGAATTTCTTTAACCATATTGTCTATGTATTCTTCACTCTGCTCTTTTGAAAGCATATAAAAGCATGGTCCATCCATAAAAATAACACGGGGAAGAACTTTATAAATGAAATTTTTTAAACCATCGTTTATAAAACCCTGCACATCTGAAGTATAAAGAAAAACATCATTTCCATGCTTTACACCAACTCCTATAACTTTACCCTGTCTCCCACCTTTACCATGTGGTAAAGGTTCAGAAAAAAAGAGCTCAACAGCACCATTTTTTAAAACTCTTCCATCAGCATTTTTTACATTTATATTTCTCTCTGATAAGAGTTCAAAAAATCTTTCTGCTCTCAATCTCTGCCTTTTATTGAGGCCTTCTTTTGCTTTTAAAAAAACATTCTTTCCCGCATAAAGTTCAACTTCTCTTGGATTGTGATGGTCATAATGATAATGGGTGAAAATAAGGATTTCACTTTTTTTTATATAACTTTTTATGATATTCCATCTTCTGATCAGGTTTTCTATTTCTACACAATGAGGGTAAAGTTTATTTCTCAGAGGACCGAGTGCACATGAGGGGTCAATCAGAACAGAAAGGTCAACTGTTTCAATTAATGTGCACATTGAACGAACCCCCATTGAATCACTCGCAAGAATTTTTATCTTCATAAAAAATAACTTTATCCACTCTTCTTTTGTGTCTCCCTCCTTCAAAGGACGTGCTGATAAACTTTTTAACAATCTCAAAAGCATATTCAGGGCTATCTTCAAAATCTTTTGCTGCAAGACACAGGATATTTGCATTATTATGAGCTCTTGAAAAATAAGCATCTTCAGAGCTTCGACATAAAGCTGCTCTCGCACCTCTGACCTTATTAGCTGCTATAGTCATTCCTATTCCTGTCATACATACGAGTATTCCATAATCACTTTCCTTTTTTGCAACAGAATTTGCTACTTTTATTGAAAAATCAGGGTAATCAGAAGGTTCCCTGTCTGTATCACATCCAAAATCCAGAATTATAAGACCCTCCCCCTCCAGCCTGTTTTTTAAAAACATCTTTAAATTAAAACCTCTATGGTCAGCACCTAATGCTATTCTCATTCCCTTCATTTAACAGGAGTAAGCCAGTTATACTTATCAGGTATTTTCCCCTTCACATAGCCAAAAAAGATTTCCTGCAATCTTTTTGTTACAGGTCCTCTCTCTCCCCTGCCTACAGGTATTTTATCAATGGTTTTTATGGGAGTTATTTCAGCGGCTGTCCCTGTAAAAAAGACCTCATCAGCTATGTAGAGAAACTCCCTGGGTATAAGAACTTCTCTTACTTCTATTCCCTCATCCTTTGCTATTTTTATAACTGTATCTCTTGTAATTCCTGGAAGAATACAGGCATCAAGAAAAGGTGTATAAATAACTCCATCTTTCACAGCAAAAAGATTCTCACCTGAACCTTCTGAAACAAAACCCTGTGCATCAAGTGCTATTCCTTCTACAAAACCATACATCGCAGCTTCCATCTTTATTAACTGGGAATTGGCATAATTACCGGCAGCCTTTGCCATTGGAGGAAGGGTATTGGGCGCAATCCTTGTCCATGATGAAAACATAACATCAACACCCTTTTCTATTGCCTCAGCTCCAAGGTATTTACCCCATTCCCACACTGCTATTGCGACCTCAACAGGGCATTCAAAGGGGTTCACTCCCAGATTATAATAACCTCTGTAAATTAAAGGCCTTATGTAGCATTCCTCAATCTCATTTGCCTTGATAATTTCTATACTCGCCTTCATAAGGTCATCAATAGAATAAGGAACATCCATTCTGTAAATCTTGGCAGAGTTAAGCAATCTTTCCATATGTTCTTTCAATCTAAAAATCATTGGTCCTTTTTCTGTTTTGTAACATCTTATACCCTCAAAAACAGCAGATGAGTAATGCAAAGCATGAGTAAGAACATGAATTTTGGCATCCTGCCAGGGGATTAATTCCCCGTTCATCCATATATATTTTCCTTCTTTAATCCTGGCCATCTTGCCTCCTTTATTTTTTATTTTATAAAAGTATCTGTCAAAATCTTTAAAATCTCTTTAAATCTGGTGCGGTCTTTTTTACTCCTCAAAGACTTTTTAATCGTTTTCAGGATTTCCTTTATAAAAAGATGCAAAGCCTCGAAAAATATATCCACACATTCTGGCTTTCCTTTCAAAACAAAATAAGACCTGTTGGTCTCGTAAAAGTCCAGTGAAACAGAAAAGTTGGTCCTTCCTTTTTGAAATTCCAGTATTCTTCTGTCTGCCTGAGGCTCTATGTCAAGCCTTTTAACAAACCCTTTCTTCTGGGAAACTTCTTCAATTTTCTCTATTATCTTTTCAAGAAAAGAAGTTTCCCAATCAATCTTTATCTCCCGTTCCATGTTTTTTTCTAACTCCTTCTTTTTTTATTTTTAACAGAGGAACCAAAAGAATAGGTGCAAGCAAAGTTGTGATTGCGGTCATCATAACCGCAACACCATACATATCAGGTTCTATCGCTCCTCTCGCTATTGCAACACCTGCTATTATAAGGGCGACTTCTCCCCTCGGAAGCATGCCAACACCCACTCTCATACCACCCAAAAAGTTAAATCCCACCGGTAACGCAGAAAACCCACATCCAAATACCTTGGTTATTATAGCAATAACAGATAAAACACCTCCAAACACAAGCACAGGTAACATGCTTTTTAAATCCACCATCATACCCATTACAACAAAAAATACAGGGACAAGGAAATGATACACTCCTCTAAGAGATTCCATAAGCTCGTGTTTTATTTCTGTCCCTGAAAGTGCAAGACCTATGGCATATGCTCCTATAATCATTGCAAGTCCAAAATACTCTGCAATAAAAGAACCGAGAAAACAAAGAGAAAGGGAAAAGGCAATCCAGGCACCATCGGTTTTGAACTTTTTAATAAGTTTTGTAAAAGGCTTTGATATCAAAAGTCCTATCATCAGAATTGCTATCCATATCCCTATTGCTTTTAAGGCAACAATTCCTATCTGCCCTGCGTTTAAATTCCCTCCCTCTGTGATACCTATAACTATTGTCAGAACAAGAATACCAAGAACATCATCAACAACAGCAGATGCTAAAATGGTGATTCCCTCAGGTGTATTCAGTCTTTTCATATCAGATAATATTCTCGCTGTTATACCCACGGAAGTTGCAGTTAATGCTGCTCCCATAAAAAGAGCGGTCGGAGACATAAAACTATCAGCAAATCCAAACCATACTGTGCACAGGTCTCCCAGAACAAAAGGCAGAACAATACCTGCTATTGCTACTACAAAAGAAGGGCCTGCAAACTTTACGAAGAGAGAAAGGTCAGTCTCAAGACCTGAAATAAAGAGAAGAATTACTACTGCAATCTGGGCAATAGAATAAAGCTCAGGAGAGACAGGAATATTTGAATGCTGAATATGAGGGAAAACAGGACCAAAACCGGGAATGCTTATAAACTGACCTATTAAATAAGGACCTATTATTATTCCCGCTATTAATTCTCCAAGAACAGGTGGCTGCTTCAAATACCTTTCAAATACTTCCGCAAATATTTTTGCTACAAATAAAATAAAAGTAAGCTGGAGAACAAGATGAAGAACAATTTCAACTATATTATTTTCCATTAAAGGAAAAAAATTATAAAGAATAAAAAATCAAAATATCAAATGATATTGAAAATATCACAAAAATTTATTTATAATTAGGTATATATATGAAAAAACTTTTATTCGGGACAGCGGGAATTCCTGATTCAGCAAAGAGAAAAACCACTGAGGCAGGAATTGAAAGAATCCGTGAGTTAAAGCTTGATTGCATGGAAATAGAATTTGTAAAAGGAGTTAAAATGTCAGAGCAAACCGCCAGAAAAGTAAGAGAGATTGCAGAGAAACACAGTGTAAAACTCACCGTTCATGCACCTTACTGGATAAATTTAAATTCACAGGACAAAAGGGTTTTAAAAAATTCAAAAATGTACATAATAAATTCAGCAATCATAGGAAGTATATGCGGGGCAAGAGATATATGCTTTCATCCTGCATATTATCAAAAAAATGACCCTAAAAAGGTATATAAAAAGGTTAAAAAGGAGATTATCTCAATAAAAAAAGAGATTGAAAACTTACAGATTGATGTTATTTTAAGACCTGAAACAATGGGTAAACATTCTCAGTTTGGTTCTTTTGAAGAGCTTATTTTACTTTCTCAGGAAATTGAAGGAATTGAACCCACTGTTGATTTTGCTCATCTTTATGCAAGGAGTCTCGGAGAAATTAACAACTATGACAGATTCTGCGAAATTATTGAAAAATATGAGCAAGCTCTGGGCAAAAAGGCACTTGAAAGAATGCAGATTCACATCTCGGGTATGAAATATGGAGAGAACGGAGAAATCAAACATTTAGAATTTAAAGAAAGTAAATTTAAATACAGAGATTGTATTAAGGCGTTGAAAGACTATAATGTGCAGGGCTTTTTAATATGTGAAAGTCCGATTCTTGAAAAAGATGCCATTTTGATTAAAAAAGTATATGAGAAATTATGAAGAGTAAAAATGAACAATTAGCAAATTGCAATTTATAAGCGATAAATAAAAGCAAATCTTCTCTCACCTTTTCAAACAAAATTAATGGAATGAATAAACAGGAATGCGCCCGGTGGGATTTGAACCCACAGCCTCAGGGTCCGCAACCCTGCACTCTTTCCAGTTGAGCTACGGGCGCAATTTTTAAAATTATAAACTTTTTCTAAAGCATTTAGCAAACAAAACGAGAAACTCTTAATATATGATTACAGAAATCCACCCGGTTATTTTCTTAACTATTTCTTAACAGAATCTTTATTTTTGATTAACACTCTGCTATTATTTTTTAGACGCTATGAAAGAATTAATAAAAAAGACAATTATTACTTTCATTATAATATCTCTTAGCACCCCCCTTTGGGGAGGGGGAAGAGGGATTTCTTCAAAAAAAGTATTAACAGGAAAACCATGTGCAAAAACACTTATTGCTTCATGCAGAGTCACAATCAGAATACCTGAAGGGACCGGGATGATTTTTAGAACCAATGATGTAGAAAAGATTTACAGTTTAAAAAAACATGTGTATCATCAAAGAAGCTCACAGTCCACATCTTATTTTTATAAAAGAATCTGGGTTGAATAATTAAAGTCTATTCTTCCTCTTTTTTCTGCTCTTCCTTTAAACCTTCCCTTTTGCCTGCTTTGCCAAGTTTGCTCTTTATAGGTTCAAGGAACATCCCCTCTGTGAGGTAGGGATTGACTCTCAAAGCCTTTTCAATTATTTGTTTTTTCTCCTCTTCGGTCTCTGCTTTGAGATATTTTTCTCTCAATTTTTTAATTTTTTTTCTCCTGTGTTTTCTCCTTTTCAACTCGGTAACATACAATCTGCCTTTCATGTTCCCTCCTATTTAAAGATTAAAGAAGCGTAACTAACAATCGAGTCAGTGATATCTTCGTAATACACTTCATAGTCAAGGACTTCAGATTTACCTGCTTTCATAAGTCTAAGAATTTCAAGAAATACAAAATTTGTATAAAGTCCATCTATCCTGGTGAAATTGTTCTTACTTTCAATAAAATCAAAAGCCATTTCATTTTCCATATTTTTTAGATATTCAATGTATTTCCTGTCTATCTCTTCAGTATTAAAACTCTTCTCATCTCCAAATTTTCTTCCCACATGGCTTAAGTCAATACTTGATATTAGTAAAATTTCATCTTTAAAAGGAGCTATAACTTCAAATATATTTTCTGCCAGACTTTTAAGCAAGGAAATATCTGATTTTGAAACAAGAGAGGGAATCACATAAAAATCCTTTTCTATTAAACTTAAAAATACTATGGGAAATTCAACAGAATGCTCGTTTTTATAAGCCAGCACATCTGAGAAAATATCAAAATTAATTTTGTTCTTTATTCCTTCTATTATTTCCTTTTGTATTTCTACTATATTTTCTCCTATCTTATAGTTCTTCGGGAATATAGAAAAACAGCTTTCTGAATAAGAATGAGGCACACCAAAAATAAAGAATATTTTTTTATTCAGGTTTTTAACACAGGAGAATGTTTTCATATATGTTTTTAAACCGATATTTATATCAATATGGGGAACAATAATGGCTTTTATATCCTGTTCATTCAAAGCTTTATATTTTTCTATTTCTCTTTTTAATTTCTCAAAATCAAGTTGAAAATTTATTTCTTTATAAGGAGCTGATAAAATTTTTTCTTTTTCAAATTCCATCCTTTTAATAAAATTATCGTTGTATAAAATATAATTTTTATCCATTTCCTGAACAAAATTCAGTATTTCTGAGTCAGATAAAATTATCCCGGTGTTTCTCAAAAACATTGTTTTTATATCCTGAATAGAATTCCCGCCATCGAGCAGAGAAAGAAGCAAAAGAGACTCCCTATTGAGAAGCATCTCTTTTGAAATACCAAGAGGGTCTTTAACAAGAAATTTATCTTTATAAGGAATAACATCCAGATATCTCACTTTAAAAGACATTTGCTGTAAAAGTTCACAGGTTCAAAAATATAAACAATGGGCCGTGGAGGATTTGAACCTCCGACCCCCGGATTAAAAATCCGGTGCTCTGCCACCTGAGCTAACGGCCCGTTTAAATATGAGATTATAATTATAAGGTAGAAAAATTTAAATTACAAAACATTTTTAATACAATCGGGTTCTCAGCATTTGTTCTGCATGAAAAAGGCAGGAACAGATTTACTCTGGGTTTACCCCTTTCACACTATACTTTCCATCTGTTGAAAAAATAGCGTCTAATCCTCTACTTTTTTACCATCAAGCCAGAGAAGTTTTTTCCACTTCTCATCAATTTTGTTTTGAATTTCATCTATCAGTTCAGGTTTATCTAAAAGATGTTTAAATCTTGCCTGTTTTTCAAGCCATACTTTAACGGGCAATTTATTCTTAGGTTTATAATTTAGCTTATAAATTCCATTATCTATTTCATAAAGAGGCCAGAAACAGGTCTCAACAGCAAGTCTCGCAAGTTCTATGGATTCGCTCTCATCATATCCCCATCCGGGAACACAGGGTGAGATAACAGCAATAAATTTGGGTCCTTCAATTTCAAAAGCTCTTCTTGCCTTTCTTATCAGGTCTCCCCAGTGAGAAGGTGAAGCCTGGGCTGCATAGGGAATATCATGGGCAGCCACTATTTCTGTTATATCTTTTCTGTGCTGAACTTTGCCTGGAATAACTTTGCCCGCAGGAGAAGTTGTGGTGTGAGCACCAAAAGGAGTTGCAGAGGACCTTTGAATCCCTGTATTCATGTAAGCCTGATTATCATAAAGGACATAGAGAAAATTGTGCCTTCTTTCCATAGCACCGGACAGAGATTGAAGACCTATATCATATGTTCCTCCATCACCTCCAAAAGCCACAAAATTGACTTTCCTATCTGCGGGCATAACTCCTTTATTCTGAAGTGCTTTAAAAGCAGTTTCAACCCCTGAAATTGTAGCTGCAACATTTTCAAAGGCAGAATGAATCCATGGGACAGGCCATGCGGTATAGGGAAAAATTGTGGTTACAACTTCCAGGCACCCGGTTGCATTTGCAACCACAACAGGATAATCAGAAGACCCTAAAATCATTTTTACAATTGACGGAAACGGACAACCTGCACAGGCCCTGTGTCCTGATGCCAGTCCATAAGTTCTCTCAGAAAGTTCCTTTAAGGAAAGAATTTTCTTTTTCATTTTTTTTCTCCTTTACTCTTTTAAGCCTATGTGAACAAATTCAGGGAATTCTTCCCCTTCTGATAATTTTCTTGTTATATCAATTATTTTAAAGGCATCCTCAATGGGGAATTCTCTTCCACCCAGGCCAAAAACAAAATCTATTGCAAAGGGTCTTTTATCAAGAGGATAAAGAGCTGATTTAACTTCAATAGAAAGAGGACCACCCATTGTGCTCCATGATTCTGCTCTGTCCATTATTCCTATTGCTTTGAGTCCTTTAGTTTTCTCTCTCAAAATTTCGTAAGGAAATGGCCTTGTGGTCTTAATTCTGAGAAGCCCTACCTTTAATCCTTCCTCTCTTTTTATGTCAATAGCTTCTTTCATTGTCCCTGCAGCAGAAGACATTGATATTATTGCAAACTCTGCATCATCCATTCTGTATGTTTCCAGAAAAGCGGGAAAGTTTGTCCCAAATCTCTGATTGTATTCCTCAACAACTTCTGGAATCACTTTCTTTGCTTGAAGCATCCCTTCAAGTTGAGATCTTTTGTGCTCAAAATACCAGTCAAAAAGGTCAAGAGGTCCTATTGTTATTGGTTTTTCTATATCAAGAACAGAATAAAGAGGAGTCCTTTTACTGATAAATCTTTTCACTTCCTCATCGTCAATAGTCTCAATAACTTCCATCCCATGCGTGATTATAAACCCGTCCATGCCAACCATACATGGTAGATTCACTTTTTCTGCTATCTTTACTGCCATTATCACCGTATGATAAACTTCATTTGCATTTTCACAAAACATCTGTATCCACCCTGAATCTCTTGAACCCATTGCATCGGAATGGTCGCAATGTATATTTATAGGACCTGAAAGTGCTCTGTTACCCACTACCATAACAATTGGCAATCTTAATGAAGCAGCTATATACAGGATTTCATGCATGAGTGCAAGTCCCTGAGAAGCGGTTGCAGTCATTACCCTTGCACCAGACGCAGAAGCCCCCACACACACAGACATCGCGGAGTGTTCAGATTCAACAGGAACAAATTCTGTGGTAACCTCACCATTGGAAACATACTTTGAGAATATCTGAACAATCTCAGTTGCAGGAGTAATGGGATATGCAGCAACAACATCAGGATTTATTTGCTTCATCGCATAGGCTGCTGCTTCATTCCCTGTCAAAGCATGTTTTATAAATGCTTTTGTCTTCATACCTCTTCCTCCACCATTTCAATTGCATCCTGGGGACATATACTTGCACATATACCACATCCTTTACAGTAATCAAGATCAAATTTTTCAATTTTACCATCTTTAACATGAATTGCAGAATCCGGGCAATAAAGCCAGCACAAAAGGTCATGAGTGCATTTTTCAGGTATATATTTGGGAGTTCTTGATTTCCAGTCACCAGTTTTAAACTCAGGAGATGTGGGAACATCTCTTACAATGGCTCCTTCTGGCAAATCTTTCCATGATTTAAATTTCATTTTACCTCCTCATATGCTTTTTTAATTGCTGAGATATTTTTTCTCACAATATCTTCTTTGAACTTCATTTTTAATCTTTCTTCCACCGCTTTAAGGAAATTCTCAAAAGGAAGAAGATTTATAGCCTTCATGAGAGCCCCGAGCATCGGGGTATTTGGCAAATTCCTTCCAAGAATCTCTCTGGAAATTGTTGAAGCATCAGCAACTTTAACTTCACAATCAACACCAAGTTTTTTCCTAACTTCTTCTGGAGATAAAGAAGTATTCACAACTACCACAGTATCTTTTTTGATTCCCTCCTTAACCTTGGGAGATGCAAGGAGAGTTGGGTCAAGAACGACTACCACATCAGGAGAGGTCACTCCATAGTGTCCTCTTATTTCACTATCACTGATTCTGGTAAAAGCAACCACCGGAGCTCCTCGTCTTTCCGGACCATACTCAGGGAAAGCCTGAACATACTTACCTTCATGCATCATCGCTTCACCCAAAAGGAGTGCCGCTGTTTTTGCCCCCATTCCTCCTCTACCATGCCATCTGATATCAATTCTTTTAATCATTATAAAAACTCCTTTTTTAAAAGAGGTTTTAATTATAAAGAATGAAATTTTTATTTATCAAACCTTATAATAATAAATAAATTTTAAAGGGGTTGTATATGAGCAGATGTGCAAAAATTTTGGTGATAATCGGGATGTTTTCAACTCTGTACGCAAGCTTAAAACCTTACTGGATATTTCCACAGGACATAAAAACATCATCATCAGTGTTAAAATGGGTAGAAGAAAGAGGAGGAAGGGCAAGAACAATATCAAAATTACTCGGTTCCTTTTCAGCCTTTGTGCCTGAAAAAGATATGATGAGAATAAACTCTGTGAGCAAGAAAACAAGAGAAATTGCAAGGTTTACGAAATTTACAAAAAATTTGACACCTTTTGATGTTTCAGAATTCACCTATGAAAGTTATCTTGAAATCCTTAAAATTCCTGAAGTTCATAAAAGAGGTGTTCTTGGTGATAATGTAAGAATAGGGATTCTTGATGCAGGATTTGATTTTAATCACCCTGCCCTTAAACATCTTATAAACCCCGAATATAAAAGGATAGTTGCAACCCATGATTTTAATTCAGGAGACCATCTTTTTATTAAGTTCCCGACAACTAATTTCAGAGAAATAAGCTACAATCAGACAGGTGCTGGATATGTGAATAGCTTTGATTTAAAAAACATGGGTAACGAAACAATTGTATTTTATAGTTACAGTCATGACTCAATTCTGTATGCAGTCCAGGGGATATCACCCAGAAATTTCTGGAAAATATTTGTGTGTAAGGTCAATGAACTGGGTGAGTTTACACTCTCACCAAAATTGATAAAAAGAGACAGCTTTGCCATAAAACCATCCTTTGAAATCACAGGCAACAATATATTTCTTGTTTATAAAACAAAAAGGGTTCTATTTGAATTGAATTTTTCATTACTTGAAAATCCAGATAGCTTCAACATTGTAAAAGACACGGTAATTTATTATTCAGCAAAAATAATAAAACCCAGCATATTGAATATATTTAACAGGTTAGGTGTTTTTTTTCTGGATACAAATGGTCTTAAAGTTCTATTTTCTCAGGATTCAGGAAACACATGGAATGAAAGTCTGATTGTTCAGGGGAATTTCAGTGACTATGAGATAAAAAAATCATCAAATGGATTTTCAGGGTTTTTAATCAAAGGAAATCCATGGGAAAGTGAAAGTCTTTTGATATTCAGAGTAGATTCTATCTACAATCTTATTTCTCTTAAAAGCATATCAGAAAGTCCATCAGCAGACCTGGTAATAAAAAACGACACAATAAAAATCTGTTACTTTGATTATCAAAATCTATGGTTCTCTATATTTGATTCTTCTTTAACCCAGATTCAAACCCAATTAATTGATACAGGAATTTTTATTTATTCGCCTGCATTCTATTACGAAGGTAACGAACTAAAAATCATCTACTCAAAATATGGGAGTTTATTTGCATCTTCTGTTAACTCACCTGCACCTGATACAGTGGACTATTTTTATACAGACCTTATTGGTGTTGATAGCGCAACAATTCTTCTGAGAAGAAGAGGGGATACGACAGTCACTTTTGAAGAACAGGAGGATTATGATTTCAACAGTTTCACTCACGGAGCAAGAGTTTTGAGTGTAATAGCTGGTGTATCTCCAGGAGAACTTACAGGTGTCTCACCGGGTTCAAAATTTATACTGGCAAGGACAGAAAGAACAACCAATCTATCAGGAGAAGATTTTGAAAACATAATAGAAGAAGATTTCTGGGTTGAAGGATTAGAATGGGCAATATCAAAGGGTGCAAAAATAATAAATAGTTCTCTCGGCTATATTCTATGGTGGAACAAAAATGACCTTGATGGTAAGACAGCTCCATCTTCTGTTGCCGCCTCAAAGGCAATAAAAAAAGATGTGCTTTTAGTTAATGCCATAGGTAATCTGGGTGATAATGAGTTCCATCAGCAGATAGGTGTTCCTGACACAACCCTCCATGCACCTTCAGATGCAGATTCAATCATAAGTGTAGGCGGAATAACTATTGACAGTGTTATAGAGGTCCATCCAAAATCCTGTTACGGTCCTTCTGCTGATGGCAGAAAAAAACCAGATGTTGTAGCTCCCTGGAGTGCAAAAACTGCAATGACTTATATTGATCAAAATGGTGATACAATAATAGGATATGCTCACAGCGAAGGCACATCCTATTCAAGTGCAATTGTCACAGGTATATGTGCACTTGCCTGGTCAGCACACCCTTCATGGAGTGCAAGAGAATTGATGCAGTATTTAAAAGAAACCTCAAATCTGCTCGGGGATAGCGTGGATAACATATCAGGCTGGGGATATCCTGATGCTGAAAAATTACTTTTTATTGAAACTCCTGAAATTCCAGTGATTGAACCTGAGCCACTTGAAGACAGGATTATACTCCTTTATCCAAATCCAACAAAATACGGTTATGTAAAAATAGTTTATGTTGTTACAGAGGGAGAAACCCCGGTGGATTTAAAAATTTACAACGTGGCAGGTAAAATTGTATTTGAGAAGAATTTTAATTTTCAACCTGTGGGAAGATATGAATACAAGTGGGATTTGAAAGATAAAAATGGCAAACCTGTGGACCCCGGAACTTACATAGCAGTCATGAAAACGTCCTTTAACACATCCTATTATAAGTTTTCAGTTATAAAATAGAATGAGATTTAAAAGAATTCTAATCGCAAACAGGGGAGAAATAGCTGTAAGAATTATAAATGCCTGCAAAGAACTGGGGATTGAGACAGTCGCTGTATACTCAGAAGCGGATAAAGATTCTTTACATGTATATCTTGCAGACCAGGCAGTTTGTATCGGTCCTCCGGCACTTATGGAGAGTTATCTGAATCCATCAAGAATAATCGGGGCAGCTGAAATAACAGGTTGTGATGCGATACATCCCGGGTATGGTATGTTCGCTGAAAATCCTGACTTTGCTGAAATAGTGGAAACCTCGGACTTTAAATTTATTGGGCCATCACCAGATATAATTCAGAAAATGGGAGATAAAATATATGCCAAAAATTTTATGAAAAAGGCAGGTGTGAGTGTTGTGCCTGGATGTGATGAGCCCATAAATGATTTTAAAGATGGGATGGATATTGCAAAAGAGATAGGTTTTCCCGTGCTTATAAAGGCAGCAGGTGGAGGTGGAGGCAGAGGTATGAGAGTTGCAAGGAATGAAAAAGATTTTGAAATAAATTTCAGGACTGCAAAAGCAGAGGCTCTTTCAGCTTTTAAAGATGATAGGGTCTATATAGAAAAATTTATTAAAAAACCAAAACACATAGAAGTTCAGGTTGCAGGAAACGGAAAAGATTTATACCTCCACTTTTTTGAGAGAGAATGTTCAACTCAGAGAAGACATCAAAAACTGATTGAGGAAGCACCAAGTCCTTCAATAAATGATGAACAGAGGAAAAAGCTTACCGAAATGGCAGTAAGAGGGATAAAGGCTTTAAATTATAACAGTGTGGGAACAATGGAGTTTATTATGGACGAAGATAAAAATTTTTATTTTATAGAAATGAACACACGAATCCAGGTGGAACATCCTGTAACAGAATTCATAACTGGCTTTGACCTTATTAAACTTCAAATCAAGATTGCAGAAAATGAGCCTCTGAACATAGACCAGGATGAGATAAAAATCAATGGCCATTCAATAGAACTACGAATAAATGCAGAAGACCCTAAGAAAGGATTTCTACCCTCACCTGGAAGAATAGAAAAACTTCATTTCCCAACCGGTCCCGGAGTGAGAATAGACTCCTATATCTATCATGGTTACACTGTTCCATCTTTTTATGACTCATTAATTGCAAAACTTATTGTTCATGCAAGAACAAGAGATGAAACACTTAGAAGGTTGAAAAGATGTATTGATGAATTTATTATAGAGGGGATTGAGACAACCTTAGATTTTTACAAGTTCTTGATTGAAAAAGAAGAGTTCAAAAATGCCACATATACAACAGATTATGTAGAAAAGATATTAAAAGGATATATTCAGGTATAAATTTGAGGGTCTTCAATCGCTTTCAGCATTTTCCTTAATTCAAATGTTTCTTTTACATCGTGAACTCTAAGTATATCAGCTTTTTTCAAAATTAAATAGGATGAAACCGCAAGTGTTCCCTCTTTCCTGTATTCAGGGTCTTCTATACCCAGCACTTTCCCGATAAATGATTTTCTGGAATGACCTATTAATAAAGGATACCCTATTTTCTTAAATTCTTCCAGATCTCTAAGTATTATAAGATTGTCATAAACCCTTTTAGCAAAACCTATTCCAGGGTCAATTATTATCTGTTCATCTTCTATGTCAAAGCTTTTTGCATACTCCACTCTTTCTTGAATCTCATTTTTTATTTCCTGCACAGTATTTTCATAATAAGGATTTTTCTGCATATCTCTGGGAGTTCCTCTTATATGCATCAGTATAACACCGGAAACATATCTTTTAATTACAAAAGGCATCTTCTCATCAAATTTCATTCCTGAAATATCATTCACAATATTTGCACCTGCTATCAAAGCTTTCTCAGCAATTTCTGACTTATATGTATCTATGGATATCGGTATATCACTTTTTTTCCTTATTTCTTTTATCACAGGAATAACTCTCCTCTCTTCTTCCTCCAGTGTGACAGGTTCTGCTCCTGGTCTGGTAGATTCACCACCTATGTCTATTAAATCAGCGCCCTGTTCAATAATTTCAAAAGCCCTTGCAAAAGCCTTTTCAAAGTTGATATATCTACCACCGTCATAAAAAGAATCAGGAGTTATATTCAGAATCCCCATTATAAGAGGTGTCTCTCTAAATAAAAGATATCCATCTTTTACTCTAACCCTCGCCATCTTGACTTTTAAAAAAAGTTTGGAGTATAATTATAAACCTTTTTATCGGGCCCGTAGCTCAACTGGCAGAGCAGCGGACTCATAATCCGTTGGTTGCAGGTTCGAGTCCTGCCGGGCCCATTTTTTATTTCTCGAGTATTTCTTTTATTCGATTCCTTAACTCTTCTATAGAGAATGGCTTCGGGAAAAAGCCTTTTAGACCATCCAGTTTTTTCACTTTATCTCTTATATCAAATGAGTCATAAGCCGTTACAATTATAAATTTAATATCAGGATATTCTCTTTGCAGATGTGCAACAAGTTCAAGGCCCGACATGCCAGGAAGTCTTATATCTGTTACAAGGAGTTCATAAGGATTTTCTTTCCACTTTTCTAATGCGTCTTCTGCTGTTCTCACACTCTCAACTTCATAATCACTACCGAGAATTTGACTTACAAAAAAAGCAAGAGGCGCCTCATCTTCAACAAATAAAATTCTTTTTTTAGGCTCCTTCATGACCTATCACCTTTATAAATTTTTCCAGAATAAAAGGGTCAAATTTTGTTCCTGAATATTTTTTTAGAAAATTTATTGCTTCTTCTTTTGTGAGTTTATTAGAATAAACTCTTTCATTGGTTATAGAATCATATACATCACATATTGCGAGAATCCTTGCACCCAGAGGTATATCTTCACCTGAAAGTCCATCAGGATATCCGGTCCCATCATAATTCTCATGGTGATGTCTTATAATCGGGATGGCTTCCCGTAAAAATTTTAAGGGTTTTATTATTTCTATACCTATATCTATGTGCTCTTTTATCTTTTCGTATTCTTCCTTATTAAGTTCAGCGGGTTTTTCAAGAATATACTCTCTTATTCCTATTTTACCTATATCATGAAGAAGTGCAGCATATCTCAGAATTTTCAATTCTTTTTCAGAAAGTCCAAGTCTTCTACCCATAACATGACTCATTCTTGCGATTCTTGATGAATGTCCTTTTATACTCCTGTCTTTCGCCTCCTGGGCTTTTACAAGGGCAAGTAGGCTGTCCACATAGCTTCTTTCAAGAGTATCTAAAAGTATGGAATTCTGGAGAGCAATTGAGATTGTATTCAAATAGGTATCAAAAAGTTCCATTTTTTTTGCAAAAGATTCCGTATTATTCCTGTTCCCTATCATAAATGTCCCAAAGGGTTCCATCTTACTTGTCTGTAAAAGACCGATACATATTTCTTTAATCTCCCCCTCCTGATACTCGATAATCTGAGGGGTTCTCTGGTCCTTTAATTTGTTGAAAAAGGGATGATAAAAATCCAGGTTCATCCCACTTTCCATAAGACCATCAAAACCATTTAGATACTTCACAACCAGATTATCAGGCGACTCTTCCTGATTAAAAAGAAGAGCAACATCCTGTACAGAAAATATTTTTTGAGCACCCTCAATAACTCCTCCACAGATTTTCTCAAAATCAAGTTCTTCATTCAGGGAGTCACTAATTTTATGAAGCTCTGAGAGTATCTTCAGTTTTTCTTCAAGTTCCTTATCAACCTCGGCTTTAGCTATTTTAAGTTTTTCATGAGCAATTTGTAATTCTTTATTTGCCCGTTTTAAATCTTCAAGTAATCTCTTGTTTTCCCTTAGAAGTCGCCTTTTTGTCAGAGCATTTTTCACCACCATTTTAATCTGTTCTGCCTTAAAAGGTTTGAGAATGTAGTCATAGGCTCCCATCTTCACTGCATCTATAGACGTCTCAATAGAGGCAAATGCAGTCATCATAATCACCTGAACATCTTCATCAAGGGCTTTGGCTGCCTTAAGAACTTCTATTCCTGAAATATCGGGAAGCTTTATATCCTGCAATATGCAATCCGGGCTAAACCCTTCCAGCATCTTTATAGCATCTTCACCATTATAAGCTGTTCTTATTTCATAATCAGGAGATTCCTGCGAGAGGAGCTTGGCAAGGAAAAGAACAAGCGCCTCCTCGTCATCTACTATTAAAATTTTATATTTTTCTTCCATTTTTATATATTTATTATAAAAATTTCAACTCAAAAAACTCAAAGAGGAAGGTAAACTTTAAAAATAGTTCCTTTACCATAATCAGACTCAACTTCTATCTTACCACCATGGTCCTCAACAATCTTATGAACAATTGCAAGCCCCAGACCCGAACCACCTTTTTTAGTGGAGAAAAATGGCTCAAATATATTATGAACATATTCCTCTCTTATTCCCTTACCGTTATCTTTACACCAGAAAACAACTCTGCTTCCCACTTTTTCAAATCCAAGTTCTACCTCTCCATCTTTGTCTATGGCATCTATCGCGTTTCTAACAAGATTCAGGACAACTTCTTTGAATTGATCAGGGTCAAGGTGTACCATCAATTCTTTTTCTTTAAAATCAGTCTTTAACTTTATATCCTTACCTATTATCTCTGGAGTTAAAAGAGTTATGCACTCATTAAGTATTTCAAAAACATTAACAGAAACTTTATTTAAAGGCTTTCTACTTGCAAAGCTGAGAAGATTTTTTATAAGTCTGTCAAGCCTGTATATCTCCTTTAAAATCATATTCATATAACCCCTTACACTCTCATCAGGTGGTAATTTTTCACTCACGAATTCTATGCCCGTGGAAATACTTGCAAGTGGGTTCTTAATTTCGTGAGCCATGTAGGCTGCGATTTTACCTATTGCAGAAAGTCTTTCACTTCTTCTGAGTTGTTCCTCAAGTTTGGCAACCTCTCTTATATCTTCCACCATGAGTATGATTCCACTTATCACATTATAAGATGTATAAATAAAACTGGAAGTAACAGCCATGGGCACACTTTCCCCTTCAACATCAATAATAAACTTTTCTTTAAAAAGGATTTTTCTATTAAGAAAGGAATCTTTTATTTTGCAATAACCCTCTTCCTCATGACTGCATAAAATCTCACATATCTTACTCCCTAACATCTCCTTCACATTTCTTTTAAGAAGCAGTACCATTCCCTCATTAACTCTTTTAATTTTTAAATCATTATCAATCACGACAATACCTATAGGCAAATTTCTGATTATCATTTCGTTAAACTTTGATTCTTCTTCCAGAAAAGAGATAATTTCTTCTTTTTCCTCTTTATCAAGCCTTTCTTGGATAAAGAGTGAAATCTGCTCAGCGAGAGTCTCAAGGAAAGCAATATCCTCATCAGAGAATGCATAAGGTTTTGACGATGAAATCACGAGTGTTCCAAGAAGTCCTTTTGGGCTCTTTAAGGGAACAGAAATTTCTGAACTTATTTCATCGGACACCTTTACATAAAATGGGTCTTTGCTAACATCAGGAGAGTAAACAGTTTCTCCTTTTTTGTAGGCAACACCTGAAATTCCTTCTTCTCCTATTTTTAAGTCTACATTTAAATCTTTATATTTCTCTGACCCCCATGCAGAAATCAATTTTAAATAGTCGCCTTCTCTAAGGAGTATACCCACAAAGGCGTAACCAAGATTTTCTTTTATCAATTTAGATATTTCGTCAAGATATTCTACTAGGGAAAAAGAACTCACTTCAGCCTGCAGTAGTTTCTGCAAAGTTGAAAGTAATTCAGAATTTCTCTGGAATCTCTCAAGTTTTAAAATCATGTCCAGGTAATCACCAAGGGTGTCTTTAACCAGTCGAATGGAATGGAGATTTCGTGGTTTGAGCACAGATATAACCACAGAACCTTCTTTTCTTTCAAAAAACATTGTAATCCTTTCTTCTGAAAACTCATCCTTTATGTTCAGGTCCAGAAAAGAATAATCAATTTCTATCTCCTTGGGAAAAGAAGCAACCATATTCCATTTCTTACCCTTTTCATAAATAATAAAACTTTTTTCACTATCAAAAATTTCATTTAAAACTTTACACAAATCTTCGTATATCTCGCTGGCTTTTCTGTTATCGTGAATTCCCTTTATAAAGGTCCCAAAGATTTTCCTGTGAATTGAACCAATCTCTTTTCTAATTTCCCTTACGAGGAAACTTTCCAAGAATGACAGCACATCCTCTATATGTTCAATCTCCTGGTTAGAATAAAAACTCTTTGATGAAAAAGCAAAAAATCCTCCCAGGTTCTCCAGGGGGAATACATAAAAATTAAATTTTTCAGTTGAAAAACAACCACTTAAGAGCTTTTCAGATTTTTCTTTAAGTAGATTTCCAAAATCCTGTTCTCCTTCTCCTACCCAGAAATTTATATTTTCACAATCTATTCCGCCTCCGGAAAATCCATATTCTCTTATCAAGAGATTAATGAATTCTTTGTATTCTTGTTTGATATTTTTATTCTTAAATATCTCAGAAATCCTGCCAATAATTTCAATCGCCTTTTTCTCTCTCAAAACGTCCTGATAAACATAAAGGTTTTTAACTATAAACAACAGCCACTTGCTTATCTTTTCAACTGTTTTTATGTCTTCTTTACTAAATGCATTCTCTTTTTCAGACCCCACGCCTATGGTCCCGTAAACCATACGGTCATCCTTTATAGGAATTACTAATTCGGATTTCTCATGGGGAGATGACCTGTAATAGTGTTCGGCTTTTTCTACATCCGGGGCATAGAAGGTTGTCCCCAGCTGTATCACTTTACCAGTCAAACCTTCCCCTGAGTTAAACATATCCTTTTTAAAATCTTCTTTGCGAAAAGGCGGTCTCACACTGAGTGCCATTCGTCTGTAAACTCTTTCCCTCTCACTATAGAGGAATATAGTAACTTTACCTGCCCCCATCTGATGTAAAATGAAATCTGAAACTTTGTTTAATATCGCATTTATATCTGAAATCTGAGAAATTTCAGCAAAGAATTGCATCAGGTCATGAGGGGAGATAATACTTTTTTCTCTTTCTATAAATAGAACTTTGGTATCATCCATAAGATTTAAAATTTTGTAATCTAATCTTTTATTAAGATTTTTAATGTCTGTTGTTTCTTCTGACTGGTAAAGAGAAGTAAGAAATTCTTTAATCCTGTCATCGTTATCACTAAAAAATTCCTTTATAAAATTGTTACCCTTTTCATTCGCATATATCAGCATACCATCAGAGTTGAAAATCACAAGTGGCCTGGGAATACCTTCAATTAAAAGCAAAGGAAAGTTACTAAAATTTTTCATTTTTTAACCTTTCCATCCTTTCTTTTGTTTCTTTATTATCAGGGTCTTTTTCAAGGATTTTCAAATAAATTTCCTCTGCTTTTTCATGCTCATTTACTGTCTCATAAAGAATTCCAAGATGATAAAGGGCATCCACATTGTCTTTATCCAACTTTAAAATCTTTTTTAAAATTTTTTCTGCTTCTTTATAATTCTGGGAAAACAAAAGAATCTTTGCCTGATCAATCAGCTCCTCTATGTTTTCTTTCACATTCATTGGTCTCTAAATTTATCTATGTTTTCTTTTTTGCCAAGAAGAACAAGAACATCACCCTTTAAAATTTCCTCATCAGCAGAAGGAGCAATAAAAATCTTCTCTTCTACTGAGGTTTTTCCATCTTCTTTCACTATGGGAAATTTTCTTTTAATAGCAATTATATAAACTCCATATTTTGTCCTTAATTTAGTATCTCTTATGACTTTACCTTCCATAAATTTAGGGGTAATCCTTTCAAGAATTGAATATTCGGGTGAAAGGTCTATCACTTCAAATATATGAGGTGAATATATACTCTCTGCCAGCCTGTGTGCCATCTCCTGTTCAGGGAAAATAACCCTATCCACTCCCACTTTTCTAAGAATTTTTGCATGCAATTCACTTCCTGCTTTTGCCATAATCTTTCTTACACCCTTATCTTTTAATATCATACATGTCATAATACTTGCCTCTATGTCACTTGTAATGCAAACCACTATTCCATCCGCGTCTTTAACACCGACTGAACTCAAAGCCTTTTCATTTGTGGCATCCATCACATAGGCTTTAGACACAAAATCCTCTATTTCCTCAATTCTCGCGCTATCTTTATCTATTGCAATCACTTCAACACCTTTTTCATGAAGACTTCTTGCCAGCGTGCTACCAAATCTACCCAATCCTATAACAAAAAAAATCATTTTTTAAGAACTTTCATTATAAGAGATTTAAACAAATAAGTCAATTCTCATTATTTTTAAGAAGCATCATAGCATCACCATAACTTAGGAACCTGTATCCTGTTCTCTTGGCAAGCTCATAAAGTTTTAAAATTTTTTCTCTACCTCCAAAAGCACAGACAAGTGCAAGTGGTGTAGATCTGGGTAGATGAAAATTTGTAATAATAGTATCTACAAATTTAAATTCAAAAGGAGGATAAATAAAAAGATCTGTAAAACCTGATTTTTTACCTGTTAAAGCGTATGATTCAATTGCTCTAACGCATGTAGTTCCACAAACAAAAATTTTATTATTATCTTTTCTCGCTTTTATAATTTCAGAAATGGTATCATCGGGTATTTCATAATATTCCTCATCCATTTTATGCATACTTATATATTTTTCTTTTACAGGATTAAATGTTCCCACTCCCACCTTTAAATTTATGTATTTTATTTTGATACCTTCTTTTTTTATTTTCTTTAAAAGCTCTTCTGTAAAATGCAAACTTGCGGTAGGAGCCGCAATAGAACCGTCTTTCTGAGCAAAAACAGTCTGATAATAGTATCTGTCAATATCATCGGGTGCTCTCCTTATATAAGGAGGTAAAGGGGGTAACCCCACAGTATCAAGAAAATTTTTACAATCTGAATTCTGAATCTCAAACACATATTGTCCTTTTTCTTTAAAACATTTTAAGATATAGTCTTTAACATACAGTTTTTTGCCCTCAGGGTTTTTACCCTTTACAAGAGCTGTGAATTTATTTTTGTTCAGCTGTTCAATAAATAGCATTTCAACTTTACCTCCTGTCTCTTTTCTCGCAATTATTCTGGCAGGTATGACCTTTGTATTATTCAAGATAAGCACGTCACCTTTTTTCATGTACCTGTAGATAAATTTAAATTTAGTATGCTCTACAGAATCGTTACACAAATTCGCAACAAGTAATTTTGCCTCATCTCTCTTTTTTAGAGGGTATTGAGCAATTAAACTTTTTGGCAGATGATAATTAAAAGAATTTGTAGAAAGTTTTATTTTCTCTTTTTGATTATAAACCTGTTTGATGATTTTTTCTTCCTGGTTTTTCTCCCTCTTGTGTACCAGCCCCAGGGACTTTTGGGAATCTTGCCTTTTGTTCTTCCTTCTCCTCCTCCATGAGGATGGTCTACAGGGTTCATTGCAACCCCTCTTACATGGGGCTTTTTACCGAGCCACCGTGTTCTTCCCGCTTTACCTGTAACAACAACTTCGTTGTCTACATTGCTGACTCTACCAATAGTTGCTTTACACTTCACATTAATCATTCTTATTTCACCTGAAGGCATCTGAACATGAGCATAACCACCTTCTTTGGAAAGTATAAGGGCTGACGCACCTGCAGCACGGACAAGCTGACCGCCTCTCCCAGGAATCAACTCTATATTATGGATTTCAATTCCTTCTGGAATATCTGCGAGAGTTAATGTGTTACCGGTCTTTAAAGGAGCACCTGATCCTGAAAGAACTTCATCTCCAACTTTTAAACCATGAGGCGCAATTATATATCGTTTTTCTCCATCACGATATTGCAGCAAAGCAATCCACGCAGTTCTATTCGGGTCATACTCTATACTCACAACCTTTGCAGGAATTCCATCCTTATTTCTCTTGAAGTCTATTATTCTGTACAGTCTTTTGTGCCCTCCTCCTCTGAATCTTACTGTAGTCCTGCCCTGATTGTTTCTACCACCTGTTTTTTTAAGAGGAACCACAAGTGATTTCTCGGGTTCTTTTTTGGTAAGCTCTGAAAAATCAATAGAACTCATAAACCTTCTTGATGGTGTAACAGGTTTGTACTTTTTAATTCCCATTTTACGCTCCTTCAAAGATTGGTATTCTATCACCTTCTTTTAATCTTACATAAGCTTTTTTCCATGAAGAAGTATAACCAAACTTCCTTGTTCTGAGCCTTCTCTTTTTTGGTTTTACATTTATAACTTTAACATCGGCTACTTTAACCTTAAACAGGTCTTCTACAGCTTTCCTTATCTCAGGTTTAGTAGCATTTATGGCGACTTTAAATGCATACTGATTATGTGTATCTCTAAGATGCACACTTTTTTCTGTAACTATTGGTTCAATAATTATATCTCTGGGGTCTTTCATTTTTTACTCCCCTGAATTTTTATGTACTGTTCAAGCCCTTCTTTTGTAAAAAGAACATATTGAGAATTCAAGACTTCATAAGCATTTAAATCTTTACCCAGTATAATTCTTGTCTTATCAAGATTTCTCAAGGGTGAAATTGCAGATTTATCCATGCTATGAGTGGCAATGAGAATCTTCTTGCCATAAATCCCTATTTTCTTAAAAAGACTAATAGCTTCTTTTGTTTTTCCATTTTCAAACTTAATGTCCTCAAGAACCATTATTCTGCCTTCCTTTGCCCTGTCAGAAATTGCCTGTTTTGTTGCGAGTCTTCTTGCCTTTCTGGGAATATGATAATGGTGGTTTCTGGGTTTTGGACCAAAAGCAACTCCTCCTTTTCTCCATATCGGAGACCTTATAGACCCATGTCTTGCTCTCCCGGTATGTTTTTGAGGCCATGGTTTTCTTCCACCACCTCTTACTTCTGCCCTTGTCTTGGTGGACGCTGTGCCCGCTCTTTGATTCGCAAGATACATTCTAACATATTCCCATAAAAGATGCACGTTCGGTTCGTGACCGAAAATATCTTCCTTCAAATCTATTTCTCCTATTTTTTCTCCCTGTAAATTATATAAAGGTGCCTTTATTGCCATCTCTTACAGTTTCCTCCTTTTTGCTTTCCGTATCACAACAAATGAACCAGCAGGTCCCGGGACAGACCCCTTGAGCAGAATAACTTCTCTATCTTTGTCTATTTTCATCACCTCCAGATTGTGAATGGTAACCCTCTCGTTACCATAATGTCCCGCCATTTTCTTGCCCTTCCAGACTCTTCCAGGGTCTGTGGTCTGACCTATTGAACCGGGTCTTCTTTTGAACATTGAGCCATGAGAAGAAGGTCCACCCGAAAAATTCCATCTCTTCATAACACCAGTAAACCCTCTGCCTTTGGTTTTACCAATCACATCAACCTTCTCTCCTATCTGGAAAAGCTTTTCAGCATCAACTTTTTCACCGGGCTTAAAATCAACAGAACCCTTAGTTCTTAATTCCAGGACAAATCTTGCTGGATAAAAATCCTTATCTCCAAAAATCTTCTTGAAGACTCCAAGTATAGGTCTGTTCAATCTTTTTGCTTTTACATTTCCGTAGCAGAGTCTAACAGCGTTATAACCATCATTTTCTTCTTCTCTGAGGTCCAGAACATAACATTCTGAAAAATCCAGAACTGTAACAGGCACAACATTTCCTCTATCATCAAAAATCTGTGTCATCCCAAGTTTTTTCGCAATCAACCCTGTCATCTCTATACCACCTTTATAACCACATCAACTCCTGCAGGTATTTCCACTCTTGATAATTTATCAATTGTGTCAGGCGTGGGACTTTTTATCTCTATCAACCTTTTGTGAATTTTCAATTCAAACTGCTCTCGTGACCTCTTGTCAATATGTGGGGATCTGATCACTGTAATCAATGTTCTTCTTGTCGGCAGAGGAATGGGTCCTGATACTCTCGCTCCTGTCATCCGGGCAGTCATAGCCACTCTTCTTGCAGATTTATCCAGGAGTCTCGGATCAAAAGCCTGCAATTTTATTCTTATCTTCTGTTCCATTTATTCCACTATTTCAGTAACCACACCAGCACCAACAGTCCTACCACCCTCTCTTATCGCAAACCTCAATTCTTTTTCAAGAGCCACAGGATACATGAGTTCTACATCCAGATTCACATGGTCACCAGGCATAACCATTTCTCTACCTTCAGGAAGTTTAATAGAACCCGTAACATCAGTCGTTCTGAAATAGAACTGTGGTCTGTAACCATTGAAAAAGGGAGTATGTCTTCCACCTTCTTCTTTTGTAAGAACATAAACTTCTGCTTTAAATTTAGTATGGGGTGTGATTGAACCGGGTGTAGAAATAACCATTCCTCTTTCCACCTCATCTTTGCCAATTCCTCTTAAAAGAAGCCCCACATTGTCTCCTGCAATAGCTTCATCAAGTGTTTTTCTAAACATCTCAAGACTTGTAACCACTGTTTTCCTTGTGGGTCCAAAACCAACTATCTCAACTTCAGCACCGGGAGTAATCTTTCCCCTTTCCACTCTACCTGTAACTACAGTTCCTCTACCGGTTATTGAGAAAATATCTTCTATTGCAAGCAGGAAAGGCTTATCAATTTCTCTTTTTGGTTCGGGAATATAACTATCCATTGCATCAAGGAGTTGCCATATAGACCCACAATTCTCACATTCTTTCTTTCCACAACCACACTGAAGAGCTTTCAAAGCACTACCTTTTATAACAGGGACATCATCACCGGGAAATTCATATTTATTCAAAAGGTCTCTTACTTCCATTTCAACCAGTTCAACAAGTTCAGGGTCATCAACTGCATCTGTTTTGTTAACAAATACAAGTATATAAGGAACATTAACCTGTCTTGCGAGAAGTGTATGCTCTCTTGTCTGGGGCATAACACTATCAGTAGCAGCAACTACCAGTATTGAGCCATCCATCTGTGCGGCACCTGTAATCATATTCTTAACATAATCATGGTGTCCCGGGCAGTCAATATGAGCGTAATGCCTTTTTTCGGTCTCATATTCAATATGCGCAAGGTTAACAGTCAAAATTTTGGTTTCATCTCTTCTGAAGAGCTTTGCATCAGCTTTTGCAACTTCATCATAGGATCTTTCCTGTGCGAGTCCTTTGGTAGAAAGAACCTTTGTAATGGCAGACGTGAGGGTTGTTTTCCCGTGGTCTATATGTCCTATAGTCCCCACATTGACATGGGGTTTTGTTCTTTCAAATTTTTGTTTTGCCATCTTTACACCTCCTTAAATCATTATTTTCTTCTTTATCTCTTCAGGGACAGGAGCAAAGTGGGATATTTCCATCCAGAAGTTACCCCTTCCCTGAGTTAATGACCTCAAAGTAGTTGCATAACCAAAAATTTCCCTCAGAGGTATTTCTGCTGAAACCCTCTGAATAAAGTCCGACACCTTTGTAATTTTTTTCAAAGAGGCATTCCTTGTTCCAAGGTCACCAACAACATTACCCACAAACTCTGAGGGAACTGTAATCTCTATTTTAACCACAGGTTCAAGAAGAATAGGGTCTCCCTTTATAAGAGCTTCTCTCAAAGCTTCCTGAATCGCGTTACCAAGACCAAGGGGAGTTACATTACTGCCTTTTGAGAGTTTGTGAAATTCAACTTTTACGTCAGTTACCGGATAACCAGCAAGAGGACCAAATAGAAGAATCGTATTTACAGATTCACGCACCACTTCTTTAAAGTCATCCGGGATATCCACAGGTATTTCTATGTAATTACCTTTCTGAGGATTAGGATGCACGCTCAGGTTGGCTTCACCAAAATGATGAGCATCTCCTATTGTTTTTGAAAACTTATGATACCCACTTGCTGAAACAGAAATTGTTTCTCTATAAGCAACCTGCGGTTTACCAGACCTGACTTCCAGACCAAAGTCCCTTTTAAGCCTGTCGAGCAATATGTCAAGCTGAAGTTCTCCCATACCGCTGAGCACGAACTGCCCTGTTTCTTCATCCCTTTTCACCCTGAATGTCGGGTCTTCCTCAAGCATGAAAGCAAGGCACTCCTCAAGTTTTGGGAGTTCTCTTATACTCTTTGGTTCTATCGCAATTGATACAACAGGCTCTGGAAAAAGCATTTCCTCATAAATAACAGGATTATCAATATCACAAAAAGTATCTCCTGTTTTAACCCTTTTTGCGCCCACTATTCCAACTATCTCACCTGCCGCAGCTTCTTGAAGAGAGTTTCTTCTATTAGCATGCAACAGATAAAGTCTCTGGATTCTGAATATTTCTCCATTTGCAGAATTCATTATCTTCTGTCCCGGTTTGATTTTACCAGAATAAACTCTTGTATAGGAGAGTTTGCCAAGTTTTTTATCTATTTGAATTTTAAAGACAACACTACTAAAAGGTTCTTCATCTGAAGGCTTTCTTTCAATTATTTCCTCTTTGCCAGGAATCTTACCCATTACACCTCTTTTATCAAGCGGTGAGGGAAGATAGTCACATATCGCATCAATCAGACATTGAATCCCCTTATTTTTTAACGCAGATCCGATAAAAACAGGAACTATTCTGCCTTCAATAACCCCTTTTCTTATTATACTCTTAACTTTTTTAAGCTCTATATCTTTTTTCTCAATATATCTCTCTGCAAGTTCATCGTCAAGCTCGCCCAGGCAAAGGAAAAGCTCTTCTCTCCAGTTACCCATCTCTTCTTCACTGGCTTCCTCTTCTCTATATCTTTCCCCGATTTCGTCTACATCCCATATAAGTTTCTTCCCTCTCAAAAGGTCAATTACCCCTTTAAACTCTTCCTCGGCTCCGAGAGGCAACTGCATTAGAACAGTATTAACCGCAAATTTCTTCTCAATCTCCTTCAAAACCCTGAAACAGTCGGCTCCTATTCTATCCATCTTATTTATAAATACTATTCTCGGCACATCAAATTTATCTGCCTGTCTCCATACTGTTTCGGACTGAGGTTCAACCCCACCTACTGCACAAAAGATAACCACGAGCCCATCAAGAATTCTTAAAGACCTCTCAACTTCTGCAGTAAAATCAACATGTCCAGGAGTATCTATTATATTTATCCTGTATTCCTTCCAGTAACAGGTAGTTGCAGCAGACCATATTGTAATACCTCGTTCCTTTTCCTGCTGCAACCAATCCATGGTCGCTGTTCCCTCATCTACCTCACCTATTCTATGAATTCTACCCGTATAAAAAAGTATCCTTTCTGTCGTTGTAGTTTTACCTGCATCTATATGAGCTGCCAATCCTATATTTCTTATTTTCTCCTTATTCATTTAATCACCATCTAAAGTGAGCAAAAGCCCTGTTCGCTTCAGCCATTCTGTGGGTATTTTCTCTAATTTTTATAGCCTTACCCTCATTTTTTGAGGCGTCAATAAATTCTTTTGCGAGTCTTTCCACCATTGTTTTCTCAGATCTTTCTCTTGCCGCTTTTATCAACCATTTTATAGCAAGGGACAGTTGTCTTCTCGGCCTGACCTCAACAGGAACCTGATAGGTCGCACCACCTACTCTTCTGGGACGCACTTCAAGTTTTGGTTTAACATTTTCTATTGCCTTTTCAAAAACTTTAAAACCATCTTCACCTGTAATTTCTTTTATCTTATCAAGGGCCCCGTAAAATATAGTCATAGAAAGACTTTTTTTTCCATCCTGCATGAGGTCGTTTATAAACTTCATCGCTATAGTGGAATTGTATTTCGGGTCAGGAGAAACCGTTCTAACAGGTGCCTTTCTTCTTCGCATTATCAACCTCCCTTTTTTGTCCTCTTTGTTCCGTACTTGCTCCTGCTCTGTTTTCTGCCTTCAACACCCGCACAATCAAATTTACCTCTAACCACATGATACTTAACACCAGGAAGGTCCTTAACCCTGCCTCCTCTGACAAGAACTACAGAGTGTTCCTGTAAATTGTGTCCTTCGCCAGGAATATAGGCAATAACCTCTCTTCCATTGGATAGTCTGACTTTGGAAACTTTTCTAAGAGCGGAGTTAGGTTTTTTCGGAGTGGTTGTATACACTCTTATACAAACCCCTCTTTTCTGAGGGCAGGAATCCAGAGCAGGTGATTTAGACTTTTTTATCTTTGGCTTTCTGCCATGTTTAACTAATTGATTAATTGTTGGCATAATCCACCCCTTTTATCTTTTAAAAACTCAATTTTATCTTCTTAAATTTTTAAAGTGTTTTAATTTTAATCGATTTATCACAGATTTGTCAACTTGACATAGCTTTATCTCTTACCTTATCATTTATACACTTTTATTTATCGCGGGGTGGAGCAGCCTGGTAGCTCGTGGGGCTCATAACCCCAAGGTCGCGGGTTCGAATCCCGCCCCCGCTATTTTTATTAATAGCCATGGCTCTTGAAAGTCTGACAGACGGTGAATTTGAAGAAAAAGTGGTAAAAGCAACCACACCGGTAGTTATAGATCTGTGGGCAGAATGGTGTCATCCCTGTAAAATGATAGAACCTCATGTAAAGGAACTTGCAGAAAAATATTCCGATAAAATAAAAATATATAAACTCAATGTTGATGAAAACCCACAAACGCCTTCCAGATTCTCTGTAATGAGCATCCCCACTCTTCTGTTCTTTAAAAATGGTAAAGAAGCAGGTAGAATAATAGGGGCGGTTCCCAAGCATCATATAGAAGAAAAAATCAAAGAAATTCTTGAAACTTGATTATAAAAAAGAGATAGATACTCTCTGCTCTCTTCTGAGAATTGAAGTGCAGGATAGATTAAAGTATGTAGAGCATTTAAAAAAAATGCTCGATTGGTTTAAAGTTCTGGACGAGATTGACCTTAAAGATTATAAACCATTTATACACTCGGGTTTTCATAAATTACTTTTAAGAGAGGATAAAATATTACAATTTAAAGAAGAGAATAAAATTATAAAAAATTTCCCTGAAAAAATAGACAGGTTCTTAAAGGCTTTTTCTCCAATTAAAGAATCCAAAAAAAGGTGAAAGAACTGAATCTTCCGGTTCATCTTCTCATAGAAAAATATAAAAAAGGCGATTTTCTTCCAAGTCAATTAATTGAAAGTTTAATAAAAAAAATAAAAGAAAAGGATAAACACATAAACTCCTTTATAAAAGTATTTGAGAATCAGGCAATAGAACGGGCAAAAATTCTTGATAAAAAAATCAAGAATAAAGAAAAAACAGGCTCTCTCTTCGGGGTTCCTGTGGCTATCAAAGATAACATACTCGTAAAAGACGCTGAAACAACATGTGCTTCAAAGATACTGAAAGGTTATATTGCAACCTATAATGCAACAGTGGTGGAAAAACTACTATTAGAGGACGCAATAATAATAGGAAAAACTAACATGGATGAATTCGGGATGGGTTCGAGCAATGAATTTTCGTCCTCTGGTCCTGTTCATAATCCTTTAAAGAAAGGATACGTTCCAGGAGGTTCATCAGGAGGAAGTGCTGCCGCGATTGCTGCAGGCTTCGCAACCTGTGCTCTTGGTTCTGACACGGGCGGTTCTGTGAGACAACCAGCAGCTTTCTGTGGTGTTGTGGGATTTAAACCCACCTATGGAAGAGTTTCCAGATACGGCCTTGTTGCATTTGCATCTTCCTGTGACCAGATAGGTCCAATAACCATAAATGTAATGGATTCCTGGACAATCTTCAGAATAATAGCGGGTTTTGACGAAAAAGATAAAACAACTTTTGATGTTCCTGCTCCTGAAATTCCTGAAGAAGAGATAAAATTTAGAATCGGTTTCCCCGAGAAACTTCTTGAACAGGGTGTGGAAGAAGAGATAAAAGCAAGACTCGATGAAATTTTGAGAGAGTTTGTAAAATCAAAAAACTATGAATTAAAAAACATTGAGATGCGAAGTTTCAGATATGCAATACCCGTTTATCATATAATAACAGGAGCAGAAGCATCCTCAAACCTTGCAAGATTTGATGGAATAAGATACGGTTTAAGACTTGAAGGAAAATATTTAGAAGAGGTTTATAAAAAAACAAGAGGATATGGTTTTGGAGAAGAAGTTCTGAGAAGAATAATAATGGGAGGGTTTGCTTTGAGAAGTGGATATTATGAAGAATACTACATTAAGGCACAGAAAGCAAGGTCAATGATTCTCGAAGAATTCATGGATAATTTTGAAAAAGTGGATTTTATAATAACTCCAACTTCTCCCTTCCCTGCTTTTAAAATAGGCGAAAAAGTAGAAGACCCGATAAAACTTTATCTATCCGATATTTTTACAGTTTCAGCAAATCTTTCAGGAATCCCTGCAATTTCAATACCCTGTGGAAAAACAGGAGAAGGGTTACCCATAGGGATGCAGATTATGGCAAAACCTCTGGATGAAGGAAGATTGTTCAAACTCTCTCTTCAACTTGAAGACTTCATCAAACAGAGATATGGAAACTAAGATAGGTCTTGAAATACATGTGGAACTTTCTACAGAAACTAAAATGTTCTGTCCCTGTAAAAATGAGTATGGAGGGGAACCAAATACGAGAATTTGCCCTGTATGCATGGGTGAACCGGGAATACTCCCCTCCCCCAACTTTGAAGCTGTTAAAAAAGCTGTAAAAGTGGGAATCGCCCTGAATTCAAAAATAAACAGGTTCTCAATCTTCACAAGAAAAAATTATTTCTATCCTGATTTACCAAAAGGCTATCAGATAACTCAATATGGAACATCAATTGCAGAAGGCGGTTCAGTGAATATAAAAAGTGGCAGTGTGTACCTCGAAAGAATTAACATTGAAGAGGAAACCGCAAAATCAATCTACACAGAAAACGGTGAAGTATTGCTTGATTTCAATAGATGTGGAATACCCCTACTTGAAATAGTAACACTCCCATGTATAAAATCTCCTGAAGAGGCAGTGGAATTTTTAAAAGAATTAAGAAGAATAATAAGATATCTTGGTGTATCTGAATGCGATATGGAAAAGGGTATGTTCAGAGTTGATTCTAATGTGTCTGTATCAAAAGAAGGCAGAGCAGAACTTAAAAACCTGAACTCTTTAAAAGCTGTTTATGAAGGTCTTTTGTATGAGATAAAAAGGCAAAAAGAAGTTATTGAAAAGGGTGAGAAAATAAGAAGAGAAACAAGACTATGGGATGAGTTTAAAAAAGAGACAAGAGTTATGAGGGTAAAGGAAGAAGAACTTGATTACAGGTATTTTCCTGAACCCGACTTGCCTCCTCTGGAACTATCTACTGAACTAATTGAGAAAATAAAAAAGGAAATACCGGAACTTCCTTACCAGAAAAAACAAAGATTTGTCAAACTATATTTTCTTGATGAGAAAGATGCAGAAATTCTCGTTTCTGAAAAGGAACTCGCAGATTACTTTGAAGAGATACTTAAATTTTATAAAAACCCAGAGGATGTTTCCAGCTGGGTCATAACAGAACTACTTGCTTATACAGAACCTGAAAATACAAGAAAACTCGGGCTTTCAGCATCAGAAATTGCACAACTTGTAAAAAGCGTTAATGAAAATAAAATAACCAGGAATATTGGAAAAGAAATTTTAAAAAGAAGCATCTCAGAAAAAATACCAATTTCGGAATTAATCAAAAAAGAAGAAAAATCCATAATAAAAGGCGATGATATAATTGAGAGCGCAGTGAAAGAAGTTATAGAAGAAAATCCAGATGTTGTTGAGAAATATATAAAGGGGAAAAAAGGTGTCCTGGGGTTTTTAATAGGTCAAACAATGAAAAAATTAAAGGGCAGGGCTGACCCCAAACAAGTGGGGAAATTAATACTCAAAAAACTGGAAAAAAACAGTTAACTTAACTTCCTGTTATCATTTAATTGACAATCAATTTAAATTCCTTTATAATTTTAAAACAAGTTCAAACTGATATAAGGAGTAATGAAAACAACTGGAAAAGTAAGAGGCGAAACAATAGAGGCAACTTTAAATTTTGTTAAAGAAACTTACGGAAAAAAAGGACTTGAGAATCTTTATAAGCATTTGTCAGAGCGAACAATTAAATTATTAAAACAGATGATTGGATTGGCTTTCTATGATTATGAAATTTTATTCACAATTACAAAATTAATCTGTGATTTATTCGGTCAGAAAGCCCCTGTCTTTGCAAGGGAAATAGGAAAATATAGCGCAAAATATGGATTTAAAACTTTTTTTTAAATGTTTCATGAAATTAAAGATGTAAACTGGCTACTCAGTAAAGGCCATTTCTTTTACTCATATTATTATAATTTTGGAAAGCTCACTGTTGTCAGAAATACCCCTGGCAAAGCAATAGTTAGATTAATAGAGATTAAAGATATTGACGAGTATTTTGAGGAAAGAGCCTCAGGATGGATAGAAGGGGCATTTAAATTATTTAATGTCAAAACTCAGATAGAAATCACAAAAAGAATTTCAAAAGGCAACGAATATACCGAATTTGTCATAAACTGGTAGATAGCCTGTTATAATTTCTTTGTTAAAATTTTTTGAAACCCTTTATAATTAAACTCTTAAAAAAGGAGGTCTTCATGCTCACAGATATTGAAATTGCTCAAAAAGCAAAAATGTTGTCAATATATAAAATCGCAGAAAAAGCAGGTATAGAAGAAAAAGAGCTCATCCCCTATGGTAAATATAAAGCCAAGGTCTCATTGAGTCTCATGGAAAGATTAAAAGACAGGACAAATGGAAAACTTGTCCTGGTGACCGCAATGACACCAACCCCCTATGGAGAAGGAAAAACCACTGTAAGTATAGGACTCACTCAGGCGTTCTGGAGAATAGGTCATAAATCAATGGTTGCCCTGAGAGAACCATCACTGGGACCTGTATTCGGAATAAAAGGAGGCGCTACAGGAGGAGGTTACTCACAGGTGGTTCCAATGGAAGATATTAACCTCCACTTCACGGGTGATTTCCATGCAGTTGACTCAGCCCATAATCTCTTATCAGCAATGATAGACGCCCATGTTCATCATGGAAATGCGGTAGGACTTGACACAAGACAGATACAGTGGCCAAGGTCAATGGATATGAATGACAGAGCGTTGAGAAAGGTTGTTGTAGGTCTGGGGGGGAGGACAAACGGTCCACCCAGAGAGGATGGATTTGTAATAACTCCTGCCTCAGAGATAATGGCAATTCTTGGACTATCAAGAGATTATAAAGACTTAAAGGAAAGACTCGGAAATATCTTAATAGGATTTAAAAGAACAAAAGAACCCATATTTGCAAGAGATATTGGAGCAAACGGAGCAATGGCCGCTCTTTTAAAAGAGGCATTGTTGCCAAATCTTGTCCAGACTATTGAAAATACACCTGCATTAATTCATACAGGACCTTTCGGCAACATAGCTCATGGAACATGTTCCCTAACATCAATCCTTCTGTCTTTAAAATTATCTGAAATTGCGGTAGTGGAGGCGGGGTTTGGTTCTGACCTGGGAGCAGAAAAATTTCTGAATATAGTATGTCAGATTGGAGGATTTTCTCCGGATGCTACTGTAATAGTTGGCACTATAAGAGCAATGAAATATCATGGAGGAGTTAAAAAGAAAGAATTAACAAACGAGAATGTATCTGCAATTGAAAAGGGTTTTGAAAATCTGAAGGCACATATAGAGAATATAAGGGATAACTTTGGAATACCTCCTGTTGTTGCATTAAATGTTTTCCCTCATGACACTGATAATGAAAAGGCAAAAGTTAAAGAATTATTAGAAGCAGAAGGTGTTGAGTATGCTTTTTGCGAGGTATGGTCAAAAGGTGGAGAAGGTGCAATAGAATTAGCTCAAAAAGCGGTATCTGCGTTTGACCTGCCAAAAAATTATTCTCCTCTTTACACTCCTGAGACCCCCTTGAAAGAAAAAATAGAAAAAGTAGCAACAAGAGTTTACGGAGCTGATGGAGTGGACTATTCACCCTCAGCAAACAGAATTCTTAAAAGACTTGAAGAAATAGGATTCAAGAATGCCTTTATATGTCTTGCAAAGACTCAGGCTTCACTTTCAGATAACTCAAAACTTATAGGAAGACCAAAAGGTTTCAGAGTCCAGATTGACGATGTTAGAGTGAAAGCAGGAGCAAACTTCATCGTCCCTCTCGCAGGAGACATTATGGAGATGCCCGGACTGCCAAAAGAACCAGCTGCATTGAAAGTTGATTTAAAAGAGGACGGAACTATCACGGGGCTCTTTTAAAATGCATGAATACTCTCTGGCTTTAAGTCTTATTGAAACTGTGGAGGGGGAGGGATTAAAAAGAAATGCAAGCAAAATAGAGAGAATTGTTTTAAAGGTAGGGAAATTTTCAGGAGTTGAGCCAATTTTACTTTCTCACTCTTTTGAAATTTTAAAAAAAGAAAAGGAGTGGTTTAAAAATACGGTTCTTGAAATAGACATTGAAAACCCGGAGATGAAATGCAGGAACTGTGATGGAATCTTTAAATCCGATGATTTTCCATTTATATGTCCTGAATGTGGAAACCCATTCACCGATATGGTAAAAGGTTCGGACATAGTCATAGAAAAAATAGAAATGGAGATTTAAATGGGCGAGATAAAATCAGAAAACTTCTCAATACCTCTTTTAAAGGCAAATGAAGCAATTGCAAAGAATTTACGCGAGAGGTGGGATAAACAAAAAACATTTGTTGTAAACATACTCTCTTCACCGGGTGCAGGAAAAACAACTCTTCTGGAAAAATTACTCCCCTGCATTGAAAATTTAAAAACAATTGTTCTTGTGGGTGATGTTGAAACAGAAAGAGATGCAAAGAGAATAAAAGAAGCGGGATTTGATTCAATTCAGATAATAACCGGTGGTGCCTGCCATCTTGAAGCTGTGATGATTGAACAGATTACAAATAAATTAAATGAAAGATACGATTTAATTTTTATAGAAAATGTCGGAAATCTTGTCTGCCCTGCTGTCTACAATCTCGGAGAAAATTTAAGATTCACATTACTTTCAACCCCTGAAGGAGATGACAAACCCAAAAAATATCCAAAAACTTTTTTAACATCCCATGCTCTTATAATAACAAAAACAGATTTACTCCCACATCTTCCTTTTGATATTGAAAAAGTAAAACAAGAAGCAAAGGAGATAAACCCTGAGATTAGAATATTTGAGATTTCTGCCCTGAAAAATCAGGGGATAGGTCATCTTGCAGACTTCGTAAAAAAAGAAAGAGAGAAGTGGATAAGAGAGTAACTTGAATATTCAAAAGCTTAAAGTAGAAGTAGAGGGAAACGTTCAGGGGGTGGGTTTCAGACCTTTTGTTTACAGGCTTGCAAAATCTTTAAATCTCAAAGGATTTGTAAGAAATACAACAAAAGGTGTTTTAATTGAGGTTGAAGGTGAAAGAAAAAATCTGGAAAGTTTTTTAAAAAAATTAAAGGAACAAAAACCTCCTTTAGCAAGTTATCACTTTCTCCACTTTTACTTTCTTGACCCCGAGGGTTTTGAAAAATTTGAAATTTTAAAATCCGATGAAAAAGGAGAAATGGCATCATCTGTTCTGCCCGATATTGCTACCTGTTATGACTGTCTAAGAGAAATCTTTGAGAAAAAAGATAGAAGATATCTGTATGCATTCACAAACTGCACAAACTGTGGTCCCAGATTCTCAATAATAGAAAAAGTGCCCTATGACAGAAAAAACACAACCATGAAAATATTCAAAATGTGTAAAGACTGTGAAAAAGAATATAAGAACCCCGAAGACAGAAGATTTCACGCACAACCAAATGCATGTCCTTTATGTGGACCAGAAGTTTATCTAAGGGATGAAAATAAAAATATAATAGCAAAAGGTTTTAATGCCATTCAAAAGTCTGCTGAATTCATTAAAAAAGGGCACATAATCGCATTAAAAGGACTTGGGGGTTACCAGCTTTTATGCAATGCTCTTGACGACAATGCTGTAAAAAGTTTGAGAAAAAGAAAAAAAAGAGAAGAAAAACCTTTTGCTTTAATGTTTCCGGATATAGAGTCTTTAAAAGAATACGTTTATGTTGATCAAATTTCTGAAATAATTTTAAAATCACCGGCATCACCAATCCTGCTCTTAAAAAAGAAAAATAAAAAAGTTTCCCATTATGTTGCTCCTATGAACCCATTTCTCGGAGTTATGATACCCTATACTCCCCTCCATCACATTTTAATGATGGAATTAAAAACACCTGTTGTCTGCACCTCAGGAAATATAACTGATGAACCCATAGCATTTGAAGATGAAACCGCCTTTAGAAAATTAAAAGATATTGCAGACTACTTCTTAACCCATACAAGACCCATAAAAAGGTATGTCGATGATTCTGTTGTAAGGGTTGTTCTTGGAAAAGAATACATAATAAGAAGAGCAAGGGGATATGCTCCTTCTGCTTTAATATTCAAAGAAAAACTACCTCCAATACTTGCTCTGGGAGCACATTTAAAAAACACAATCGCAATTTCAAAAGGTAAAAAAATATTTGTATCCCAGCATATAGGCGATTTAGAAAAAGAAGAAAGTTATAAAGGTTTTATAAAAACAATTGAAGACTTTAAAAAACTTTTTGAATTTGAACCTGAATATATTGCTCACGATGCCCATCCTGAATATCTTTCAACAAAACATGCAAAACAGATGGATAAACCTTTAATACCTGTATATCATCATCATGCTCACATTGTATCCTGTATGATTGACAATGAGATAGATGAAAAAGTTCTGGGAATTTCATGGGACGGGACAGGATATGGAAAAGATGGGAAAATATGGGGAGGAGAATTTTTAATGTGTGATTACAAGGAGTTTGAAAGAGCTGGAACTTTCAGAGAATTCAGGCTAATAGGTGGAGATATGGCAATAAAGGAACCCAGAAGAAGTGCAATGGGAATTCTATATGAAATATTTGGTGAAAAAGCATTTAAAATGGATTTAGAGCCTGTAAAATCTTTAAATGAAAAAGAAAGTAGAAATTTCAAAATAATGTTCAAAAAAAATATAAACGCCTTCTGGACAACATCTTCAGGAAGATTATTTGATGGAGTTTCATCAATTATTGGAATAAAACAAAAGATAAGCTATGAGGGTCAGGCTGCTATGCTTCTTGAATGGATTGCAGATGAAAAAATTGATGAATTCTACGATTTTGAAATAAAAGAAAAAGACGGAGTTTTAATATTTGACTGGGAACAGATGATAAAAGAAATAATAGAGGATTTAAAAAAAGGAGTAAAAAAAGAAATAATTTCATCAAAGTTTCATAACACACTGGTAGAAGTAATTTACAGAATTGTCAAAAAAATAAAAATAAAAAAAATATTTTTATCAGGAGGGGTTTTCCAGAACAGAATCTTAACTGAGAAAACTTATAAGAAACTTTCAAAGGAATTCAATGTTTATACTCACCAGAGAATCCCCCCCAATGATAATGGAATCTCTCCAGGTCAGATAATAATAGGAGCAAAAAATATAAAATAAATCGCTGAACATCCAGATTATTATACTTGAATTTTAAATAGACAAATTTAACAGCGGTCAAACTCAATCAGGATTTGCAGGGAAATATAATCAGTAGATTAAATAATAGTAGATTCAATATATATATACTAAATCGGGTAGATGGGAACCTTAAAAACAGAATAAGAAAAAATAAGCTTTTAAAAGCAAAAATAAATTCTAAGATTCTAATACTTTAATTAATTTTTTCGTAAACCCCTCATCAATTTCAATATCAAATTCAGGATAAATTAGATTATCCGGGGGATTCTTTATCTTAATTAAATCTTTCTCTGTTGTTATAAAATAGTCGTATTTCTTTGAAAAAATTCCTTTTAAATCCCTGTCCTGGTAAAAATGATGGTCAGGAAACCTTAAACCTTCCTCCAGACTTAAATTTATCCTGTTAAAAAGCTTGAAAAAACTCTCAGGCTCCCCTATCCCGCAAAAGGCAAACAGTTTTTTACCTCTCAACTCTTTCAGTGTAATTTTTTTACCGGCATAATTTTTAAAATTCTTCAAAACATATTTCATAAAAATGATTTCTTTTATAAACCCCATCTTTTTCAAGATTTTTCTTATCTTTTTTCTTTCTCCCTGATCCAACCGGTTAAATTTTTCATTAATCACAAACAGGTCGGCTCTTTTTATTCCCTTATAATCCTCTCTCAACTTACCAAAAGGAAAAATTTTTTCCTTTCTAAAAACAGCTCCATAAGGCATAATCAAAATATTCAACCAGAATCTGTATTTTAAATACTGATAAGCATCATCAAGAACAAACACATCAGGGTCATACCTTTCTTTAATCAGTTTTGCAATCCTCTCTCTTTTTTTTGAAATTCCTATTATCACTTTATCCCCGAATTTTTTCAGATAAAGGTATGCTTCATCACCTGTATCAAAAGGAGAATAATCCCCGCCTTTTATTATTAAATCTTTTTTAAGCTTCCTTTTATAACCTCTTATGATAAGTGCAGGTCTTTTTCTTGCTGAAATAAGTTCTTCAATAATCTTGATTGTGAGCGGTGTTTTTCCTGCACCACCCATCAACAGACTCCCCGTGCATATAGAAGCATAGGGAAACTTCTTTTGAATTCTTGAATAAAAAAATCTATAAATTAAAAACCCCATTCCATAAGGAGAAATCATTTTAATTTAAAAAAGTTATCTTTTATTCCCCTTCTTTTACCCTTTGAAAGGAGGAAAAAAATTGTTATTACAATATATGCAATTCCCAGAAGTACTCGTGCTTTTGGGTGGGGAATCGCAAATTGAATTAAAAATAAGAAAATGAGCATAAATGCCTCGTATATATTGAAATCAAAATCAGCAAGAGCTACAATTGCCAGCAAACTCTGGGCAGCGGTTAAAAATATTTCTTCTTTCTGTCTCAAATCTATATGCAATCCATGAAGGGAGAAAGAGGATATAGCGTAGACCACTGGCAAAGTCCCGACAAGTAGTGTCCACTGATTCACTTTTGAAGAAACAAGGGTATTAAAACCCGCAGAGGGTCTACCCTTTAAAACAAAAATACTCATCGCAATTATTTCTGGTGACTCTGATGCCAGTGGGGCAACCCACTGGACAAGTAGAAACTCCTCTATTTCAAAAATCTTGCCTGTTTCAACAAGAGACTCTGCAAAGGGTTCTCCTGATATAACAATACAAAAACCCGCGTATAAGAATAAAACTAAAACCAGTGACAGCCTTAGCGATTTTTTCATAGAAATAAGTTTTTTTAAGAACCCTACTTCTTCAATTTCCGCTTTATAAGATTTTGAAGCATTCCATATATAAACAAAGAAAATAGTCAGAAATACAAAAGAATCCAGCAGTGTAAGCGTATTTTTCAGAGGCAATATGAATGCATAAATCGTTGCGAGTAAAAGTGCTCTCAATTCAAGATTCAAACTTTTTTCAAGATGAAGGGTTTTCTTTTTAAACTTTATTGCAAAAAGAAACATAACAAGGGACCACCCTATCCCTATCAAAAGTCTGTTTGCACCTGTCATATTTGCAAGAGCATAGGAAGAATAACCTGCTTTTTTCGGAGCCATCCATGCAAAATAAAAATCAACAATATATTCAGGAAGAACAGCAAAGAATGCCAGAAATGCAAAGGCAAGTGCCTTGGGAAAATCAATCTGAGCGCCCTCTGTTGCCACTGTCAAAATATATGCCCCTCCTGCAATACACAAACCACTTATAAGTGCGACAATATAAGGCGGGATATGAACACCTGAAAATTTAAAAAAAATCCAGGGTAATGTGAGAAAAAAAGAAAAAACAAGTTCCATAAGTCCTGAAATTATAAAATTTAAGCAGAAAAGATGTCAAAAGAGCTTCAGAATACATTAACATTCTAGACTTAAATTTATTATTTCAATACATTCCAAGCAATTTTCCTCTTTGAACAATGCAGGACATCTTTAAAAGTTTTCAAAAAAAGATTGAATGGCTTTAATTTAATTTTAATTTTTACCCTTATTTTTTAGAATCTTCTCTTTTAACTCAAAAGCAGGGAAAAAAGGGTCTTCTGAATTGAAGATACAGGATATTACACATACACCAAAAGCTTTTCTTTTTAAAACTTCATCAATATTATCTCTATTTATACCACCTATCACATAAACAGGTATTTCCAGGTCTTCAACAGCCTTTTCAATTACATCCCAGGGTGTTAAAGGTTTATAAGGTTTTGTGGGTGATTTAAAAGGAGAGGAAAAAGACACATAATCAGCACCATTTTTTTGAGCATCCTCTGCCCTCTCAAAACTGTCATAACAGGAAACCCCTATTATACTGTCCTCTCCCAGAACTTCTCTTGCTGTTTTTACATCAAAATCATCTCTTCCAAGATGAACTCCATCAGCATCAACTTCCTTTGCAATATAAGGGTTATCATTTATTATAAAAACTGTATTATAAGCAGAACATATTTTTTTTACTTCCTTCGCAATTTCAATAATCTCTTTTTTACTTTTATTTTTTTCCCTTAATTGAAAAACAGAGACCCCTCCCAGGATAGCCCTTTCAACTCTATGTAAAAACTTGCCCCGGGGGATGGAGCCAGTCCCTGCTATCCCGTAAAGGGGTCTCAATTTTTTTTTCATAAATTTATAATATTTATATTTTAATTTCTTTTAAGTGTTTTTCGCAAAGACTGTGCTTTAACTGTGCATCAAGAATCTCCCTCTGCCAGTGCGAGTTATAAAGAGAACAATTTTTATCTTCACAGAATCTAAATTCTTTCCCTTCAAGAAGACATTTGTAGAAATAGATTGCCTGGAAGAGATAACCCTTTAATACCTCTGTCTTTCTTTCATCCTTTTCTTTTATATAGTCTTCATCTGCTTCTGGAATACCCATCTGCGCTGAAATATAATATTCCCTTGACCTGGCAGGTCCATAAACAATCCCGGGCACAGAAATAATAACAGGAAATCCAAAAATCATCACTCTTATATGCCACCTGGCTTCAAATGTTGCCAGCAATTGGTCTGAAAGATACACAGGCCAGTTTTTTCTCAAGTCAAAAATATCATCAAGTTGTTCTTGAAGAATTTTCAAAAAGTGATTGCCAGAGTAAATAATACCTTTTTTTCGTGGTATTGATTTTAAATTACGTTTTTCATAATCAACTTCAACAGGAAACGGGTTTTCATTCAGATGTTTTTTATCAGGTTCCAGAATTCTTATCTTAGCCATTCTTTCTGCAAATAAATCTGCATCCAGCTTTGCAAGCAAATCCCCCTCTCTTTCAATTGAAAATCCATAATTCTTAATAAACTTTATTAATTCACTATAATCAACATCTTCAAATTCAGGACCTGAAAGAACAATTATGCTATCTGCGTTATTCGGGCTCATTGAGTTTATTTAGTTTATTGCAACAGAAACTTAAAATTCAAAAAAGTGAAATAAGATTCTCATAGTGTTGAGATAGCCAGCCACACATATTCTCCATTTTAATCTTTAATTCTTATAAAAAAGGAGTATGTTCTTTTCTGCTATTTTTGAAAGTTAAGTATTTCAACGAGAACTTCTTTTTAATGCCCATTTTGAATGAATCTTTAATACCTTATTTTCTGAGTTTTCAAATTCTTTTAAAATTTTTTTATATTTATCAGGGTCTGTATTTCCCGCACATATTATACAGTTTCTAATAAAATTAATATAACCCGTTCTTTCAAAGGGTGTTTTTTTTGAAACTTTTTTAAATTCATTTTCTTTTAATTTTAGAAAATCCTCAAGAGAGAAATTAAAAATTTCATAGTTCGGTTTCAGAAATTCAGGTTCATATCTCTGAGGATTCTTGTTCCAGGGGCATACTTCCTGACATACATCGCATCCAAATATCCAGTTTCCCATCTTTTCTCTTAAGTCCTCTGGTATAATACCCTTATATTCAATCGTTAAATAAGAAATACATTTACGTGCGTCGAGCGTAAAGTCTTCTCTAATTGCACCTGTAGGGCATTTATCAATACATTTTCTACACTTGCCACAAAAGTTTTTATTCCCTTCATTCTTCAGACCTCTTGGTTCAAAGGGCAATATTATTTCTGCAAGAAAAAAATAAGAACCTCTTTTAAAAAATATAAAATTGGTGTTTTTTCCTGTAAAGCCAATTCCTGTTTTCTGTGCGAATGACCTTTCAAGAATTGCTCCTGTATCAATGTATATTTTGCCCTGAATATTGTACTTTTTAAGGAACTCTTTTAATTTTTCTTTAATCGTTAAGTGGTAATCTATGAAAAAAGCATACTTTGAGATTCTGTATTCTTTGAACTCAAATTCATTGTAATAGGGTATTCCGATAGATAAACATGATTTTGCCTCTGGAAAAAGATTTTCAAGGCTTTTTCTTTTTTTTCGCCTTTCCATATACTTCATTTTTCCGTGAAACCCTTTTTCAAGCCATTTAACATAAAAATCATAGTGTTCTTTTAACGGATAAATATCTGTGAAAGAATATAGAATATCTTTAAACTCTCTGAATTTCACTGATTTATTTTAAAAGATAGGAAAGCTCTTTTCAAAATAAAACTATTCTTGCTGGTTTCATTAATTCCTAATTCATCAAGATGACTGATAGGTTATTGCCGAAGGACTCATATTTTCAGTATAAAGATTTCAGAATATTTTGGTCAATATTCGAATTGAAAACCATGTTAATTATGCTTTAAAATGGAAACATAAAAGCAATGAATTAAAAGGAGGTGTGCATGTATGTTATAGTGGTTGTGTGTATTATTTTTAATGTATCAAAAATAGCGCCTTCTTTAAAGGAAATTTTAAAAAATACAAAACCAGATGAAAAAATTGCAGTTTTAGTTCATTTAAAGGAAAAGCCGGATTATGAACTTATTAAAAACCTTTCTGCAGAAGATTATGTTGAATTTTTAAAGAATTTCTCTGAGAATTCCCAGAGGAATATTTTAAATTATCTTTATGAAAATTTTATAAACCAGATAAAAGAAATAAAACCCTACTGGATATTCAATGGCTTTTATTTAAAGGCAACAAAAGAAGTTATAGAAAATCTTGCAAAAAGTGAAGAGATTAATTATATAATTGAAGATTTTGTTGTTAAAATAGAAAAGCCTGAAATTTCTTTTGAGATAAGAACACCTGAATGGAACATTTCCCGGATAAAGGCAGATTCCTGCTGGATATATGGATATACAGGAGAAGGTATAATAATAGGTGAAATGGATACAGGAGTTGACACTTCACATCCAGCATTGCAGGGGAAATTTGAAGGACACTGGTATGATGCAGTAAATGGTCAACCAGTTCCTTATGATGACCATGGACACGGAACACATGTTATGGGAATAATACTCGGTGGTGATGGACTGGGTCCTTTTACAGAAGATATAGGAGTTGCACCGGATGCACAGTTTACAGTCTGTAAAGTATTTAACCAAAGCGGTTCTGCTCAGGTCTCATGGTTACACGCAGGATTCCAAAAAATTGCTGAATGGAAAGGACAGGGTGTTGACATAAAAGCTGTGAATAATTCATGGGGAAGCTCCAATACAACCTCTCTCGAGTTCTGGGATGACTGTATGAACTTGAAAAATCTCAGGATAATCCCTGTTTTTTCCATAGGTAGCAGTGGACCCAGCCCCGGAACAACAGCGACACCGGGCAATTTTCCCATTGTTACGGGAGCTGGAGCAACCGACGCAAATGATAACATTGCTAATTTTTCTTCAAGAGGTCCTGCACCAAATCAACCTCCCTGGAATGACCCCCAATACTGGACAAGACCGGACTGGAATTTAACAAAACCTGATATTTCCGCACCCGGCGTTTCTATAAGGTCCTCTGTGCCAGGTGGTGGCTATCAAACATGGTCAGGGACGAGCATGTCAACATCACATCTAACAGGTGCAATTGCAATACTCTACCAGAAAAACCCAAACCTTGATTTTTACCAAGTTTATCAAATTTTGACTGATTACGCCTACCATCCTCCACAGGGACAGCCTTATCCCAACAATAATTACGGCTGGGGAAGACTTGACCTTTCCTGGGTGTATCAGGTCGCAGTGGAAGAAAATAACCAAAACAAGGATACAGGGAACAATGGCTGGTATAAGTGGAAAGTTTATGATGTTACAGGAAGAACTATTGGAAATTACTCTGATTTAAAGAATAGAATGCATAAAAAGGGAATCTACTTTATCATAAAACCCTTGAATAAAAAAATAAAAACTTTAATATTGAAATAATTTTAGCAGTTTTTAAATCAGGACTTATTTTATAAAATGTTTTCCTGGCAACCGTTTATATGCTGCATCCTGTAACCTTTCTTTACCATCCTGAAGACAGCTCTGCAACTTTGTAATCGGTAAGGTAAAAGGTTCTTTTAATCTCTTTTACAACCTCTCCATCTTTGTTAAGCAGTTTGATCACCAGATTGTGAAATCCCGGGTCTGCTTCAAAGTTTTTTGCATCATAAAAGGCAATATTCTCAACAAATTTAAGGTCAGGGGTTATGTCCTGGGTATCAATTATGGCTATAAAAATACTTTTTTCAGGAACCTTGAAGGCAAAATAAACTTCCTCAGGGGTCAAAATCTGGGTCTGTTCAGGATAAATAATCTGAATTCTTTCTCTTTTATAAAGAAAAATAAAAGCAAAAATCAGGACAGCAGTAACAAATACAGGACTTAAAATAAAAGAAGCCTTCTTGATGTTTTTCTTTAACTTTTCTCTGTTTTCTATTCTGGCAAAGACATTTTCTTTCATCCGAACTGGCTCTGGAAAATCGTCTTTCAGAATGTCAAGGACTCCCAGTGTCTTTTTTATTTTTTCAATTTCTGTTCTGCATTTTTCGCATTTCTGGATGTGCTCTAAGATATTTCTGTCAACTGCTCTACCCTCTGCATAATCCCATAAAGAATCCTTATATTTTTCACATTCCATAAAACCCCCTTTTTTCAAGATAGGCTTTTATAAATCCTCTACCTCTTGATAATCTTGATTTAACTGTTCCCTCAGGGATCCCCAGAATTTCAGAAATTTCCTTCACCCCGTATTCATCGTAATAATAAAGAAGAATAACTTCTTTAAAATCATAAGGGATTTTTTTTAATGCATCATACAAAAGGGAAGGAACTTTTTTGGGTGGGTCATATCCGGGATGAGTTTCCTCGGGTATCCTATCAAAGGACAAAATTTTTCTAATCTTTTGCTTTCTCATATAGGTCCTCAAAGTATTTATTGCTATTTTATAAATCCATGTATATGGGGAAGACTCCTCTTTAAATTTAGGAAGACCTTTGTAGACTTTAAAAAACACATCCTGAACAAGATCCTTTGCCTCTTCCCTATCAAAGAGTGAGTAATAAAAGAGATTGAATATCTTTCTTGAATAAAGGTTCATAAACTCTTCCAGTTTTTGCCTTCTCTTTGACTCATCCATTAATCTTTGTGGAATCTCTTTTTGAGTCTTTCTTTTATAAATGGTCTTTTTTCAAGGATTTGTTTTAATCTATCCCACTGTTCATCGGTCAGGATTTCTTTAACTTTAAAAAATTCTCTTATTTTTAAAATTCTCAATTCAATGCTGATATTGCCTATCTCTCTTATTTTATTTTCAACCTTTTTAAGGTCAGGGTTTTCTTCCAGAAGAAGTTCTCTAAGTTCTATTTCCTTTATCCTGACCTGACTTCTTATATTCTCTGCCTGTTTTTCCATATCAAAAACAATGTCTTTTATTTTTTCTCTCTGTTCCTGGGTGAGTCCGAGTTCCTTTGAAAGCCTTGTTTCTCCTATAAAAGCCTGATAAGGTAAAGAAAGTGGGTCCTGAGCAGGTAGAGTTCTTAATGAACCTGCCATAAATATAACTATCAGAGTTTTGATAAGTTTGTTCATTTTTAAAACCTCCTTTTTAATTATTTAGACTCAAAAATACTAAAAAGGGTTCCCTCAGTAAAGCACTGAATAAAGAACAATGTTGACCCCCATCTTTATTGCTTCTTCCTGCTTTTCAGGAGGGTCATTATATGCGTCTGTCCAGCCATCTGAAATGTTTGAATTATAGGTATAAAAGATAACGAGTCTTCCTTCAAGAAATATACCCAGTCCCTCAGGAGGACCAGGATGGTGTTCGTGAATCTTGGGAGGTCCTTTTTTAAACTCATATAATATATGATAAATCGGATGTTCGTAGGGAACTCCTTTAAGTTCTTTCTCAGGAAATATCTTTTTTATTTCCTTTCTTATGTATTCATCCATTCCATAATCATCATCTATGTATAAAAATCCACCTTTTTTTAAATACTCTCTGAGATTCTGGACTTCTGCAGGCGAGAAATCCACCTTTCCATGACCTGTTAAAAATAAAAAGGGGTAATTGAATATTTTTTTATCACCCGGCTCAACAATATCCTGAACAGGCTCTACTTTAAGGTTTGTGCGCTCTGAAACCGCTTTTGCAAGATTTGGTAATATCTCAGGGTCATTATACCAGTCCCCTCCACCTGAATATTTAACTCTTGCAAGCCTGAAATTCAGAAATATTAAAAATATTAAAAGGATGAATCTTTTATTATCCATGAAACAGCCTCTTTAAAATTTTTTGCTTTAAAATCAGGGGAGGTTTTAATTTCATTTGAAACAGAGATACTTTTTATTCCTGTATTCTTTGCAAGAATTATGTCCTCATCTTTATCTCCTATGAGATATGAATTTCTTAAATCAATTTTGTATTTTTTTAAAATATTATCTATCATCCCTGTCTTTGGTTTTCTGCAATTACAGTTGTCATCTGGATGATGGGGACAGTAAACTATCTCTTTGATATCAATCCCGTTTTCTCTTAAAATATTTTTAATCTTGGTATGAATTTCTTCAAGTTTCTGAATTTTTATAAAACCTCTTGAAACACCCGATTGATTTGTAACCACAAAAAGACTAAATCCATTATTAACAAGGATTTTTAAACCTTCAATCACACCCGTTAAAAACTCTATCTCATCAGGGTTATTCAGATAGGGAACATTCTTTATAATAGTCCCATCCCTGTCAAGAAAAACTGCTTTCATTTTTAATAAGAAATTTTTTTAATTCCATTAATGCTTTTGCTCTGTGGCTTATTCTGTTTTTGATTTCAAGAGGCAGCTGACCAAAAGTTTTCCCGAGCTGGGGATATAAAAAAATCGGGTCATATCCAAACCCCTGTGTTCCCTTTTCTTCAAAATCTATAAAGCCTTCAACCTCTCCATTAAACACAAAGTATTTATCAGAGGATGTAAAAAGGACTATACAGGAAACAAACCTTGCCTTTCTTTCATTAAAGGGTCTACCTTTTAGAATGTCAAGAAGTCTCTTTCTATTTTTCCTATCATTACCCTTCTCGTGAAACCTGTTTGAGAAAACCCCTGGCATACCATAAAGACAGTCCACAACCAATCCTGAATCTTCTCCTGCACTTGGAATTTTAGTCTCTTCAAAGGAGATCTTTGCCTTCAAACAGGCATTTTCAAAAAAGGTTAAACCCCGCTCCTCTATATCTTTTTCAAAGGGAATGACTTTAATATTTAGAGCCTTAAGAAAATTTTCAAATTCCCGCCTTTTACCTTTATTTTTAGATGCAAGAACAATTTTCAAAAACTATGCTTACCTGGGCGGATTTACCTGACTTTCAACTATAAAAGCGTCAAAATATCCCAGACTTCTTACCTTTGCCTTAAAAGATTCTGCTTCCTCTCTTGTAAGAAAATCCCCTATTCTGACCTTATAGTATGGAGGTATAAATTCAACATAAACCTTCTGGTCAGGGAATCTGGCCTGTGCCTCTGCAGCAAATTTATCAGCATTTTCTTTCATAGAAGCTGCAAGTATCTGAACTCTGTATCCATAAACAGGACCAGAAGGTGTTGTAACCTCTTCTGAAGGGGTGGGAGTCTCAGGAGCAGGTGTGGCTTCTTCAAGGGTGAGTTCACCCTCTTCTGTAACAGGTGCCTCTTCAATTTCTTCTGTTACAGGGGCAGGTGTCTCCTCTGTGGTTTCAGGTGCAGGTGTTTCCTCCCCTATTATTACAACCTCTTCTTCCGGGGTTTCTGCAGGTGCCTGTGCAGGTCTCGGCGCACAAGCCCATATTATAAATAATCCCACAACTATTACAGGATATTTTTTCATAAAATACACCTCCTTTTTCTCAGTCAAAAATAACCTATCAACACATCAAATCTTTAAAAACACATTTTAATTATACTGAAAAATAATTTCTTTGTCAAATGAATTGAAATTTTATAAACGTTTTTATGGGTTCAACTTTATTGTATATATCCGATTTGACTTTCAAAAATCAGATACTTATAATTTAAATTATGAGAATTTTAATTGTATTTTTAATTGTAAAGGGGCTAAGTGAAATGAAAATAATTTATCCCGAGACAGAGGAAAAACCTGTGAAAGACACTCTTTTTGGCAGAATAATAGAAGATCCCTACCGGTGGCTTGAAAATGTTGACAACGAGGAAGTTAAAGAATGGGTGGAGAAGCAGAATAAGATTGCAAGAAGTATTCTTGACAGTCTCCCCATGAGAAAGAATATTGAAGATGAATACACCGAAATACTTTCAAAAGAATGGGTGGGTATACCTCATTTTTATAAAGGGAAATATTTTTTCTTTAAAAGAAAAGCTGAACAGAATCACGCTGTGCTTTATATGAGTGAGGGTAAATTTGACCCTGGAAAGGCAGAAGTCATCATAGACCCCAATAAATTCAGTACAGATGGAACAATCGCAATGGACTGGTTTTTCCCTTCTCCTGATGGAAGTTTTATTGCCTTTGGAAAATCAAAAGGAGGAAGCGAAAACAGCACTCTCTATATACTTGATGTTAAAGTTAAAAAAGTTCTTTCTGATACAATTCCACACACAAAATGGTCAAGTGTGGTCTGGTTACCGGATAATTCCGGATTCTATTACACAAGAAATGAAGGGGGCGATAAATTTTTGCCGAGAGTTTATCTCCATAAAACAGGTGAAAAATGGGAAAACGATACCTACATTTATGGAAGGGAACTAAAAGAAACCGAGCTTCCGGGTATCTATGCTTCCAGAGACAACAGGTATATCTTTATGGATGTTTCAAGAGGATGGGATAAAAACGACCTGTATTTCAGAAAAATTGATGATGAAGAGTGGATACCAATTGCAGTTGGATTTGATGCAATATTTCAGGCAGAAATTTACAGAGATTATATCTATATAAGAACCAATTATCAGGCTCCTAATTTTAAAATTATACGAGTAAGAATAGATAAACCTTCTCTAAAAGAGGCAGAGATAGTAATACCAGAAGGAAAGGGTGTTTTGAAAAGTTTTACTTTTGCAGGTGGTAAACTGGTATTCACCATAAAGGAAGACACATACTACAGAGCTTTTATATCAAGTACACAGGGAGAGATAGAACACGAGATTAAAACTCCTGTAAAGGGAAGTATATGGATACAGAGTAAAGAATACGATGACCCTGAATTCTTTTATATATTTACATCCTTTTTCTATCCTTATTCCACATATAAGTTCAATGTAAAAACATTAAAAGATTCTGTGCTATTCAGTCAGAAACTGAGCTTTAACCCTGAAAAATACAAACAGGAGTTTGTTTTTTACAGTTCAAAAGATGGAACAAAAATCCCAATGTACATACTTTACAGAAAAGATATAAAATTAAACAGTAAAAATCCTGCGATTCTCACGGGCTACGGAGGATTTGGTGGCGGGATTTCCCCTTACTTTATAGAGGGTGTTATTCCCTTCCTTAAAAGAGGTGGTGTATTTGCAACCGCGGGCATAAGGGGCGGTGATGAATACGGAGAAAAATGGCATAGACAGGGTATGAGAGAAAAAAAACAAAACGTGTTTGATGACTTTATAAGTGCGGCGGAGTATTTAATAGAAAAAAGATATACAAATCCGGAAAAGCTGGCAATAAGCGGTGCAAGTAATGGAGGACTACTTGTAGGAGCTGTTATGACACAGAGACCCGAACTTTTCAGGGCTGTTTACTGTGCGGTTCCACTCCTTGACATGCTCAGATACCATAAATTCGGTGTTGCTCATATATGGACTCCTGAATACGGTAACCCTGATAACCCGGATGACTTTAAATACTTATATGCTTACTCACCCTATCATCATATTAATAAATACAAAAAATATCCTGCGGTATTTTTTAAAACATCAGAGTTTGATGGAAGGGTTCATCCGATGCATGCTATGAAAATGGCTGCAAAAATGCAGAAAATTGCAGGTGAACAGAACCCTGTTCTGCTCTATGTGGAACCAAAAGCAGGACACGGAGCAGGTAAACCTTTAAAAAAAGCAGTAAAATCAATAACTGACCACTACATATTTCTGATGTGGCAATTAGGTATGCTTGAAAATAGATAATTTTTAAACCATTCATTTCAGAATATACCTTTTTTTATCTTATAATTAAACACATGATTTCAAAGGAATATTTAAGGGAAAAAAAAGAAATATTAATTTCCACTCTTAAAAAAAGAAATTATAAATTTGATATAGAAAGCCTTTTTCAGCTTGATGAACAGACAAGAATATTGAAAAAGAAACTTGATGATTTGAGGTCCAGGAAAAATGAAATTGCAAAAGAGGTGGGCGAAAGAAAAAGGAAGGGGGAAGACGCAAAGGATTTAATTGAACAGGGAAAAAAAATAAGTCAGGAAATTGAAAAATTTGAAAAAGAACACTCTGAAAAGGACAGGCTACTTGAACAAAAACTTCTTGAACTCCCGAACATTCCTCATAAATCAGTGCCTTATGGAAAAGATGAGACCGAGAATACCCTGATAAGAGAATGGGGAGATAAAAAAGAGTTTGATTTTGAGCCAAAGCCCCACTGGGAACTGGGAGAAAAACTCGGGATTCTTGAATTCAAAAAAGCCTCTGAAATTTCAGGCTCAAGATTTCTGCTCTATAAAGAAAAAGGAGCTCTTTTAGAAAGAGCATTAATCAATTTTTTTCTTAATCTGCATACAGAGAAACATGGTTACAGGGAAGTAATACCACCTTTTCTTTTAAAGCCCGAAGGTGCTTTTGGGAGCGGTCATCTTCCAAAATTTGACATAGAAATGTATAAGACAAAAGATGAAAATCTATACTTGCTGCCAACCGCTGAGATGGCACTTGCCAACCTGCATAGAAATGAAATACTTGAGGAAGACATTTTACCTCTGAAATATGTGTCCTGGACACCCTGTTTTAGAAGAGAAGCAGGAAGTTATGGTAAGGACGTGCGGGGAATGATACGGATTCATCAGTTCAACAAGGTGGAACTTTTCAAATTCACAAAACCCGAAGAATCCTATGAAGAACTTGAAAAAATGCTAAACGACGCCGAAAAGGCACTTCAGCTATTAAACATTCCATACAGAATAATAGCCCTTTGCACAGGGGACCTGGGATTCGCTGCCTCTAAAACATATGACATAGAGGCATGGGCACCCGGGGTAAAAAGATGGCTTGAGGTATCATCTGTCTCTAACTGCGAGGATTTTCAGGCAAGAAGAACAATGACAAGATTCAGAAGAAAAAAAGGCAAAAAAGTTGAGTTTGTTCACACACTGAATGGTTCCGGGCTTGCTCTCCCCAGAACCTTTATAGCAATTATTGAAAATTATCAGGATGAAAAGGGAAGAATTCACATACCCGATGTCTTAAAACCCTATATGAATGGAATAGAAATAATAGAATGAAAATCTCAGAATTTCAGGAGATGATCAAAGAAGTTTTTTATGACAAAGATATGAAAAGAGGAATTGATGGCACATTCAGGTGGATGGTTGAAGAAATCGGAGAACTTGCAAGAGCAATAAAGAAAGAAGATAGAAAGAAAATGGAGGAAGAGATAGCAGACATATTTGCATGGCTCTGTTCTATTGCAAATTTATCAGGCATAGATGTTGAGAAAAGCACCCTGAAGAAATACCCCGGTGTATGCTCAAAATGCGGGGCATCTCCCTGTGAATGTAAAGAATAAAATTTTTCTCATTTTTATTTGAAAGGAGGTTTAAAAATGGGTCTTAAAAAACTTGTTCAATCTCTTGATAGAGAACTTGAAAATTTAAGGAATGAAGGTCGTGCCAAAGGAAAGGAATTCATAATAACAGGAATTAAAAAATCAACCAATGGAAAAGGTCCAAGATATTTCCTCAAAGGTTTTGAAGGCAAAGAATTTGTAAGAATGAACTCAAACTCCTATCTCGGAATGTCCCTTGTGGAAGACATAATAAAGATTGAAGAGGAAACAGCAAGAAAGTTTGGTGTTGGACCCGGTGCAGTTAGGTTTATAAGCGGAACTTTTGACCCTCATCGCCAGCTTGAAAAAAAACTTGCAGAATTTCACGAAAGAGAAGATGCGATGATTTACAGTGCTGCCTATGTCACTGTGATAGGTGTGCTTGCATCCCTTATTACAAAAGACACTATTGTCATAAGTGACGAACTTAACCACAACTGTATAATAAACGCAATAAGACTCTCAAGACCAAAAGAAAAACACATATTCAAACATCTTGATATGAATGACCTTGAAGAAAAAATAAAAATTTCAATCGGAAAAGGCAAAAGGGCTATAATAGTCACGGACGGTATTTTTAGTATGAGAGGGGATTATGCTCCTTTAAAGGAAATACAGGAAATAGCAGATAAATACGATGAAAATTTTGAAGAAAATATAGTTACCATTGTGGATGATTCTCATGGGGTAGGTGCATTTGGAAAAACAGGAAGAGGAACAGAAGAATACACAGGCACAAAGGTTGACCTGCTCATAGGAACACTTGGAAAAGCATTTGGTGTGAACGGAGGTTATGTTGTATCAGACAGAACAGTTACCACATATTTAAGGGAAACAGCGATTACCTATGTTTATTCAAATCCCATCACACCTGCGGAGGCAGCATGTGCTCTAAAAGTGGTTGAGTTTCTGAATTCTGATGAAGGCAGAAAAAGACTTGATTACTTAAGAAATTTAACAAAGAGATTCAAGGATGGACTTATAAAACTTGGCTATGAAACGATTGTGAGCGAACATCCCATTGTCCCTGTTCTTGTAAGGGATACAAAAAGGACAAAAGATTTGGTAGAGTATTTAATAGAAAACGGTGTTCTTGCAACAGGGTTAAACTACCCTGTTGTTCCAAAAGGAGATGAAACAATAAGATTTCAGGTGAATGCAGACCATACACCTGATGACATTGATTATGTTTTAGATGTTCTGGAAAAGTATAAAAAAGAACGCTGGGAATAATTACTATAACACTTAAAAGGGAGGTTAAAAGATGAGTGTAATTTTAACACTTTTACTGACACTGGGTCCCGGTAAAATGAGGGTAGAGATAAAAGGTTCGCTATACCACTCAAATGGGAAAAATTATCCATCTGCTGGTGTATATGTTAATTATGACTATCTTGAATACTTCGGTGCAAGAACAGGAATTGAGTGGGTAGGGCTGGATGGAGGTGTCAATCAGTTTGATATTCCTTTTGAGGCTTTATTTTATCCCTTAAAATATACAAGTAAATTTGCTCCTTATCTCGGAGGTGGTCTTGGATATTACCTTTTAACAGGTGGTGGAGTAAATAAATCTTCACTTGGTTATCAGGTATTTGCAGGTTTCAAACTTGACCTTGAGAAAGCCTCTGCCGGGTTTGAAATCAAATATGTTGTTCCTGATATGGGCGAAGGAAAGGGTGCATGGGTATACGGAGGAACAGTTTCAGGTGGAATGACCTTTGAGTTTTAAAAATAAAACCATCTAATAAACGAATTTAAAAATCAATTTCTTGATAATTTTAAAACTTTAAAAGAAAGGTGAATTATGCAAACAATCTTTTATCTTGTCCAGCATGGAGAGGCAAAGAGTAAAGAAGAACACCCTGAAAGGCCTCTTACAGAAAAAGGGATAGAAGAAAGCAAAAAAGTTGCCCATCACCTTTCAGAAAAAGGGGTAAAACCCGATGTAATAATTCACAGCGGAAAAACAAGGGCAAAACAGACTGCTGAAATATATGCTGAATATTTAAAACCAGAAAAAGGAGTTCTACAGGGTGATAATCTTGCTCCTCTTGATAACCCAACAATCTGGGCAGATAAATTAAAAAAAGAAGACACATCCGTGATGCTTGTGGGTCACCTTCCTCACCTTTCAAAACTTTTATCTTTACTTTTAACAGAAAATCCTGAAATAGAAATCGCAAAATTCAGATACTCATGCTGTATTGCGATTTCAAAAGAAAAAGTAAATTTCAAAATAAAGTGGTTTTTCACCCCTGAAATCGTTTAACCTTATAATTAATAACAAAAAAGGAGGCCAAGGTGGTAAAAATTTTAATGCTTTATTTTTTTTCTCAGACCAATTTCACCTTTTATTATTCCAATCCTTTAAATGCTCTTTACTTTCTCCATCCCGGGTTTCTTGATGTTTCAAAAGGAGATGGAATAATAGGAGCAAGTTATAATCCTGCAGCACTTCATTTTGGTTCAAAATACGAATTTGCGAGTTTTTATAGCACAACAGGCAGATCAAAAATAGATTTTGATTTACCCTTTGGAATAGACTCAATTGCAGGGACAGAAATTCCTGAAATAAAAATTCCTTTTGAGTTAAACCTTGAAGACAGAGGCGGTTTTGATTTTATTGGTGCAAAAGCAAAACTATATGTTTTTGATGCTGGAATTTCTTATTCAAGGGACGACGAATATGGGGCAGACCTTCTGGTTTCAGAAATAATAAACCAGAACATATCCTTTGAAGTAAAAGATACACTTTCTCATGATGATATTCCTGATATTCCTGCAGGAACATACATTCCTGTAACTTTTAAATTAAACGGGAATATTGATTTCCCTGTAGATGGGACAGGTGGATTAAATGCTAAAACCTATCCTGTTTTCTTTGGACTTGCAAAAGGTCTGGGGCCTGTTGCACTGGGATTTGGATTTAACATAAAAAGATACAGTGGTGATGTAAATCTGAGATACTCAATAAATGGCAGAACCGATAATTTAAGTCTTGAATTTGATACAACAGCACAGGATAATCAGGGCAGAGACTGGAGCATAAATCTTAATGCAAACGGCAATTTTGACAATGAGATATTTTCTGATGTAATAAGGGGAAACTTCTCAGGAACACAGATAGGGTTTATAACAGGTTTTCTTGCAAAGACACCTCTTTTAAAAGCAGGAGTTTCCCTTGAATACTCTTTTCCCTTTAAATTAAGTGGCGGAATAACAGGAACATATAGATTTATAGAAGGGGTTTCAGATTATGTGCTTGATACAACTCAAATTTCGGTTGATACATCTTTAAGAACCATAGATGGAAATATAATCATAGATACACTTAAATTCGTCTATTCTCAAAGAGAACATGAAATACTTAAAAGTTCATTGAACTTACCCGGAATCATAGGATTAAAAGCAGGTGTTAACCTGAATCTCATGCTTATGAACCTGAACCTTTCGGGAGGTATTGATATCCCCTCGGGTAAATACGCGTTCGGTAAAGCCTATTTTGTAACAATGATGGGATTTGGATTCGGACCTGTTGGTTTAAGAACAGGAAGCGTATTCTCATGGAGATATTTAAAATACGAAGACTTTTTCTTATTCACCCCACCAACAATTACGGTCGGTATGGGTGGAAATATAAGCGCAGGACCTCTGGATTTATATCTTGGAGCAAGGACTACTCCATTAGCAGGAGTTTTATCATCTATAAAAGAAATAGGAGGAGAGGGTAAGCTTTCATTAAATCCATTAAAAACTGCAGCATATAACATCGGCATAAGAATTAAGATATGATAATTCCCCTGGTTGATTTTATCTTTATGATAATTTTACTTTAAAATTTAAAAGTGAATGTATACCCTTTGCTTTTTATTTCAGTTTTTCTGTTCCTTTTATTTTTATTACTTCTTATATATGCCTTTTTAGAATTCAGAAAACTAAAAATAGTAAAGGGGATACTGCTTTCTTTAAGTTCTCTGATTTCTCTGATGCTGGCATTTATGCTTTTATTCTTCTTTCAAAGTCTTAAAACATATCAGATTCTCACAAGAGAGGACCTTGTTGCAAAAATATACGCTAAGGAGATTACAAAGGATACAATGATGGTTACGCTGGAATACAGCAGAGAGCCTTCTAAAAATTTTTTTTATGTAATAATAGGAGAGAACTGGGAAATACAGGGGGTTGTTGTAAAATGGAAAACATACCTTGAATTTCTTGGAATCCATACAGCCTATAAAATTACAAGATTAAAAGGAAGATACTCCTCTGTTGAAAATGTTTCACCCACCTCGTATCAACTGGCAGAAGAAGACTTCTTAACGCAACTTATTATGAAACACGGGCAGAAAATATTTTTTGTGGATGCGGTTTTTGGACAGGGTATATTCCAGTATCCGGACAATAAACCCTTTTATCTCTATGTAACAGAAGACGGCTTTATGTTGAGAAAAAAATAAATCACAGAACTCAAAATTATTGCAGAAGTCCCTTCGGGACTTGGCGTATAGCTTATGGCGTATGGATTATGGCTTATTGCGTTTATAAATATAAGCAAACGAAAAAGTGAGAAAAAAGCCAGAGGCAAGACAATTCTGCATTCTAAAATCTGAATTTTTTGCTCTTACTTTTTACTTTTCACTTTCTCCTGCAACTTATCTAATATAATCTCTGCTGCTTTTTTGCCTGAAAGTAGCATTGCTCCGAAAGTGGGTCCCATTCTGGGAAGTCCAAAGGTTTCTGAGACAGACATCCCTGTAACAATCAGCCCGGGAAACACCTCTCCTGTATGTTCAACTATAGCATCTTCTGAAGCTTCAACCCACATTGCTCCCATACCCTTGGTCTTTATGTATCCTCTTTTTTCAAGAGACTTCACCACAAAGGCATCATGTCCTGTAGCATCCACAACAAAATTTGATTCAAGTGCAACAGGGTCAACACAGGTGATCTGTCTTGGAAGCCCTTTTATTGCAGACCAGTTTACAACAACACCTGCAACTTTTAAGTTTCCATTTTCCTCTCTTATAACCACATCATCAAAATCTGTAAGTTGAAGAAACTTTGCACCTGCATCAGATGCTGCTGCAATAAGTTTCGAGCATGCCTGTGCACCATCACAGGCAAAGAGTCCTTCATCTACTTTCTCATACTTCACTCCTATCTCATCAAGATATTCCTGAGAGGGTGCTCTGAAAGTAACTTTATTCATGAAATACCCACCAAGCCAGAAACCGCCTCCGAGATAGTTATTCCTCTCCACCACAAGCACATTAACATTTTTTCTGGCAAGCTCCCTTGCACAGGTAAGTCCGGCAGGTCCACCACCTATGATGATCACATCTGATTTAATCACACCTTCAAGGGTTTGTAAAAAACCCCTAACAATTGCCCTTGTAACTTCACTTTCTCCTTTTTTTGCAAATTTCATTTTAACTCTCCTTTCCTCCCGAGTTTTTCGGGATATTTTACTGCATAAAATTTTAAAAATTTAAGGTTTATGTTCCTTGTTTTCACCTTTTTACCTCACTTTCCAGAAATGATTAACCGGTCCTTTTCTCTTCCCTATGGAAAGGGAATTTTTTATTGCACCATAAATAAATCTTTTTGCTTTTCTGACCGCTGTCAGAACATCAAAACCCTTTGCAAGATAGCCTGCAATTGCGGATGCATATGTGCACCCTGAACCGTGAGTATTTTCTGTATCCACCCTCTCTGACTTTATTTTATAAATTTTATCTCCATCGTAAAGATAATCAACAGCATAATCATCTTTAAAATGTCCGCCTTTAATCAAAACCCATTCGGGCCCTTTTTCTTTTATCCTCTTCATTGCCTTTTTTATATCCCTTTTATTTCTAATTTCCATACTGGCAAGTTCTTCTGCCTCAAGCCTGTTGGGTGTCACAATGAGAGCAAAAGGTAAAAGTCTTTCAACCAGAACTCTTTTTGCATCAGTTTTTATTAAATCATATCCGGTTTGTGATTTCATCACAGGGTCAACAACAAGATTTTTTATCCTGTATTTCTTAACTCCCTCCACCACAACTTCTATTATATCCCTGTTTGAAAGCATTCCTGTTTTCACTGCATCAGCACCTATATCTTCCATGACAGTTTGAATCTGTTTTTTTAAGAATTTGCCCGGAACATCAAGTATTCCAGAAACCCCCTGCGTATTCTGAGCGGTCAATGATGTTATCGCTGTCATTGCGAAAACACCGATTGAATTAAGGGTTTTTATATCAGCCTGTATTCCGGCACCACCACCCGAATCAGAACCAGCAATTACCAGAACCTTTGCAACTCTCACTCTATCTCTATTCCCTCTGTCTTTACAAGTTTTCCCTTATAAAGAAAATCTATCTGTCTGAATGCAGATTCACAATCAAATACTGTAAGAGCAGAAACAGCGTCAACAGGAACAACTATCTCATACCCCAGAAGAACCGCGCTTCCGGCTGTGTGAAGAACACATATATTCGCAACTGTACCGGTAATTATGAGGTTCTTTATATTAAAGGCTCTAAGATACAGGTCAAATGGCGTTCCAAAAAAGGCGTCGTATCTCAGTTTCCTGATTGAAAACTCGTTTTCAAGAGGTTTCAGGTCCTCAATTATTTCAGAACCCCATGTCCCTGCAACCGCATGTTCTCCCCATATTTTGAATTCAGGGTCATATTTTGTATGCCAGTCCTGTGTAAAGAACACCTTCATATCCTTCTGTCTCGCTTTTTTGAGGAGTTCCTGTATAAAGGGGATTGTCTTTCTTGAACCCGCAACAAAAAGTCTCCCATCAGGATGGGCAAAGTCGTTCTGCATATCAACTATCACAAGGGCAGTTTCTTGTTTCTTTAGCACCACCCTGTCATAAACTTTATACTCAGGCATCTCGACCTGTTTCATACACCCTCCCTTTTAACTTTTATAACTTCATCAAGTTTTTCTTCTACATATTTTTCAAATAAATTCATAGGACAGAAAGGACCACACATTGAACATGCACTCGTTTCTGACCTTCTCTGTTCATACAATTTTCTTGCCTCTTCAGGAAAAAGCATGTGTCTAAATTGCTCGTCCCAATCGAGCCTGTATCTTGCCTCTGAAATTTTTCTGTTCTGCTCCCATGCTGATTTTATTCCCTTTGCAAGGTCTCCGATATGACCTGCAATTTTTGAGACAATAACTCCCTGTTTAACATGTTCGGGTGTGGGAAGTCCCAGATGTTCTGCTGGCGTCACATAACATAGAAAATCAACCCCGTAACTTGCAGAAAGGGCACCACCTATTGCCCCGACAATATGGTCAAAACCCGCCCCTGTATCACAGGGTAAAGGACCCAGAACATAAAAGGGTGCATTCTTACAGAATTTTTTCTCCATTTCCACATTTGTCTTTATCTCATTTATTGGAATATGTCCCGGACCTTCCACCATTACCTGAACCCCTGCTTTTCTCGCCCTTTCAACAAGTTCACCGAGAAGAATTAACTCCTCTATCTGTGGTCTATCCGTTGCATCAAGAATGCTTCCTGGTCTCAATGCATCTCCAAGACTCAGAGTCATATCGTATTCTCTTGCTATTTCAAGAAGTCTATCAAACTCTTCATAAAGAGGGTTTTCCCTGCCATGATGAAGCATCCATACTGCTAAAAGGCCTCCACCTCTTGAAACTATCCCTGTGGTTCTTCTCTGATTTCTGAGTCTTTTTATAGACTCAAGAGTTATACCCACATGAACCGTTATAAAATCAACCCCTGACCTGCCGTGTTCTTCAATAACCTCAAAGAGCATCTCAGGCGTCATTTCAAAAATGTTTCCTTTTTCTTTTGCAACTCTGAACTCTGCCTCATAAACAGGGACTGTTCCAACAGGGACTTCTGAGTTGCTTATTATACTTTCTCTTATCTTTTTTAAATCTCCTCCTGTGGAAAGGTCCATTATGGTGTCAGCACCATACTCTATTGCAACCTTCAATTTCTCAAGTTCCTGCTCAAGATTCACATAATCAAAGGATGTTCCTATATTTGCATTGACTTTTGTTTTCAATCCCTTTCCTATACCGCAGGGTTTTTTCAGGTTCTTGTGTTCTGGATTAAAGGGGATAACTATTTCTCCCTTTGCCACACCTTCTCTTATAAATTCTGGAGAAACCCCTTCATACTCTGCTATCTTTTTCATCACATCAGTTATAATTCCCTTTTTCGCAAATTCAATTTGAGTCATAAATACCTCCTATTCCGACAGAGTCGGGATGGTTTATGGAAGATGGCAGATGGCGTATGGCGTATAGCGTATGGCGTGTGGTTTATTGTTTGTTTTATTTTCCATTTGCCATCTTCCACCAAATTAAAAACGCCATTTCCTTCGCCGGCATTACCCGGTTCAGGTTCAAGGGTCTTCCCGAAGGAATTTGTCGGGAACTCTCAGCCCGGCTCAACCTCCGAGCTCCCCCAGGCGTAAGTTTATATTATACTCTTTTTAAAAAAAAATTTCAATACAGGTTTAGTTAGTCGGCAAAAATCTTTAAAACGTCCACCAGGTCCTTAAAAGTATAGGTTACATTAATCCCCATTTTTATAAGATTATTAAGAGATTTCTCCGGTGTCAGAATCCCTATATTTTCAATGTAATTTTTAAAACTGCTCTCCTCTTCAAACAAAAAAGTCCCTCCCTGCAAAAATATAACAGGTTTCTCAAGATAGAAATCAGGCAGGTTCAGAAGTGTTCCACTCTCATTTATGCATACCACAGCATCAACATCTTCTTTAAAAAGGTGGGGAATAATTTCAAAAAAATCACAAAAAGGTAAAATGCTCTCTCCCAGTGATATTCCATATTTTATTTTATAACTCCTTTTATTAAGGTATCTCATTCCATACTCCAGTGTTTGCTGTGAACGGGTCAAAATGGCTATATTACCCTCTTTTTGAATATCTGTTTTATTCTTTTTTATGGAAAATAAAGGGCCCATAAATGCAGGGGAATTTGGACCCAGAAGAATTATTTCTTTTTCAATAATATAACTCTTCATTCTCAAATAATCTCTTAAATCCATATAACTTTCACCTGTTATCATTCCAAAAGATGCAATATCATCATCAGTGCCAAGTATATCCATTATTTCTCCAAAATTAAGCACATTTCTTAGGAGAAAACCCCAGCTTTTATCCTTTGTTTTTTTCTTTTCATGAAAAAATTTTGTTCTAACCCCTGAAACTCTATAATCTGCTAATTCCTGAAACATAAAAATTGAGTCAATCTGTATCATCTTTTTAAAATCAGTTCCACAATTTCCTCAACATCTTTTTCAGATGTCAGAATATTACCCTTTGTCTTTTCTTCGCTATTGTATATATAAAAATAAACATTTTTACCTTTAATCTCCTTGAACCTTTTGTCAAAATTTTCCTTGTTAACAAGAAAAATTTTAGGTTTTGCCTGACTCAGATTCTCAAAGATTTCAGGTCTTTTAAAAAAAATTATAGAGTGTCTAATCCCTTCAAGAGAAAGAGAATTACCAAAAAGAGCATAAATAAACCAGTTATCAGAAAATACATAAGAATTTCCGGGTTTCTCTATGAACCTTTCAGGATGAGGGCAGTACCCGGGATTACACTCTTTCTCTCCTTCTATCTCAGCAATAAAAATCCTGCCATTTTCTATATAAAATCTGGATTTAAGAAAAACAAGTTTCATCCTATCAAATATTCTATCAAAATGACAAATAGAAACGGCAAGTAAATCATCACGGATTCCCTTCTCAAATATATGAGTGTAATTTACAGATTCCCACGGTTTTAGAAACATCTTTATCTTGTGTTTTAAATGAATTGTTATAGAAATTAGTTTGATATTTTCTTTTATATAAATATTTTCTTCAAAAGAAATTTCCTTTTCTCTTTTTCTTTTATCAGTAAATGTAAATTCATCCTGGAAAAGTGGATTTTTTAGAAATATTTCTTTATCAATGGTCAACTCTTAGAAGCTCTTTTTTTCTCATTCAGAATGGTCAGGGTCTTTGCTATTTCTCTTTTTGTTTTTCTTATCTCCATCGGGTTTGTTAGAGAGCCTATGGTTTTCTGCATCCTCAGGTCAAAATATTTATCTTTAAGCTCGTATAAATATCTCTCCAATTCCTCTATTGTCATCTCCCTCAATTCATGAGCTTTCATACTCCTCCCTCCCTATGAGAAATAAACCTTGTTTTTATAGGTAATTTGAAGGATGCAAGGCGAAATGCTTTTCTTGCTTCATCTTCTCTAACTCCTGAAATTTCAAATAAGATTGTCCCCGGTTTTACAACAGCAACCCAGTGGTCAACATTTCCCTTTCCTTTTCCCATTCTCGTTTCAGCAGGTTTTTTGGTAACAGGCTTATCAGGAAAAACTCTTATCCAGAGTCTACCCCTTTTTTTTAGATAACGAATAATCGCGACTCTTGCAGCTTCAACCTGATTCGCTTTAATCCATGCGCATTCAAGAGCTTTAAGTCCATATTCTCCAAAAGCCAGATAATAACCTGCCTGAGCTTTGCCTTTTCTCCTCCCTCTATGTTGTTTTCTATATTTCACCTTTTTGGGTTGAAGCATTATTCCTCCTCTTCCTTCTTAGGGAGAACTTCACCTTTATATATCCACACCTTTATACCAACTGCACCATATTTGGTAAAGGCTGTTGCCTCTCCGTACTCCACATCAGCCCTTATAGTCTGCAAAGGAACTCTGCCAACTAAATACCATTCTTTTCTGGCAATCTCCGCACCACCAAGCCTGCCTTTTGCCTGCACTCTTATACCCTTGGCACCCATTCTTACAGCAAGAGAAACAGCTCTTTTCATCGCCCTTCTATGAGAAACTCTCTGTTCTATCCTCGTTGCAATGTTTTCTGCCACAAGGACAGCATCAAGTTCAGGTATTCTGACCTCATTCACATTTACCTGAATATTTTTATTTTCTGTTATATTTTCAAGTTCTTTTTTAACCATCTCAATCTCCTGTCCCCTTCTGCCTATCACAACACCGGGTCTCGCGGTCTTTATGGTAATTATAATCTTTTCAGAAGCTCTATCTATCAGAATATCTGACACAGATGCATCCTTAAATCTTGCCTTCAGATATTTTCTTATCTTTATATCCTGCTCAAGCCATTCGTTGTATTTCTTTTTATCTGCAAACCAGTGAGATTTCCAGTCTTTTATTACCCCGAGTCTGAAACCATAAGGATGAACTTTTTGACCCATTATTCTCTCTCTCCTATTATTATTGTAAAATGACTTGTTTTTCTCCTTGCAAAGGCAGGAGAGCCCCTGAACCCCGGCCTCAAAAGCCACCATTCAGGACCTTTATCAGCTTTTGCAACTTTTACAAAAAGTCTTTCCTTTGGAAGTGCTTCTTCACCTGCTTTTTTCTCATAAGAATTCATAGCAGATTTTAAAGCCTTGTATGCAAGTCTTGCAGATTTTTTTGGAGTCAGAAGTAGAATTTTTTCTGCTTCAACAACAGGTTTACCTCTTATCATATCCATAATGAGCCTGGCTTTTTTAGAAGAAATCCTGAGATACTTTATTCTCGCAATTCCTTGAGTCATCTATTTCATCCTCCAACTTTTGTTTTCACCTGTTTTTTAACCTCTTTATGGCCTCTATAGGTTCTTGTAGGAGCAAATTCACCGAGTTTGTGTCCAACCATTGCCTCTGTAATATACACTGGAATAAACTGTTTACCATTATGAACAGCAATTGTAAGTCCAACCATCTCAGGTATTATTGTGCTTCTTCGGGAATACGTCCTTATTGCCTTTTTATCTTCTTTCTCTTTTGCCTCTTTTATCTTCCTCAGCAATTTTTCATCAACAAAAGGCCCTTTCTTTAAAGATCTTGGCATAGTTTCAACCTGTTTTTAAACTTTTTTTAGTTTTTAATTTTAATACAATTCAACAACAAATTTCAAGTTAGATTTACTTTAAATACATTTTAACCATATAATTAAATTAAGTTTATGAAAAAATATCGTTTAGAAGAAATTGAACATACTGCTGATTTTGGAGTAAAATTATGGGCTGAAGATGAAAAAACTCTTTTTGAAAAATGTGTGGAAATTTTTGAAAACGCAATGGTTGACTTAAAAAATGTTGAACCCGTGATTGAAAGAGAAGTGGAGATATATGGCGAAAACAAAGAGGAACTACTCTTAAATCTTTTAAGAGAACTGCTTTTTATCTTTGATACAGAAGGTTTTGTATTTAAAGTGGTAAATGTTGAATTTAAAGAAGAAAGAAAATTAACCCTGAAGGGCAAGGGAGAAAATTATAATCCCGAAAAACACAGGAGGAAGCTCAACATAAAAGCAATTACATACCATAATTTTTATCTACAGAAAAAAAACAATGGTTTTGAAACACAGATTATATTTGATGTTTAAATCATGAAAACAAAAGAACTGAGAAAATTAAAGCAAAAAATTTTTAAGGAAGTTCACAAAGTAATTGTTGATCAGGAAAAGGTAATTGAAGAACTCCTCATCGCCATGTTTTCGAAGGGACACGTTCTTATAATAGGTGTTCCAGGACTTGCAAAAACCATGCTTATTAATACTCTTGCAAAAACCCTTGGTCTTAAATTTAACAGAATCCAGTTTACCCCGGACCTTATGCCTTCAGATATTACAGGAACCGAAATTTTACAGGAGGACCCATCCACCAGAGAAAAACAGTTTAGATTTGTAAAAGGACCTGTATTCACAAATATACTGCTTGCAGACGAAATAAACAGAACCCCTCCAAAAACTCAATCTGCGCTACTTGAAGCAATGCAGGAATTAAAAGTAACCATAGGAGGTATTGATTACCATCTTGAAGAACCCTTTTTTGTGCTTGCCACTCAGAACCCGATTGAACAGGAAGGAACATATCCCCTACCCGAAGCTCAACTTGATAGATTTATGTTAAATACATATATATACTACCCTGACCATGAAGCCGAAATTGAAATAGTAAAAAAAACAACAGGGTATAAGTTTCCTGAACCTGAAACCGTAATGAACAAGGAGGAAATTCTGGAAATTCAAAAGGAAGTCAGAGAGGTACCCGTGCCTGAACATGTATTTGAATACGCAATAAGACTGGTCAGGAATACAAGGCCCGAATCAACAAAATTAGAGTATGTAAAAAAATACATTGAATATGGGGCAAGTCCGAGAGCATCACAATTCCTGATTCTCGGAGCAAAAGCAAGGGCATTTCTTGAAGGAAAAGATTTTGCAGAAATAAAAGATGTGAAACATATAGCATTGAGTGTTCTCAGGCACAGGATAATATTGAACTTTGCCGCTGAGGCAGAGGAAATAGATAAAGAAAATATGATTAAAAAAATAATTGAAAACACAGACTGGGAGGAAAAATGAATGTTTTAATATCCTTAATTTTAATTTCAAAAAATATCTTTTATGGTAAATACGAAGGGATAATACATCCACCTGCACAGGAATACATTGTTTCTTTAATAAATAAGGCAGAAAAAGAAAATGCAGAGCTTGTGGTGATAATGCTTGACACTCCTGGAGGACTGGATGCTTCCATGAGAGAAATAGTAAAGAAGATAATGAATGCAGAGGTTCCTGTATGCGTATTTGTGCATCCTCCGGGAGCAAGGGCAGCCTCCGCAGGTGTCTTCATAACTTATTCCGCGCACATTGCTGCAATGGCACCGGGCACAAACCTGGGTGCCGCTCATCCGGTTGCCATAGGAGGAGAGCAAAAAGATACTGTAATGATGAAAAAGGTTCTGAACGATGCAATAGCCTATCTTGAATCAATTGCAAAGAAGAAGGGAAGAAATGTGCGTCTCGCAAGAGAATTTGTTGAGAAAAGTATTTCCATAACCGCAGAAGAAGCCTTAAAAAAGAAAGTCATAGATGTTGTTGCAGAAAATCTGGATGACTTGCTCTTAAAAATAAACGGCAAAAAGATTGAGGTTGCAGGAGTTGAAAAAACAATAAACACAGAGGATGCTGAGTTAAAAGAATACAAAATAAGTTTAAGGAACAGGATATTATCAATAATTTCAAATCCCACTATTGCCTACCTTTTATTAATCATAGGTTTTTATGGCCTCTTTTTTGAGATAACGCATCCTGGTGCTATATTTCCGGGTGTTGCAGGTGCAATATGCCTTATTTTAGCCCTTTATGCTTTTCAGACATTACCTGTAAACTACGCAGGTGTTCTTCTCATACTCCTTGCAATGATTCTTTTTCTGCTTGAAGTTAAAATAACTTCTCACGGAGCACTGGGGCTTGGTGGAGCAATATCTCTTGTAATGGGTTCTTTACTTCTTTTCTCCAGAGATGTTCCCTATTTAAGAATTTCGCTCTGGGCAATAGCAGGAGTAACCCTTGTAACGGTTTTATTTTTCCTCCTGGTCATAGCAAAGGTAATTCAGGTTCATAAAAGAAAGCCTGTTAGCGGAAAAGAAGGAATTTCAGGTGAAAAAGGAGTTGCCAGGACAGATATAGACAGAAAAGGTGGAAAGGTTTACATACACGGTGAGATATGGGAAGCTGTAAGTGATGAGAAGATAAAAAAAGGCGAAGAGATAATAGCAGTAAGTGTTGAAGGACTCAAATTAAAGGTTAAGAAGGTAAAGAGATGAGTCAAAAGAGAATGATGATTAAAAAATTGACTCAGCCATGTGCTGTAAGCCATTAGCCATAAACCATTCCGACCTTGTCGGAATAGGAGGTGTGATATGATAACATTCTGGACAGTTATAGTTGTGTTAGGGGTGCTTATAATTTTATCAGCAATCAAAGTCCTGCCTGAATACGAAAGAGCAGTAGTTTTCAGGCTTGGAAGATTTCAATCTGTGAAAGGACCGGGGCTTTTTCTCATAATACCAACAGTTGATAGAATCATTAAAGTTTCTCTGAGAACCGTGGTAATGGATGTTCCGCCTCAGGATGTGATAACAAGAGATAATGTATCTGTAAAAGTGAATGCTGTTGTTTATTTCAGGGTTATTGACCCTCAAAAAGCTATCATAGAAGTTGAAGATTATCTCTACGCAACTTCTCAGATAGCCCAGACAACTTTAAGAAGTATACTGGGAGAGGCAGAGCTTGACGAACTTCTTGCTCAAAGAGAAAAAATAAACCAGCGACTGCAGAGTATAATCGATGAACACACAGACCCATGGGGAATTAAAGTTTCTGCGGTTGAAGTAAAACATGTGGACCTCCCTCAGGAAATGCAAAGAGCAATGGCAAGACAGGCAGAGGCAGAAAGAGAAAGAAGAGCCAAAGTCATTTCCGCAGAGGGTGAATTTCAGGCTGCACAGAAACTTTTTGAAGCTGCAAAAATAATATCAGAACAACCTGTGGCGGTTCAATTGAGGTTTCTTCAGACCCTCACGGAAATTGCAGCAGAAAAAGCATCAACAACCATACTCCCCATACCCATTGACCTGATTACGCCGTTTATAAAAAAATAGGAATTGGATAAAAGGCTCAAGCTTTCTCTCTTTTCGATAGGGGTTGCTTTTTTTGTATTTGTATTTAAACTTATTTCTTACATAATCACAAACTCAGTAGCTCTTTTAACAGATTCTGTTGAAACAATAAACAACATCTTCGCATCTCTGATACTTTTCTTTTCAATGAAGAAATCTCTAAAACCTCCTGACAGGGAACACCCTTACGGGCATCACAAAATGGAATATGTGTCTTCCTTTATTGAAGGACTTCTGATAGTCTCAATGGGCTTTGTTCTGTTCTACATATCTATGCGAAGATTTCTTACACCTTTTGAATTACAAAAGCTTGACACAGGTATACTCATTTCAGGAATTGCGGGGCTTGTAAATCTTTCCAGCGGTCTATATTTGTACAGGTCTGCAAAAAAAATACATTCCATAGCAATTGAAACAGATGCAAAACATCTTTTTTCTGATGTAGGAACCACATTCGGAGTAATTATAGGTCTCCTTCTGGTTATAATAACGGGCAAGAAAATAATAGACCCTGTTTTAGGAGTAACCCTTTCTATATACATAGCCTTTCTTGGAACCCGTTCAATAATAAAAACGGCTGATGAAATGCTTGACAAATCCCTTGATGAAAAAGACATTGCTAAAATAAAGAATATACTTCACTCCTACGCTTCTCGTTATATAGAATTTCATGAATTAAGGACAAGAAAAGCGGGAAATAAAAAATTTGTGGACCTGCACCTTGTATTTTACCCCGAGGAAAAACTCGTGGACATCCACAGAATATGCGACGAGATAGAAGAAAAAATAAGAGAAGAAGTCAAAAATATTGATATAACGATACATCCCGAGCCCTATGAACACAGAACCCATAATTAGATATATAAAAACTAATTGACAAAGAACAATTTAAAAAAATATAATTAAAACAATTAAAATGGAAAAGAAAAAACTCTTTCTGGAAGCAGGCTCAGGAATTATAGTTTTTTTAGTTCTTCTTGTTCTTTATTTGCTCTCCAATTACATTCATTTCAATCCAGTTGCCTTTCTCATCTCAATCGTTATATTCTTCCTTGCCAGATTCAAAAGAATACCTGTAAGGAGATTCTCTATTCTAACAATCACACCTGCTTTTGCCTTTTTACTTCCTCTTTATACAGGAGGGTTTACAACAGCACTTTCAGCAGTTGTAGGAGTATCCATAGGAGAAAAAATATGGAGAAAAATATCATGGGAAGATTCTCTTAGAGGAGCTTTTACTTATGGAAGTGCCATCCTCGCCTTTGGTTTTCTTTTACCTCCAGAAGGCAATCCCTCATTCAGTCAATTTATAGCATTCTATCTTATATTCTCAATAATATTTCCCTATCTTTTCTATCTTCCAAAATTCTTTCAACTCAAACTCAGATTGAAAGACCTCGTTTATATATCAATATGGGAACATATCTTCGCTCTGATTTTCAACGGGTGGGCATTCCTTTTTTATAAAACTTCAACTTCAAAATTAACTTCGCAGAATCTCATTTTACTGGTATTCATAATTATTTCATCAATACTGCTTTTTTATCTCATCCAGAATACAATACTTTATGACAAAGCTGACTTTGAAAGAAAACTTCTGAAAAAATTTTCAACAAATTTAAGTTTTGAAAAATCCATGAGGGAAATGGAAAAAATTCTTAAAACATTATTAAACATAGATGCAATAAACATTGCTCTTTACGAAAAAGACAAAGATGAAGTCAAAATAATATATTCAACTCATCATAAAAATCTCTTTAAAAATCCTCTTGTTGTGAAAAGACCAAAGGGAGTGGTATGGAAGGTAATTGATTCCAGAAACTTTGTTTATATTCCTGATATTTCTGAAGAAAAAGACTACCTACCTATTTCTGATGGGACAAAAAGTGAAGTGATGTTTCCCCTTGTATACAATAAAAAATTTCTCGGTGTTTTTGACATAGAGAGTGGCATTGCTCATTCATTTTATGAAGACGATTTCAAAAGACTTGAAGGCATTGCCAGCGCTATTTCAGGACAACTGGAAACCCTGTTAAATGTCGCAAATTTGAGGGAAATTTCCTATTCCCTGGATAAAGAAGCAGAGAACCTGGCATCAATAACAGAGGAATTCACAACCGCAACAAGTGAGATCACTGAAAAAATAACAAATGCAAACCAGAACCTTGAAAATGCAAAAGAACTTCTCCAGAAAAATTTTGAAATTATTGAAAACATCGGAAAAACCCTTGAGGAAATAGGAGCAGAGACATCTGGACTCGTTGAATCCTTTGATGAAATCACAGAATCTCTTGAAAAAAGGTATGAATCTTATGCAGGATTGAAAAAATTTCAGGAAAACTTCTCCAGAGAGTATGAAGCAATAAAGGAAGAGTTCGAGCGGTTTCTGAGCTTTTACAGGAGAATCCAGGAATTGATTGAATTCATGGTTGATTACACAACAAAAACAAGGCTTTTATCTCTAAATGCATCCATTGAAGCTGCAAGATTTGAGGAAAAAGAAAGCGGATTTAGTATAATCGCCGAGGAAATAGGGAAACTTGCACAGGTTGGAGAGACTCTAACAAAGAAAATGCAGGATGAATTCAACAAAGGAGAAGAAACAATATTGAAAATACGAAAGGGATTTTTATCCTACGAAGAACTTGAAAGAGAAACTTATAAGAAAATGGATGAAATATCAATATCTTTTGATGAGTTGCGAAGCAGCATTCTCGGATATTCAGAAAAAATCAAAAAAGTTCCGATGGTTATGAAAAAAGATATAGAGGACCTGCAGAACATAATAGTTAAAATGGGAGAAATTTTAAACATTTATGAAGAAAACTTCAAAAGTTTTGAAGAGATAGGGGCACTTTCAGAAGAGTTAAGTTCGGGCTCAGAGGAAATAGCAGGCAGGGCTCAGGAATTAAATGTTATAAGCACAAAACTTCTCAATCTGGTTAAACTCTTTGAATAGAAATGATATATGCATTTATTTTATATCTTATTTCTCTTTTCATTCTGGGTATTGTAACAGTAAGATTTACAAAAACTCTTGAAGACTTTGTTCTCGGTGGAAGAAAACTGGGCTCATGGATTATAGCCCTTTCTGAAAAGGCATCCGACTTTTCAGCATGGCTTCTGATAGGACTTCCGGGTCAGGCATTCAAAATGGGACTTGGTGCTGTATGGGCTGCCATAGGTTGCTTTATAGGCTCACTTTTCAACTGGCTTGTGATAGCAACTCCTTTAAGAAAACTTTCTGAAAAATACAACGCCCTTACCCTGCCCGATTATTTTGAATCAAAATTTGAAGACAGAACCCGCATATTGAGGATAACCTCCTTTATCCTCATTATATTATTTTTCACCTTTTACATATCCGCTCAGATTGTGGGAGGCGGTAAGGTTTTATCCTCTGCATTCGGAATAAAACCTTTCTATGGTATGCTCATAGGAATAATAACCTTTTACACAATGCTGGGAGGATTTTTCGCAGTTGCAATTACAGATTTTATTCAGGCACTTTTGATGGTAACAGCCCTTATAATAATTCCCATTGCAGGAATAATACATCTCGGAGGATTTGAAGGTTTTGCTCACAAAGCAGTTTCAGCAAAAAATTTTGCCTTTTCCCTTTCAGGTGGTGAAAAAGAATTCATGGCAATGTTTTTAAGTGTTATAATCGGTGGACTTGCAATAGGACTGGGATATCCAGGACAGCCCCATATCCTTGCAAGATATATGGCAATAAAATCTTCAAAGGAGATAAAAAAAGCAACTGTTATCTCCATGACATGGACATTCTTTTCCCTAACGGGTGCGGTTATGATGGGAATTGTGGGAATACCGCTACTTGCAGGAAAACTTCAGGACCCCGAGCATATAACATCCATGCTTGCAAAAACCCTTCTGCATCCATGGATTGCAGGGATAATAATATCAGCAGCAGTTTCTGCAATAATGTCAACTGCTGATTCACAACTCCTTGTTGTAACATCTTCCTTTGTTGAAGACATTTACAAAAAGATGATAAATCCACAGGAATCCCAGAAAAAACTCGTGCTTTATTCCAGAATATTAACATTTTTTATAGGATTAATTGCCTTTGTTCTTGCCTTAAAGGCACAGAGACTTGTTTACTGGCTTGTCCTTTACGCATGGGGAGGTCTTGCAGCATCCTTTGGACCTGCTGTAATAATGTCGATTTTATGGAAAAAACAAATAAATGGGGGATATTCGCAGGGATGCTTACAGGTTCAATTACAATAATTATCTGGTATAATATTCCTTTTTTAAAAAATCTAATCTATGAACTTGTTCCTGGATTTTTCCTTTCTTTGTTTGCAATAATAATTGTATCACTTTTAACTCAGAAAAAGGAGGAGTAAAAATGGAATGTAACAAAGAAAAAAATTTAAAGGATTGCACATGCACATACGAGCCATGTCCCAGAAAAGGGATGTGCTGTGAATGCCTCAAATATCATCTCTCTCATAACGAACTTCCCGGATGTGTATTTCCTCCTGAACTGGAAAAAACCTATGACAGAAGCATAGAAAACTTCGTGAGATACCACGCAAAGAAACTCTAAAAATATGAAAACAAAAAGTTTGCTGGTTATAAAACCCGATGCGGTTAAAGATAAAAAGATAGGAAGAATAATCCAGACCCTTGAAGAAAACAGGTTTGAAATCAAGGGAATAAGAATGAAAAGGTTCACAAAAGAGGAAGCAGAGGAGTTTTATTCTCCCCATAAAGGAAAACACTTTTTTGAAAAACTCGTAAATTTTATAATATCAGGAGAGGTTGTGGGAATCCTTGTTGAAAAAGAAAATGCAATAGAAAAACTCAGAGAACTAATAGGAGATACAGACCCTGAAAAGGCAAGATGCGGAACAATAAGATATATGTTCGGCAAAAGCATCACAGAAAACGCAGTTCATGCAGCAGACTCAGAAGAGTCCTTCAACCGTGAAGTCACCTTCTTTTTCTGAACTCTATGCTTCGCTTTTAAAAAAAGATTTAGAAAATCTAAAAAACAAAAAAATAAAAAAAGTTTTAAAGGAAGGAGATGTTTTTTATCTTTTATTTGAAAAAGAGATTTTAAAGATATATTTATCAAAAGACCTTTACAGGGTAAGTGTAATTCCTTTTAAAGAAATAACAGGTAAAAAGGCAGAATTCTCAAACCTTGTAGAGGATTTTAAAATAAAAGAAATTGAAAACCCGAAAGGTGAAAGAATATTCATATTTCACCTCAGAGGGATTACACCCCTTTTTGAACCCTTAAAAAGAAAACTCATAATTGAACTTCTCGGAAGATTTAAAAACATAATAGTTACGGACGAAAATGGTAAAGCAATTTACGATTTTAAAAACAAATGGAAGAACAGAGCCTACTCCCCTCCTTCTTCGAAAATAGACATATTTGATACAAAAAATCCCGAATGGGAAAATTATGCTAAAAAACATTATCCGGAATACCTGAAATATTTTGGGAAAGAAAAATTCAAAAACCTTTTAAAAGAATTAAAAGAAAAAATCCCTGAAAACTTTTATCTTGTTTATGAAAACAAAAAACCTGTTTTCATATCTCCCTGGAAAATAGGAGGAGATTATGAAATTTTGATTGACTTCTCTTCTGCTATTGAAAAACTATTTGAAGTTTATGAAAAAAAACAAGAGGTAAAAGAAAAAAAAGAAGACAAAAAAATCAAAAAGAAAATAGAAAACCTTGAAAAAAAACTTGAAAAAGAGAAGGGCTTTGAAAAATACAGGAAGATGGGGGAACTGTGTTTGCTATACAGAAAAGAACTTGAGGGGAAAAAAGGTAAATTCAAACTAAAAGACCCTGAAGAAGAAAAAGAATACGAGGTTGAAATAAAAGAAAATCCCTTAAAATCCGCACGGATGTATTTCAGGATTTACAAAAATAAAAAACAAAAAGTTCAGAAAATTATAAAAAAGATTGAAGAGCTCAGGAAAAAGGGTGAGGAAAAAGAAAAATTAAAGGAAAAAAAGAAATTTTTAGAATTCAAATCACCTTCAGGATTTAAAATATACGTATCAAGAAATAAAGAGGAGGCAAACCAATTAACCTTTCACCTTGCAAAACCATGGGATTACTTTTTCCATATAAGGGGATACTCTGGTCCCCATGTAATACTCAAAAGAAACAAAAATCAACCCGTCCCTGACGAAGACCTTTTTTATGCGGCAAAACTGGCTGTAAAATTCGCAAAAAAGAAAGGCAAAGTAGAGGTAATCTATACAAGAAGAGAAAATGTAAAACCTTTAAGGGGAAAACAAGGAAGAGTAAAGGTGCATTCCTATAAAACAATATGGATAAGCGGTGAATTGTAAACCATACTGACACCCCCGAGGTGTCAATGAGGGACATACCCTCTCATCAAGGGAAGAGAATTTGTTGGCTCATCCTTCTTCCTCTTGATAGGAAAGGTAAGCAAAAAGTCAAAAGTCAAAGGTCAAAAGTCAAAAGAAAAAAGTTTAAAGTAAAAAAACTTTATCTCCCCCTTGGAGAAGGGGGATTAAGGGGGATTGACCACCTCCCCCTTGATGAGAGAAATCACCCAATGTTTTCCTCCCCCTTGATGAGAAAAATCACCCACCAAACTCTCCTCCCCCTTGATGGGGGAGGATAAAGTTTTCTTACTTTTTACTTTTGACTTTTTACTTTTGAGTTTTGACTTTTAAGTTTTTACTTCTCACATCATTTTCAAGGGACAGATTCTGATATAAGGATATTTTAAACCTTTCAACTTAAAACATCAGGCGTTAAAATTTACTTCTCCTTCATGAAGCTTTCCGGAACACAATTTGGAGAGAGTGATGCCCATGTTTCTCCTATGATTCTGAGCGATTTTACAAACTCTGATGAAAATTCAAAAATACTTCCAGTAACTTCTTCTGGTTTTGCTTTTAACTTTTCAACACGAAGCTTTTTAATTTCTTCATCTGTAAAGCCTATAAGTTTTGCTGCCTTGAGCTCTTCTTCATCAAATCCTTTGACACGTAACCTTGCCTGATATTTTTCAAAATTTTCACGGGTAATAAATAAATCTTCTATACCCTCTTTTTTCAGGATTTCAATCACCTTTTCTATCTGGTCAGCAACCTCAAGCATCCCCAGGCCGGCCTGTCTTTTGTAGTAAACATAGGCATATGCCTGTTTATTTGCCCAGTAATAATCTTTATGTTTTATTGCACCTCCAAATCTGTCATAACTTTCCTGAGCTGCTTTAAGATAAGATAGAACTTTCAGTGATTTATCCATCAATTCATTTAGACTTTTTGCCCTTTCAGGGGAAACACCTTTTCCGGGTGTTATTTTTTCATAAGAAATTTCAACCAATTCAGGAAATTCTTTATAATCATCTCTGGGCGGGTCTCCTCCTATTGCGTCAATGGCTTTACTCCAATACTCGAAGTTTTTTTCGAGTATTTTCCCAAAAATATACCTAGGTATAAAAAAACCTATTCCTCCTGCGATTGTCAAGGCAATTCCTGATATCATTGCCCTGATTCCAAAAATACCCTTTTTTACTATGTCTATACTTTTTCTTGCTTTTTCAATTTCCTCTTTGGAGCGTGGTAAAGGAGGCTTTTCTTTGAAGCGTGGTAAAGGGCGGTAGCGGTATTTAGGTCTTTCTTTGAAGTATGGCGAAGGAGATTGCCCCAATCTCTGGCTGAATGTGTTGCCAGGGGTGGCTGAGGTGCCAGAAGGGTCCCATGGCGGGTCAACATCACCCCCTTCGTAAACTTCAGAATAGAATTCAGTTTTTTCATCAATTAACCCTTTTGACTCGGATTCTTTAACGTATTTACACAATAAAGATGCCCACGCTTTTTTTGCCAGAAATTTATGTTCTGCAAGCCAGTCCTGGTTCTCTGGCAGAATATTGTTGATTAAATCTTGTATGCATAAATCTAAATACTCAAGGTTTACCATGGTTAGATACACTTTTTCTGAAAAGACATTTTCTTTTTTCAGGTTTTTGAAAAGTATTTCTTTTTCTTTTCCGGACTCTACTGATTTTTTATACCTTTGAAAAGCAATGGAAAAATCAATTAGAGACTTCCATTTTGAGTTTTGTTTTAAAAGTTTTTGAAAGTCATCATAGAATTCACTTTTTATTTCATTTAATTTTTTATCATTTTTTATTGATGAAACCCCTGTAAAGGTCCATGAATTTTCTTTTATCTGAGTTTCTATTTTCTTTTTATAATCATAAGGACTTATTTTTACAAATTTAAGTGAACTTATGGCATATGCTTTTACCTCAGAATCCCATGGAAGAGAGAGGGAAGGAATATCATCGTTATATTCAACTTTTAATGAGTTTCCTATATTATCCGAAATAGAAACAATTCTTCCTTTATTATCCAGTTTGATTCTGTATTTTTCCGGGACATAAACTTCTACATAGGTTCGATCGTAATCTTCAGGAAAAAATCTTATAAAAAATCCTTCAGGATGAAAAGACCAGCGTCCTCCTGGAATTTCCCTGCTTTCTCCTTTTTGAGGAGGTTTTCCCCTTAATACCGCAATCCTTTCTAACTCTTCATAAGAACTATGGGTTCGGGTCAACATTTCGCGAAGTTTATTTTCTACTTCAAAAATACTTCTCATTTCCTCAGACACACCTTCAAGGACTTTTTCTTTCAAATTTTCAGGGACAAAATCAATTGCACTACGATTTAGAGCAACAATATCTCCTGGATCAAGAAGAACCCTTGCGGCATTTTTAAGTTCTTGTGATAAATCCTCAAATTTGGCACGGGCTATAATAGCCCAGATGAGTTCCTGAACTCTCTCCTGTGGTATCTCGGGATGTTTATATGTATTTTTTAATATCTTCTTCACATATTTTGCCTGTGGTCCTTTTATGGGTGCGTATAGATAACCGTCTCCTTTAGTTGGAGCATAGGTTCCTGCATGCATACAATAAGTTTTCAATGTTCCTTTATATACACCGGGCACCAGGAAAAATTCGCCATTTTCTAAGCGGGGCAATTGAAACAAAGAACCGTAAATTACAGGCTTATAATCATCTAAAAAAGGCACTTCGGTAAGCGCATCCTTTATACTGGTTGTGATAGGAGGTTCTTTTTTTAAAATTTCCTCTATACCGGGAATTTTCTTGGGAATTTTTATCTTGAATTTAGGTAACTGGGCAAAACCGGAATTCGGTAAAAGGAGTATTATGAATAGATATAATAGTTTTTTCATAATCCCTCCTTTTTTAAATTTAAATTTTTTATTTATAATTATCCACATTTCCTACAATAATATAAGGTATATAAGACACAAATTTCAAATATTTGTGCGATCCCATAACATCACCCCCTCCTTTATCCTCCCCCATCAAGGGGGAGGAAAACATTGGGTGATTTTTCTCATCAAGGGAGAGGAAGGTTTGCTGATTAATCTGGTAATTTTTACTGTAAAGGGGGAGAAAAGTATTGGGTAGTTTTCCCTGTCAAGGGGAGGAGATTATCCGTCAATTTTTTCATCAAGGCGAACAAAATCTTTTTACTTTTAACCTTTGAGTTTTAACTTAATTCTTCCCTCACTTATATATTGTCCAGGATGGTAGCATCCCCTTAGCCTGCAATATTTTTCTGTTTTTAATTATATTTTAGCAAATTCTCTTATGAAAAAGTCTTTTATTGAACTCCAGCTTACTTTTTTCAAAATCGGGAATTCAGGTTCTTTTTCTGCATCTTCAAAAAAGGTAATTGACTTCCTTATAATTATTTCATCATACTTTTCAAATTTCCTTGTAAAAAGTTTAATAGTGTCTTCGCTTTTAATTTTTAATTTTTTCATAATAAAATAAACATCCACAAAGTCCTTTCTACTTCCTCTCAAGATAATAGCATTTATTTTCATACAGAGTATATCCTCTAAACTTGCAACTTTTAATAAATCAAGATGTGAAAAGGGTTTCAAAAGAGGATAGGGGAAAAAGAAAAAGGAAACATTTACTTCTTTTACCTTAGCATGAATTGTATCTTTTGAAATACTTCTTATTTCAGAAGGAGAAAAATTTTGATAAAATTGTCTAAAATCAACCTCTTTTTGAGTAAAAAAATCAAGGTCTATAGAATATCTATGTTTTAAATAGTAGTATAAAGCAGTTTCACCAGCAAGATAGAAACTTTCCTTCTCTAAAATAGGAGAAAGTTTATCTACCACTTCTTTATGTTCTTTTAGAAGTTTCTTCACTTTGAATTCCATATCGTAATCTCCAGAAGTTCAATGATTGTTTTGATAGAAGTTTTTTATATTTTTTAAGGAAATCTTTAATTTTTTTAGAACCAATCGCCTTTTCAAGCTCTTTAACCTGCTCTTTGTTTCCAATTTCAAGAATTCTTGCAATAACAAAAGGCGAATCAATATTTTTTAAAACCGAAGACCATTTATAATCCTAGAAAAGTTCTTTGAGGATTTTAAGGTTTCTGGTTTTTACCAGTGTCTTATCCTTTATCGTATTTTTAAAGCCATTATCTTTTTATAGTCAATAACCAAAGCATTTCTACTTTCGCACTCTTTATTTTATCTCCCTATCCTGCAAAACCCTTTTATCCAATCACCTTAAAAACTCTGTCATGAGGCCGGACCCTTTCTTTAACCTTTATCCCGACCTTATCTCCTTTTCTTGCCACCTCAACGGGCTCGTGTTCTATCTGCATTGATTCAACAACCTGTGTGAAGTCTGTTGTATGACCTTTAAAATGGAGGGTATCTCCAGCCTTTATTTCTCCCTCTGTCACTTCAATTGCAACAACCCCTATTTTAGCATAATAATCAAGCACTCTTCCGACTTCTTTTTCTTCCATAATAAAACCTCCTATTATAAGAAAATATTATAAGCCCATTATATTTTAATTTACAAATATTCTGATGCTTTATATGGTCGGTACGATATATGGCTAATCGCGTTTGTCGCGTTTATAAATATGCAAGACAGATGAAAAGAGCAGGTTTTCTCCCTTAATACGAATTCCCTGACCCCGTTTCATCCATCCACTCTGTCACCTGAATTTTTTATCTGTTAACGAGTATCTGTTACTTAACTTTTAAGAAATTTTGCAAGAACATAGGGAAGTATTCCACCAAATTTCACATATTCTATCTCCATAAAGGTATCAAGTCTTAAAATAACCTCAAAAACTTTTTCGCTTCCATCTTTAACTGCCTTTACTTTTAACTTTTTAAGGGGTTTTAAGTCTTTCTCCAGCCCCTCAATGTGGAAAATCTCATCGCCTTTGATTTCAAGTTTTTCCAGGTTTTCACCTTCTTTAAACTGGAGGGGTAAAACACCCATCTGAACGAGGTTTGACCTGTGAATTCTCTCAAAACTTTCAGCAATAACTGCTTTTATTCCAAGTAGTTTTGTTCCCTTTGCTGCCCAGTCTCTTGAAGAACCGCTCCCATACTCCCTGCCGGCAATAACAATCAATGGGACATTTTCTTTTTTATATTCCATTGCAGCATCGTATATAGTGGTTAACTTCTTTTCAGGAAATTTTAAAGTGAATCCACCTTCTTTATCAGGAACAAGCCTGTTTCTAAGTCTGACATTTCCGAAAGTCCCTCTTATCATAACTTCGTGATTACCCCTTCTTGAACCAAATGTATTAAATTCATCGGGTTTAACTCCGTGAGAAATCAGATATTTTCCTGCAGGTGAATCTTCAGGTATTTTACCTGCGGGTGATATATGGTCGGTTGTTATTGAATCACCCAGTATCGCTATACACCCTGCGTTTTTTATATTACTGATCGGCACAGGGTCTGTGCTGAAATCCTCAAAAAAGGGAGGTTCTTTTATATAGGTTGAAGAGGGGTCAAAATGGCATATTTCTCCATGAGGAGATTCAAGTTTTATCCAGTTCTCATCTCCTTCAAAGATTTTTGAATAAGAAGAAATAAAATCTTCACCTGATAAAAATTTGCTCATAATCTGATTCACTTCTTGTTCAGAAGGCCATATATCTTTAAGATAAACAGGATTTCCATTGGGGTCATGAGCAATGGGTTCTTTATAGGGGTCAAAACATATGTTACCGGCAAGTGCAAAGGCAACAACGAGTGGAGGTGACATCAAAAAGTTCATCTTTACAAGGGGATGAACCCTTGCTTCAAAATTTCTGTTTCCTGAAAGAACCGATGCAACAACAAGGTCCTTTTCTTTTATCGCCCTTTCAACCTGAGGAGGCAAAGGACCTGAATTTCCTATACATGTGGTGCATCCAAAACCAACTATATGAAATCCGAGAGCCTCAAGATAGGGCATAAGACCTGATTTTTCCATATAATCTCTTACGACTTTGGAACCGGGTGCAAAACTTGTTTTTAGATAGGGCTTTGTTCTCAAACCCTTTTCAACTGCTTTTTTAGCAAGCAAACCTGCACAAAACAGAAGATAGGGATTAGATGTATTTGTACAACTGGTTATCGCAGCAATCACAACAGAACCATTCCTCAATTCCCAGTGAATATCATCCCTTTTTATCTCAATAAAATCCTCTGTCTCCTTTGATTCAGGGTGTGCACCACCTTCTGTTTCCCAGTGTTCAATTGAAGTTTTATTGTAAGAAATCTCCTTACCCATATTATCCTTGGCAATTTCCTTTACTTTGTATTTAAGGCTGGAAAGCGAAATTCTGTCTTGAGGTCTTTTTGGTCCTGCTACGGATGGTTCAATTTCAGAAAGGTCTATATCAATCACATCAGAATAAAGAGCCTCTGATGAATATTTCTGGAAAAGCATATTTTCATCTGTATATTTTTGAACAAGTTCTAATATCTCCCTTTTCCTGCCTGTGAATTTAAGATATTCAATTGTCTTTTCATCAACCGGGAAAAAACCGCAGGTTGAACCGTATTCGGGCGCCATATTTGCAATCGTTGCCCTGTCAAAAGCAGAAAGACTATGGACTCCTTCTCCAAAATATTCCACGAATTTACCAACAACTCCTTTCTCCCTTAATCTCTGTGTAACAAAGAGAACCGCATCAGTGGTCGTGACCCCCTCTTTTAAACTGCCTCTTAATCTAACTCCTATGACTTCGGGTATTTTTAAATATATGGGTTCACCGAGCATAACCGCTTCTGCCTCAATGCCTCCAACTCCCCATCCAAGAACTCCGATACCATTTATCATTGTTGTATGAGAATCTGTTCCTATCAGTGTATCAGGGAATGAAATGATTTCTCCATTGACTTCCTTATGCCATATAACTTCTGCTATGTATTCCAGATTTACCTGATGTATTATACCATTACCCGGTGGAACAACCTTAAAATTATGCAGTGTGTTTTGAGCCCATTTTAAAAGCATGTATCTCTCGCTATTCCTCTCATATTCCTTTTGAACATTTTTAGCAAATGCATAGGATGTCCCGAAAAAATCAATCTGAACTGAATGGTCTATTATAAGATGACAGGGAATATGCGGATTAACTTTCTTAGGGTCTCCACCCATCTGTCTCATCTTATTTCTCATTGCAGCAAGGTCAACAACTGCGGGAACACCCGTGAAATCCTGGAGTATCACTCTTGAAGGGAAATAGGGAACTTCTTTTTCAAATTGTGATTTACCATCCCATTTTGAGAAAAATTGAAGAATGTCTTCATCTATCTCTTTTCCATCGTAGTTCCTTAAAAGATTTTCAAACAGTATTCTCATGGTAAAGGGAAGCTTTGAAATGTCGGTTTTAAAAATCTTTGCGAATTCTGTAAGAGAAAAGTAAGAAAGTTTACCCCATGATAAATTTAAAACTCTTTTTACATCTTTAAATCCTTTCATAGCGTTTTTATTTTAAAGATATTTTTACTCTGTTTTCAAAAAGTATACTCGCCCTGAAAATATTTTGTTTTTTTCTAAAATAGTGCTTTAAATCTTTAAAAATGGGGGGTGTATTTGAATTGAGAAGCGTGAAAATTTAAGTTGGATGCGTAAAAAGGTTGGGATACAATGGGATTTACAGAATTTTTGATTAAAGTCGTTTTCATTTTCTTTGAAAAATTTGGCATAATTTTTTTTAATTTTCTTGATTTCTGGTTTAATGTTTCTTTAATTTTTGTTAAACCCGACGAATTTGAAAATTTTGTCAAGATTTTATCAGACGAAATTGTAAGTAATTGAGAGATAAGAATATTTGTGCCAAATAAATTTTTGACATTGTTTGACATGAGAGTTTAACCGGATTAAAGAAATTAAAGGAAAAAAGAAAGAAGGGTCAAGGGGAGTGTTTTTTCTCAAGTTCTTTTAAAAGTTCTTTTACCTGTTTGGGGGATAAGGGCTTTATATCACTTTTTGGAAAAGCATTAATAAGCCAAATAGCGGTAGGATTTTCTTCGTTGAAATAAAACTCTATCCGGAAAAAAGATTTTCCTCTTCCGGTAGATGTGCATTTCATTCATAGGGACCAGATTTTTCTATGAAATTTTGGATATGGATCTGCTTTTCGTTTAATATCTTCAGGAGTTAGGTTCTCGAATTCTCGTGAGATATCATCTTTTAAAGAGGGATATTTTTTAATAAGTTTTTTGAGAACTCTTTGGAAGGTTGGATATTCTTTAATCTCCACACTGCATATTCTTCTCAATATCCGTTAGAATTTTTTCTATCTCTGAATGATTTTCTAATACATATTCAAGCATCTCTAATGCGTGCTCCACTTTTTCTTTCATTTTGTGATGCTCATTATTAATAGGGAAAAATGGGATTTTTTCCACTTTATCAACTACAGAATAAACACATAAGAGTATTTTGTGAAAATATTCCAAATCCTTTATAGATTTGGTATCCGGTAGAACTTCAAGAATTGTATAAGTTTGAGGTATCACTTCATTATAATACATTCTGGATAGATCGAAAATTTCTCTGGATAGCTTAAATGCCTGTATAATTATATGAAAAAAGAGTCTCCACCTTGATTCTCCCAATTGGGTCAAAGGCGATGGCAATTTTTCCTGAAAATATAAAAGATTTTTTTCTAATTTATAAGGAAAGCTTATTGTATTCATCTCGTCTCCTTTTAAAGAACTATAAAAATATATAAAAAAATATAAAGGAAAATAAATTTCTTTGTCAAGGGGAAAGGTAGTTACGGTGAATCGCGACGACTTTGAAGAGTTCGAGTTTGCGAGTTTTGAGGTCTTTGGATGGGAATATAAGAGGGTCATATGCGGGATTTAAAGGGGTCAGGATAATTTAATTTTCTTTGCGGGTGAATTTTTTGACAGCACCTTCATATTTAAATAAATTTTCCATAGTTTTTTAAGGATAGAATATAAGAACACTTTTTCATAGGGAATATCCACTTTAACTAATTTTTCTACTTCTTTTTTAATTTCTGATTATTAAATCCCGGTTTTAAACAGAATCTTTTAAATAAATGCTTATTTTTTTTATAATATCTTCTGTAAAATCTTTGAGATTTTTATTGCTTACTTCTTTTGAAATTCTTTTTAAAAGTTCAGGGTCGGGTTTAAGTTCCTCAATTTTCTTATCAATCTTTTCTTCAAATTCTTCTTTATAATTTTCTTTTAAATAGATAAGAATTTTAAAAGCTGTTTCACAATCCTTTTTCATGATAAAAAAGTTTGCAGAACTGAAAAGCCCGTATCTAATATAAACAAGATTGAGCTCAAGGGCTTTTTTTAAAGCACAGTAAATATATCCAATACCTTTATCAGGTTCTCCTTTACGGATTAAAGATTCCCCAAGATTATAGAGAGCTTCTGTTTCGGTTACTGCATTACCCATTTCTCTACTTAATTCAAGAGCTTTTGTAGAAAGGTCTTCTGCCTCTGAATAATTGTTCTGTTCAAGGCTCAAATCAGCAATTGCATTTAAAGAAATAGCAATACCTGTCCTATCTCCTATATTTCTTTCTATTTCAAGAGCCTTCTCATAATATTTCTTTGCCTCTTCATAATCCTCCATATGTTTATAATTCAGACCAATGTTGTAATAGGCACGCGCAATACCGAGCATATTTTCAAGTTCTATTTCAAGTTCCAGACATCTTCTCAAAAATCCATCAGCCTTTTTATAGTCTTTTTTGTAATGGTATATAAGACCTAAATTACCAAGAGATAGTGCAATCCCTTTTTTATAATTCAGTTCTCTCCATATTTCAAGGCTTCTCTCAAACAACTTTTTTGCTCTGTCATATTCCTGAATTCACCAGTAAATAAGGCCGATGTTGTTCTTAAGTCCTGAAATTTCATATTTGTCATTTAATTCTTTTGCTATTTTAAGGGCCTTTTTAAAAAATTCTTCTGACCTTTTATAATCTCCAAGAGAAAGGAATGTCAGTCCCAATTTCCTGTAAACCACTACAATTTCTTTTTTTGAATTAAATTTTTTAAAAACTTTTAAACTTCTCTCAAGACGCTCCTTTGCTTCCTTATAAAATCCCATGGACAAATAAAAAGTCCCGAGTCTTGCAAGTATTTTTGAATATAATAAAAGACCATCTTTACCCTGTAAATCTCGCAATTTAGTCTCAGCCATTTCAAAGATTAATTTCCCTTCCTGATACCTTGTTTTCTCACTATAAAAGAAATGTAAAGGCTCAATGAATTTTTTTATTTTATCAAGAAGTCTGTTTTCAACCGCGTATTCCCATGCATCCCTTATATTCTCAATTTCTTCTGTTAAGGGCTTATCAAATTTCTCTTTTTGCTCCTGTGTTTTCATATATATTTTTTTCTCCTCTATAAAATTAGTGTAATAGTCTACATACTTATGTTTAATATTTTTATATTCGTCCAGATTTTGTTTTAGTTTCTTTTCTGCATACCGCAGGGTGAGATTAAGCATATTATATCTTAAATTTTCTTTTTTTATAAGAGATTTTTCAATGAGAGATAAAAGCAGATTTAAATCCACATTTGCAACCTTCTTTGCTGATTCTCTGGTAAAACCTCCTTTAAAAACCGATAAATACTTGAGTGCTCTTTTCTCGTTTTCCTTTAAAAGTTCCCATGAATAGTCAAATACAGCCCTTAAACTTCTGTGTCTTTCCGGAATATCTTTTAAAGAAGTCGCAAGAAAATCAATATTCTTCTGTATCTCTTCAGCAATCTCTCTACAGGACAGCGCCTTTACCCATGCAGACGCAATTTCTATTGCAAGAGGTAGCCCCTGGACCATCTGGCATATACGTATTATCCATAACTTATCATCATCAGATGGACTGAAATCAGGTTTTGCTCTTCTTGCACCATTCACAAAAAGTTTTACCCCATCATATTCTTTAAACTTCGCTTCTTCACCGGGATATTCAAGCCCCTTTAATTCATAGCTCCATTCACCCTGGATTTTTAGAATCTCTCTGGAGGTAATAAGAAACTTGACATTTTCTGTATTTTTTAAAATCCGGGACACAATATCCGCTCCCTCAATAATATGCTCGAAATTATCCATAATTAAAAGCATATTCTTTTCTCTTAAATAGTTTATAATCTGAATAGCGGGTTCATCCCTGCTATAAAAGTTAAAACCAATGGAATCAGCAATTTTACCTGCAATAAGCTCCTTTGTATTTAAAAGTTCAAGAGGCACTAAAAACACACCATCAGGAAAATCCTCGAACATCTCAGCACCTGCCTGAACTGCAATTCTTGTCTTTCCCACCCCACCTGAACCTGTAATCGTTAAAACTCTACATTCCGGTTCTTTTAAAATTTTAATAATCTCTGAAATTTCTTTTTTTCTGCCTACAAAAGGAGTGGACTGGATGGGTAAATTGTTGGGGTAACGGGATAGAGAATTTAACGGGGGAAATTTTTTAAGAGGAATATCTGGATGAATAAGTTGATATATTTTTTGAAATCCTGAAAGGTCCTTTAACTTATGAATCCCGAGGTCCATTACCTGTGTATTTTCAGGAAGATTGAAATTTTTAATTACCTCTTCTGTTATTAAAATCTGACCACCCCAGCCTGCCTGCAAAATTCTTGCGGTTTTGTTAACATCGGTTCCATAATAATCATCACCTCTTTTTTCAGCAAAGCCTGCATGCATTGCAATGCGAATTCTCAGTCCTTCAACACTTTCCCAGTTTTCTTTAAAAAATTTTTTCTGGATATTAATTACGCACTCCAAAGGATTCCCTTTCTTAAAAACTGCAAATATTCCATCACCTGTATGTTTTACTATCTCACCGTCATATTCTTTTATATATTCTTTTAAAATAATATCATGCCTTTTAAGAGCATCCGCCATTCTATCTTTGAATTTCTCCCACTTCTTTGTTGAACCCTCAATGTCTGTGAATAAAAATACCAGCATACTATTTTTATTATACGAGTTTTCAAATATTAAAATCCAGAGAAATGAATTTAAAATTTAACCCTCTGCCCCCTGCTTTTTCAAGTTTTCATTAGACTTTGACATTTAACAACATATAAAATGCACTGAAACACATCTTAAATTTGCAATAGAAAACAGAATAACTTATAATTAAAACACTTATAATTTAAGGAGGATAGAAATGAGAATTAAAGGAGGACCTCTTACCCGAAGAAAACACAAAAAAATCAGGAAAATGGCAAGAGGATACTACGGACAGAAATCAAGCACATTCAAAAAAGCAAATGAACAGGTCATTAAAAGTTTAGCCTATGCTTACAGACACAGAAAGGAGAAAAAGAGAGAATTCAGGAGACTCTGGATTACAAGGATCAATGCTGCCTGTAGAAATCTCGGAATTAAATACTCTCAGTTTATCCAGACTCTGAGAAAACTCAACATAAACATAAACAGAAAAATGCTTGCCTATATTGCTGTTTTTGAACCAGAATCTTTTGAGAATCTTGTAAACCTTGTAAAGGAAAACCTTGAATAAAAAAGATGGATTTAAAAGAATTAAAAATTTCTTTGGAAGAAGACATAAAATCGTGTTCAAATTTAGAAGATTTAGAAAAGATAAGGGTAAAATATCTCGGTAGAAAAGGTTTAATAAAAGAGTATTTCAAAAAACTCAAGGATTTTTCTTCTGACGAAAGAAAATCAGCGGGTAAAACATTGAATGAGCTTCAGGAGAGAATCAAAAGTTTTATTGAAGAAAAGAGTAAAGAATTTGAGGAAAAGAGAAAACCGAGTATAGACCTCTTTATTCCTGGAAGAAAATCTGAGACAGGTTCTTTACACCCGATTTCAATTGTTCTAAAAGAAATAGAAGAGATTTTTACAGGTATGGGTTTTGAAGTTGTTTCAGGGCCTGAAATGGAATCAGACTATCATAACTTTGAGGCGCTTAACATATCAAAAGAACACCCCACAAGGGATGAACAGGCATCTTTCTTTGTTGAAGAAGAATTAATTTTGAGAACACATACATCACCTGTTCAGATAAGGGTAATGAAATCAAGAAAACCCCCTGTTAGAATAATAGCACCGGGAAAGGTTTACAGGGTTGACCCCTTTGACCCCTCACACTCTCCTGTATTCCACCAACTTGAAGGGCTCTATGTTGACGAGGGAGTCTCCTTTGCTGAACTTAAAGGAACTCTTGAGATTTTTGCAAAAGAATTCTTTGGGGCTGATACAGAAATAAAATTTCTACCCTCCTATTTCCCTTTCACAGAACCTTCTGCAGAAGTAGCTATTTCATGTGCAATATGCAAAAGAAAAGGATGCTCAACATGCGGCTACACAGGATGGCTTGAAGTTTTAGGATGTGGAATGGTTCATCCAAGGGTCTTTGAGAATGTTGGCTATAATACAGAAAAATACACAGGATATGCTTTTGGTTTCGGAATAGAAAGGATGGCAATGATAAAATACAGAATCCCGGATATAAGGCTTTTTTATGAAAATGAAATTGATTTTCTGGAGATTTTCAAATGAAGGTAACCTATAACTGGCTTAAGGAATTTCTTGAGTTTGATTATAACCCTGAAGACCTCGCAGAAATTCTGAGCTCTCTGGGAATGGGAATTGAAGAAACTAAAAAAATTGCGTGGGGACTGGAAAACAAATTGAAGGTTGTAAAAATCGAAAAGGTTCAAAAGGTAAAAAATAAAGAACTCTATATTTGCGAGATAAATGATGGAAAAAGAAAAAGGACCGTGATTTCAGGTGCACCGAATACAAAACAGGATATGCTTACGGTATACGCTCCTCCTGGAACAGAAATAATGGGAGAGGTTCTGGGTATAAGAGATTTTGATGGTATAAAGTCTGAGGGGATGCTTCTTTCTTTTGATGAGATAGGAGTTGGCGAAGAAAGAGAAGGTCTTATAGAACTTGATGAGGAATTTAAAATAGGTGAAGACCCATTGCCCGGGATGGGTTTGCCTGATGTTGTATTTGACATGGAGATAACACCAAACAGACCTGACCTTCTTGGGGTAATCGGAGTGGCGAGAGAAATAGCAGCATACAAAGGAGTTTCATTCTCTCCTCCCTCTGCAGAACCTGATATTAATCTTGAAATTCCTGAGTTCCCTGTTGAGATAAAGGACTATGACCTGTGTCCAAGATATACAGGGAGGGTTATCCAGAATATAAAGGTAAAGAAATCACCTGCAAAGATTCAGGTAAGGCTTTTTGTTTCTGGTTTAAGACCTATAAACAATGTGGTTGATATCACAAATATAGTTATGCTTGAGACCGGTCAACCTCTACATGCCTTTGACCTTGACAAACTAAAGGAAAAAATAATCGTGAGGAAAGCAAAACAAAGGGAAAAAATAGTATGTCTGGACGGTGTGGAAAGAGAACTTTCAAAGGATATCCTTGTAATTGCAGATGCTGAAAGGCCCGTTGCAATTGCAGGTATAATAGGAGGTGAAGAAACAGGAGTTACTGAAAATACAAAAAATATCTTTCTTGAGAGTGCCTATTTTGATAATATATCTATAAGAAGAAGCAGAAAAAAACTGAAAATTGATACAGAAAGCTCCTACAGATTTGAAAGAAAAGCAGACTGGGAAGGCGTACTATACGCATCAAAAAGAGCAACCTTCATGTTTGAGGAAATATGTGGAGGAACATCAGGAATTATAACTGATGTCAAAAAAGGGGAGAAAAAAGAAATCTCGGTATTTTTAAGAGAAGATAGAATTAAAAAAGTTCTGGGAGAAGATATAGGCATCAAACAGGCAAAAGAAATTCTTGAAAATCTGGGATTCAAAGTTAAAGACCAGGAAGGAGATAAGATATTCTTTTATATTCCTTCCTTCAGAAGAGATATAGAAATTGAAGAGGATTTAATTGAAGAAATTGCAAGACATTATGGATATGAGAAAATAAGAGGGAAAATAGAAAAGGGAGTGGGTTTTACAGGAACAAGAGATAGAATCAGGGATAAAATAAGGGAATTTTTTAAAAACAAAGGTTTTTATGAAAGTATTTCGGTTACCTTTGTAGGAGAAAAGGATATTGAACTGTCAGGATTGTCATCAGAGAGATTTATTCCTTTGAAAAACCCCCTTTCTCAGAGATATTCCCATCTAAGAAGACACATTTTCATATCTCTCCTCCACTCTTTTTCAATCAATGTTAACAGGGGTAAAAGATTGATAAAACTTTTTGAGACAGGCCATGTATTTAAAAAAGATAAGGACTATGAAGAGGCAGAAAATCTATGTGTTTTAATGGGTGGCGAGGTGGAAAAAAATATATTTGAAAATGAGAGAAAAATAGATTTTTACGACTTAAAGGGTGTCCTTGATGACTTTTTAAGTTCCTTCAAGCTGGAAGTTGCATTTAAAACAGAAAACTACCCTTTTTTAAAAACAGGATTTTCTATCCATAAAAAGGATAAAACAATAGGTTTTGCAGGAATCCTTTCGGAAAGGTATAATGAATTTTTTGATATACCTTATGAAATAGAAATTTTTGAAATAGACCTGAGTGCAATTAGCATTAATCCCCCTGTTTTCACTGAACTTCCCAAGTTTCCTCCCCTTTACAGAGACCTCTCATTTCTTTCTCCTCAGGACACAAGTTATAGCGTTCTTGAAAAAGTAATAAACAACTTTAAAAGAGAATATCTTGAAAGGTTTTATCCGATTGATGTATTTTATGGTAAACCATTACCAGAAGGGATAAAAAACATTACAATAAGATGTGTTTTCAGGAAAAAAGAGGGAACATTAACAGAGGATGAAGTTGAAAAAGAAGTCCAGAATCTATTAAAATATATAGAAGAAAATACCCCGTTTAAATTCAGGAGGTAGAAATGGAAGCAGCAACAATTGAAAAATTGGAAGAAAAAATAAATTTTCTGATAGAAAGAATTAAAACTCTTGAAAGTGAACTGGAAAACTTAAGAAGTGAAAATGAAAATTTAAAAAGAGAAAAGGAGGAGAAAACAAAGCTTCTTGACGAAGCTGAAGAAAAAGTTAAAAATTTAATTGATAAAATTGAGGCGGTTATAAGATGATTGAAAGAAATATAGATATTCAAATTAAAGGTAAGATTTATAAGTTAAAAACAGATTTAGAGGAAAGAGAAGTGAAAGAAATAGAGAAAATAATTAACGAAACAATTTCTGAGTGTGAAAAGTTGATAGACCATCCCGAAGGACCTGAAAAAGTTTATATACTTGCTCTTTTATCCTTAGCAGAATCTCTTTTAAAAGAGCGATACAAAAGAAAAAGATTAGAAGAGAAAATAGAAAGTATAATAAAAAAAATAGAGGAAAGAGTATGAAGGAGGTGAAAAAAATTGATATTTGGAGAATTTGGCAAAAAGAGAAGGGGACCCCTGGCATATCGCCTGGCCCCCCGGGATTTTTCAGAGTTTTTCGGGCAAGACCACCTGGTGGGAGAAGGAGGAATTCTAAAGAAGTTAGTAGAGAAAGGTAATGTTCCCTCTTCTTTGTTTTTTGGACCACCAGGCACAGGTAAGACATCCCTTGCCCTCATAATTTCTAAAAAGACAAATCTACCATTTTTTCACCTGAACGCTTCTGTATCAACTTCTTCTGATGTCAAAAAAATTCTGGAAGAAGCTGATAGATTTTATAAAAATACAAACAAGCCCATAATACTCTTTATAGATGAAATACACAGATTTAACAGGCTTCAGCAGGAAGTTCTTTTACCTGCGAGTGAAGCAGGGAAAATAGTGCTTATAGGTTCAACCGTCCTGAATCCCTTTTTTGCCATTGACAAAGCATTACTTTCCCGTTTAAAGATATTTGAATTCAAACCATTAAAAGAAAAAGATATAATATCAATATTGAAAAAAGCTGTTGGGGATGAAGAGAGAGGTTATGGAAAGTTTAATTTAGAGATAGATGAAAGAGTTTTTGAAAGTATAGCAATAACAAGTGAAGGTGATGCAAGAAGAGCTTTAAACATACTTGAACTCCTTGTTGAAACAAAAGAAAGCAATAATATAGGCATAGAAGATTTGAGAAAGTTGCCCCTTTATTTTAGATATGACAGAAAAGGGGATGAGCATTACGACACGATATCTGCATTTATAAAGTCGCTGAGAGGCTCTGACCCTGATGCCTCTCTTTACTGGCTTTTTAAAATGATAGAAAGTGGAGAGGACCCGAGATTTATATTCAGAAGAATGCTTATATTTGCATGTGAAGACATAGGTTTAGCAGAGCCTGAAGCAATAAAGGTTGCAACAGGTTGTGCATATGCTTTTGAAATGGTGGGGATGCCCGAGGGAGAATTTTTACTCGCATTCCTCACGCTGTTCTTGAGTTTATGCCCTAAATCAAATAGTGTATTAAGAAGTATGGCAAGAGCCAGGAAGGTTTTAAAAGAGAAAAGATTTAATGTGCCAATGCATTTAAGAGACAGTCATTATAAAAGTGCGAAAAAGATAGGTAGAGGTGAAGGATATAGATATCCTCACTCAGAGCCTGAAGCGGTGTACCAGAAGTATCTTCCTGAATTTGTAGAGGTTGCAGAAATTCTGGGCAAAGGTAAAGAAAAAATTTTCAGGCAGAAACTAAAAGAAATAAGGAAAATAAGATGGAGAAAGGAGGTGTGAGATGCAGGTTATATTTTATATTTTATTTTTATTGATTGGTTTTGTTGGAGGCTATTTCCTGGTGAAATATGTAATAAACAAAAATCTGGAAAAAGCCCGGAGTAGCGCAAAGGATATAGTTGAAACTGCCAGAAAAGAGGCGGACAAGTTTAAGAAAGAATTTCAGTTAAAGGTAAGAGAAGAAATGCTTAAAGAAAGAACACAGATGGAAAAAGAAATTATAAGAATGCGGAAAGAACTTGAAAGAAGAGAAAAAGAGATTCAGAATAAAGAATACCAGATGGACAAAAAAGGTGAACTTCTTTACAGAAAGGAGGAAGAACTTAAAGCAAGAGAAAAAGAAATTTCAAACAAAGAAAAAGTCTGGAACCTGAAGATGGAAAAGATTGACGAGATGATAAGAGAGGAGACAAAAAAAGTTCAGGAAATAGCAGGGATGACGAGAGAAGAGGCAAAAGTAATTCTCCTTAAAAATGTTGAAAAAGAGGCAAGAGTTGAAGCGGCTCAGATTGCTCACAAGATAAAAGAAGAAGCAAGAGAAAAGGCTGAAAAAGAGGCGGTTAAGATAATAAGCAATGCAATGCAGAGAGTGGCATCCAATGTGGCATCTGAATCCTGTATAACTGTTGTTCCTTTGCCTTCAGAGGAAATGAAGGGAAGGATAATAGGCAGGGAAGGAAGAAACATCAGAACATTTGAATCAGTCACAGGAGTTGAAATAATCGTTGACGATACTCCTGAAGCGGTTATTTTGTCATCCTTTAATCCCTACAAAAGAGATATAGCAAGGATATCCCTTGAAAAACTTCTCCAGGATGGTAGAATACACCCTGCAAGAATTGAGGAAGTTGTGAATAAAGTTGAAAAAGAAATGGACGAATATATTAAAGTTCTTGGTGAAGAAATTGTTCTTGAACTCGGTGTAAGAGGGATGCATCCAGAACTTTTAAAGATGGTTGGTAAAATGAAATACAGAACCAGTTATGGACAGAATCTTCTAATTCATTCAAAGGAAGTTGCCTATCTTTCGGGCATTATGGCAGGAGAACTAAAACTGGATGTGGAAATTGCAAAAAGGTGTGCTCTTCTGCATGACATAGGCAAGGTTGCAGAAGCAGACTATGAAGGTCCTCACGCCCTGATAGGCGCCCAGATAGCAAAAAGATATGGAGAATCAGATATAGTTTGTAATGCAATCGCTGCTCACCACGAGGATGAAGAAGCAATCTCACCATATACCATGATAGTCTCAGCGGCTGATGCGGTCTCCGGTGCAAGACCAGGTGCAAGAAGAGAAAGTATAGAGGCATATATAAAGAGAATTGAGAAACTTGAGGAAATAGCATCATCATTCCCCGGCGTTGAAAAAGCCTTTGCTCTCCAGGCAGGAAGAGAGGTTAGAATAGTGGTAGAGGCAGGAAAAATAACTGACGCCGAAGCTGATGAGCTTGCCAAAAGAGTGACAAATGAAATAGAAGAAAAAATTCAATTTCCGGGGCAGATAAAGGTAACGGTTATAAGAGAGTATAGAGTTACCCAGTATGCAAGATAAGTGGAAGGATAAGGTAAAAGATGTTCCCGAAGTTCCGGGAGTTTATATATTTAAAGACAGAAAGGGTTCAGCTCTTTATATAGGCAAAGCTAAAAATTTAAGGGACAGGCTCAGGAACCACGCATCAGACATTCAGGAAAACCCGAGATTTAAAAAATTTCTCTTAAAAGTACGAGACTTTGATTACATGGTTACAGATTCTGAAGCTGAAGCTTTGCTCTTAGAAGCAAACCTTATTAAAAAACACTCTCCAAAATATAACGTTCGTTTAAAGGATGATAAAAAATACCCTTATTTAAAAGTTACAACCTATGAGAAATATCCCAGAATTTTTAAAACAAGGGACATAAGAGAAGATGGGTCCTTGCTATTTGGGCCTTTTCATTCGGCAAAAGCTTTGATGAAAACACTAAAGATAATTTTAAAAGTGTTTCCTATAAGGACATGTAAATACAAACTTCCATCAAAACAAAAAATAAACCCATGTCTTGAATATCACATAAAAAGGTGTCCGGCGCCCTGTGTCCCTGGAATGATAACAGAAGAAGATTATAAGGAAAATGTCAGAAAGCTTGTAGAATTTTTTTCCGGTAAAACTCAGGGTATTGAAAAATGGCTCGAAGATGAAATTAAAAAGGCTTCAAAAAAGATGGAATTTGAAAAAGCATCCATTTTAAGGGATAGACTCTATGCTCTCAGAGAAATACACGGCGGATATATAACTCATGTAGAAGAAGAAATATTTCTTGATGTCATAGGATTTTCAAGAATAGGAAGATATGCAATGTGTCTTATTTTACCTGTTAGAAAAGGAAGAATACTGGATAAAGAACCCTATCTCCTTGAGTTTCCTGAGGAAGCAAGTAATGAAGAAATAATTGAAGAATTTTTGCTCCAGCTTTACTCAAAAGGCGTGATAGGTGGAGAAAAAGTAATAATTCCCTTCAGAATAAAAGAAAAAAAGTTGATCGAAGACACTCTTAAGCAGAAAAGAGGGCTGGATATCAAAATCATTCATAAGGTCAAAGAAAAAAGAGAAAAGAAACTACTTGAAATGGCAAATGAGAATGCCAAATTTACACTTGAAGAAGAACTATTGAAAAGAGGGGTATTTAAACAAAGAATACCTCAATCACTCATAGAAATAAAAGAATTATTCAACCTCTCAAAAATCCCTGAAAGAATAGAAGCCCTTGATATATCTCAGATATTTGGAGACGAAAGAGTTGGTGCGGTAGTTGTATTTGAGAAAGGAAAACCCAGAAAGAGTGAATACAGAAAGTACAGGATAAAACATACTGAAAGCCATTCCGATGCTCACATGATTTACGAGGTTACAAAAAGAAGAATCAAAAGGCTTGTTAAAGAAAAACAGAATTTTCCCGACATCTTCATAATAGATGGTGGGAAACCTCAACTTACCTTTGCATTAAAAGCCTTTAAAGAGGAAAATATGAAGGATATTTGTGTATGTGCCTTTGCAAAAACTTTTGACCAGATATACTTCACTGATGGGAAAATGATTATTGTGCCAAGAAATAAGAGAAATGCATTAAGACTGTTAAAATTAATAAGAAGGGAAGCACACAGGTTTACAATAACATATCACAGAAAAAGGAGAGAAAAGAAAATAAAAAAATCAGTTCTTGATGAAATAGAAGGAATAGGAGAGAAAAAGAAAATGACCCTTTTAAGATATTTTGGCTCTGCTGAAAGAATTTTTTCAGCATCACCTGATGAAATAAAAAAGGTTAAAGGTATAGGAGAAAAACTCGCGAGGAAGATATATGAAGAAATACACGGAGTTGCATGAATACCAATACATTTCCCCTTATGGCAAAATAAAAATAATTATGGACGGACAAAAGGTAAAAAGAGTAATCATAGGAAAGTTTAAGAAAAATAGAGAATATAAGAACAAAAATCACCCGATTAGAAAAGCTCTTGACATCTACTTTAAAAAAGGAGATGACTCTTATTTAAAAAAAATACCCCTTTCCTGGGGAAATATAAATGAAAAACAAAAAAAAGTTCTAAAATATCTTCAAAGAAATGTAAAAAAAGGAAAAACCATAACTTATGGAGAACTTGCTAAAATTTTCAGAACTTCTCCAAGAACAATTGGTCAGTTCATGAAGAGAAATCCCTTTCCAATTTTTGTTGCCTGTCACAGGGTCACAGGTAAAAAAAACATTGGAGGATATTCACCGGATTTGAGGTGGAAAAAACATCTTCTTGAAATAGAGAAAAGATGATAAAACTTATTTTAATTTTTTCTCTTTTTTATGAATATAACTTTTCTCCATCTCTTTTATCAGGAAATAAATTTTCAACAAACGGTAAAGCCATAGCCCTTGTCCACGCCCCTTCAATATTAAGCCCAGCAAATACAGGAATGATGTTTTCCTTTGCTTACTCAAACCCCTATACAATTTCCGGACTGAACTTTTTTGAAGGTGCGATTTTAAAGAATTTTAAAAAATTTAATATCGGAGCAGGCTACAACTATATGGGAACAGACTTTTACAGAGAAATCTCCTATGTTCTCGGACTTTCTCTTCATAAAGAAGGCATAAATCTCGGTTTCAACTTAAAATACCTTTATCTTTATATAAAAAATACGATTACAAAAGGTGTTTTTTCTGCGGATGCAGGCATTTCCTTCAATATAATAAAACCACTCAAGATAGGACTTTTCTTTTTGAACTTCAACTCCCCTGCTTTGCTATCAGAAAGGATATATCCTTCAGGTTCCCTGTCCCTATCCTTTAAGGAAAGTAAACTTCTGGAAAGTTTTTTTGATTTGAATTATGAAGGCAAGTTCACATCTTTCAGCCTGGCTCAGAAATTTTATATAATGAAAAATATAACACTATCAGCAGGAGTATGTAACCAGCCACCTGTTTTTTCTCTTTCCTTTGAGCTATTATTTGATAAAATAAATTTTTTATACTCTTTTAGAAATCATACCTTACTTGGAGGGTTTTCATCATATGAAATTGACTTCAAAAGATAAGAACATTGAATTTATAAATAAAATATTTAAAGAGGGGAAATTAATAAAAGATGAATTAAAATATTTTGAATATCGCCATTCACAGCTTTCAATGGCACTTTCCTTTTATCAAAAGATAGTGGAAAAGAAAAAATTGATAGTTGAAGCAGGAACAGGTGTGGGGAAAAGTTTCGCCTATCTTGTTCCGATAGCGCTTGCTCTCAAAGAGAATCTGTTTGAAAATGCTGTTATATCAACCCACACAAAAACCCTTCAGAAACAGCTTTTTGAAAAAGATGTTATAATAGTAAAAAAAATTATACCGGGAATCAGAATAGAAATAGCACAGGGGCTTGAGAATTATCTCTGCCTTTTAAAATTAAAAGAAGAGGATATATTTTCAAAGGAGAAGTGGATGGAGATAATTTTTGAATTCATAGAGAAAACCCCTGATGGAGACCTTTCAGAACTTGAGGGTAAAAATATTCCAACAAATCTTTTTAAATATAAGAAAGATGACTGTTTAAAAAAAGATTGTCCTTATTATATTGATTGTTATGTATTCAAGAAAATTGATAGATGGAAAAACTCAGATATCCTTATCACAAATCATTCTTTTTTACTTGCAAATTCTCTTATAGATTTTCCTTATATTAAAACAGGAGGAATCCTTGTAATAGATGAGGCACAGAGGCTTATTGAAGACGCTGTAAACTCCTACGGGAATGAAATTAACATCAATTATCTTGAAAGCACTCTTTTTAGAGAAATAGCAGACAGGAAATTTATAAAAAAGAAAAGAGATTTTCTGACTAAAACCTATGAAGAGGCAAAAGCATTAAAAAAAGAAGCCATAAGATTTATCAAAGAGAGCGAAAAGAAAAGGATAAGAGAAAGTACTTTCACAGAATTTAAAATTCATGAAAATTTAAAGGAATTATCAAATATGGTAAAAATACCCAGAGGAGACTGGGGATTAAGAGCCAGAATGTTTAAAGAAAAACTTCTGAATTACGCCAGAAAATTTGAAAAAATAATATTTTCTGAAGGTTCAGAATATGTAAAATGGGTTGAAATAGAAAATGATGAAATAATTTTAAAAGATGCTCCATTAAACCCTGGAAATTATTTAAAAGAATTTGTTTATCTCAATTTTCCTGTGATCCTTTTCACATCCGCCACTTTAAAAACAGGCAGGGATTTCTCATTTTTTATCAAAGAAGCAGGGCTTGAACCAGATACTCAGGCAGTTTATCTCCCGTCCCATTTTCCCTATAAGAAAAATGTCATAATATATATTGACAGAAAAGCCCCAACACCAAAAGAAGAAGAGAAATTCGCACAGTATTTTTCTCACAAAATAAAAGAACTTGTGGAGATATTTCAGGGAAGAGCACTTGTGCTTTTCACATCTTATAAAATGTTAAAAGAAGTTAGAAAATTAATGTCTGATTTAAAAATACCGGTTCTGTTTCAGGGAGAAGATTCAAGAAAAAACCTGCTTGAAAGATTTAAAAATGACGAAAAAACTTCGCTTTTTGCCACAGGAACGTTCTGGGAAGGTGTTGATATTCCAGGTGAAGCTCTCGAGCTTCTTGTAATCGCAAGATTACCCTTTTCTGTTCCTGATGAGCCCTATCATGAAGCAAAACTGGAGCTCTTAAAAAAAGAAGGTAAAAATCCCTTTTTAAACTATTCTCTGCCTCTTGCTGTTTTGAGATTTAAACAGGGATTTGGTAGACTTATAAGAAAAAAAACTGATAAAGGATGTTTTGCTGTTTTTGACTCAAGAATAATAAACAGCGCCTATGGAAAATATTTCACATCAAACCTGCCACCTGCACCCATAACCTATGAAATAAAAGATGTAAGGAGATTTTATGCGAGTATCAAAAATATTTGAAAACTTAAAAAAATCTGAAATATTTAAAATATACAGGTCCTTTGAAAACATAAATACCAGATTCTACATAGTGGGTGGTGCTTTAAGAAATTTTGCATTAAATCAGGATGCGAGCGATATTGATATAATTGTCCTTGATAAAGACCCTGAAGAGATTTCAAAGGAAATAGCTAAAAGGATAAAAGGTAAGTGGGTATTGCTTGATAAAGAATTTAAAGAATACAGAATAATTTTAAAAAAGGACAAAATTTATACTGTTGATGTAACCGGGCTAAAAGGAAAGAATTTAAGAGAAGACCTTGAAAAAAGAGATTTAACAATAAACAGTATAGTTATTGACCCTTTAAAGATGGAATTAATAGACCTTGTGGGTGGTTTAAAGGATATAGAGAATAAAATTTTAAAAACATTAAATGAGGAAAATTTGATTTCAGACCCTTTGAGAATTTTAAGAATTGTAAGATTTTACTTCTGGTATGGATTTGAAATTGAGAGCAATACATTTGAATGGATGAAGAAAAACAGAGGTCTTTTAAAAAATAGTGCAAAGGAAAGAATAAAATACGAAATATGGGAGATGTTTGGTAAAGGAAATTATATTGAAAAAGGGATTGAACTATTGAAAGAAAGTGAAATTATATTTGAATTAATTCCAGAACTTATATACCAGCGTAATTCTTTTCAGATATACGAAGGAATGTCAATGAACATTCTTGAGCACACATTAAATGTTGTCAGGAATATAGCAAAATTTGAAAGAAATCTTAAAAAAACATTCTTTTCAAAATTCAATGAAAATTATTATAGAGAATGGTTTGAATATGACAAAAAGCCCCTTCTTTTCCTTGCAGGATTTTTCCACGATATTGCAAAACCCTTAACAATAGAAGTTGAGCGGGGAAGAACAAAATTTTATGGACACGATAGAGAAGGTGCTAAAATTGCAAGAAAATGGGCACACAATATGAGGTTTTCGAGAAAAGAATCAAAAATCCTTAATAATCTTGTAAAATACCATATGTATCCCCATCTTCTGGGAAAAGAAAAAGATGCGACCAGAAGAGCAATATTCAGGTATTTAAGAAAAACAGGAGATTTATGGTTTGCATTGTTTCTACTCGATTACGCAGATTTCAAGGCAACCCCACCTGGAAAAGACCCGAGCTATTTAAGGAATTTGCTCCATAAAATAGTTGAATTCTACGAGGAATCAAAAAAAGAAAGACCCAAACCTTTAATCACAGGGTATGACTTAATTGACCTGGGTTTAAAACCAGGACCAATTTTCAAGAAAATACTTCAGGATGTTGAGGAAAAAAGGGCAGAAAAAATTTTAAACACCAGGGAAGAAGCAATAGAATATGTCAAAAAAAATTATATTGAGGGGCTTTTAAATAAATAAATCGGGGAGGAGGGATTTGAACCCTCGACCTCTTGGTCCCGAACCAAGCGCGCTAACCGGGCTGCGCTACTCCCCGTTAGTTTTTTTATTAATTTCTATTTTAAATCATCAAACACCTTTGTTTCAATTATGAAAAACTTATCTGCTAAGATTATATATAAAAACTTTTTCACATTACCCTACCTATAAACTGTTTTTATATAATAAAATTAAAAAGTATTTTAAATACTGATTTCAATTTTTCGAGTTGTCTCATCAAAAATCTAATCAGAATAGATTTGACCCTAACTTACTCTCGGTGCAGTGTTTTTTATCTCTTCTAAGGAAAGTTGGATTTTTATATGAGCCCACAGATATCTTAAATTTCAAATAACGAATCCAGTTATAGAGCCCTCAGGATAAAAACATAAACAAGTTTTAGATATATTCCTATAACATGAAAAACATATATGAACAACTCCAGAAATAAAAAGTATCATAGTCCTAACATAAATCCAGAAAATAGAGATACAGCTTATCGGGTTCCACTTGATTTTAGTGTTATGGGTTCGAAGAGCAAAACATATGAAGGTTCAATACTTTTAGGACAATGCATAACCCTTTTGGGAATTAAAACCATCTCACCTTCATTTAAAGTTAAATCCTGCTGATTTTCTATCTGAATAATTATTTTCCCTTTATAAACATAAAAAAGTTCATCTTCATCTTCATGTTTGTGCCAGTGATACTCACCATCAAAAAGAGCAATTCTTATAACATAATTATTGATTCTTGCAATTTGCAGGGGAGACCAGGGTTTTTTAATTTCCTTGATTTTTTGTTCAAGTATAATTTTTTCAATCATTTTTTCTCCTTTTAATCTTCAAAGTTTATACATACCTGCAAAATTGAAAATCGGCGCAAACATTATTCCCTTTCTTTCTACATTCACCATTTTAAAAATTGCAAGAATTCCTCCTCCAAAATATAAATCCCATTTTTTAAATCCTGTGTAAACTCCTCCTATTTCAGGATGGAAATCAAAAAGATGCTTTCCTTCACCTCCCATATGTCCGAATCCTGCTTTAAAACAGGAGGCTAAATTTCTCTTTGTTCTGGGTTTGAACAGGTAGTTTACCTCATATCTGAAAATAAAAGTTCCCTGAACAGGTAATCCTGCGAAAGAAAATTCAACAGCATTCTTTCTATCGAACTCATACATAAATGAAATTGAGGGTAAAATCGCGCCACTTATACTTATCTTCAGACCAATCTTTGAACTTCCGGGATTTGAAAAAATCAAGAATGCTAAAATAAAATTATTCATTCTTTACCTCCTCTTTTTTAGAAAAAATATAAAAAAATCCTGATAAAATCAAAGGTAACGGCAAAAATGATGAAACCCCTATCTTTGTCATTGCAGGAAGTTTGCTTTTTGCAAGTATAAATAAAAAGAAAAATGAAATAAGTAAAAGCACTGTTCCTGAAAATCTTGGAAATTTTAAGCCCAGAACAGAAAAGGCAATGATTAAAAGAACAGGTAATATCTCAATAAAAAATCCTGTAGAAAAACCCTGTGAAATATATTCAAGAAAAACAAATATAAACCAGAAAATCCCGGGTAAAAGAGAAATTATAAAACCCGCTCTTTTGTAATTTTTGTATTCAAAAGATTGAACCGCAAATTTAAAAATCAGAGGTAGAAGAATTATAACAGCAAGGTCAGGCGGAACATTCGCTGGATTTTTTAAAAGTTTAATTACGAGAAAAATCGTCGCAACAAATATTACAAAGTAGAAGGAGTAATATCCTGATTTATAATCAAGGAATTCCTGCATCTCATCCTGGTCCTTTAAAACTCCTCCTCTTCTTAAAAATAAAAATACCGCTGCAATAAATATTGTGCCGAGCAGAAGAAATGGAGAAACTGCAAGACCAAGAAGAGAAAATACGACTACCAGAATAAAAAACATGGTATTTATAAGATTCATAACCCCTCCAGTTCAAAGATTTCCTCAACCTTTTTATTTAAAACCTTTGAAATCTTAAGAGCAAGATATACAGATGGCGTGTATCTGCCTTTTTCTATTGCAATTATTGTCTGCCTTGAAACACCCACTTTTTTTGCAAGCTCCTCCTGCGTCATTTCACCCTCCAGAAATCTTATTTTTTTAAGATTGCATTTTAATTTTTTATTCTTCACATTATAATAATACAGGATTTTGACCCTGAATGTCAAGTATACTTTACAAAATGTAATGTATATTTTACTTTGAGTAAGAATTAAAGGCTCCTAATCCAGATGAACCTGTGAAAGTATGCTGAAAAAAACAATTTTATCCTTTATGTATATAAGCCATCTATAATAGGTGTTGACCACTTCGTAAACTTTATCTGTTTCTTCTGACAGAAAATTTATCACACTTTCAAATTCGTGGTATTTCTCCTGAAAATCTTTTTCAGATATACCCGCTCTTTTTAGCTTTTCATCCGTAGTATCTCTTTTTATTTCAATTAAACGCCTGTTAAAAAAATCCTTGATTTCCTGAGTAGAGAGAACTCTGCTTTCTTTGGCTTCCTGAATAGTTTTACTGGCTTCTTCTTTATTAAATAGAAGACAGTTATAGCCATATGTCTCGTAGTCCCATGTTGTTATCCTGTTCATCATATCACCCATTTCATTTATAACCTTTACACAATATTCAATTGGAAATCTTTTTATGATATCCATTTCTCAATTACCTTACAATTCCATTTTCCATAAACTTTTTCAAACTCCAGCATAATACCGCCACCACTTAGATAAAATATCCCTTTTGCCTTTGTTTTTTCACTCATAATCCAGACATTTTCAACTCTGATGTAAACTTTTCTATTTTTGATTTCAAAATCAGAAATCCTGAGATACAAAAAATCCCCCTCTTTATTTGCCTTTTTCTGAATCTCATCATAGGAGAGAAGATAAAATTTTACATCTTTAAAATCAGGAATCCGCTCAGGCTCCACATTTTCTTTTAAAATAACAATTCTATTTTTATCTTTAATCAATCCATAATCAGGTATTTCCTTGTGAACAATTGCCTTTTCAAGTGCAAGCCTTAAGATTTCCTTTTTATCATTTTCTGACAACTTCATCATAAAATTACATCCGTTTAAAACAATCAAAAACAGTAAAACATTAAATTTCATACTTTATTCTTTAATCTTTAATAAGTATCCCTTCTAATGTCATGTATGATTTCATAAGATTTGCTGTAAGGCAGGAATGAGCGGGTAATATAAAAACTATATCACCTATTTTCAATCTTTCAAAATGGTAATCACAGGTTTTTAAAATTCCGTGCTCCTGAGAAAGAGATTTGAGATAACAGCACTTATCCTTCATGTCCCATTTTTCACCATCAAACTCAGCAAGATATCCATATTTTATATTACCTTTTTTATCCACAGCATAATCTTTTGAAAAATGAACCGCCCCACCATAAATAACAACTTCTTTTCTATCTTTGTGTTTTGCCACAACAGGGCATGCCATACATACCGCAATATCATCGGAATTGCACACACCGAGTTCAAGTTGTTGAACATCATAAAATACAAAATTTCCAGGGCGAACTTCATCAACACCTTCAAAATTTTCAACTACTGAACAGGAAGGGGTATCACCAATAGAAAGAATTAAATCAGGGAAATCTTTTATATATCTACTTTTAAGCTCCCTGAGTATTCTAACGGTCTCTTTATATATCTCTTTTATCTCTTTCACGCTTTTAGCCTTATATGTATGACCCGCGTGAGTAAGAAATCTTTTAAATTCAAGTAAATCAGACTTCTGAGTTTCTTCTAATATTTTATCTATGATATCTATATTTTGAGGAAAAACACCTGTTCTTTTATAACCCGTATCTATCTTTATAAAAATATTAACAGGATTTTTTAACTCTGATTTGAGAAATCTAACTGACTCAACAGATTCAACAAGAAGATTGAGCGTTATTTTTGAAGAAAGATAGTTTATTTTCTCAATCTCCCTTAAATTTACAGGAAAAGCAACGGTAATATCCTGCCAGTTATCTTCTGAAAAATAGAGCGCCATATTTAAAGAAGAAACAGTTATTTTATCAATTAAAAAATCTCTGAACCATGATCCGATTTTTTTTGATTGATGTGTTTTAAAATGGGGACGGAAAATAACCCCGCTCTTTTTTGCCTTTTCTGACATCCTTTTTATATTTCTCAAAACTTTTTCTCTATCAAGTAAAAGAGTTGGTTCTTTAATCTGAAGATTTTTTATCATAACCTTGAATTATAAAGTCAAAATGCTTGGTAATGTCAAGATTACGAGTTGCCTTGTTAAAAATCTAATTGAATTCGTTAAGGGCTCTTTTAAATAAAAAGAAAATTTATTATTTTAATTTATATCAAATCCTCAGGATAGGGTTCTAAATAAACCTGATTTATTATATAATCGTCCTTAAACCTGTATGCAAAGGATTTTAAAATTTCTTTTAAAGTTTGAAGTTCTGCAAAACCTTTTTTATATTTTTCAACAAGTTCCATAAAATGTTCTTTTTCTCCTTTATTCAACTTATCAGAAATATGACCCAGAATGTGTTCAAGGACATTTATATGCTGTCCCTTTGAAGGTTTTCTTTTTAAAGCAATTAAAAATAATTCCCTGTATCTATTAACAATATCTCTTAAATTTTTCTTATTATAACCTGCTATAAGCCTTCCCATCTCCTTTAATTTTGCCTGTGAATGAGCCATAAGTAAATACTTGTATCTTTGATGAAATTTTATTAAATCATCCATTCCCTTGAGGTTTTTAATTAAATTTCTCAACTCACAAATTGCAAAAATTCTTGTAAGGAAATGATCTTTTATCTCCTTATTTTTAAGCCTTTTTTCATCCTCTGCAGGTAAAAGGGGAAATTTCTCAACGACCTTCAATGCAAAAATTCCTCTTCCTCTTGAGTGATAAATTTTTCTGTCAGGGTCTTTGTATATTACGGTTCCTGATAAACCGCAGGAGGGTGATTTACTCTTTAATAAAAAACCGTCTATATTGGCTAAAGAATTTAAAAATTTTTCTGAAAATTCTATCATTTTATCGGTAAGTTCAATTTTTTGAGATGGCTGATACAAATAAAAATTTTTTTCTTTTTTATAAACTATTATCTTATCCCTGGGGACACCGAGCCCTATTTCAACTTCAGGGCACACAGGTATAAATTGAGAGTATTTTTTTAGTTTTAAAACAAAATCATCCTTTACATATTTCCCGTTGTACCTTACGGGTTCAAGATTTAAACAGGCACTTACAACTATTTCAGGTTCTGGAAATCCTCTCAATCCCCTCCCTTTCTCTTATCCAGAAAGTCCTTTATTGTATAAAGAATATCCTCTGCAAATAAAAGAGCGACTCTCAAAGGTGGGGGTAAAAAGGAGAAAAGAAATGATAAAAAGGCAATTTTCGGGACAGAAGGTTTTTTTGCTTCCTCATCAGCTTTTTTCTTCAAATCATAATAAATGGCATTTAAATAGGGCATTGCTTTTTCCGGCCCGAGTTTTTTTACAATTGTAACCGCAATCCTGTCTTCCTTAGAACGATACTTCATCTTCCTGCTTTCAACAAACTCTTTAAATTTCTTTACCCTTCCCCTTTCAAACCACATCCCATAGCAAAAAGAGCATATAAATACACCATCAATCTTTATTGCAGGGTTTATAAATTTCCTCATTTTTTTTCTACAAACGGGACAATCGGGCGAGTTATGATGAAATTCATGAATTTCTGTTTGTTCTTCATCTATCTTTAAAACAGCCTCTTTATCCACTGAATATGCATTTCCTCTTTGAAAAAACATTCCACCACAATATCCGCACCTTTTAACCTCTGTTTTTTTACTCCATTCATTTTTTAATTCATAATTCATAAGAGGATTATTATCAAAAGGACAAAAAATCTCAGAAGGAGAAATTTTTTCAAATTCTCCGTGTATTCTTTCTAAAAGGGCTACTGTTATGAGAGCTTTTATTGTCTCATGTTCAGGCGATATTTTTTCAATTTCAGGAAAGGACTTTTGCATCGTTTTTCCCGGAATAAAAAGTCCCTCACATTTTCTGCAGTAAAAGGCAGATGAATCAAGAGTTAATAGATTGTGGCTGAATTCGTGCATATCAGAAGAGCAAGCAGGACAGGGAATTTTATATTCTTTTTCCCTCCTCCCTGTTACCAGGTCAACCTTCGTAATCCGTTTGAATTCCCCTTTGTCAAAAAATATTCCTCCGCATTCAGGGCAGTAATCTACTTCTATACCTATAATCTTTGCCTTTGATAAACTTCCATGACCCCATGGACATTTTCTTTTCACTTTTTCAGATTAAACACACTGGATGCAGTTACCTCTCTACCAGCGAGTTTATCATTAAGAGTAACTTTTGCAATGTACCTGCCTTCCTCCATTTCAGGAGTTGTATTTATATTTATCTTTAAAAATAAAGTGTTCATATCAAACTCCTTTGGGAAGTTCCTGTGTTCATTTAATATTTCCTGTTCAAGGACAACCTCATCATCCGGTGAAATAACCTTTAGATTAACAGTAATCCATGTTTCCTGAGAACTATCAGGATTTACATTATACTTTACACCTTCCAGATTACAGTAAATCCAGACAACATCTCCTGGTTTATAAGTGGCTTCTGGCTGTTCCTGGTATTCCATATAACCAGATGGCTCTTCAGAACAGAAAACGATATTTGAAATTTCTAATTCCCCGGAAATACCCTCGCTCTTTCTGGAAGTATCCGCGGTTTTACCTGTTTCAATCTGACACTTACAGCCTGCAAGCCACAGGAGGGAAACAACTCCGATGACACTTATCACATACTTTTTATTCACAACTTTAACCTCCCTTTTTAATTCTTAAATATTAAATTAAAAAACACAGAAAAATCAAAGAGTATACCTGATTTAATTTTTAAAATGTTTTTAAATCTGTTCTTCTCCATCATAGAGTATAATTTAGTATTTAAAAGTTTCTTAAAGTATTCTTTATCCTTTCCAGATGTCCCTTTGTATGTTCAATTTCTACCTCTATGTATTCCCTTACAGTTGTCTTTCCTTCCCAGGGTGTCTGGAATTCTTTTCCCAGTATCTTTTCATCCATATTTTCAAGCAATGAGAGCCATTCTCTTAAAATATTCTCAAGTTCCTGTTTTAATTCTTTCGGAGTTTTATCTTTTCTTTTACTTATCTCTTTCTCATTCCATTTATCAAGGTCTTTTTGTGTTTTCAAAAAATAGTTCCATTCTGGTTTTTTTTCTTTGACTGCCTTTTTAACAATTTCCATTTCTTCCTTTCTCCATGAAATTATATGGGCTATTGCATCTTTCACTGTCCAGTTCTTGATTTTCTTCTGGAGAGCTGAAGGGGATAATTCAAGGATTTTTAAAATATCTTTATGTGTTTCTTTTATCTCTTTAATAAAGTATCCGATTTCTTTCATATTAATGCCTCCTTAACTTCTTTTTTAAAATTTTCTTCATCCAGAACAAATGCTTTTATCTCTTTTGTATTTATAATACAATCAGGCGGGTTTACTCTCTTTATAACCTCTTCTCTATCTTCAAATCTATTATACATAATTATTGGAATGTCAGGTAAAACTTCTTTAATTTTTTTCTTCATTAACTTTGAAAAATAAATCGACCAGGGGCATGAGGGATTATAAAAGATAATTACCTTATTTTTATCTTCTGGAACAGGTTTATAGGATTTTTGTTCAGGTTTATAAATAAAATTTTTTTTCAGGGGGTAATAAAGAAAATAAGGATTATCTTCATAAACCCTTTTAAATCCAATTTTTTCAAAGAAAAGGTGCTGGGGATATCTTCCAGGAACCTGAAAAGCATATACAACAATTCCATCAGGTGGTTCATTGTAAAAATATTTTTGCGGTCTATTTACTTCTTTAAAAAAACTTTTAAAAAGATTTTTTGCTACTCCTTTTCTTTGAAATTCTTTTTCAGGAACAAAAACGCAATTTATTTCAATGATTTTCTTATCGGGTACAGGTTCATACTGAATCATTCCTACCGGTTTCTCATCAATATAGGCAATTTTTCCGATGTTCTGATACCTTTGAATCATCTTTAAAATCCATTTTTTCTTTATTTCAAATCCCTTTATGAAAGTTCTGTCTTTGAGTTTATCAGGAGGAATACATATTTTTATAAAATCATCAATATTTTCAGAAGTTATATTTTTTATTTTAATCATTTATCCTGGCATATAGGAAAAATGTTCGTGTATTATTTTCCATTCATCATTCTTTTCAAGGAAATTGCGGGATCTTTTATATTTAAAAGTGAATAACAACATGCAATGTTGTAAGCAAGAGGTGCCTGAGTTGTATCCATTTCAAAAGCAAGTTTAAAGTATTTTATTCCCTCTCTGTAGTTTTTTTCGGTTACAGCGGTCATTCCTTTTCTTATGTATTCACTTATTTTCTTAATATCCTCCTTATTTCCCACAATAAGCAAAATTGTAAGTATTAATCCCATACTCACCTCCTTAATTTCTTACAAATTACATAAATATAACCGTCGTACAGTTTCAATTTTAAAGTTTTGAACCCTGTCTTTTGCAATAATTTGCAAAGTATTCCATTTATCAGTACATATTCTTTTTCAACTCCTTAAGAAATTTTTCTTTTCGTGTAGAAGAAGCTTTCATCGGTAGAATGTTAACTCTCATTTTAGTTCACTTCATACCATTCTATCACTTTATCGATATTATCTACAAGAAACATAGGAGATAATTTTTTAAACATAATCAAAACCTCCTAAATTACATCCTTATTAAATCCTTGAATAAATTTCCATTATCTTATTTGAAAGTTCTATTGCTCTTTCTGTAGATTTTTTATCAGGAAGTTTCATTCTATACTCAAATTCTACATACAATTCAAAGAGTTCTTCAAAACTTTCCTTAATTTTCTTATCTATGTATTTTTCTGCAAAATAAAGAAGCGTTTTAACTTTACTTGTAAATCCTTTGCCTTTCATCGCAAGATATGCCTGAATTGCATGCTTTGCTGAAATGAAACATAAATCAAAAACTCCTGAGTAAAGCCCCTTTTTATATAACTCCTTTGCTGCCCTGATCTTGTCTTTCTCAAATTCCTCTGAACTTTTGAAGAATTTCTTATACTTTATACTCGGGTGCCTTTCGTCAACTCTCATATCCACTTCACCTTCTATTACAAATCCTTCTCTTTTAACAGCAGTATATAAAGGAATTTTCTCTTCTATAAAATCGTCATATAAAGCAACCGATAAGGAAATTCTCCATCTTTCCTCTATCTTTTCAATTACTTTTAATTTTTTATCAAAAATATCCTTTTCTTTTTTACTTAGAATAAGAAGTAAATCTATATCAGAATCTTCCTTTGCAGTTCCTTTTGCCCATGAGCCGTAAAGGATAAGAGCACGAAAATTTTTCCCTAATTCTTTCTTGGTAAAACTCACGATTTCTTCCAGTGTTTTTCTTATTTTAAAAATCGTCTTTCGGGGAACAGGGGTAATGCTGTATTTTTCCATAATATCCTTTACAAATTCAAAATCCCTTTCATGAGATTTTATTGAACGAAAGTATTTTATTGCCCATTCATTTGCCATTTTTCTTGTTCCTGCAAAAACTATTTTCAAAGATGGGTGAAAAGCAAATATCTCCGCAACCGCTTTCTTTGTAAACTCAGAAGATGTATATTTTAACTTTTTCGGATTTAAGAAATCGGAATAATTTACTTCTATCACAAGGGCAGAATTTTGATAAGATTCAAGTTCTGTAAGTTTCTGATGAAACGCAGGCAATTTGTCAAATTCTCTTATAATGTCTTCAAAGGTTTTCCTTTCAATAACCGCAAGCATTTTATCGTCTTTAAAAAGTGCATAATCTCCTATAGGAAGTTTTTTACGCATAATTTTAGAATCGGAAAATCTCCACGGGTATCTTTCATTAGTATCTATCACTACACTCAAAGGTTCCTTTAAATATGTAGAAATTCTAACTCTTATCGGTTTTTCTCTTATTAATTTCTCTGTTCTCCAGAAAATTTGCTCATATTCTCCCTCCTTCCTTTTATATTTTTTCTTTAAAAATATAAAATCGCATCTTTTATTTTTACTTCTATCAAGGACTATCGCTATCTTTCTCCCTATTCTTTTAAAAGACTTAACTGAAACCCTTTCTATTTCTTCATATTCCTTCTCGTAATTTTCGGGATATTCTCTTAAACAAAAGATATTTCCCTTTTGACCGGGCCATTTATCCTGAACCCTCAAACATAATAAAATTTCTTCCCCCTTTTTTATTTTCAATCTGTAAGGAAACTTCTCATCTTCTGTCTTTTCAAGTATCCAGAGGATTTCTATCCTTTGCGGTGTCATAGGTTAATATCCTTGTAAGATACTATTAAAAAATCTTTCCGTTTTATTTTATAATTTTCTTCTTTCCATTCGTAATCCCATATTAGACCCTCGTTTACAGGAATATAATAAAGGGTCTTCTTCATAGTATTTAAATTATACCTGAATTTCTTTTAATTTTCAAATTTTATCCTCAATCTCCTTATTCTTTAAATGCAAAGGCAAAACCAATCATTTTCCTGCACATACTTTAAAATATTTTTTCAATCAATCATGCCTTCTATAAATGCAGGGATAAATAAAGCCCTGTAAATTTTCAACTTCACCGCTCTATCAAAATAATATCTCAAATTGATTTTATTCTCATTATATTTTATAATTATCAACTTAAAAAAGGAGGATTATGTTGAACAAAAAAGAAGCTTCTGAAAAACTGGATACTCATCTTGGAAGTGAATCAAAAACAAAAGGAGACCTTACATGCACGGGTGGTTTGAGGGTTGATGGTGATTTTGATGGAAATATAAATGTAAGAGGGCTTTTGATAGTTGGCAAAGGTGGGAAAGTTAAAGTCAATGAGGCAAAGGTTAAAGATGCAGTAATAGCAGGAAACTTTGAGGGAAAACTCTGGGCTGAAAATAGGGTTGAACTTGAAAAGGGAGCAAATTTTAAGGGCGAAATTAACTGTAAAATTCTTGTAATTGAAGAAGGTGTTACATTTAATGGAAGCTGTTCAATGGGTAAGGAAATTACTCCAAAACCAGAGCTCCCAAAGAAAACTTAATGGAAAAAGACTTCCTCTCAATAATAGTTGTAAATTTTAATGGTGGTAAATATTTAGATTATTTTTTAAAATCTGTTAAAATTTATCCCCCTCCTCTACCCCATGAGGTAATAGTTGTTGACAATTTATCAAAGGATGGTTCTTTTGAAAGGGCAAAAAAGAAATACAGGGATTTCATTTTTGTAAAGTCAGACAAAAACAGGGGTTATGGTGGTGGGTGTAATCTCGGATTAAAATATGCAAAAGGAAATCTCGTGGCTTTTGCAAACCCTGACATAGTCGTTTTTCCAGATACCTTTAAAAAATTAATTGATGAGGTGAAAAATGACGGAAATGCGGGTGCTGTGGGACCAAAACTTCTAAATCCGGACGGTTCTTTTCAGCCGGGCTGTAGAAGATATCCAAGATTTAAATATCTTCTTTTTGGAAGAAGGTCCTTCTTATCCAGATATTTTAAAGATAACCCTGTTACAAAGGAATTTATGTATCTCGATTTAGAAGATGAGAAGAATGGAAGAGTAGAAACAGAAAGCCTTATGGGAGCATTTTTCCTTGTAAAAAGAGATGTTGTAGAAGAATTAAGGGGGTTTGACGAAAATTTCTTCCTCTATGCCGAAGATACGGACCTCTGTTATAGAATGAGAAAAAAGGGATACAAGGTTTATTACTGTCCCTCTGCAAGTGTTGTCCACTATCACGGTAAAAGTAGAAAATACCTCGGAATTAAATCAATATATTTTTTAAGAAGGTCTATATATCTTTTCTTTAAAAAACATTATAAATTAAACATTTTTCAGAAGGCTTTTTTATCAGCAGGACTTGTTCTCGGAACAGCTTACAACTACTTTACACAGGCATTTGGAAAAGAGGTGGAATAATAATGGAACTTGTAAATTTAAAGGTTTCTCATGAGGAAAAAAATAAATTTCTGGAAGAGGAGAAAAAGGCGAGTAAAATAAAGGTTGATGAAGACATAATCTTTGACCTTGAAAAGATAGCAATCGGAGCATTCACACCTTTAAGAGGATTTATGAAACAAGAAGAACTCCTATCAGTTATTGAAAATATGAGATTTACTGACGGAACCCCGTGGACTCTGCCGATTATTTTACAGGTTAAAAAAGAAAATTTTGAAAAAATAGAAAAAGGTGAAAGAATCTTTCTTGAGTTCAAAGAAAGAACTTACGGATTTATTGATGTGGAAGATAAATACAGAATGAACCTTGATTATGTTGCAGAAAAAACCTTTGGAACAAAGGATGAAAGACATCCAGGGGTATGGAATTTTAAAAGAAAAGGAGAATATGCTATCGGGGGCAAAATAAAACTCCTTGAGAAACCCGAACATCCCTTTAAATCCCATGAATACGAACCCTGTGAAACAAGAAAAATATTTAAGGAAAGGGGATGGAAAACAGTATGTGCATTTCAGACAAGAAATGCGCCTCACAGAGGGCATGAACATCTTCAAAGGCTTGCCCTTGAAATAACTGATGGTCTTCTGGTGCAACCAATCCTGGGAAAAAAAAAGAAAGGTGATTTTTCAAATGACACAATTTTAAAATCCTATGAAGTTTTAATTAAAAATTACTTTCCTCAAGAAAGGGTATTCCTTTCAGGTCTTTCCACATGGATGAGATATGCAGGACCAAAGGAAGCGGTATTCCATGCAATTGTAAGGAGAAACTACGGTGCAACCCACTTTATTGTGGGAAGGGACCATGCAGGAGTCGGAGATTACTATCATCCCTATGCGGCTCATGAGATTTTTGAAAATTTTGACAACCTCGGAATTGAAATAATAAAGGTTTATTCAGTATTTTACTGTAAAAAATGTGACGGAATAGTTTCTTCAAGAACATGTTCTCATGACAAAGATTACATAGAAAATATAAGTATGACAAAGATAAGGGAAATGATAAAAAATAGTGAAGCTCCAGGTGAAAAAATTCTGAGAAGAGAAGTTTACGAAGTCTTAAAAGAGGAACTTCAAGAGTAAAATGTTCTTCGGCAAAAAATCTAAAAAAATCTTTATAATAGGGCTTGATGGAACTCCCTATACCCTTTTAAAAGAATTTATTGAAAATGGAGCTTTAAAGAATTTCAGAGAAATATCCAGAGAAGGCTCCTTTTCACAGATGGATTCGGTTCATCCCACAATTTCATCGGTTGCATGGACAACTTTCATTACAGGATGGAATCCGGGTGGACACGGACTTTATGGATTTGTAGAGCCAAAACCCTTTTCCTATGATATATTTATTCCGGGTTACAACGACATAAAGAAAAAAACTCTTTATGATTATTTTCAGGATTTAAAAATAGTCTCAATAAATATACCAATAACCTATCCTGTTTTTAAAATAAAGGGGATTTTGATTTCAGGATTCCTCGCACCAAAAATTGAAAAAGGAACATTTCCGGAAAATATATCAAAAATGCTGTTTAAAAAGGGATACATTCTTGATGTTGACCCATGGCTTGCAAGGAAAGGAAAAAAAGAAGAATTCATAAATCAGATTTATTCTGCAACAGGAAAAAGATTCCAAATTATGGAGGAATTTTTAAAGGAAAAGGCAGAGGTAAATATTCTGCATATAATGGAGACCGACAGGCTATTCCACTTTTTTATGGATGACAAAAAACTTCTTCTGGATTACTTTAAGTTTCTTGATGAAAAACTGGGAAATCTTATAACAAAAATTCCTGAAAATTCCGAACTTATAATCCTTTCTGACCATGGTTTTTGTGAAATTGACAGAGAAGTCAATGTAAATGCAATACTAATGGAAAATAAAATTTTAGAATTTGAAAATCAGAATCCCGAATCAATGCAGGATATAAGAGAAACATCACTCTCTTTTTCAATGATACCCGGAAGAATATATTTAAACTCAAAAGAGAAAAGACCGAAAGCAAAATTTAATGAAGACGAAATAAAGGCAAAAATGGAGGAAGTGTTTGAAGTATTCAGAAATCTCAAGTTTAACGATAAAAAAGTTATAAAGGAAATAAAAAGCAAAAAAGAGATATTTGGGGAAAATCCGCAGGGAAACCCTCCTGAATACTTATTAATTCCCTATGATGGGTTTGATTTAAAGGCAAACATAAGGGACAAAAACATATTTTATAACTCAGAACTAAAAGGGATGCATACATACCACGACGCCTTTTTATTCATAAAAAATCATAAAATTAAAAAAAGACCCGCATTAAAAGATATATTACCCACGATTTTAAAGATTATGAATAAAGATGCATGGGGAATTGAGGGGGAGAATCTGGTGGAGGAATAAAATGAAAGAATTCAAATGGAAAAATATAAAGACTTATTCAATAAAAAAGAGGAAGAATAAATTAAAGGTTTCTGATTTTATAAAACTCGAAAAGCAGAAATTTCCTGACCTGCTTCCTGATGTTTTCAAGGCAAACGAACTCAGAACGCTTGTTGAAAGAATGAAAATTGCAAGGAAAAATAAAAAGCCGATAATCTGGATGATAGGAGATGCGGTTATCAAATGCGGGCTTGCTCCTCTGCTTATAGAACTTGCAAAAGAAAAGTTTTTAACCCATCTTGCTGGTCAGGGTGCTGTTGCAATACACGATGTTGAAATTGCACTCATAGGAGAAACTTCTGAGGATGTAAAAGAAACAATAAAGGACGGAAGATTCGGAATGGCAGAGGAAACAGGAAAGTTTTTTGCAGAAGCACTTGAAAGGGGAAGAAAAGAAGGAAAAGGGATGGGAGAGATAATTCCTGAATATCTTGAGCAGATAAATCCTCCTTTTAAGAAATATTCCCTGCTTTATAATTTATATAAACTGGAAATACCCATGACCTTTCATGTGGCAGTTGGAACCGATATAACCCATATTCATCCCCTTGCAAAGGGAGAGGATATAGGATATGGAACATTCAGGGATTTTCAGAGGTTCTGTGAAATAATATCAAATATTGAACAGGGAGTTATTTTAAACATTGCATCAGCGGTTATAATGCCAGAGGTGTTTTTAAAGGCACTTTCTGTTGTCAGAAATCTCGGCTTTGAGGTAAAGAAATTCACAGCCTGCAATATAGACCAGATTCAACATTACAGACCCATACAAAATGTTGTTCTGCGGCCCACTCAGGATGGTGGAACAGGACTTTCAATAACATCAAACATAGAAATATTTTTACCCCTTTTAGGACTTCTGCTCCTTGAAAAAATCTAAAATAGCAATATTTGGATTATCAGAACTTCTTGGAAGAGGTCTTTATGAAATTTTAAAAGAAAATAATTATAAAGTTAAAGGGTATTCAAGGGAAAAACCCGAATGGTTTAAAGACGGGTATGTAAAATGGGAATCATCAAAAATACTGAAAGAAATAGACGAAAAAATCATAGTATATCTCGCATCCATTTCAGGGAACTGGCAGGTTACACAGGACCCGGAAAAGGCATTTGAGGTTATAGTAAAGGCGCCTTTTGAAATAATAAACAAATTGAAAGAAAAATCTTATTTTTTATATATCTCTTCAGCAGGTGTTTATCCTGAAAAAAATTCCATAAAAAGAGAAGAAGAGGCAAATCCTCAGAATCTCTACGGTGCAATGAAATTTTCAGCAGAAATTCTTTTGTCAAACCTTGCAAAATCAAAAAAAATAAAATTTTGTGCTTTGAGATTTTCAAGGATTTATGGAAAAGGGATGCAGAGAAACCCTATTGCAGATTTTTTAAAGGGTTTTAAAAAAAGAAAAGTAATTCTATACGATGATTTTTCAGCAGAATATGATTACATATATGTAAAAGATGCGACAAGGGCTATTTTAATGGCAATTGAAAATAAATGGGAAGGGGTTTATAACACAGGCTCGGGTAAAGGAATCAAGGTCTCAGAAATTAAAAGGATTTTTGAAAAGTTAAGGGGTGAAAAGTTTAAAATAGAATTTAAAATGAAAAGAAAAGGAAAAGATATCTTAAATGTGAACAGGGTTAAAAAACTTGGATTTAAAAATATTTATAATATTGAAAGAGGAATAAAGGAAACTTTAAAGAATTTCTGATTATTTTCAATTACTTATCATCACAAACTATATCTATGTTTTTAGCTTTCTTGGCTGGGATGCAGGAAAAAGAACATTGTTTAAAATAAGTCTGTATCCGGGAGAATGAGGATATTTTTTCAAATCAGTAGGAGGGTCTCCTATAAAGTGCTGATAGTCTTCAGGGTCATGCCCTCCCAGAAATGTAAAAAAACCTTTTCCAAAGGTTCCGTAAATGTATTTTGCCTCATCAGTTCCTTTTACCTCACCAAGAACAACCACTCTTGGTTTTAAAAGTTTTTTCCTGAAACCTGTATCCCTTCCAAGAAACTCTTTAACCGCATTTACATGATTCTGCACAAGCATTGAAGGAACAGGGTCATATTTTGCAGAAAATTCAAAAAGTGTGAAATAGGTATCTGGTCCTCTTAAAATCGCTTCATCAGATACATCTATATCTGAATGTTCACCCTGTAAATAAGATGTGTACACCTTGAAATTCTCAAAGGCAAGACATTCATTATAATCCAGTTTAGCATTAGCCTGCGGGTCCGGTGGTGTTCCATCATAGGGTCTGTCCCATATATCAACATCATGTGCAGAAAGTGCCATGTCCATTGTTGCGGGCGCAAGACACATTGAAAATAAAAAACCTCCATTTCTAACATATTCCCTTATCCTTTCTGCCACTTCCTGCTTTAATTTTTGAGCATTTGGAAATCCCAGCCTTCTTGCTATTTCCCTATCGGTTTCAACCATTTTTTTATACCATGAAGTATCTCCGTAAACTGTGTAAAATTTACTGTACTGACCCGAAAAATCTTCGTGGTGCATGTGAAGCCAGTCATATTTTCTTAGTTCTCCCTTTATTATCTCTTCGTCGTATATTCTTGTATAGGGAATTTTTGCATATTCAAGGGCAAGGGTTACAGCATCATCCCATGGTTCTGCATAGGGTGGTATGTAAACAGCAAGCTTTGGGGCTACTTCCAGAACCACTGAATTCATATTACTTTCTTCTATTTTCTGATATAAAAAGGCAGTTTCAGAGGCACCAAGCAACTCATAACTTATGCCAAAATCCACACACATTTCCCTGACCTCTTCTCTATCTTCTGTTAAAAATGAGCCACATCTATAATATAAAAGCCATTCAACCTTTATACCTTTTAAAAGCAGGTTATAAACCACTCCATATGCTCTAAGGTGGTCTGATTGAGAATCATCCATCGGGATTAAAATTCTTTCAGCTGTAAGAGCGCCCCATAAAGAGATTGTAATTAAAAATTTTTTCATCAGGATAATTATAAGGTTTCTGGGAAATATTTGACAAAAAACCTTTTATTTTGATATAATCAAATTACATAAACCATTATGGAAAAAGCCGTAATAATAATTAATCCAGAAGCAAGGAATTCAAAAAGATTTGAAAATAAAAGAGTGGAAGTTCTTAAAATTTTAAGTGAATTTTACGATGTCTATATATGGGAAACAATAAAACAGGGAGATGGAATAAGGCTTGCTCAAAGAGCTCTTGATTTCGGTGCATGTTTGATGATAAGTGCTGGCGGAGATGGAACATTGAATGAGGTTATAAACGGATGTGCTGGAAGCAGTATTAAAATAGGAATTTTGCCACTCGGTGTTTCAAATGTTTTTGCTCTTTACCATAGAATACCAGTAGATGTTGTGAAAGCAGTGAAAGTTATAGCAAAAGGCAAAGTCAAAGAGGTGGATTTGGGTTTTGTAAATGGGAAAAGATATTTTCATATGGTTCTTGGAGCAGGGCTTGATGGTTTTGTTGTTCATAATCTCCCTCATGATTTCAAAAAAGCCTTTGGAGCACCCGCTTATGTTGTTACGGGTTTTGCCAAATATCCTGTATATGAATTGAGACCCATAAACATTAAAATAGACGATGTCAATTATGGAACAGCCTATGAAGTCGTGGTATCAAATATCCCTAATTATGGAGGACGTATGAAAATGGCACCGGATGCGATTCCTGACGACGGTTTACTTGATGTGGTAATATTTCGGGAAGGTGGTTTTTTAAATGATGTTGGTTATTTTATGGGTGTTTTGCTTGGCATTCATCACAAGCTGGGAAGTGTTGAAATTTATAAAGGTAAAAAAATAGAACTTGAGGGAAATGATGTCTATTATCATTTAGATGCAGAGCCCTGCGGGAAAATACCTGTCAAAATTGAGTGTAAACCCAGAATGATTAAGGTGATCGTCCCATGAATTTTGAATGCTTTATAACTTTTTTATGAAACATGCTTACTATTCTTTTCTGTAATTGTAAATCAGGATGATTTAAAAAACCCTTTACCTTGCAAATACTTTTCTGAAATGGTACCCGTAAATTGCAAGACCAACTGCCATTGGTAAGGCAAATGGTTTTCTGAAAAAAGTATAAAAAAGGGTTTTCCAGTAGTATCTTCTTCCGGACTCGCGAATTCCGAGTATATAGACTGACTTTATAAAAGCTTTTATATAATCCCATCTCATTCTTGCCTTTTTTCTGCCAGGTCTGTATTCTCTGATAAAACCCAGGAGCCTTTCATAATAAACTTTTGGTGAATAGATTTTATTAACAAGCTTCCTGTATTCTTTTACAAGTCTTTCATAACCCATTCTGGGAATAATGTTGGTTATAAAATCCGTGTTATTCCCCAAAAATCTTTCAAGAATTCTGTTCTCTTGTTTCAATTTCTTAAAAAGTTTTGTTCCCGGGGGCGCATTTAAAAGTCCTACCATTGCAACAACAATTTTGCTTTTCTGAATAAATTCCAGCTGCCTTTTAAATATGGAAGGCTTATCAGAATCAAAACCGACAATAAATCCTCCCTGAACCTGAAGCCCATTCTTCTGAATTTTTCTGACATCCATCTCCAGGTCCCTGCCGAGATTTATAAACTTATTACATTCTTTAAGACTTTCCTCTGCAGGGGTTTCAATACCCACAAACACCTTATCAAAACCCGCTTTTACAAGAAGTTCTATGAGTTCATCATCGTCCGCAAGATTTATGGATGCCTCTGTAAAAAATGTAAAGGGATATTTCTTTTTTTCCATCCACTTTATTATTTCCGGCAAAACCTTTTCTTTGAGATGTTTTTTATTCCCTATGAAGTTGTCATCAACAAAGAATACAGGACCTCTCCATTTGTGTTTATAGAGTATTTCAAGTTCCTGAATAATTTGTTCCGCACTTTTTACTCTGGGTTTTCTTCCAAAAAGAGAAGTTATGTTGCAGAACTCACAGTCATAAGGGCATCCCCTTGAATACTGGATGCACATTGAGAAATAGTTTTTCAGGTTTATCAAATTCCATGAAGGAAGAGGAACACTCTCCATATCAGTAAATTCTTCTGCCCTGTATATATGTTTTGCTTCATTTTTATTTAAATCTTCAAGAAATCTCGGCAAAGTAATTTCACCTTCATCAAGAACAAGATAATCTATTTCATTAAATTTTTCAGGTTCTATACTGAAAAGAGGACCACCTGCAACAATCCTTTTATTTTTCTTCTTGCAAATATTTATAATTTCTTTTACAGAATCTATCTGCACATTCATTGCACTTATAAAAATATAATCAGCCCATTCAACATCTTTTTCATTCAATTCCTGAACATTCATATCAACCAACTTCTTTTCCCATTCAGAAGGCAAAAGGCTTGCCACGGTTAAAAGTCCGAGTGGTGGATGGGCTGACTTTTTGTTTGTAAATTTCAGGGCATACTTCAAACTCCAGAAAGTATCTGGATATTCAGGATAAAGGAGTAATATTTTCATAAGATAATTATAAGGGTTTTCATCTCATAAATAAAATAAGGATAAAGGATGTAAATATTGAAAATAAAAATCCTGCAAAGAATACCCAGTTCAGTCCAATAAAATCAAATATTCCTCCCATTATAATCGGTCCAATGGTTTGACCTGTTCTTAAAATCATACCATTTACTGACATAAATGCTGCTCTCTGGTCCAGGGGTGCAAGCCCCGCTATTAAAGTCTGTATTGAAGGTATACTTACACCATGGGCAACTCCGAAAATTATGACGGGTATTAACATTAGCTTTATGTCTTTTATTAATGGTATTAAGAAAAGTGCAATTCCATAAACAATGAATGCATATTTTATTATGTTTTTCTCCTCTATTCTCTGTGAGATTTTTCCCAGTTGTGATGAAGTTATTGCTGTTGTTAATGACATACAGGACATAATAAGACCTATTATAAGGGTTGAGACTTTAAAAGATTTTGACAGAAAAATCGGGAAATAACTGAGATAGGAGCCAAACAGTATAATAAATGTTATAAGTCCTGCAAAAAAAAGAGAAACAAGTTTCCTGTCATTCAAACTTTTTAAAACGTTTTTTAAATACTCTCTTATAGTTCCTTCTTTTTCAGGTTCAGGATTTTCAAGCAAAAAAATCACCGCAAGACCAACAGGTATGGCAAGTAAAGGAAGTAAAAAAGGATAATTCCATCCGAAAAGTGCAAGAGCTCCTCCTATGGATGGATAACTTGCAGTCCCTATACTTAAAACACTCGCATTATAACCCATTGCTGCTGTTCTTCTTTTACCCTGATATATATCGCCTATTAAGGTTACATTTAAAGAGCCGAGTGCTGATGCTCCTATTCCCTGAAAGAGTCTCAAAATTAAAAGCATGTTATAATCATTTGAGAAAGCACACATGGTTCCTGTTAGTGCAAATAAAAACAGAGACGGGGTAATTATTTTTTTTCTACCGAACCTGTCTGCGAGAATTCCCATAAAGGGTGCAAGTATTATTCCCGGAAATGTAAAAAATGTTATCAAAAAGCCCACATAAGCAGGGGGAATATTAAATCTTTCAACAACTTTCGGGAATGCAGGAGTTATGCTTGATATTCCCAAGACAGCCATAAGGGTAATGGAAAATATTACAAGCAGGTTCCTGTCCACCTTTCCTGGCTTTTGATTCTCTTCTATTCCCATTTTACAAAATATTCGGTAAATTCATCACCGCGGGCAAAGGATTTTGATATTTTTACATATGGATTTACTGCGCCCAGGAATTCACCTGCCTTTTCTATCCATCCCGCTATTCTTTCTTCCCATAGTACATCTTCAAAAGGCAACTCAGTCAATTTTATTATGCTTTCTTTTTTTTCCGGGTCTACCTTTAAAACATGCATTTTACCCATGTTATAAAAAGTATTGTATATAAAAGGAGCTTTTTTAAGAGCAAAAGGAACAGAAGCAAGTTTTAAAAGATATTTAAACAGCCCTCTAAAACTTCTTTCAGCTGCAAATGCACCTATTTTTCTTGCAAACAATGGGGCATTGCCCCCGATAATCTCGCATATTTTTCTCTGCAGTTCAAGAAGCGGTAAGATATCATATGTAGCTCCTGCAATCACATGACCGGTTACAACTTTTCTGGTATCATCTGACAATTTCTCAACCACCTTATTAAACGTTTCTTCACCAAACTTTTCTCTGACAAAAGCTATTGTACTTGAAATAACTATACCTTTTATCTTCACATCCATATTAACCTCCTGTTAAAATTTCAATTATTTTTTCTATTATTTCATTATTATCGTTACTTTCAATCCATGTAACAGGATAGTTTAAATAATTATTGAAAAAGGTAACCTGTCTTTTTGAGTATTCTTTGGTCCTCTTTATTGTCAATTTTATCGCCTCATCCAGAGAAATTTTTCCCTCAAGATACCATATCAAATCTTTATATCCATGACTATCAAGGGCTCTATTTTTTAAGGAATACCCCATTTCAATAAGAGCTTTTACTTCTTCTAAAAAGCCTTCCTCCATCATTTCATAAACTCTTTGCTCAATCCTTTTGTAAATTACTTTTCTGTCTTTTTTTATGCCGATGTAATGGGGGATAAAATTTTTCTCAACATTCCTTTCTTCAATTATTTCAGAAAATGTTTTTCCTGTCTGATAATATATTTCAAAAAACCTTGCGATTCTCACTCTATCAGCAGGAGATATCTTATAAGCTCTTCTGACATCAATTTTTTTTATTTTTTCCCACATTCTGTAAAGACCTTCTTTTTCTATCTCTTTTTCCACATCCCTTCTCACATCGGGATTTACCTTAACTCCTTTCATAAAGGGTTCAAAAAGTGCTTTTAAATAAAGTGTCCCTCCACCTGCAACAAAAAATCTCTCTTTTCTTGAAAACAATTCTTTTATCAAACTCTCTGCATCCCTTGCATAATCTCCTGCACTATAATACTCATCAGGATATTTAAGGTCTATCATATAATATTTAACTCTCTCCCTCCATTCCTTTCTTGGTTTGTTTGTGCCTATATCCATGTATTTATAAACCTTTTTTGAATCACATATTATTATGCTGTATCCAAGTTTCTTTGCAATTTCAAAACAGATTTTTCCTTTACCTGAACCAGTAGGTCCTATTATTGCGGGAACTATTTTCTTACCTTCCAAACTTCCTGTCAATATCATCCACACTCATTTCGTATATTACAGGTCTTCCATGAGGACAGAAGAGAGGGTCTTCAAGAGAAAATAATTCTCCAACAAGCGTGAGCATTTCTTCATCAGAGAGTGTGTCTCCTGATTTTACAGCAGATTTACAGGCAACAGTTTTTAATACATTTTCCATATCAATCCTCGCCTTTTCGACCTCCAGTTCCTTTAAGATTCCCGCAAAATTTTCTTTTTTAAAACTTTTAAATATAGAAGGCATTCTGTCTATTGAAATCGTATTTCTGCCAAGTATACCTATTTTAAACCCCAGAATTTCAAGATGTTCCTTGAATTTCGACAGTGTTCTCATTGATTTTGAATCAAGGTTAAACACCAGTGGAAAAAGTAGATTCTGAGAACTGAATTTTCTGCCTTTAAGTTTTTCATAGAGAACCTTTTCATGAGCAGTATGCTGATCAATTATTATTATTCCTTCTTTTAAAATCAAAATAATGTATCTTTTCTCCATCTGATATATATTCCTGAAATCCACTTTAACTTTCTCTTCCTCTTTTGATATTTCACCAAACTCAAGCTGTCTTGTCTCCTCTTTCACAAATTTTTTTATCTCATCTTTTAAATCTTTTATTTTAAATTCAAAAAGGGGAGAAAGGGTTTTTTCTTTTATCTTTGATAGCACATCTTCTTTTAGTCTGTAATAGAGCTTTAAAGACCCTGAGAATTTAACTTCTGATTTCTGGGGATGGACGTTCACATCAATTTCAGAAGGAGAAACAAAGAGAAAGAGAATGTAGTCAGGATACCTCTCTTTTGTAGCGTATATATTATTCAACATGTAATTTAACCTTGGTTCATTTACAGACCTTTGATTCACAAATATAAATCTAATTCCTGGATTTGGAGAAAGATTCTCTTTTCTGGATATAAAAAGATAATAGGAAAAATTTCTAAGGTCACCCCTGAGCTCCATAAAATTTTCAAAAGTCTCGTTTCCAAAAATATCTATTATCCTCTCTTTCAGGTTATTTTTAGCTGGTAAATCATATATTCTCTCTTTCTCGTCTTCAAGAATAAAAGACACTGAGGGATTTGCTATTGCCATCTGGACAAATATCTCTATTATCCTTCTCTCTTCTGTTTCCTTTCCTGATAGAAATTTTCTTCTTGCAGGAAATTTGTAGAATAGATCTTCTACTATAACAGTGGTGCCTTTCTGGTGAGCACAGGGCTTTTTTTCTTTTAAAATCCCTTCCTCAAAGTAAAACTCATAACCGGTTTCTGAACCGCCGGGATTTGTCCTTATTGTCAGTCTTGAAACCGTTGCTATTGAATGGAGTGCCTCCCCTCTGAAACCGAATGTTTTTATTTTTAAAAGGTCATCTGTATCTTTTATCTTTGAGGTAGTATATCTATCCACTGCAAGAGGAACTTCATCATAGAGAATTCCTGCACCATTATCAGTCACCCTTATCCTCTTTTTACCTCCTTCTTTTATTTTTACATATATTCTGTCAGCTCCTGCATCAATTGAATTTTCGATAAGTTCTTTTACACAGCTGGCAGGATAATTTATGACCTCACCTGCAGCAATATGTTTGTAAACATTTTCAGGCAACTTAATTATCATCTTTCAACCTGAGTGAATTTAAATAATCCTGAAGTAAAAAAGCAGCAGCATTTTTATGGGATTCCTTATCAATATCTTTTGCCATTTTTGTTGTGAACCTCTCATCCCATAAAGAGATTTTTATTCTAAATCTTTTTTCTATATCTTTTTTTATTTCTCTTATTTCTGTATATAAAGGAGTTTTTTTGCCTGACATAGTAATCGGTAATCCTATTATTATTTCATCAACCTCAAATTCTTTTAATATACTTTCAATCACTTCAATTAATTTTCCTTTTTTTAAATCCAGCTCCTTCAGAGGGTTTGCTATTAACTTTAAAGGGTCTGATATTGCAAATCCCACCCATCTTTTTCCATAATCTATTGCCAGAACTCTTCCCATTATATTTCCTGTTTGTTGTAAAATTTTAAACCTATTGAAAAGAATAAAGCAACAAGTATAAAAGATACAAACAGAGCAGGCAAAACATAAAAAACAAATATATTTGAAACCAGATAGCCTGTTCTTGCATATATATATAAGGGTCTTGCTATAAATGAGTCAATCAAGAAAACATAAGAAATTGTTATTACCGCTGTGAAAAAAGCACCTGTGCTGGATGCAATTTTTGAGGGATTTGTCTCTTTTAATGATGGATAAATTATGCCCATTGACATGGATATTATTCCAAGGGTTAAAGATTCACAAACAAGTATTATATTGAAAGAAACTTTAAATATTTCAGGAAATTTCAGATTTAAAGAGGCAACCGTGAAATAATAGGTCAGGTAAGTAAGCCCTGTAAAAATTAAGATCCATATAGATATTTTAGAAAATATATAAAAGACAGAACTCACAGGAGACATTTTAAAAAAGGAAATCCCTCTACTTTCAAGAGAATAGGAAGGAAACAGAAATCTTATTGACAGTGTTGCAAATAAGTACCCCAGAAATATGAAATTTCCTGTTGCTATAAGAGCATGCCAGACAGGCATCTGAAAATAAAAAGGCGTTTTTCTTATCGAGATAACATAAAATATAACCATGACCAGAAGAAAAATTGCCTGTGAAAATTGTGAAAAATCTCTTGTTATGCTTCTCCATTCCTTTATCCATATCTGCAGGATTTTAGAATAGAGCAAAGGCGCTTTCAATTTTTTAATCTTTTGCCTTCTCTTTCTTCTATGCTCCTCAAAATGCAGGTTCTCGAGAGAAAAGTATACTGGTAGAAAAACAAACAAAGAAAAAGGGAAAAGCAAAAAATTAAGCAGGAGATAAACACCGTTATAATTTATAAAGTTTGTAATCCACCTTGAAGGAAGAAAAAATGGAGAAACTGTACCCAGTTTTTGAAGATAGATTGCAAGAAGCTTCAGGTTCTCTATTTCATCAAAGATTTTGAACAGTTCTGGTTTAAAAATTTTTATGTAAATAAAAAGATATGCCATAAAGAAAAATGTTAGAACAAGCATAGCCCCTTCTCTTGTAATTCTTGGAGAAATTTTAAGTATAACTGTCAATGTTAAAATTCCAATAAGTGATGAGATTAAGAAATAAAAGGGCAGAGAAAGAACAATCAAAATAACTTTTAATAAAGGTAGTGTAAACACTTTAAGATAGGCATATAAAAATGGTATTATTAAAAGAAGGGGTGCCCATGAACTGTAAATAAGTGTCTCAAAGAATTTTAAAAGGAAAATTCTATCTTTTTTTAAAGGAAATCTGAGCAAAAATTCTATTTCTCTGTCTTTTAAAAAGGTACCAAAAGCTGTAACAACATTAGATAATATTAAAAAGAAAAACAAGGCAAAAAATAGTAAATCAATTACTTTAACAGAAACGATTTCTCCAACAACAGGAATGTTCCTCAGAACCAGAAACAATTTCAAAAGTCCTTTTGTGAACCCAAATATAAAAACAAATGAAATGACTCCTGGAATTATAAATTTTTTATATTCCTTTTCTAAAAAAAATTTCCTTTTAAAGGATATTAGTTTTAGAGAAGCTAAATTCATCCATTATATATAACCGAGCTCTTCAAGCCTTTTCTTAACAGCCTCCTCCTCTTCTTCTGTATAACCTTTTCTTTCTAAATATCCTTTATTTTCAAGATAGGCCAAAATCTTTTCAACACTTTCGTCTACACTTTCCTTATCAGTTTCACATATAACCTCAGGATTTTCAGGCTCCTCGTAAGGGTCATCTATACCGGTAAATCCTTTTATTTTACCTTCAAGTGCCAGCTTATACATTCCCTTAACATCTCTCTCTTTACATACCTCAAGAGGTGCCCTGACATATACCTCAACAAAGTTTTCCATTCTCTCCCGTGCTTTCTTTCTTGATTCTCTGAAAGGGGAAACAAGTGCAACAATCGGGACAACACCGCACTCTGTAAGTATTTTTGCAACAACAGAGACTCTTCTTATATTTTCTCGTCTATCTTCTTCTGAAAATCCCAGGTCAACATTCAGCTCTTTTCTTATTATGTCTCCATCAAGTATGTAAACCTTTTTGCCGAGTTCTTCGAGTTTTTCCTTTAATTTATTTGCAAGTGTTGACTTGCCTGAACAGGGAAGCCCCGTGAACCATACACAAAATTCTTTCATGATGTGTTTAATTATAAGGGAGTCCTGAATCTTATTCCAAACTTTTTGAATAAGTTATAAGAATATCTTTTCTTGTTAGAATACCTTTAACTTCATCGTTTTCCACAACCGGCAACTCTTCAACATTTGCCTTTACAAATTTTCCCAGTGCACTTTTTAAATTTTCGTTCTCATTCAGCACAAGTTCTTCATCATAACTCATTATATCGGCTGCAACAATTATATCTTTGAGGTAATCACCTTCAAACATTACCCTTCTTATTTCATTTAAAGGTATTATTCCCGCAAATTTGCCCTTTTCATCCCTTACACATAAAATATTACACCTGGCTTTTGAAAATGTTTTAAGTATCTGCTCAAACTTTGAATTTATTGAAACAAAAATCGGTTTTAATGCATGAACCATTGCATCTCTGACTTTAAGTTTTTCCAGTATATCAATTGCAAAATCACCTATATGAGCAGGAGAATCCAGTTTATTTTTGACCTGTTTTTCATATAAACTGTAATTCCCGCTTGTTATATAGGAAAAAACTATTACAATCAATGCAGGTGCAAGAAGGGAATACCCGCCTGTCATCTCAAGAACCATTATCAAACCCGCAAGAGGCACCTTAAGAGTTCCTGCAGCAAAGCCTGCCATTCCTAAAATTATAAAAGGAGCAACTATGTTTTGCATTTGAGGAAAAAGCAAAGAGAGCAGTTTACCGAAAATTGCCCCGAACATACCTCCTATTACAAGGGTTGGTGCGAATATACCTCCTGAACCTCCTGAACCCACACTTAAAGAAGTTGCCATTATTTTTAAAAAAGGGAAAAGAACGATTATAAGCAGTGGTAATCTATCAAATATTGAGAGTTGAAGCCATCCATATCCCATTCCCATAATGTATGGAAAAAACATGGCAATTATTCCCAGCAATAATCCCCCTATGGCGGGCTTTACATGTGGTATCACGGGTAATTTATCAAATAGATTTTTTGTTCCGTAAAAGATTTCTACATATAATGGAGTCATAAATCCCAGAAGAATTCCCAGTAGTGCAAAAAAGAATAAAAGCTCCGGGTTCTGGAATTTGAAGGAAGGAATAGAAAATATGGAACTCCATCCATGAGTTGCACCGAATACAGAGTAACCTATAACTGCTGCAAGTATTGATGACAGGAGGGCGTCCAGCTCCATATCCATTTCCCTGTAAAGAACTTCTACTGAAAAGAGTGCTCCTCCAAAAGGTGCACGGAATATGCTTCCTATCCCAGCACCTATGCCTGCTACAACAAGTATTCTTTTCATCCTTGCAGGCAGTTTAAAAACCTGAGATAGAAAAGAGCCAAATCCTGCACCTGTCTGTGCTACGGGTCCTTCTCTTCCAGCCGACCCCCCTGTTCCTATCAGAATTGCCGAAGATATAACCTTTATAATGGGAACTCTTTTCCTTATATCACCCTTTTTAAAATGGAAAGCCTCTATCGCGCTGTCAGTGCCATGTCCTTCTGCTTCCGGTGCAAAGATGTAGGTTAAAATTCCCGAAATTAATCCCCCTGCACCTGTAATGAGTGGAATTAGCCATATTTTTGAGGGAAGAGAAAAATTTATTTCTCCCTCCCCCAAGGGCTTGGGTTGAGAAAAACCAATAGCTTTAATGAGTGCAAAATTTTCCACTATTTTTAAAAGTAAATCAAAGACCCATGCACCAAGACCAGCAACAATCCCGACAAGTATGGAAAGGAAAAGGAGTTTTGTTAGATCTGAGGGTATAATACCCCCTCTTTTAAATTTTAAAATATTTCTTTTCATCTTCAGTCTGAATTCTGCTTCAGGTGAGTTTTTTTATAAGTTTACCTTTTTCTTTTAGAATTTCACTCAATACTTCTCTCATACATTCGAGCCCTTCTATTATTTTGGGATATTTTAAAAAATATTCTCTTTTTCTACCTACACTCTTTCTGCCGAGAACTCCTATATCATATAACACCTTCACATGCTGTGAAAGGTGTGATACAGGGAAACCAAGACTATCAGAAAGTTCTTTTAAAGAGGAAAAAGACTTTTTACTTAAATTTTCTACAATTAACATTCTTATGGGGTGAGTTACAGACCTGCAGAATTCAGACTGAAGCACATATATCTCAGGAATTTTACTCATAGATAATATTATATAGAAAAAAAGTAATATTTATCAAATAAATCTTGAAATTATAAATATAATCAAAAAAAGATATACATTCATAGGTAATGATATTATAAAAAGCGCATACAAAGGTTTTGAAATAAATAAACTTATGGACAAAACTAAAAGGTGAATGCCCAGTCCCATAAATGTAATAAACATTAGAAAATTTTTATTTGCATATATTTTTTCTCTTTTAACAATCTTTTTATCAACAAACTCAACAAATCTATCCTGCCAGAAATAAAAAATTCTGTACAGCAAAAAAAGTACTTTTAAAATACGGGGATTATCCCACGGATAACCTTCAGGTTTCTCATACACTAAACTCGTCCTGTCACCGTGTTTTTTGTGTCTGTACATCACATAGTAATAATTATAAAAAGACCCCTGAATGCTCATTGATAAAAGTGTAAAGAAAGCAAGAGAATAATAACCGGAATAATGTATTGCTATTGAAAAAACATAAACTGCATTTAATAGTATATCACTCACAGAATCAAAAAACCTGCCAACTCTTGAAGGTCTCTGTCTTGCTCTGGCAAGTGAACCGTCTACTGCATCAAGGATATTTTTAACAAGTATAAGCACAGCTGATAAAATAAATTTTCCTTTTATTATTAAAAATCCTGTTAAAATACCTGTTAAAAAGTACAGAAAAGTAATTTGATTTGATGTAATCTTTGTATTCAGTAGAATTCTTACAATTAAATTTGCAATTGGCCTTGCATAATCAGAAAAATCAATAAATCTGTTTTCTTTTTTTATCTTTTCCAATTTTTAATTATAAAACAAAAATACTTTATAATTAAAATATTATGGTAAACATATTAACAATTTTTGTTCTATCTTTTTACTGGCTTCATTATACAAATTCCGGGGACATAAGAGATTTTTTTGTCAATGATTCTATCCTGTTCGCGGGCACCAATGGTGGACTTCTTAAAATTTCCATGGAAAAAGATTCTGTTCTTGAAAAATACACAGGGTCAGAAGGCTTCCTCCAGAATGAGATAAACGACCTTGAGCCCTCTCCCTATGGTGGAATATGGGGAGCTTATCAGGGAAAAGGACTGTTCTATTTCAAAGGAGATAGCATTTACAACTATGATTTTTCTCAAACACGGTCAACCCATGTTTCTGATATAACCTTTTACAATAACTATCTTATCATCTGCGATACAAGCTCTCTAAAACTAATTTCAACAAAAGGAACTGAAGACATATCTGATGACGATATAACTTTTGAAAGATTGCCAGAATGGAGTTATGGAGAAATAATAAAACATGTAACAGTTTTTAATGATACAATGTTTCTGGGAACGCAAAACAATGTCTATTACGAAAGTTTTGATGAATTTATTGCAGGTATTTCTCCTGAAACCCTTATCCAGAACATTCATACATACTCTATCAAACAGGTGGGTGATTCCCTTTTCTTTCTGAGTGACAGCGGATTCTATGTATACCCCTCTCTTTTTAACTATATGGGCTGGGCTCAAATTTTTGACATCACACAAACTGATTCAATGTATTTTGTCACCACTCACTGGGGAATTTATTCCTGGACACCTTCAGGCACAGCAGAAATTTTTTCAGGAGATAGATATAACAGGGTTCGCGTATACAACAACAAAATTTTTGCAGGGCATTACGGGAACAGAGAAACAAACGCAGGTAAAGGAATTTTTATATACAACGGTGACCTTGACTCCCTTTATCAGATGAAAAATGAACAAAAAGAGATAAGCGGAAATACAGTCTCCTGTATATCCACATACAAAAATGGATTTGTCTGTGGAATGCGTCATGTCGGATATTACAAAACACTATCAATTGTTTCCTACGGTGGCAAAACAATAAAACTCCTTGATGGATGGGCAAGGGGAATAGGTATTCTGGGTGATTCTCTGATAGTTGCAAGATTCGGAGGCACAGGGGGAATGTTACTGATTGACAGTCTCGGTAACATCCTTGACACTATTTTCCCAACAAATTATGTTTTTCACACTGTAAAAACAGTGGGTGATAGTCTGATACTTGCTTCTGAGCCAGGGATGGGCGGTATTGTTTTCTACAGCCTTAAAGGTGACTCAATACCCCCGATAGTTCTTCAGGAATATCTTAATGATGTAGAATGGGATAATGGAGTGGTATGGGCTGTTACAGGACCTTCAACCCAGGTTGTAAAAGTGGACCTTGGTAAAAACCTGACAGACCCCCTTGATGATGAAATAAAATACTATTCAACACAGAAATCAATTTCTGCTCTTGATATAGAAGTTGACAACAACTATATTTATATTGCATCCACAAATGGCGCTTTTATATATGAAAAACAACCTTTCAGGGAGTATCTTGACCTGTCATCTTTTTTGCCTGATACATTCTGTCTGGGCATTGAAATAGATAAAAACAAAGACTTATGGGTTTTAACGCTGAAAGGACTCGTAAATATTAAATACGGATATGAAAATTTCACCACTTATCGCCCTGGTCCATATTCCATTATTGAGCCTGCCTTCCCAGGACAGAGCCCTCAGCTTACAATAGGTTCTGAAGTTCTTGATATTGACGAAATAAATTCAAAAGTAATATGCGGGACACAGAGAGGAGTATCTGTTCTGAACCTGGACACTGATTATTACAGCTCAACCCCCTTTGACTCGGTAATAGTATATCCTAATCCCTGCAGGAAAGAAATAAGTAAATATATTTATATAAAAACTCTATCTAATTTAGACAATATAATGGTATTTGATTTGAGCGGTAAGAAGTTAAACATGGAATTCAAAAGAATATCCACCGGTTACAGGATAAGCTCCAGTAAATTCAAACCCGGTATATATATTTTAAGAGTTGAAAAATCTGGAAAAGAAAAGCTAATAAAGTTCTCTGTATTTTAATGATTTTCAAAAAGTTCCCCTCTGATTTTTATGTAGAGGAGATTATAAATAACAAATTAATCAGTAAAAAGGGAAAATATTCTCTTTACAGAATAAAAAAAATAAATATAACCACTTTTGAAGCCATTTATAAAATAGCAAACTATTTTAATGTTTCTCCTGATAAGATTTCATTCGCTGGTTTAAAAGATAAAAAAAGTGTATCAATTCAGCACTTTACATTGCCATCCTTTATTGAAAAAGATTTAATAATGAAAAATCTGGAAGCCAGATTCATAGGTTATTCTAACAGCATTCTATCTCCCTCCTGGATAGAGAAAAATTTCTTCAGAGTGGTTTTGAGAAATGTAAATAAAAAAGAAGAAATTGCATCAAGAATTATTGAAATTAAAGAATACGGCATCCCGAATTATTTTGACCATCAAAGACTTGGACACGCAATAAAATATCACAAATTCATATTCGAAGAAATTATAAAAGAAGAATACGAAGAAGCGTTAAGAATATACTTTATGTCTCTTGAAGAGACAGGAAGAAAAAGGTTAAGAAAATTTAAAAAAGCGGTCAAAAAATATTTCGGGGAATGGAAAAACATCTTAAAATTTGCCGAGGGACAGGAGGAGAAAAGGGTCTTAAAACACCTGCTAAAATATCATGATACTGAGTCTGCAATATTACAGATTCCGGAATATAAATTAGTTTTCTATGCTGAAAGTTACCAGTCCTATTTGTGGAACAAAGCTCTATATCATTTTTTAAAAGGTCTGGGATTGAAAGGATATCGTGCGAGACATAAATTAAATCCATTCTTCTTTTACAGGACTGTACACCCTGATTTAAAATCACAACTGCTTAAAAAAGATTTCCCATTCCCCTTTTTTAAAAACAAAGAGGGTAATCCTGATTTTATAGAAATCTTGAACGAAATTGAAAAACAAAGACACTTAAAGATAAAAAATGAACTTGGAAAGTATCTGGTAAATACAAAGAGAAGTGCAATATTTTTGCCAGAAGAGATAAAATTTAATTTCAAAAATGACAATCTTGAAATGAGTTTTTATCTTCCTCCGGGGTCCTATGCAACTGTTTTATTAAAATCTCTGGTCTCTTACGAAAAAATATTAAAAGAGAAATAGTTATCTTACCTTTTTTAAATAAAATTTTTTTAAGTCAACACATTCAAGTATATACACATTTCTATCAGGATAAAGCTCAATGAGTTTCTTATTCTCCTCACCTAAATCATAAGCATATATAATATCACTCTTTTCAATATCCACATCATTTCTAAAAGCAAGGGAAAAATAGTTAAATTTACTCAGCAATCTTGAAAAAGGAATTTTATCAGGAACATCTTTAACAAATACTATTGCATAGTGAATATTTTGCTTTTCTATTTCGTCATAGGCATAAGGCTTACTCCCCCATATTCTAAAAATTTTAGTATTTTGTGGAATATAAATGAAGGCATTTAACATCAACAATATGCCTATGAGAGGTCTTATATTAAAATTTGTTTTGTATATCCCTCTCACTGTCAATATAATAAGAAAGGGTAAAATTTCATAATAGTATTTCGGACCCATTGGGCTTATACCATGAAACCAGTAGAGGAACCAGAATATAAAAGCAGAGAGGATAAAAAATCCTGAAAGTAATTCATATTTGTCTGGTTTTTTAAAGGCAAAAGGTATAAATAAAAGAGAAATAAGTGGAAATCCGAATAAATGCAGGGAAAGGACAAACAAATTATAAAAAAGATTTATAAAACCTTTTAAAAAGTTGTGTCCATATATCCCATAAGTGGGAGGTCCTTTCCCCGCACCAAAGCCTATACCATGATACTGTGTTGATACATAAAGATTGTATCCATAATAAAAAGGATTCCCTGTCAGTATGTAGTTATCCATAAGCTGGAGTATCACAAAGAACACAAAACCTGCTGAAAAAATAAATATATATTTAAAACTCTTTGTCTTATAAATCAGGAAAATTAAAGACACTATAAAAAACATCAACGGAATTTGAGGACGGCATAAAAAGGCTATACCCAGTGATATACCGGAGAATAAAATTAATTTAATTCTTTCACTTTTAAGTGATTTAATCATGAAGAATATAGTAAGCAGTGAAAAAAAATAGCTGGAATTCTGGGAAAGCATAGAGGAGGATATAAAGAGGAAAGTTGGTGAAAGGACAAGTAATAAAACTCCAGATTTTGCAATAGTTTCATCATAAATATCCTTTATTAAAAGATAAAATATAACTACTGAAATTGACCCCATAAGAGGGGAAATAATCCATGGTATACGGAATATCATACCCATTGCAAGAAATATAGAATGCCCCGGGGGCATCATGCCAAACCATTTACCGTCTTTTACAACTATTTCTCTGAGAAAAAATTCCGGATACAAAGGTGGTATTACCCATCTCTGAAATTTAGAGAATATTTTTCCCTGAAAAAATAAGATAACTGCATCACCCTGTGGTATGTGATGGTAAATAAAAAAAGATATAAAATTTGTTGAGATAAAAGCCAGAACAAAAGCCAGAATTAAAAAATATCTTTGTTTTAAAGGGGAAAACCATTTTTCAAAATCAAAAAATTTTCTTAGAGGTTTAAATCCATAAACCAAAACAGAAAGAGGTAAAAATAATATAATAACCCTACATTGACTTAAATAGTGAGATATCACCATGCCTGAAAAAAATTTAATATTCTGAATTAGCGGGATAAAGTAATATAAGATGCCTGCGAATATCAGTGAAACAAAAAAAGGGGCTAATACATGTTTATCAAAACTCACTCTCATCATATTTTTACAATTTTAAGGAAACCTTTAGAATTTTTTCAATTGATGAACTTATAATAAAAGCTCTTTAAATTTTTTAAAGGAGGAGAGAAAAATGCACGAAACAGTTGATTTAAGAAGCGATACGGTTACAAAGCCGACCGAGGAAATGAGAAAGGCAATGTATTCTGCAGAGGTGGGTGATGATGTTTTTGGTGAAGACCCTACAGTTAATGAACTTCAAAAAAGATGTGCTGAAATTACCGGTAAAGAATCAGCGCTATTTGTTCCCTCAGGAACAATGGCAAACTGTATTGCATCTTATGTTTTAACAAATGAGGGTGACGAAGTAATAGTTGAAGAGAAATCTCATATATACAATATGGAGGTTGCTCATCTTACCTTAATTTCAAGAGTTTTACCCAGACCCTTGCCCTCAAATAAGGGTGAAATTGATTTAAACCTTATAAAGAAAAGTATAAGAAAAAGGGGGTTGCATGTTCCAGGCACATCTCTTATATGTCTTGAAAACACTCATAATTTCTGGGGAGGAAAAGCTATATCACCCGAATATGTTAAAGAGGCTTATGAACTGGCTAAAAACGAGGGATTACATGTTCACTTAGACGGAGCAAGGATTTTCAATGCATCTATTGCCTACAAAAAGCCTGTGACCGAATGGACAAAATACTGTGATACTGTTATGTTTTGCTTTTCAAAGGGGCTTTCCTGCCCTGTTGGTTCTATTCTCTGCGGTGAGAAAGAGGTGATAGAAGAAGCAAAAAGGGCAAGAAAACTTCTGGGCGGTGGTATGAGACAGGCAGGTGTTCTTGCTGCATGTGCTCTTGTTGCCATTGATAAAATGATTAAAAGGCTTGAAGAAGACCATAAAAAGGCAAAAAGGCTTGCAGAGGGACTTTCAGAACTTCCTGGTATAAAAATAAATCCTGAGGAGGTTGAAACCAATATAATAATATTTGAATTTTCTCATCCCGGATTGAGCATAGAGGATTTTTTAAATAGATTAAGAGAAAACAAGATTCTTGCCCTTGCAATTTCGACCACCCAGATAAGAATGGTTACCCATAAGGATGTTGATTTTGAGGATATTGAAAGGGTTTTGGAGGTTTGTAAAAGTATCCTTTAAATCTTTATTTCCCTTTCAAAAATATTACAGGTATTACTTTTTTTGTGTTGCTTTTCTTTTTCAGAATTATAAAGTATTTTCCGGTGTTTGTCTTGAAGATATCCACTTTCCTGCCGCTTATATCCAGGACATCAAATTTCTTTATTGACTTGAATAATTCAATATTGGTTAAAATCGTCGGGAAGGATTGCTCATGCTTTTTGTCTTCTTCTTCCTGGTTCCCATGTTGTATATATTCATAAGCACCTATGTCTATTCTTGAGCCTCCTCCGGGTGGTGGGGGATAGGATGGGTCTCCTGCGTCTATACAGGGACTTATGGGAAGAAGATAAAAATCAGAGTCAGGATGCCCGGGACCTTCACCCCAGTTTACAACCTGCGGGTCTTCGTTCAGAGAATGCAGGTCATTTCCTGAAAGCTGTTGCCATTCTGAAAGAGTATAGTGTTGAGTCCCTATTAGTATAAATTGAGAGGGATGATCAGGATCATAGATACAGTTATAATCAGTTTCATATTCGTCTACAGAGCTCTCTGCAATCCAGAGTCTTTTTGTTAGAATGGTATTCACTATTTTTATATTTGTGCTGTAATTTGTTGTCTCAGGAGGGAACTGTCTGATGCTGAAAAAATCACAGTTTTCTACTGTTATATTATCAGAATAGTAGATATAAATTCCTTCCTGACAATTTGCTCCTGCTTCGCAGCCCTTAAAGACTATATTATTCGGTCTTTCCCCTGTATCCGAACCTATCAGCTTGAAACCGTGATTGGGACAATCCCACCATTTTGTATTTTCTATAACAACACTATCACAATCTCCCTTCAATGCTGCAGCATCAGTCTGCCACCATATCTCACAGTTTTTTATTAAAACAGTATCCGCATCAGCAAATGAAATTCCTGCCATGCCATGAGGTAACATTCCATAACCAAAGGGAGATGAAATCCTCCATGTTCGACTGGAAGAACAATTTTCCACTCTTATATGTGTATTCCCTCTTCCTGAATAAGGTGGACTTCCCCTTATAACAGACCCTATAACCGTATCATTTAATAGAGTTATATAATGAGATTTTAAAAGAAAAATCCCGTACCCTGTTCCACGGAAAGCCGAAACTCCTGTTATTTTGAATCCTTCAAACTGTATGTAGCTTTTGTTTTCCACTCTTATTCCATAGTTTCTTTTAACAAGTTCAATATTATGAAGTAAAGAGTCAGGTGGAAGATGGTCAGGTGTATGTATGAAAAGAGTATCATTTCTATGAACAAAAGAGCCTGGTATTGTATCAATATCAGCAGGGGTATTCAATATCGTATCATCATCATCATAATAGGGGCTCAGAACAATTGAATCATTACCGTTCCTCTGAATGATTCCTTTTACCGGGAAATCGTTGAAGATCATATAATAAACATAGTTGTATCCGGGCAATTTTTGAAACTGGCTCTCATCAACCGGTTCACTTCCTGCAATTTCTGCACCCTGCTCACCCAGATAAACTATCCAGTTTCCAGATGTTCCACTGTTAAGAGGTGTTACTGTTTCCCTGTAAATTCCAGGAGCAACTATCACGGTATCACCTGCCTGAAGTGTCTGGGCTGCCTTTGTTATTGTTGCCCAGGGCTGACTCCATGAGGTTCCTGAATAGTTATCATTACCCACTGTGCCGTGAACGCCATCTTTATCCACATAATAGGTGGTTGCCTTTGAGATGGAGATTAAAAAGAATATGGAGATAAATTTTTTCATATAACCCTCCTTTCTTTTTCCTCCCCCTCTTTAAAAAATTCTAAAAAATATGGTAAATAGGGGTGGCTTTTCATTTTACTAAAACAATTTTTTTTCTGAATTTCAAATAGTCTTTCTGGATATGGATAATGTAAGTTCCAGAGGGCAGTGTGTTCAGGTTTAAGTTAATTATCGTGGTTTTCCGAAAGGGATACTTCATTGTCTTTACTTTTTTTCCGGACTCATCAAAGATATTCACCCTGGTTTTTTCGCTTACATATCCTGAAAGAATGAGTTTTAACTCCCCTGATGTTATACCGGGATAGATTTTTAAATAAGATACAGGTGTTATTTGAGATTCGTGTGCTGAAACAGTTCCTGTTATTATTGTATATCCTTCATAAGGAATATGGTTCATACATGTGGATGTAACCCACATTGTATCATAATATTGAGGTGATATGTTGAAAGAAGCCACTCCTGAGGTGTTTGTTGTCTGAGTCTCATATATTCCATTCGCTTTACTCCATATGCATACAAGTGCACCTTCTATAGCACCCTGGTTGTCAGTCACCGTCACTGTAAATGTTTGAGAACCTGTTCCTATGGAATACGGATGAGACACATTTTGAGAAACAGGATTCCCTGTCCACATTGGCATCGCAGGGTCTCCGAAAAGCGTTAATTGCCCTATACACGCGACCATAGGCATATTTGATTGGTTCCAGTCAGGAGGCACAAGGTCATTTTTTGAAGTTGTGTGGGCAATACCGAACCTGTACATGGGTAATGTAAAAGTTCTTTTATAAAATTGTAAGTCAAGAAGTTCAGAGGGTCCCATTGTAGGAGGAGTCCAGAGTCCAAATCTTGTGTTCATTACAACTCCTACAGGTCCTCCCTGGGAATGATACATTAATTTTTCCGCGAAACAATCACCCATTGGGTCTGGACCTTCAGGGGTCATATCGTCAAAGGCTCCTGGAAAACATGCTATTGAGTTATATATTGCAAGTTTATTTCCGTTTACAATCTGAGGTATGTCAAAAGTATGCAATACAGTATCCACACCCCCTTCCCAGTAAGTTCCCTGATTGTTTCCATGAGCAGAAAAATGTACAAATCCGACACCATTGTTTATACTATCTCTGGTAGAATTTCTGTTCAGTGTTCCTGCTGATTCATAAATTTTAATATCGGTTATTTCCGGAGGAGTAACTGCTGCGATAGAGTCATTAACAAATTTCCCATCATATCCCATTCCTGACCACAACCAGACTGCAGGCAATAAAACCTTTGTAACCCATGGTCCTGGAGATTTTTCATAGGTCAGTATTTTATTTATGATATTTTCTATTTCCTGAGGAGTTTCCACACTCATTCTTCCTACAAAAAGTTCCCCGTAGAGGTCTATCTCTGAAGTATCTTCTAATTCTCCATAATAATGGTCTCCATCTGCATCCCATGAACCACCATTCCCATCCGCAAAATACCAATCAGAAGGAGCAAATATGGCGCCCCCGGTTGTATCATTGGAATAAACTTTTCTCACCGGAATTACATTTGTATCACCCGCAAGTATTGCATATTCCAGTCCCCATGTATTATACTTATCTATCAGGAAATTTCTCACTTTTTCGGCTCCGTCCCATCCAAGATATGAAGAATAAATTTCCTCTGTTGTGAACACCGTGCATCTTACACCTGTTTTAGTTCTCCACTCCATAAGAGGCTGAAAATATCCGGCAAGGCTCGATGAGGTTACTATTACTTCTCGATATCCACTCTGTCTTACAGATTTTTCAGGTGGAGAATAGACATCTATATCATGAGGATTTATGACCATACTTTTAAGAGCATTTCTGTAAATCTTCGATTGATTCTCTGTCACAGGATATGATGTGCCTTCTTGATATGTAAGCTCTATCTCCATTTCATTTATAAAATAAAGTTTCTTCTCTCCAGGTAGATATTTAAAAGGCGTAATGACAAGAGTTGCAATTTTATACCCTCCGAAATTACCTGTGCTTTGAGAGAAAATCTGTGATTCAGGGTACATATTGCTTGAAGAATAGATTTTCTGAGAAGGAGGGAAAACTGGATGTCTTTTTTAATTAAAGGAACTGCAGGTTGGACCGGATAAACTACTATTTGTTTCTTGAGTAAAGAAGCACTTTCATAAGTAATTCTTGCTTTTAAATTCTGCGCAGAAGCAGGGAGAAGAACTTTTATGTTTAAGGCAGGCAGTAGAGGTTCTCCGGGATTTCCTGCAGGGAATCCATGAGGGTATTTTATCAGGGTGTAATTCCCGATATTTTCGAATCTGACACCCGAAGATGTAAATTTCAACACAACTTTTTTGGTTCCTGCAAAGGCAAATGAGATACTTATAAGTCCTAAGGCAAATAGGTTTTTATACTTCATCATGCACCTCCTTTTAAAAACTTATTATCTTTATTCTTTTTTCTTTTGTAACCATAATATACACCCCTTTTGCAGACTAGGAAAACCTTTGCATTCAGATATTTTACATCCTCGTAAGGGTATTCTTCTTTCATTACAACAATTACGGACAATTTTTCATCTAGAGAAATTGTGTTTATTTTTTCTATTAAAGAAGCCTGTATTTTACCAGGGATATACATCCCTATGATAAGGCATAGAGACAGATAGTTCATTTCCTTTACCTCCTTTGAAGGTAATAATAATGTGGTTTTTTCTACTCTTTGTATATCACTTTTAGAAAAAGGTATTGAAATTCAGGCAGTTTTATAAGTAATTTCCTGTTTGAAAGAATTTGCTTAAATACTATATAATTTTTCCCTGAAATGTCCTATCAATTGGAAGTTAAACTAAAAGTTATAGAATTAATATCCAGGGGAAATAGGGTTTCTGTAGTTTCTCGTAAAATAGGAATTCCTGAGAGGACAATAAGAAGGTGGTTTTATAAATATAAAAAAAGCGGCATACGAGGTTTTATTAGAGAATATAGGGATAGATTGGAGGATAAAATTTTTTCTCTTAAGGAAGAAAAGCCGTGGTTAAAACTGAATGAAATTCAGGAAATTTTGAAGAGGAAGAAAATTTATGTAAGTAAAAAGAAAATTTGGGCTATTTTAAAAAAATACGAACTCGCAGGGTTTGATAAAAAGAAAAAATTGTCCTTCCTTGCGGATGGTTTTATCAATGAAAACTACAAAGCCCTGTTTAATCTTGCTGAAAAGTATTATAAAGAGTCTAAGACAAAGGATTGTGCTTTAATTCTTAACCACTTCCCTTCAGTGCCCTTCAATGTTCTTTTATCTCACATACCCGATGAGTACCTAAATTTGAGAAGAAGAACTGATAAACTTGAGGTTATGTTTACCTTTTTGCCCCCCAAGGAAGTTGTCCAAAAGGCTGGTGAACTTATTAAGGAATGTAGAAAGAATAAGAGTTTTTTTCAGTGTATCAGGTTATTACTCATAAAGTCTCTTGCATATCAGTGGATAAGTCAGCCCAGAGAAATTCTTAAATCAATCGGGGATATAAAAAAGTATTCTGATAATAAATCTCTTCCATCTTTTCTGAATTTCTTCATGAAATTTCTTGAAGCGCATGCCCATGCTCTTCTTACAGAATACGATAGAGCCAGAGAGGTAGTTCAGGAACTTCTTAAAAGACATTCTCTCAAGGGTAAACTTTACCTCTATCGTGAAATTTCAACCGTTTTTTCCTCTCTTGGGGATTTTAAAAAAGCATTTTCTCTACTTCTAAAAATTAAAGTAAAGGATGACTATGCCTATAAGATCAACAAGGCGGCTTTTTATGCTATCAAAGGTGAATATGATAATTCGTTGGAAATCATTGATGAGATAAAAAAGAAAAAAAAGGAACTTAGTTCCTTCGAGCTATCAATTCTTTCCAGGTGTTATTTCGGGAAGGGTAACCTTTTAAGGTCCTTAGAGTATGCAAGAGAATGTTTGGAGAGGGCAAAAGAGAGAGAAAGAAAAAATTTGATTTTTATTTCCTCTATAATAAGTGCAAGTATATACAGCTTATTAAACGAAAAAGAGGAGAGTATAAATATTCTGAACTCAGCGTCTTCTTATCTTCTAAAAGATAAAAATTACAGAGACCTTTCTATAACAAATTTACTTTCAAAGGATGAAAAATCCATTAAACCAGCTTGTTTAAAACATTCCAGTTCAAAACTTATCGTGCTTTTAAAAAAGGCAGAAAAAAATAAAAGTTATACGCTTTATAAAAAAGCATTTGAATTTGCTGAAAATAAATGGATTAAAGGATATTTCCACCTTTTTATAGCATTTTTCCCGAATCTGGTTAAAATTTCGTTACAGAAGGGAAAAAGGACATTTCTCCCGGATGAATTTTTTGAATTTCCCCTGTTCAAGCAAAGAGCAGATTTTATAAAGATAAATTTTCTCGGAAGAATAAGTATATTGAAGGACAACAGAAAAATATCCTGCAGTCTAACTTCTTCAGAGCTGGCTCTTTTGATATATATAGCTCTTAATTCTGAGGTCAAAATTTCTATAAATAAGATTCTTCAAGATGTGTGGTGGGGAAGAAAGGATGTGAAGTCTCTTTATCAGACTTTATGGAAGTTAAGAAAGAAGTTGAATATCAGCAAAAAACATCTTTGTATAAAAGGCAGAGAAATTCATTCTTCACTAAAGTTCTTAACTGACTATCATATATTTATGGATATTGCCTCAAAAGCAAAGAGTTTTTACCTTATGGGTGAATATGAATCTGCAGAGAGGCTTTTCAAAAATGCCCTTAAGATGTCAAAAGGAGAGGTCTTTAAAAAAATATACAATCCTTATCTGGATTTTATTAGGATGGGAACAATCTTTAAAAAGGATGAGAGATGAGATAAGAGAAACTTTGAATAAGATAAAAGCAGGAGTGAGTTGAATGGAGAAAGGATTTTATTTTATAATAGAAGTTCTTATTGCGAATTTTAATCGGGGCGTAGTCCCCCCCGCAGAATGCGGGGGGACGCTACCTTGGGGTGGAAAGTCGGATTAAAAAAATATGGAAAAGAATACATTTTTGAAAAGGTTGACAATTTTATTTTATAATAAAAGTTCTTACTGCGAATTTTAATCGGGGCGTAGCGCAGCCCGGTTAGCGCGCTACCTTGGGGTGGTAGAGGTCCGGGGTTCAAGTCCCCGCGCCCCGATTTTGTTTTTCCCTTTGAAATATTTTAAAATTAAAATGCTTATAAATGAATCCTTTATTTTTCCTTACATCTGACGACGGCTATTATTCTAAGGGTTACAGAACCCTGCTGAATTTTTTTAAAGAGAAAAACATTGACTATTTTTCCATTGTGCCTTCTGATAATAAATCCGGGATAAGTCACGCAATTTCCCTTAATAAAACCTTAGATTTAAAAGAAAAAGAGAAAAATGTTTATCTTATTAAAGGAACACCAGTAGATGCAATCCTGCTTACCCTTTTTGGCAATTTGATTTTTAAAAAGCCTGATATTATAATATCAGGTATAAATAGAGGCTTTAATTTGGGAGTTGATATACTTTATTCAGGGACAGTGGCTGCTGTGAAAGAAGGTTTCATATACGGTATTCCGGGTATTGCATTATCCATAGGTAATAATAGCGGAATCATTCACTGGGAGACAGCGGAATTTTTTCTCGAAAAACTGGTTGATTATATTTCAAAAAATTACAACAAACTGGGCAAGTTTTTATGGAACATAAATATTCCTGATGTGGCGAGGGATAAGATAAAAGGAATTGAATGGACAAAGCTTGGAAAGATACATTATTTAAATCCAGTTGAAATAATAGAAAGAAACAAAAAGTTTAAGCTCGGAGGGAAGATGAATCTCGTTCCAGAAACAGGCACTGATGTTTCAGCAGTTCTCTCAAATAAAATAAGTATTACTCCATTAAACCTTTTTGGCACTGAGGAAGAAGAAATTGAAAGAAGAAAACAAGTTTCTTTTCTCTGAAGAGTATAAAAGAAAAAGGGAAAGGATGGTAAGGGAGCAGATCATTGCAAGAGGGGTTGAGAATGAAAGAGTCATAAAGGCAATGCTGGAGATTCCCAGACACCTATTTGTAACAGAGGAGAGAAGAAATGAGGCCTATGAAGACTACCCAATCCCTATTGGCTATGGCCAGACAATCTCCCAGCCATATATGGTTGCCGTTATGACCGAATATCTTGAACCTTCGGAAGATGATTTTGTTCTTGAAATAGGCACAGGTTCAGGCTATCAAACTGCTATACTTGCACACTTAGTTAAAAGGGTTTTTACTGTTGAAAGAAACTGTGAACTTTTAGAAAGAGCAAAGGAGATACTTAATAGGCTGGGATTTGATAATATAAAATACAACTGTGATGACGGAACAAAAGGGTGGATGGACTATGCCCCTTATGACAAAATTATTGTTACAGCTGCAGCACCTGAAATTCCACACCCTCTTATTCAACAACTTAAACCCGAAGGAATTATTGTAATACCCGTGGGTTCAAGATGGATGCAGGACCTAATTGTTGCAAGAAAAAAAGTGAACGGGGACATGAAGATTGAAAAAAAGTTTGAATGCGCTTTTGTCCCCCTCATAGGTGAATATGGATTTGAAGAGTAAATCAGAATTATCTATATATTTTAATCCCTATAGAATCAATTTTATTTTTTATAATTTTCTATGAATTTAAAATCCCCTCCCCCTCCATATTTTTTAATTTATTTCATGTAAATCGTTTTAATGGTCTTTTTAAAATCCTTTGTTTCCAGTTTGATAAAGTATATTCCTGTTCCTGCTCTCACACCGTTCCTGTCAGTTCCATCCCAGGTAAAAGAGCCGGATAAAAGAGAATTACCTGAAGTGTAAGAAACTTCCCTTATAATTCTTCCTGTTGCATTGTAAATTTTAATCTTTGCCCTTGTATAGGGAGGTATTGAGTATTTAACAATTACCTTATCCTTGAAAATTGTGGGTGATACTGTAAATAAGGGTCTTAAAGGAAGAGCAGGTTTCTCTGAAACTTCCACTGCAGGATTACCTATTTCTACAGATAAAAGGGATGGGTCATCAGGATTTCTTTCTGTTATTCTATAAAGAAGTGCCTTTATTCTAAGTGTGTTATATGTAAGCGTATCAAGGTTTATAATTGAAACCTGACCAATCTTACCCGCGGTGAAAAATCCCTGGGAGTTTCCAGGAAGGTCTGCATCAGGAACCAACTGCCATGAAGCACCATCATAGTATTCTACCTGAATTCCAACAGAATCCTGTGCGGTTGCTTTTTCCCAGTATACATAACCCCAGTTTGTTCTTGGATAAGTGATGGAAAGGTCATTATAGTTTGCAGGTGCTGTTGTCATTGTTCCTTCGTTATTCTGGAAAGTATATGAATAGGATACAAGCACATTATCAAGAGCAGTTGCCCATCCCCAGTTAGATGAGGCATTCTCATCATGATAATACCACTGGAATTGAACAGAATCCGCAGGAAGATAAGAACTTAAATCAAAGGTTTCTGTTCCATTACCGCTTGAAGTATAGGTTGCAAGGCTTATCCATGAGCCCCAGCTTCCGCCTGTGAAAAACCTGACCTGTGCCTCATAGGTTTCACCAGTCTGGAAAACTCTAAATCCATAACCGTATTCAACTGAAAGGTTTGCTGCTGAGGAGGGTATATAAATCGCAGGTGAAATAATTGCCTCGTATGTATTTACCACTCCGCTTCCTGCATCATCATCAGAATAATAAGCATAGGCTGTTCCGTAATTGGGAGGAGCATAACTGCCAATATCCGTGGTGGTTCCAACCTGCCACATGTATCCATCGTTATTGCCATCTACAACTTGCCAGTTAGCAGGTAAACCTGATTCAAAGTTCTCAAATAAAAGAGTGTCCTGAACATACCCAACAGATTGCAGAACTATGCTATCACCCTGAATCTGTGTTCCATTGAACTGATTATATGTAAACTGGGCTCCTTTTGTCTGGAACCAGGAACATGTATTCGAAAGCATGGTTGTATCAATTGTAGTTGAAAACCTTTCTGTATACTGGGTCCAGTAACCCGCACTTGTTGTATCTCTTGCTTTCACTCTGAACCAGTAAGTTTGCCCCTGTGTTAAAGAAACAGGAAGGGTATACTGAGCAATACTACCACTTGGATAAGCAGGTGTGGTTGCACTGTCAGGACTTGTAAATAAAGTGTCTGTTGCCCAGTAAATTCTGTAAATTACGTCATCATTCTGAGGGTCAGTTGTTGCAAGTTTGAATACAGGATTTCTAACAGGCAATTTTGCAAAATTAAAAGGACTTACCACTGTCGGAACAGCAGGTGCCCCTGCTTCAGGTGTAGCATTAACAGCGTCAAGACAATCTATTCTCCCTGAACCATAGTCATTGTCTTTTCCACCAGGTCCCAAATCAATTGCAGTTGTTTCAATTATTGAATCAACTTCTCTTGGTGTTAACTGGGGGTTCTTTGAAAGCATCAAAGCCATAAGTCCTGCAACATGAGGCGTTGCCATTGAAGTTCCACTCCATCCCGAGGCATATCCTGTATCACTTCCGTTCGAAAGGGATGTAATGTTTACACCCGGTGCACATACATCAGGGTCCATAAGACCCATTTCAGGCTGATATGGCCAGTCATTGAAAGGTGCAACACTTTCCCAGGTTACGGGTCCATAACTTGAAAAAGATGCTATATTGTCGTTTGAGTCAGTTGCACCGATTGTAACAACTGCAGAGGTTGAACCAATAGGGTCCTGGTCCGGATGAATCCATGGAGGAGGAACATCTCCTGGTGTTCTTATATTATCGGGTGCAGGTGAACCACCACTTCTTTCATTTCCAGCAGCAACCGACATATGAACTCCTGCTGCAGTCACATTATCACATGTATTTCTCCATGTTGCTCTGTCAGGATTCCATGCATGCTGCCATCCAAGAGACATTGAAATTATATGGGCTCCATTATCAACCGCATACTGCATTCCCTGCCATACACCTGCTTCAGTTCCACCACCTGCATCGGTAAGAACCTTTACAGACATTATTGCAGCATCTGGTGCCACTCCTGTGGTATCTCCTGCTGTTCCGTCACCTGCCACTGTCCCTGCACAATGAGTTCCATGTCCATGCCCATCCATTGGGTCAGAATCATTATTGGCAAAATCATAACCATAATAGTCATCGGTATATCCATTTCCATCTTCATCAACTCCGTTATTAGGGATCTCTCCTGGATTTGTCCATATATGGTCTGCAAGGTCATAGTGGGTATATCTCACGCCTGTATCAAGAACCGCAACTATTGCTCCCTGTCCTGTATAGCCAAGAGCCCACACCTGAGGTGCTCTTATGTGTGGGATATTCCATTCAATTGTTCTTGAGCCATAAAGAGTGCTTGTTTTATCAGGAGAAGCAAATCCGTGTTTGTGATTGTTTTTAATTCCAACAAGAAGATTTCTCTCTTCATCCAGATCAAGGGACCTTATGCCAGGGAGATTCTGGACTTCTATGATTGCAGAAGGTTTTGCTTCAAAGGATATTACATTGGCTATCCAGAGGCTTCTTATATTCCTGACTTCTCCTTCATTTTCAAGATTCTTCAACGTATTCAATATGGGAGCCTGGGTTTGAGAGGCAAATTCCTTGAGTTTTGTAATCACGAACTCTCTGCGGGCTTCTCTGTTTTTCAGAAGAGCTTTATTCTCAGCAACCAGTTTTTTTGCATTCAGCTGTTTTTCCATTACCAGATTTACCTTTATGAATTCATCAGGTTTTGCACTGGACACTGCTCTTTTCAGGTCCTCTGTCATTCTCGCATTCAGAAAACCGATTGCGAGAATGAATACCACCCCGTATTTTTTCATACATCACCTCCTATATCTGTTTGTTCACACAAATAAAAAAAAAGTTTATAGGATTTATACGGTAAATTTCAAACCAGAATATTAAAATAATCATTATAAAAAGCATTAATTTAAAAAAATATTTGAAATATAAAACCTTTTTTTAATATTATTACAAACTTATGGATACAATTAAAAAAATATTCAAAACAGGATACGGTCCTTCCAGCAGTCACACAATGGGACCTGCTTTTGCCTCTCAGATTGTAAAACAAAACTATCCTGATGCAGAAAAAATAGAGGTAATACTTTACGGAACCCTTGCATTAACAGGGAAAGGACATATGACTGACAGAGCAATAGAGAGGACCTTAAAAGATATACCCCATAAAATCATCTGGGAGCCTGAGAAAAATCTTCCCGCACATCCCAATGGGATGGAATTTGTAATTTATAAAGGTGGGAAAATAATAAAAAAAGAAATTTTTTACTCAGTGGGAGGTGGTGAAATTTCAAAAACAGGAAAACCAGAGGAAGCAAAAATATATCCTCATAAAAGCATGGAAGAGATAATACAATTCTGCAGGAAAAATGAAATCAAATTATGGGAATATGTTTTTATGCATGAGGAAAAAGATATAAAGAATTATCTCAAAAAAGTCTGGAAGACGATGCAGGAGGTAATAGAAAGAGGGTTAAACAAGGAAGGAATTCTTCCAGGAGGACTCGGAGTCAGAAGGAAAGCCCACGAATATTATCAAAAGGCAAAACTCGCAGGAGGCGCTTTTAAAGAAAGATTACTCCTTTCTGCCTTTGCCCTTGCTGTTGCAGAGGAAAATGCTTCTGGTGAAATTGTTGTAACCGCTCCAACATGCGGTTCTTCGGGTATTTTGCCCGCGGTCCTTTATTATCTAAAAACAAAGGACATGGCAAATGATGAAAACATAGTGAAGGCACTTGCCACGGCAGGATTGATAGGAAACCTTGTGAAATACAACGCCTCAATATCAGGGGCAGAAGTTGGGTGTCAGGGTGAAGTGGGAACAGCCTGCTCAATGGCAGCAGGAGCAATGACACAGATTCTTGGAGGAAACATATACCAGATTGAATATGCTGCTGAGATGGCTCTTGAACATCATCTGGGTTTAACATGCGACCCTGTGAAGGGTATGGTTCAGATACCCTGTATTGAGAGGAATGTTTTTGCTGCAAACCGTGCTGTTGACTGTGCAAACTACGCCCTTTTTTCAGACGGAAAACATTTAATCTCTTTTGACAAAGTTGTAAAGGTTATGAAAAAAACAGGGCATGACCTTCCCTACCTTTATAAAGAAACAGCAAAAGGAGGACTTGCAGAAGAATATGAAAAAACATAGGAGGGAATAATGATAAACATACTGATTTGCCTTTTATGTCAGATTTCACCACCTGATACAATTAAGGAGTACATACTCTCTCCTGTCTCTATAACAGCCCCTTATTATAAAGAGGAAGAGACTGTTGAAAAGGAAATTTTTGAAGCATCGGATGGCTTTTTCTCAGCAATATCCACATCCTCCTCTTCAGACCTGCTTGTAAGAACCCCCTTCGGAATCCAGGGAGACCTTTCAATAAGGGGAGCAAACTACCAGCAAATTCTTTTGCTTCTTGACGGAATACCCATTAATGACCCTCAAACAGCACACCATAATCAGGACATACCACTACCCTCAATTGCACTTGAAAGGGCTATTATTCTGAAGGGAAAAGGCTCTGGAATCTGGGCACCTGACGCAATGGGCGGAACAGTGTTTTTAAAAACAGAAATCAACTTTTCAAAAAGAAAAATAAAAATTCTTAAAGGTGGATACTCCTTTTCAGGAATTCAGGGAATTTTTGGATTAAACTCCCAGAATAAAGGGATATGGCTGGCAGGAGAAAACCTTCACTCAAAGGGTTTTACAGAAAACAGAGATTTTTTAAAAAACAACTTCGCCTTAAAGGGCAGAATTTCTTTAAGAAATTCAGTTATTGAAATAATCGGAGGTTACGGAAATAAAGATTACGGGGCAGAAAACTTTTATGCACCCTTTTCATCAAGAGAGAACACAGAATATTATTTATCGGGTTTAAAAGGTGCCCTGCTTGTGAAAAATATGATAAACTCTTTTGTTATCTGGATAAAATCTCACAGGGATTCTTTTACCCTTGAAAAGGACAACCCTGATTTATACTGGAACAGGCACAACAAAATCACCTGCGGAGTAAGGAATGTAGTTCATTATAAAAATTTATTTTCCATAGGCTTTGAATATGTAGACGAAAATATAAAAAGCACACGCCTGGGAAAACATAGAAGAAAAAAATTTTCCACGATTTCAGGATTAAAACTAAAATTAACAAAATTAAACATAAATCCATCATTAAGGGTTGACTTCATTGAAAAACAAAAACCCTGTTTTCTGCCACATCTTTACATCTCAGGATTATTAAATAAAAGCACAGAATACGGAATATCTTTCAGAAAATCCTGCAGACTCCCCTCCTTTACAGAACTTTTCTACTATGACCCCAAAAACTCGGGTGATTCACTTCTTTTACCGGAAAATTCCCTTGAAACAGAAGTTTATTTAAAAACAGAGATAAAACCCTTTAAGTTTGAGGTAAACGGGTTTTTAAGAGATGACAGAAACCTGATTTCATGGGTTAAAACATACCAGGATACCCTATGGTTCTGGAAGGCAAAGAATATATCAAAAAGGTTCCTTAAAGGGATTGAAACTTCCATGAGTTTAAAATTTTCATTTTTCAAATTAAAAATAGGGTATTCAAGAAACTGGTACAATTCAGAACCTCATGATATTGAAACAAAGTATGCCCTCAGAATTATAAGGGATAAAATAAGCGGTTCTTTGAGATTTGGATTTAAAAGATTAAACATCCTGACATGGGGATTTCACAGAATAAGATTCAAAGAAAAAGGCGGAGGTATTCTTAATATGCGAATATTATACACTCTCTTTAGAAAACCAGGAGTTAATCTCTCTTTAAAAATCTTCAATCTTTTAAATTCCCATTATGAGGATTTCCCGCAGGTTCCATACCCTCCCAGATGGGTTCAAATGGGAATTGGTTTGGAAATGCACTAACCCCTTGACAAATTCAAAAAATCCCGTATTATATACATTATACAGGTATTATGTATACAAGAGCTATAAGCCATACGCCATAAGCTATAAGCCAAGCTCCGAAGGAGCTTTTGCCATATGCTAACCGTGTCCCGATTTTTTCGGGACCAAGGAGGTAAATTAAAATGATACACGGATTTGGTGGAATGTCAGGATTTGGAGGATGGGGTATATTTAACTCCATCTTTATGCTCGCTTTCTGGATACTCATAATAGTGGGAATTGTGTTTCTCATAAAGTATCTTGTAAGTCAATCGGGTTCAGGTTCACAAAAAACTTCTGATGAAAATCTTCTTGAAATTCTTAAAAGAAGATATGCAAAGGGTGAAATTACAAGAGAAGAATTTGAAAAAATGAAAAAGGAACTTTCGGATTGAAAAGGATAAAAGTTAACTTTTACACAAAAGAAAACTGCAACCTGTGTGATAAGGCAAGAAAAATCCTTGAAAATGCAAGAAAAGCAGGGAAATTTAATATAAGGGAAATAGACATAGAACAGGCCACCTTTCTGATGGACAAATTTTTTGACAAAATTCCTGCAATTGAAATTGAAAACAGGGAATATATCTTTTATCCCTTTGATGAGAAAAAGGTGATTGAAGCAATTCAGAGAGCAGAAAAAATTAAAAAACCAGTAAAAATATACAATAGAAACTCCAGATTCTATGATTTTATGGAAAGTCCTATGGAAGTCCTGAGTTTCAGGGAATTAAGAGAAAAATTTTTTAAGAAAATCTTTGAGAGTAAAAAAATAAAGAAGATTAAGATTCTTGAAATAGGAGTTGGAACCGGTAAAAACATTCCCTATTACCCTTATGAAGCAGAAATTTTTGGAGTTGAAATAGCCAAAAAAATGCTTGATAGGGCAAAGATAAAAGTAAAAAATGAGAATAAAAATGTTCATCTTTTAAATATGGATGTTCAATATCTCGGTCTCAAAAATGATAGCTTTGACATCGTTTTCACAACTTTTGTTTTTTGCTCGGTTTTTGACCCGGTGCAGGGACTTAAGGAAATAAAAAGAATACTCAAGCCAGAAGGAAAACTCTACATGCTGGAACATGTTCGTTCTGAAAATCCTCTTATGGGCAAAATAATAGACTTTTTTGACCCTTTATTCTTCAACATTACCGGTGCACATATTGCAAGAAAGACAAAGGAGAACCTTATAAAGGCAGGATTTGAGGTGGAAGAAGAAAAAATCGGCAGTATTTTAAGAGTATTCACTGCAACTCCCCTAAAATGAAAGAAATACTTGGCTGGATTTTACTAATACTTGTAATCGGACTTGCACTCTGGAATATCCTGCGATTAATTTTCAGAAAGAAAAAAGGCTGCTGTGATTAAAAATTTTTTACTGGCTTGACATGAAAAATAAAAATCCACTATTATTAACTACTATGAAACATAGTAAAAGTTTAAAACTGTTTCTCGGAAATCTTCAGGCTGAATGTCTTGAAATGTTATGGGATAAAAAAAGAGCAACAGTAAAGGACATATGGGAAGTATTCAAAAAAAGGGGCAGGGAATACGCCTATACCACTATTTTAACAGAGATGCAGAACCTGGAGAAAAAAGGGCTTGTTAAATCAGAAAAGTCAGGAAAACAAAATATCTATTATCCTGTCTACACAAAAGAAGAATTCCTTTCCAGAAAGTTTGAGGAAATCATAAGTCCGCTTATAGAGGAGTATCCGGAACTTGTAACATCCCACTTTTTAAAAAGTGTAAAATTGAGTAAAAAAGAAAAAATTATGGAGATACTTAAAAGGAAAAAATGAACTTTTTAATAAACACAATTCTTTTCTATATTGCCCTTTCACTTTTATCAATACTCTACAAAGACCTTCCTTTTTCAAAAATAACTTTAAGAAACCTGTTTCTTCTTTTCCTGGGTCTTATACTTATTCTTTCCTTTATCCCACCTTTTATTTACTTAAAAGGAGCTGAAAACTGCACTTTAAAATGCACTGTGCTCGCAGGAATACCTGTTTTTAAAACTTTCACGTTTCTGCCACTTATATCAACCCTTTCTTTTTTTACATTTTCTGGTTTTTATCTTAAAAAGGATTTAAAATTTAAGGGAATGCCTTTTATATTTTTCGGTAAAAACAGAAACGGAATATCCATAAAGGGCATTTTAAACCCATTTATTCACATAGACAGGAATTTCTGGGAAAACATCTCTGAAAAAGAAAAAAATGCAATCATAAGGCATGAAATCTGGCACATAAAGAAAAGGGACAACCTGTGGAAACTTATTTTATCAGGATTATCAATAACATTTTTCTATATACCCACCTTCTTTTTTCTTTTAAAATCTTTTGAAGAACTATCAGAACTCTCTGCTGATGAATTTTCACTCAAAAAGGGTACGGATAGGGAAACGCTGCTATCAGCAATAGCAAAAACAGCTGTTTTACATGCGCGTGGGGTAAAGGGAAGTTCCTTTGGCTCCTCTCCTCTTCTTAAAAGAATATCCCTTATAGAAAAAAACTGCAAACCTTATCGCCATAGTCTTTTCTTGGTGATACCCTTAATACTCATGGCTTTCTCATTATATTCCTTTCTGCCCCCTGAACATTCCTGTCAGACTTTTTGCAATTTAAAACATTTATGTATACCATGAAATCAAAAAATTTTTTAAATTTAAATACTATGAACATTAGTAAAAGGAGGTAAGATGAAAAAGATTATCGGAATGCTCGTGCTTATAATCCCTTTAAATCTAAAAGCAGAGGCTTTTACGCTCAAAAAAGCCCTTGAAATTTCCCTTGAAGGGAATCCTGAAATAAAATCCTCCTATGAGAATTTAAGAAAAGTTCATTCAAAGGTATTCTCCTCCTTTTTGCCTCCAAACCCAAAAATAACCTATCAGGCAATGTTTATGGAAAACAACCTCGGGATAGGACAGCCCCTGCCTTTTCCAACAAAACTTGTAACAAAGGGTCTTATGGCAAATGATGAATATAGAAAATTCTATTACCTTTATCAAACAAAAACTCTTGAAATTTTAAGAAAGGTGAAGGAAAGTTTTTATGATTACTTTCTTGCGCATAAAAAAATTGAAATTGCCAGAAAACAAATAGAACTTCTTGAAAAGATGAAATTAATTGCAAAAAAAAGATATGAGGCAGGCATTTCAAAAATATGGGACCTTTTAAAAGCAGAAATAGAACTTGAAAAGATGAAAAACAACCTTTTAATTTTTGAGGCGGAAAAAATCAAGTATGAAGAATCTTTAAAAACACTTTTGAACATTGATTCATTACCGGGTACTCCTGAGGAAGTGAAATCTGAAGGTATAGAACAGAGTCCTGATTCCTTGAGAAAACTTCTTGAAAATCAAAATCCCCTTTTAAAAGCAATGAAATTTGATGTAAAAGCAAGGGGTAAAGAGAAATCAATCGCTATACAGAGTTTGATTCCCGATTTTATGCCTCAGATTTTATACAATATAGAAACAGGGGAAGAAAGATTTGCACTTTCCTTTGAAATTCCTCTATTTTTTATACATGAAATAGGCAAGATAAGAGAGAAATCTGCAAAGGTCAAGAGTTCAGAATTTAATTTAAAAAATATTAAACTTAAATTAAAGGAAAATTTAAATTCTCTTCTTTCTGTTTACAAGGCAAAGCTTGACAGGTACCTTCTTTTTAAAAATACTATCCTGCCAAAAACAGAAGAAAGTTTTAAATCTGCAGAAACAGGTTATATAACAGGGAAATTCGACTTTTTAACCTACATTGAAACAGAAAAAATGTTATTTGATGCAGAAATAGGTTATTTTACAAGTTTAACAGATGTCTTAAAAATAAAGGCAAAAATAGAAGAATTAACAGGAGGTGTAAAATGAGAAAAATTTTTGTTGCCATGAGCATCATAACTCTGTCAGTCTATGTGCTTGCATGTAAATCAGAGCAAAAAATACCTCAGGAAAATGAGATAAGAACTGTTTATCAATGTCCCATGCATCCAGAGGTTATACAGGAAAAACAGGGCAAGTGTCCTGATTGCGGTATGAATCTTGAGCCGGTAAAAATGATTTATAAAAATGGAAAATGGGTTCCACTTGAAAACAAAAAGATGGAGGGTGAAAATATGATGAAAGGGCAAATGGAACATAAAGAAAAAGGATATTAGATATAAAAACAGCAGTTTAAAAATGAGAAGGAGGTAAAATGAGAAAAATTTGGGTAGTTTTTGGAGTTACAGTGCTTCTGGTCTTTGCCTTATCCTGCAAGTCAAAACAAAAACCTCCACAGGAAGGGGAGGTAAGGACAATGTATCAGGGTCCCATGCATCCACAGGTAATTCAGGAAAAACCCGGTGACTGTCCAATTTGCGGGATGAAACTTGTTCCAAGAAAGATGATTTATAAAAGTGGAAAATGGGTTCTCTATGAAGAAGGAAAAGAAACAGAAGAAATGGAGCACGAAGGAATGGAGGAAATGGGACACGACATGAAAACCCCTCCGGGTCTTGTTCCAGTGAACATACCCGTTGAAAGACAGTATTTGATAGGAGTGAAAACAGAGAAGGTAAAGGCGAAAATCTCAGAAAAGAGTATAAGGACCTATGGAAAAGTGGATTATAACGAGAAAAAAATCTTTACAATAAATTTAAAATTCAGTGGCTGGATAGAAAAACTCTATGTTGACTATGAGGGGAAATTTGTGAATAGAGGCGACAGGTTATTTAAAATCTACAGTCCAGAACTCTATCAGACACAGGAAGAACTGCTCATAGCAAAGGAAAGAGGAGATTCTGCTCTTTTTGAAAATGTAAAGAAAAAATTAAACCTCTGGGGAATAAGAGATTTCCAGATAGAAAAGACACTTAAAAACAAAAAAGCAGAACCGGTTATTACCTTTTATTCACCTTACAGAGGCTTTGTAATTGAGAAAAAAATATATGAGGGAATGAAGGTTATGACGGGAATGAACCTCTATAAAATTGCGGACTTGAGCACAGTATGGGTTCATGCTGATATATACGAAGAGGACCTTCCTTTTGTAAAAGAAGGGCAGAAAGCAGAAATTGAGGTTCCCTACATTCCGGGGAATAAAATGGAAGGGACTATAGAATACATATACCCTGAACTGAATATGAAAACAAGAACTGCAAAAATAAGGATATCAATAAAAAATCCGGGATACAAATTAAAGCCCGGGATGTATGTAAATGCTAAAATAAAAATCCCTTTAAAACAGAAAAAAATCATAATTCCTGTTGATGCCATTTTGTTTTCAGGCGAACACAACTATGTATTTGTAAAAAAGGGAAAAGGGAAGTTTGAGCCAATAGTTTTAAAACTGGGTCCAAAAGTTGATAGCGGATATATTGTGCTGGAAGGACTTAACGAAGGAGAGGAAATTGTAACATCGGGTAATTTTCTAATAGATTCTGAATCAAAAATACAGGCTGCTCTTAAAGGAATGTCAGTTCACCAGCATTAAAAAGGAGTTTAAAAAATGATTGAAAGATTAATTGAATGGAGTGCGAGAAACAGAACCTTTGTGTTCATAATAATTGCCTCTGGCATAGTTTTTGGAATATACTCAATGACACGGGTTCCCCTTGATGCAATTCCTGACCTCTCTGACACGCAGGTTATCATCTATACAGAATGGATGGGAAGAAGTCCCACAATAATAGAAGACCAGATAACCTATCCAATTGTTACAACCCTTTTATCAGTACCAAAGGTTAAAATAGTAAGGGGTTATTCCTTTTTTGGCTTTTCTTTTGTTTATGCAATATTTGAAGATGGAACTGATATCTACTGGGCTCGTTCAAGGGTGCTTGAATATCTTGACCAGGTAAAGGGAAAATTGCCACAGGGGGTGTCACCCCAGTTAGGTCCTGATGCAACAGGAGTTGGTTGGGTTTTTCAGTATGCTCTCGTAGACACAACAGGAAAACATGACTTAAGCGAACTAAGGTCTTTCAATGACTTCTATCTTAAATATTGGCTTCAGGAAGTACCCGGAGTCGCAGAAGTTGCACCAGTTGGCGGATTTGTAAAACAGTATCAGGTTGATATAGACCCTAATAAATTATTAGCTTATAACATACCTTTAAGCAAAATTTTCCACGCAATAATGCACTCCAACAACGATGTCGGTGGAAGGGTAATTGAAATCTCAGGAAGGGAATATTTTGTTAGAGGATTGGGCTATATAAAAAACATTCAGGATATAGAAAATATACCCGTTTCTGTTAGAGAGGACGGAACTCCCGTTTTAATAAAAGATATAGCACATGTTCATCTTGGGCCCCAGATGAGGAGAGGTATTGCAGAACTCAATGGAAAAGGCGAGGTTGTAGGTGGAATAGTAGTGATGAGATTTGGAGAGAATGCATTAAAGGTCATAGAAAGGGTTAAGAAAAAGTTAAAGGAGGTGGAAAATTCTTTCCCTGAAGGTGTAAAACTCGTTGTGACCTATGACCGCTCGGATTTGATTAAAAAGAGCATAGCAAATTTGAGAGAAAAATTAATTGAGGAATCAATAATTGTATCAATAGTCGCTATAGTTTTTCTGTTCTCAATAAGAAGTTCTCTTGTGGCAATCCTCATATTGCCCATAGCGATCCTTCTTTCCTTTATTCCAATGATGTTTTTGAGGGTAACATCAAACATAATGTCACTCGGTGGAATTGCAATAGCAATAGGTGCAATGATTGACGCAGCAATTGTGATGATTGAAAACGCCCATAAATGGATGGAGAGGGAACAGGAAAAAAATGGTGAGAAGATTATCGCGGGAGAAAGAAGAAAACAGATCATAATAGAAGCAGCAAAACAGGTGGGTAAACCCCTGTTTTTCTCTCTACTTGTAATAACAGTATCTTTTCTGCCCGTTTTCGCGCTTGAAGCACAGGAAGGAAGACTTTTTAAACCCCTTGCCTATACAAAGACCTTTGCAATGTTTTTTGCAGCCATACTATCGGTTACACTGGGTCCTGCTCTTATGGTGACCCTTATACCCAGGAAAGTTTTACCCGAACACAAAAATCCTGTAAACAGATTTCTCATTACAATTTATAGACCTGTGATAAACCTGATTTTGAGATTTCCGAAATGGACGATTTTGAGTGCAATAATACTTCTAAGCGCAACAATTTTTCCCTTCTTAAAAATCGGTTCAGAATTCATGCCACCTTTAAATGAAGGCTCAATTTTATACATGCCCTCATCACTTCCCGGAATTTCAATAACAGAGGCAGGGAAAATTTTGCAGGTTCAGGATAGAATTATAAAATCTTTCCCTGAAGTTGAGATGGTTTTTGGCAAGGTGGGAAGAGCAGAAACCCCAACTGACCCCGCTCCTTTATCAATGGTTGAAACAACAATACTTTTAAAAGATAAGAAATACTGGAGAAAAGGCATGAACTGGGATAAACTTATAGAAAAACTTGATTCTGCCTTGCAATTTCCCGGAATGCCCAATGTATGGACCATGCCCATAAAAACAAGAATAGACATGCTTACAACAGGGATTAAAACACCGGTGGGAATTAAAATATTTGGACCGAATCTTGATACAATTCAGAAAATAGGTGAAAGGATTGAAGGACTTATATCAAATGTAAAAGGGGTAAGGAGCGTATTTGCAGAAAGAGTTACTGGAGGATATTTTGTTGATTTTGTCATAAAAAGAAAAGAAGCGGCAAGATATGGGCTAAAAGTTGGTGATGTTCAGGATATAATTGAATCAGCACTCGGAGGAAAGACCATAACCTATACGGTTGAAGGAAGAGAAAGATATCCTGTTAATTTAAGATATGCAAGGGAATTAAGGGATGACCTTGAAAAATTAAAAAAAGTTTATGTTCCAACACCAGGAGGTGCGCAGGTTCCCATTTCTCAACTTGCTGATATACGGATTGTAACAGGGCCTCCTGTTATTAAATCGGAAAACGGGATGATAACCGGATGGGTTTTTGTGGATATTGCAGGAAGAGATATAGGAGGATTTGTTAAAGAGGTAAAACAGATTCTTGATAAAAATTTAAAATTACCACCAGGATATGGTTTAACATTTAGCGGACAGTATGAATATATGGAAAGGGCAATGGGAAAACTAAAACTCATTCTTCCCTTCAGCCTGTTTCTCGTTTTCTTCCTGATATTTATGAATTTCAGAAAAATAGGTGATACAATCCTTGTAATGCTATCAATTCCTTTCTCCATCATAGGAAGCATCTGGTATCTTGCTGTTTTAAATTATAACTTCAGTGTTGCGGTATGGGTTGGTATAATTGCACTTGCTGGCGTTGCAGCAGAAACCGGGGTCGTTATGCTGGTTTATATAAATGATGCTTATAGAGTATGGAAAAGAAAAGGTAGAATGGAATATATAAAGCATCTTGATGAAGCGATAATAGAAGGAGCGGTTCAGAGGGTAAGACCAAAGATAATGACAGTTATGGCAATAATGATGGGACTTATTCCAATAATGTGGTCTCATGGTGCAGGTGCTGATGTGATGAAAAGAATTGCAGCACCGATGATAGGTGGCATGGTTACATCAACAATTTTAACCCTTATTGTTATTCCTGCCATTTATAAAATATGGAAAGGAAGAGGATTAAAAAAAGAGGAGGAGTAAAAATAACAGAGAGAAACTTTAAATTAACAATTAACCATAAACCATACGCCATACGCTATATGCTATAAACCATATGCCATATGCTAACCGTGTCCCGACTTTTTCGGGACCAAGGAGGTTTAAAATGAAACAAAAAGAGCAAAAATTTGTGGACCCAGTGTGTAGGATGGAAGTTGACCCTAAAAAAACCCCCTATAAAACAGAATACAAAGGCAAAACCTATTATTTCTGAGCTCTTGGATGCAAAACCGCCTTTGAAGAAAATCCTGAAAAATATCTTAAAGAGAGGAGGTAACCATGAAACTTATATGGGCTGTTATAAGACCTTCAAAAAAGAAAGAGCTGGAAAAACTGCTCATTGAAAAGGGTGTAATAGGAATTACCTTTGAAAAGGTAAAAGGATTTGGAAGAGAGGAAGAAATGCTCCTTGAACCCCACGAGCTGGAACATTGCAAATGCGAAATCATTGTGCCTGATGAATGGGTTGACTGGGTCGTCAAAACAATTTATGAACATACTCACACAGGAACTCCTGGAGACGGGATTATTGCGGTAATATCTATTGATGAGGTAATCGACATTGTAACAGGGAAGAAGAATAACGAAATATTCATGACATAACACCCTTGACAAATTCAAAAAAATCCCGTATTATATACATTATACAGGTATTATGTATACAAGAGCTATAAGCCATACGCCATAAGATATAAACCAAGCTCCGAAGGAGCTTTTGCTATATGCCATATGCTAACCGTGTCCCGACTTTTTCGGGACCAAGGAGGTTATTTAAAATGAAAAAACTCTTAACAGGAATCCTTGCCGCAGGGATATTTGCGGTATACCCTGCTTATGCCCAGATGGGTATGATGCATGGAGGAATGCATGGTGGAATGACGGGACAGAAACAGAGCACACAGAAAGGTCAGATGGGAGTGAAACCATACGGATGCGGAATGATGGGTGGTATGATGAGCGGAATGCACATTATGTCAGGATACGGAATGATGGAAATGCACTACTTCGGAAAACTATTTTATAGAGCAGAAAATATTGTTGATGAAAATCTGAAAGGAAAAGTAAAAAGTTTGAGAATGCAAACAATGGAAAAAATCCTCAGAGAAAAAACAGAAATCCAGATTATAAAGATGAAACTTTTTGAAGCACTAAAAGACCCGAACTTCAAAGAATCAGAAGCCAAAAATCTTTCTGCTTCTCTTGAAAAAAGAGAAAGTAAAATAAGAAATGTCCTTATTGATGCACTCTCCGCACTGAGAAAGACTATCGGAAAAGAGAATTTCAAAAAGCTATTCTCTCAGGGAATGATGAGTGGAATGATGATGCAAGGTGGCATGATGTCACCTCAGCAAGCAAAGTAAGAGATTAGAAAAATTGGGAGTGGGTTGAGGTCTTAATCCTGCCCACTCCCCTCTTTAATTAAAAATGGAAAAAATCAAAATTAAAATTAAAGGGATGAGTTGTCAGGGATGTGTGAGAAGTGTAAAAAGTGTTATAGAAAAATACGGTGGAAAGGAGATAAACGTTTCTCTTGAAAACCAGGAAGCAGAATTTTCAGTGGATAACATCGATATTTTAAATAAAATAAAGGAAGAAATAGAAATTCTCGGGTATAAAGTAAAGGGGTAAAGTTTTATATAGAACATTATTCTATACCTTATAATATTATTCCTTATGAAAAGGAAATCAATAGCGGTCAGTGTGGGTAGATTAGTCATAGGAGGTGGAAATCCTGTTGTTATTCAGTCTATGACAGATACAGATACTTCTGATGTGGAAAACACATTGAAGCAGGTAAAAGAGCTTATCAATGCAGGAAGTGAGATGGTAAGAATAACAGTCAATACTGAACCAGCAGCAAAATCAGTGCCCGATATAATAAAGAAATTAAGGGATAAAGGTTTTGAAACACCTATAATAGGAGACTTCCATTTCAATGGCACATATCTTTTAAAAAATTTCCCTGAAATGGCTGAACTTATTGATAAATACAGGATAAATCCTGGAACAACAGGAAAAATTGAATATTTTGATGAATTCATAAAAATTGCAATAGATAACGATAAACCAATTAGAATAGGTGTAAACTGGGGTTCTGTTGAAAGAAATATTTTAAATAAAAAAATAGAAGAAAACTCAAAAAGGAAAAAGCCCAGAGGCATAAAAGAAGTAATGGTTGAGGCAATTGTTGAATCAGTAATATATTATGCAGAAAGGGCAAAAAATTTAGGTCTTTCTGAAAACAAAATCATAGTATCTGCAAAAGTTTCAGAAGTGCCTGAACTCGTAAAAGTTTACAGAGAACTTGCTGAAAAAACACCCTATCCTCTTCATTTAGGATTAACAGAAGCAGGAAGCAGTATAAAAGGAATCGTCTCATCCGCAATAGGAATAGGTTCACTTCTGCTCCAAGGAATCGGTGATACAATAAGAGTATCAGTAACCCCAAGACCCGGTGAATCAAGAACCAGAGAAGTGGAAATAGCGAAGGAAATACTACAAAGCCTTAATCTGAGAAGATTTCATCCAGAAGTAATAAGCTGTCCTGGTTGTGGAAGAACAAATTCTGACCTGTTTAAAAAAATTGCTGAGAGAATAAAAAAATATTTAAAAGAAAGGCAAAAGGAATGGGAAGAAATTTATCCTGATTTTAAAAATTTAAAGATTGCGGTAATGGGATGTGTTGTTAATGGCCCCGGTGAATCAAAATTTGCGAACATAGGGCTATGTCTGCCAGGGATAGGTGAGGAAAAATCAGCAATATATGTAAACGGGGAATTCAAAAGGACGGTTAAAATAGAAGAGGCGGAAGAAGAATTAAAAAGAGAGATTGAGGATTATCTGATCGGATGAAGAGTGCAGGCCGTAAAACAGAAGGTTCAGGGTATAATGAGGAATAAAATCATGGAGAATAAACAATTAACCATTAAACATAAACCAGTTGAAATTTAAAAATTTTAACATTATAATTAAAGAAGCTCTTAAATGCAGAGAGTAAAAATAAAATATACCCGTAAAATTAAAATTCCTGAAAAATATAAAATATTTTTATGGGACGAACCTTCGGGACTTACATTTCTGGAAAAATTTATTTTAAGGGTTTTTAAATACGGAAATTTTAGAGATATAAAGTGGCTATTTAAAAAATTCCCTGAAGAATGTTATGAAATATCACTTAAATACGCGGAGATAAAGCGAGGTGTTAAATTCTGGATTAAAAAATGGCACAATGAAGGAGATAGATAAAATATGTAAAAAAATTTATTCACTTGCAAAGAAAGTTCAGGAAAACTTTAAAAGTTTTTATCTCGCAGGCGGAACTGCGTTGATGCTGAAACACAAACACAGAATTTCTGTGGACATAGATTTTTTTAATGAAAGATACTTTTCAAAAAGAAGAATTTCTCAAAAAATACGTAAAATTTTTAAAGTAATAAAAGAAGAAGAGGGAGTTGATAACATCGATTTCTTTATAGAAAATACAAAAATCTCATTTGTATATTTCCCTTTTAAAAACATTGAATCACTGGAGAACTCCAGAGATATAAAAATTGCCTCTGATTATGATATATTCCTTAATAAAATTTATGCTGCGGGAAGAAGAATAGAACTTAAAGACCCGATTGATTTTGCTTTTCTTTATCAGAAATACAGATGGTCAAAAGAGAAAGTTAAAAAGGATTTTAACAAAAAATTTCCGGAACAGGATTTCGAACTCTATCTGGGAGCAATACTTAATATTGAAGATTATACGGGTCTTGATAAAAGAACAAAAAATATTTTGAAACAGATTGAAAAAAAATGGACATAAAATTTATTTAAAAAGGAGGTCTCAATGGACGCCGAAAAACTTCTTTTGACAAGAAGGAGTATAAGGCATTTTAAAAAAGATGAAGTGTCTGAGGACGTCCTATGGAAAATATTTGAGATATGCAGGTTTTCACCCACCTCAAAAAACTGCGAGTCTTATTACTTTGTTGTTATAAAGAATAAAGAGATTCTTGAATTTCTTGGAGACATAAGAGGTTCTAATAGTTCACCCATAAAAAGAGCTCCAATGGCTGTCGCAATATGCGTTGATAATTCAAAGACAAAAAGAGTTTATGAGGATGGATGTATTGCAGCGTACCATTTTATACTTGCCTCATGGATTTTTGGGCTGGGAACATGCTGGATAGCAGCAATGGACAGAGACGAGGTAAAGAAAAAACTCGGAATCCCCAGGGAACACTATGTTGCCACAATCACTCCTCTGGGCTACCCTGAAAATGTGCCTGAGCCCCGCCCGAGAAGACCAAAGGAAGAGATGGTAAAGTTTGTGGAATAGTAACAAGTAAAAGGTAGAAAGTAACAGGTAAAAGTTAGAAAGCAGGAAAATTTTTACAAACATTGACTACAAGCCAATAGCTATCAGGATACCAAGGATATTTCTCACCTCATTGAGTCTGTCTTATATCCGGTACAAGTTGATTTTCAATTGAAAGATGACAGGGAACAGTAAAATTTCAGGAAAATTCTTCTATATGTTTTTTGAAAAAATCCAGAACCAGATTTTCTTTAAAAGGATAAGCATAAAAGAATTTTTTATCGGGGTATTTTACTTTTAAATTTTCAATTTTATTTCTTATCTGGGTCTCTGTGTGCCTGCCACCTGCAATCATTGAGGGGATTAAAAAGAATTCCTGATATTTATCAATAATCTCTTCTATTTTTTCTTCTATATAGGGATAACAGAACTCATTAAAAGCTATTTCAACTTTAACTTTTAAATTTCTTTCAAGTTCTTTTGCAAGATTGCTTAAAAAATAATGGTGGGCATCATTCTCAGAGGTTCTTTCCCATTTTTTCAATTTCTCTTCAAGGAATTTAAATTTTTGTTCTGCCTTTTTGCCAAGATTTCCCCTTTTATAGAAGGTTCTGAGTTTCAGGTATTCCTTTAAGTCAAACTCTGGAAAATCAGAAGGAATATCTCCATGCCCTATAATAATAAAGACCTTTTTCATAAGAGTTTATTATTATAATGTTTTTGACTGTAAAAATAAAAATTCGACCTTTTATTTGAAATTTCTACTTAGAATTTCGTAAAATAAAACTCTATGTTTCTATCCATATTATTCACTCACAGAAAATCTCCTGTCAGAGTAAGGGAAAACATTTTCAAACTATGGAATGAAAAAATAAATCTTAAAAATCCTTTTATACAAGAGAAAGTTCTTCTTGTGACCTGCTACAGAGTTGAACTATATCTTGTTGTGGAACAGAACAAAAAAGATATGGTAATAAAAGAATTTTTACCGGAAAGCCACCTGAAATACGCACAGATTCTCTCTTCTCCCATGCTTTCCTTTGAGCATTTAGCTCTGGTTGCATCAGGTGCTGATTCTCCTGCAATAGGTGAACCAGAGGTTCAGGGACAGGTCAAAAAAGCATATTTTGAGGCAAAGAAAAAAGGGTGGGTGGGCAGGTATATGACAAAATTTTTTGAAAAGGCTTTATCTGTGGCAAAAAAGATTAGAGAAGAAGCAGAATTTCAAAAAGGAAGTCTCTCAATTCCCCGTCTTGTATCAATTTATCTGAAAGAATTAAATGAAAAAAAAGAGTTTAAAGTCTTACTTATCGGAACAGGTGAAATGGGGATTGCAATTTCAAAATATCTTTTTCACGAGAACATTCCCTTTGTAATTGCAACAAAAAGCAGAGAAAGAGCTGATTTTCTGAAGAAACACGCAAATCTTGAAACAATTGTTTATAAAGATAAAGTTTTATCTTCTCTTATAAAAAACTTTGAAGCAGTCATATTTGCAACTCAATGCAAAAAGCCTCTTATTTACCCGAAAGATTTAAAAAAAGGAGAAAATCCTAAAATAATAATAGACCTGGGATTCCCTGAAAATGTGTCAAGGGATATAAAAAAGTGTAACTGGGTTATATATCACGGGATAGATGATTTTAAGAAGGTAATTGAAGAAAGAATAAAAGAAAAAGAGGGAATTTTATCCTATGCCAGATTTACAGCTAAAAATGAAGCAACAAAGTTTGAACAATGGATTGAAAAAGAAGAGAAGATAAAAAAATTCCTTGAATTTACAGATAAAAAGATAAATCAAATTGTAAGTCAGAATGGAAAAGATTCTCAAAGCTCAATAGAGAAAATAAAAAGGTTTTTTCTTTACCCTACTCTTAAATCAATAAGAAGTGGGAAATCAGTAGAGGAAATAATAGAAAAATGGTTGAAAGAATAAGGGTTGGGGCAAGAGGTTCTACTTTAAGTAGAATTCAGGCAAAAAAAGTTATTAAAATATTTGAGAAAAGAAGGATTAAATGTGAGTTCATCCCGATTAAAACAACCGGTGACATTGACAAGAAAACCCCTCTTTATAAAATGCGAGAGAAAGGTGCTTTTGTAAAAGCAATAGAAAATGCAATTTATGAAAATAAAATAGACATTGCGGTTCACAGTGCAAAAGATGTGCCCACTGAAATACCTGAAGGACTTGAAATAGCATGTTATTTAAAAAGGGAGTTCCCTTCAGATGTTATAGTTTGTAATTATAAAAACATTGAGGAAATTCCTGAGGGTGCCAAACTGGGAACAGGAAGCATAAGAAGGCAATTTTTTCTAAAATCAAAAAGACCGGACTTTGTTTTTTTGCCGTTAAGGGGTAACATAGAAACAAGAATAAGGAGATGGAAGAATGGAGAATTTGAAGCAATCATTATGACCAAGGCGGCAATTAAAAGGCTTGGTTTAAATCTCCCTTACATAATTCTTGGTACCCATGAATTCCCACCAGCACCGGGACAGGGAGCAATATGTATTGAAATCCGAAAAGGCTCAAAATTTTATGAGCTATTAAGAGAAATAAATGACAAAAAAACAGAAACAGAAGTGAATATTGAAAGAGAGCTCCTGAAAAAGATAGGAGGGGGGTGTTCTTTACCTTTTGGATGTTTTGCAGAGATAAAGAATTCAGAAATTCATCTTAGAGCAATGTATGTTAAAGGAGATACTATCAAAAAAATAACTTTAAAAGGAAAAAATGAGAAAATTTTGATTCAAAGGGCTTATGAAGAACTCAAATAATATATCCATACTTTTTATAAAATCAGAAAGTGCTGTGCTTTTCCCTGAAATATGGGAATATATTTCAAAATTTGATGAGGTATATTTTGACGAAAAAATTCCTCATGGTATTTTGTGGGCAGGAAAGAAATGGATAAAGTTTGAGGAAGACAAATTAGAAATTGATGAAAATAAAAAAATTTTTATACTGGGCAGAAAAGAAAACTTAGAAAAGGTAAAAAAAATCCTTAAAGATAGAGGTTCAAATTTCAATGAGATAAAAATAGAATACAGAGTGCAATCAGGACTTTTTAAAAAAAGATTTTTCTGTGTTGTTCGCCCCCTGCCTGACGCTCTGGAATTTTCTTACAAAATTGAGAATCTGGGAGCAAAAGCAATACCCCTGCCTCTTTTAAAATTCAAACCAGTAATTTCTTCTTCTTTAATAGAAGCTCTGGAACATAAATTTGATTACATCATTTTCACCAGCAAAAGAGGTGTTTATGCTTTGAAAGAAATCCTTTGTTCTAAAAAGCTGAATAATTTTTTAAAGGATAAAAAAATAATTTCAATTGGTCCTGAAACAGCAAAAGAATTAAAAAAAATAGGTTACTTTTCCTACATTCCAGAGGAATACTCTCAGGAAGGAATTCTAAAACTTTTTGAAAGTTTAGAGAATAAAAGCGTGCTTATTCTCAGGACAGAGGGCAGAAAGTTCCTTAATAAAAAGCTTAAAGAAAGAGGGCATCTTGTAAAAGAAATAAAAATATATGAAATGGTAAAAGAGAGAAAAGAAAAAATTGAGCTGTTTTCACCTTTTCTGAAGAACATCACTGATTTTGTATTCACCAGCCCTAAACTATTTGATACTTTTCTTGAGTTTTTTAATGAAAAAATTTTAAGGGATAAAAATATATTACCAATAGGTAGAATAACAGCAGAGCATATAAAAAGAAAAGGATTTGGCATAAAAATTATTCCCGGAGAGTTTACAGGTAAAGGTATTCTTGAAGTAATTTCAAAGGAGGTTTAACATGGCAAAATTTCCAGTAATAAGGATGAGAAGGTTAAGAAAAAATGAAAATTTAAGGAATCTTGTAAGAGAAACAAATCTTTCGATTGATGACTTAATATATCCAGTGTTTGTTATACCCGGAAAAGGCAAAAAAGAGGAAATACCTTCCATGCCAGAGCAGTTCAGGTTTACAATTGACCTTCTTGTAGAGGAAGTTCAGAAAATAAAAGAAAAAGGAATAAAGGCAATAATTCTTTTTGGTATTCCAGAAGAAAAAGATGAACTGGGAAAGGACGCTTTTGATGAAAACGGAATAATTCAAAGGGTTTTAAGAGAAATAAGAAAATATGAAAAGGAAATTATTTTAATCGCAGACCTCTGTATGTGTGAATATACTTCTCACGGACACTGTGGAATTTTAAAAGGAAAAGAAGTTGACAATGACAAAACCCTTGAATATCTTGGTAAAATAGCAGTTTCTCAAGTAAAAGCAGGTGCTGATATTGTTGCACCTTCAGGAATGATGGATGGACAGGTAAAGGCAATAAGAAAAACTCTTGATGAAACTGGATTTGAGCATATTCCAATTTTATCTTATTCTGTAAAATACGCCTCCTCCTTTTACGGGCCTTTCAGAGATGCAGCAGAATCCACACCTCAATTTGGCAACAGGAAAACATATCAGATGGACATTGCAAATGCAAGAGAAGCAATTTTAGAGGCTCAACTTGATTTTGAAGAAGGAGCTGATATCCTTATGGTAAAGCCCGCTCTTTCCTATCTGGATGTAATTTATAGAATTAAAAAAATCTTCCATAGACCTGTCGCAGCATACAATGTTTCAGGAGAGTATTCTATGGTAAAAGCATCTGCAATGCAAGGCTGGATAAATGAGAAAGATATTGTCCTTGAAATTCTAACTTCAATAAAAAGAGCAGGAGCAGATTTAATTTTAACATACCATGCAAAAGACGTGGCTGAATGGTTGAAAAATGAATGATATAGAATTTATTTACAATAAACCAATAAATGTCTATTTTGAGATAACAATCGCATGTGACCTCAAATGTAAGCATTGCAGAGCCGAAGCTATTTCTGAGAGGTCTCCTGAAGAATTAAATTTTGAAGAAATAAAAAAACTTGCAGATGAGATCAGGCAAATGGGTTCTCATCTTGTAATATCAGGAGGTGACCCATTAAAAAGAGAGGATTTGTTTGATATTTTAGAATATACAAAAAACATCAGGCTTCCAGTGGCTGTAACCCCCACAACCTCACCTCTTGCGAGTTTTGAAAAAATAAGAAAAATGAAAGAGGCAGGTATATATGCTCTTGGGATAAGCCTTGACGGCTCAAACGCAGAAGCACAGGATAATTTCAGAGGAGTAGAGGGAACTTTTGAAAACTCAATGAAAGTTTTAAACTATGCAAAAGAACTTAACATACCTGTTCAGGTCAATACTACATTTACAAAGGAAACACTTAACGAAATCAAAAAAATATACTATCTTCTGGAAAACAACTTTTCACCTCCTGTTAAAAGATGGAGCATATTCTTCCTGATTCCTGTTGGTAGAGGGAAAGAGCTCAACCATCCGTCTCAAAGTGAAATAAAAGAAATACTCGAGTTTCTCTACAGGAAATCAAAACAAAGCACCTTTCATATAACCACAACTGAAGCACCCTTCTACAAGGTTTTTTACATTTTAAAAGAAATGGAAAAAGGTAAAATTTATAAAACTTTAATACAGAAGAACAGGAAAATGGCATTTGGTGTAAGAGACGGAAACGGGGTTATTTTCATATCTCATAGAGGAGACATATATCCTGCGGGTTTTTTACCTTTAAAACTGGGCAATATAAGAGAGAATGAACTTTTAGAAATATATGTTAATCACCCGGTTATGAAAAAATTGAAAAATGTAAACCTGCTCAAAGGCAAATGCGGTAAATGTGAATTTAAAAAAATATGTGGAGGTTCAAGGTCAAGAGCCTATGCAATGAAAAAAGATTATCTGGAACAGGATGAAGCTTGCTTTTTATAATAGAGAATAAAATTTAACTACATAATAATCCGATTTATACCATAAATATGAATTAATGGCTATCTCAGGAAACCTCAGGAGTATCAATTTTAAAGTAAGATGTATCGAGTGAAAGGTGAAAACTTAAAAGCAAAAAATTTAGGTCTCGGATTTCAGAATCATTTCACCTTTCTCGCGGGTTCCGCCCATCTTGCATATTTATTAACACGAACAACGCAAATAATGCATTATTATATATTTCCTGACATCAATGATTTTTTATTCCACTCCTATTCCTGAAAATGGAATCGGGATAAATGTCAGTATAAAAATCAGAATACATAAAAAAGCAAATATTTTTTCATTCCTCTTCAGGGATGTTAATCCATCAAGGGGTGGTGGATGTTCAAGCCCTAAGAATAGGGGTATTATAGCCCACAAAAACCAGCCTGGCCACAAAAACCCAAGAAGGACCATAACTGAAATCGTTATAACCGCTACATACCTGACTTTTTTACCTATTAACGAGTAGATTATGTGTCCTCCATCAAGTTGCGATAAGGGAATCAAATTCAATGCTGTTACCCACATTCCGAGCCAGCCTGCAAAGGCCATTGGATGTAAAAGCAAATCCTTTCCCCTGCCTATCTCGGGTGCAAAGAAAAAAGCGAGTATTTTGAATATCAACGAATCCCCAAGAGAGAGTGCTCCTTTTACCTGTTCCATTGCAACAGGATGTGAGAGTTTCAAACCTATTATTGTAATAGGCAGTGCAACGAGAAATCCTGTTAAAGGCCCTGCTCCGCCTATGAACAAAAGAGCTTTTCTGGAAGGCACAGGAGATTTCATTTTTATAAATGCGCCAAATGTTCCAACAAGAGGATGGGGAACCGGTAGAAAATAAGGAGGTGAAGCCTGAACTTTAAAATATCTTGAAGTCAAAAAATGACCCATCTCATGAAACAAAAGTATTGCCATTAAAGAGAAAGAAAAAGGAACTCCTTTTACAAGGTCAAGCGGGTTTTTAAAAGGGTTTGCTCCTGCCTGGAGACTTCCCGCAAAAAGGGTTGTCAGTATTGTAAGGAGAAACAGTATAATCGGCGTTCTGAAGTTGAGTTTCTCTTCTTCAACTTTTGGAAAAACACCTATCTCAATATTTCCGTTATCTTTAGAAAAAGAGGGAACAACTCCAAGAGAGTTAAAATTTTCTTTTATATAATTTATAGCATAGTTTTTTTCAACCGCAAATCTTCCTATAAAAAAAATACCTCTTTTTGTCCTTTTTATATCTTTTATATCAAAAACGGGCTGGAGTATTTCAATCAGTGATTCCATTTTGTAATTTTGCCGCATTCACAACGTTCTGAAGTAACATTGCCACGGTCATAGGACCAACACCACCGGGAACGGGTGTTATGTATGAAGCAATCTCTTTAACCTCATCAAATTTCACATCCCCTTCAAGTCTGTAACCTCTCTTTTTGGTAGGGTCTTCAACCCTGTGTATTCCCACATCTATAACAACCGCGTCCTTTTTCACCATATCCTTTGTTATAAGGTGGTGTTTGCCCACAGCGACTATGAGGATATCCGCCTGTTTTATATATTCTGCAAGATTTTTAGACCTCGAATGGCACACTGTAACAGTTGCATTTCCAAATTTATCCTTCAACAAAAATATAACTGATGCAGGTTTACCCACGATGTTACTCCTCCCCACAACCACAACATGTTTTCCCTGCGTTTCTATACTATAATATTTTAAGAGTTGCAAAACTCCGTATGGTGTGGCTGGAAGAAGTGTGGGCGTCCCCCTCAAAAGCATTCCTAAGTTGTGAGGATGGAATCCATCCACATCCTTTTCAGGAGCAATCGCAAGAGATACTCTGTCTTCGTCTATATGAGAGGGTAAAGGAAGCTGAACTATCATACCATTCACCTTTGGATCATTATTCAATTCTTTTATCTTATTTAAAAGTTCTTCTTCGGTAACACTCTCATTATAACTGAGAACTTCCGCATCAATTCCAACATTTTTTGAAGACTTTTCTTTATTGCCAACATAAACAACCGATGCGGGATTCTCACCCACAAGAAATATTTTCAAAGACGGAGTTATACCTCTTTGCTTTAATCTTTCCACCTCTTTTTTTAAATTCTCTTTCACCCAGTTAGATACCTCTTTGCCATCAATGATTTTTGCAGCCATCATTTTCCTCCTTTCAAAATTTCTGTTTTTCCAAATCTCAGAATAAGTATTGTTTTTAAACCCTCTTCTGACTCCAAAAAACTTTTTTTATGCAGTAAAATTGCCTTTCTCGCTTTAAGCTCATTTATACTCTCCACCAACTCATTCTTTTTCCTATTCATCTTTATATAGCTTATCACTCCTTCTCTATCAAAAAACAAATTCCATAAAAGTAAAAAAAGAATTACAAGATAAACTATTTTGAAAATTCTCTTCAATGGCTTTTGAAAAACAACTTTCCCGGATACACTGCTTTGAAAACCTCGTTCTCTATTTCCATCAGCCTGTTATATTTTGCCACTCTCTCACTTCTTGAAACAGAACCTGTTTTTATAAATCCTGTTCCCATTGCAACTGAAAAGTCTGCGATAAAAGTATCTTCTGTTTCGCCTGAACGGTGAGATACAACTGTTCTATAACCATTTCTGTGAGAAAAATCTATTGCTTCCTGCGTTTCTGTCAGGCTACCTATCTGGTTCAGCTTGATTAAAACTGCGTTTGCACAATTCTCTTTTATTCCCTTTTCTATCCTCTTCTTATTTGTAACAAAAACATCATCTCCTACAAGCATTATCTTATCACCCAGTTTCTGAGTTATAATTTTCCATCCTTCCCAATCTTCTTCAGCCATACCATCCTCTATTGAAACTATTGGATATTTTTTGACAAGTTCTTCGTAAAAGGAAACCAGTTCATCTTTTTTCAACTCTTTTCCTTCAATCTTATAAGTTCCATTTTTATCATCGTAGAATTCTGACGCTGCACAGTCAAGAGCAATTGAAATTTCCTCTTCTGGTTTATAACCTGCCTTCTCTATGGCTTTGAGAATAAACTCTATTGCCTTTTCAGTTGATGATATATTTGGTGCAAACCCTCCTTCATCACCCACTGATACTGAAAGTCCGTTTTCCTTTAAGGTCTTCTTGAGATTATGAAAGGTCTCGGATGCAGCTCTTATTGCCTTTTTTAGTGAGTCAAACCCGTGAGGAACTATCATAAACTCTTGAATATCAAGAGGATTATCCGCATGAACCCCACCATTTATTATGTTGAGCATCGGAACGGGCAGGATATATGAATTGAGACCACCCAAATACTTATAGAGTGGCAATCCATAGGAATGTGCTGATGCTCTTGCACAGGCAAGGGAAACACCAAGAATTGCATTTGCTCCAAGCTCAGTCTTATCCTCTGTCCCGTCCAGTTCAAGCATTCTAATGTCTATTTCCCTCTGGGAGGATGCATCCATACCCTTCAAAGCAGATGCTATTTTCTCCTCAATGTTTTTAATTGCCTTAAGCACTCCTTTCCCGAAGAACCTGCTTTTATCTCCATCTCGCAGTTCAAGAGCCTCATATTTTCCTGTTGACGCACCTGATGGCACACAAGCAGAGCCTATAATGCCATTTTCCAGTTCACAAAATACCTTAACTGTTGGATTACCTCTTGAATCAAGAATTTCCATAGCATATATATTTTTGATTATTGGTTTCATACTAAAATTATAAGGTCAGGCGTAAACAAAAACAAAATCACATTTCATTATCAGAACGGTTTGCTTTATAATTAAAAACCTTCTGAAATAAAAATCTTTTAAGGAGGAAACATGCTTTCCATTTCAATACCAAAAGAAGAAAGGGTTAAAGGGGGTTTTATTGAAAGAAGGACTCCCCTCACTCCATCGGGTGTTATGGAGCTTAAAGAGATTGGTGTTAAAGTATTTATAGAAACAGGAGCAGGTAAAAGCTCAGGATTCAGCGACGATGAATACAGAAAAGCAGGTGCAGAGATTGTTTTCTCAAAAGAAGAGTCTTTCAAAAGAGGAGACCTTGTTTTAAAAGTAACCCCACCTGTAGAGAAGGAAATACAAATGCTAAGAGAGAAGCAGGCTATATTCTCTTTCCAGAATCTGGTAATAGCCTCAAGAAAAGTTGTAGAAATCTTTTTAGAAAAGAACAATACAGTTATGGGTTTTGAAGCTGTTGAAGAAAAAGGTGTTTTCCCCATTTTGAGAATATCTTCAGAGATTGCAGGTAAACTCGCCCCTCAAATTGCAGGGAGATATTTAGAATTCAGTAAAGGCGGTCTCGGTATCCTTATAGGTGGCATAACAGGTATACCGCCTGCTGACGTGGTCATTGTTGGAGGTGGAACTCTTGGATATTATGCTGCAAGAAGTTTTCTAGGAATGGGAGCAACAGTTTATATCATTGACATTAACACAAGAAGACTTGAGGAAATTGACTTCCTGTTTGGAGGCAGAGTAATAACCGCATATGCCACAAAACAGAATATAAAAAAATTTGTTTCCTTTGCAGAAGTTCTCATAGGTGCGGTTCATATACCAGGAGAACGAGCCTCTGTTGTCATCACAAAAGATATGTTAGGAAAAATGAGGAATGGATGTGTTTTTATAGACTTTTCCATTGATAGAGGTGGATGTGCCGAAACTTCAAGGATAACACCTGATGAGACCTATGTTTACAAAGAAGAAGGAATAATCCATTTCTGTGTTCCAAATGTCCCTTCTTTTGTCCCGAGAACTGCATCCCACGGTTTAAGTAATGCACTGTTACCCTATTTAAAGGAAATGGCAAAAAAGGGAATCGAAAAAGCAATTCTTGAAAACCCTGCTTTAGGAAAAGGAACTTACATAAAAAACGGAAAATTTACGAGAAGATATTCATGGGCAAAAGATTTTCCTGTTGAAGAAATTTAAAGCAAGGAGAGAAAGAAATGATAAGCAGAATTTATGAGGATAAAAAAAGAAATCTTGAAGATGCTCTTTCCTGTATAAAAAGTGGGGACAGGATTTATGTTCCCGGAAACGCAGCCACTCCCTTCGCACTATTAAAAGGGCTTGCTCAAAGAGATGACTTAAAAGATATAAAAGTGCATCACGTCCTTTTAATGGAAGATGACCCTTTTAAGGATAAAAAGGGAAGGTTCAGGCATGTAGGACTTTTCATAGGTCCGGGTGACAGGGAAGCTGTGAACAAAGGCGATGCTGACGCGGTTCCGATCCATCTGCACGAAATCCCAAAAGTTATAAAAAATAATATAATTGACATAGATGTTACATTTCTTCACACATCCCCTCCTGACGAACACGGTTTTCTATCAATGGGAGTTGAAGTTGTGGCAACAAAAGCTGCTCTTGAAAGGTCAAAAATTGTAATTGCTCAGGTTAATCCCAATATGCCGAGAACTCTTGGTGATTGCTTTGTCCACATTTCAAGAATTACACACCTGGTGGAGGTTGAAGAGTCTTTACCCGAGCTCAAAAAAAGAGGCTTTACAGAGGTTGAAGAAAAAATAGGAAGATATATTGCAGACCTGATTGAAGATGGCAATACTCTGCAATTAGGGATAGGAGGAATCCCTGATGCAGTTCTTTTCTATCTAAAGGAAAAAAGAGACCTTGGAATCCACACAGAAATGATATCTGATGGTGTTATGGAACTTATAGAAAGCGGTATAATCACAGGTTCTAAAAAAACCCTGCATCCCGGTAAAGTTATCTGCACATTTATACTTGGAACAAAAAGGCTCTATGAATTCGTTGACAATAACCCAATTTTTGAACTTCATCCCTGTGATTACACAAACGACCCCTTTATAATTTCTCAGAATGAAAATATGGTTGCAGTCAATTCTGCAATAGAGGTAGACCTCACAGGACAGGTTTGTTCTGACTCTATAGGAACTTATATTTATTCTGGCTTTGGAGGACAGGTTGACTTCATAAGAGGTGCTGCAAGAGCAAAAAACGGAAAACCAATAATCGCATTGCCTTCCACTGCCAAGGGAGACCAAATCTCAAGAATTGTTCCCTATCTGAAACAGGGAGCAGGAGTTGTTACCACCAGAGCGGATGTCCATTATGTTATAACAGAATACGGTGTTGCAAAACTATGGGGTAAAACTCTGAGTGAAAGAGCAAAAACTCTTATAGAAGTGGCACATCCAAAGTTTAGAGCAGAGCTTGAAAAGGCTGCATGGGAAAGAAAGCTAATACCCCACCTTACATACATTTCAAAAGAAAAGAATAATAAATAACTGAACTCAACTGACCAAATCCTGAATTTGGCATAATTCCTTCATTCGCACTGGCCAAATCTATCATGCTGTTTTATTTTCAAAATGCAAATTTTCTGAACCCCCAATCCCTGAATCCTGACCCCTAAACCCATCAACCCATTCACTCACCGTTTCACTTAAACCCTCTTTCACCCCTCTGTCTTCTAAATCTCTTTTTATTCCAAATATTTCCTTATATAATAAATACAACCTTTGACATTTCCATAGAAATACAAGGATTCAAAAAGCATTCTTCCCAGATAAGAGTTACCTGATAAACAACTTTCCACTTTTGCGAAAAAGTGAAAAAGTGGGTAGAAAGTAAAAAGTAAAATCTAAAAAGTTAAAACTACAACTTAAAACTCAAAAGTTTGAAAAACCAGACTCCCGGGTGCAGAATAGAAAGAATAAAATAGATAGGGCAGGATTTGGGGGAATAATAATTTTGAAAATCAAAAAAGTTTAAGTTTATTGGCTATAAGTGTTTCAATGAATAACAAAAAACCCGCCCCCGGAGGGACTCGAACCCCCAACCCTCGGATTAGAAATCCGATGCTCTATCCACTTGAGCTACGGGGGCAGGAAATTTAGTTTATAATTATAAAAAAATCTATTTAAAAAAGCAAATTAAAAGTTCAGTGTGGATGGTGAAAAATGCGAAGTGAGAAGTTTAAAGCTAAAAATACCGCGTAATAATTAAAAGGTGAAAGGTTTAAAAATAAAAACCCTGAGTTATTCTGATAGAATCAGACACAGGTTGCATGATACTGAATAAAGTCAAGACACACATGGCATTTCCCGAACGTGGTCTTTTATTTTTCTCTACATATTTCCCAGTTAACCCCCCGTTCTTTCAAACCTTTCAATAGATATTCAATACATTCTGGATATTTGCCCATATATTCAGGTGGAGATATTCCTTTATGAGTGTAAACCCCATCGACAACCATTCTTAGTGCAACCGTTGCTGTATACCCGGTGGTTCGGGCCATTGAAATCACATCGGTTTCAGCACAGTACCTGTCAAACATATTGATTGTGTACCTGATTTTCTGTCCATCCTTTATCCCCTCAACAATAGCCCTGAAAATTGTAATATCAGGTTCTCCGGGTTTTAACTCCCATTCAGGGAACAATATCTGTGCGGTCATTTCAAGAGGACTTACCTTCATACCTTTAATCTCAATATTTTTTTCTTTTGAAAAGAACCCTAATTTCCGCAGCATGGTCATTTTTTCCGCATGACCCGGATATCGTAATGTCTTCTCTTTCATATTCTGTGCTTTGACTGTTTTAAGGAGGGTTCTTAATCCATCAGTATTGAACGCCTCAAGTGTGCCTATTTGCGGGAAAAAAATATGTTCCACTTCAGATAATGCGGGTCGCACAACCAGGACCCCGTTTTCAATACATCGTGCAGGACGGATATATTCCTCAATTACATCCATAGGTGAAAACACAGCCTTGTATTCTGTAGGCCATTCCCGGACCACGGGGAGCCCGCCCACATATACCATTACATTCTCAACACTTTCAAGTTTCTGTGCCAGATACATGATCAATGCATTGCCCATACCCGGAAAAACTCCACAATCCATAATCATTGTTACGTTATTCTCTTTTGCCAGCTGGTCAAGTTCAAAAGGGTCTTCTTCATAAAAAGATATACAAACGCTGTTTTTTCCTGCTTTTATGATTGCTTTTGCTGTTTTAAATCCCATAAAACCGGGAACAGCATTTACAGCAAGGTCATAGTCATTCACAAGAGATATAACATCTTCAGGATTTGACAGGTCCTTTTTAATGGTTGATATTTCAGGACATTTGGTTTTTATATTGTTCAGAGCTTTATCACTGTAATCTGCAACAGTAACTTCAAATCTTTCATCCTTATTTAAATCCATTGCCATGGGTCCACCGACCCTGCCACCACCCAGCACTATAACTTTCATTTTTTCTCCTATATTTTTTCAATAAACATCCGAATTATATAAAACTCTTAACTTCTCTGTCAATCAGTTATCCTTTTTCAGGATTTATCTGATTCCAATGTCTGGTTTTTATATATGAGTGAAGAAAAAACTTTAAAATTTTTTAACATCTTTCAAAGAAAATAAAGCAGACCCATTAAATTAACAGGATTATCTTTTCACTATTTCGCAAAAGTGAAATGGAGTTGATAGAAGATCTGGACCCCTGGCTTCCGGGTTAAAAATCCGTTGTTTTATTTATACGATAAATTCCTAGATTTTTTGTTCTATGTTTTTTCAGGAGATGGTATGCAAGCATTTACCAGAACAGGAAATATATAATCCCTATATAATAAATAAAAAAGGGAGGCGGAGCAATTTTCCTTTTAGTTTTTCGCCTCCCCTTTGTAAAGTTTACTGTGTTTTCAGCCAGCGAAGACCGCCTGTTTTTTGATATCCTACTGTTACAGTATATCCTCCATCTGCGTTAGGAGCAGATGGAAAGTATATCTTTGCAAAATGGTCTCCAGTGTCCCATGTATTATCTGTTGTTGTAATCCAGAGATACATAGTGTTGTTTAATTCTACAGGTTCCTGATTATAATAGTTTCCCTCTGGAAGAGCGTTTTCTGCTCCATCAAAATCTGTGTTGGTAGGTTCAGAAACTGCATTGTATTCATCATTGTAAGAAGGATCTACCCCTCTTGGTCCGCAAAGGGTAAGTTCTGGGAATTGAGTATCATTGAGGACAAAATCAGCGTCTTCTGGATTTTGAGACACACTCACTGTAAATGCTTCTCCGGTTGAAGGGTCAAAATAAAACCCAGAGGGATGGTCAGGTGAAGGATCACTTGTGGGATAGATGGTAATTTGCCTCACAACAGGTGTATAGTCAAAAGTTACCGGGTCAGATTCCTCATCCCCGCTGTATGAAACTATTTCAACTTCTTGTGCAGGACCCTGTACAGTATATGTTGTGGTGTTTACATCAAGTTCCTGTTCCAGAACACCATCAACATAAACTCCGTAACCATCTGCTTCGTCTATTATATTCCAAGAGTATGTTATCGAACCTCCTCCATCATCAACTGTTGCCGTTACAGAAGGGGTGGGCGGCTTTTCTTCTTCCTTAGGGCATCCATAGAATAAAAAACCGACCACAAATGTAATTGTTAATGTACTTATGAGATATTTTTTCATTGTTCACCTCCTATTTACTGTCTTTTTTTAGGAGCGGCTTTTCTTTTTGGTGTTGAAGGAGCCTTAGGTGCAGGAGCCGGTGCTTTTGTCTCCTCTTTTTCTTCTACCATCTCTTCCTGTTCCATATTTGTTTCAAGTTCGCTGACCTTTGTTTCAAGGTCAGATACCCTCTGTTCCAGTTCGCTTATTTTGTCCTGCATATCCTTGAATTGTTCAGCCACCTTGCCCACTGGTGCCTGACATCCTATAAGGAACACCATCATTACTATTCCCGCAATTATTTTTTTCATATAAAATCCTCCTTTTTAAAGTTTAAACTATTATAAGGAAGTCCTTTTATAAAAGTCAATGTTTTTACAAAGAGGAAAAGTTATATCTTGCGCATATAACTCCCTGCAGATTTGTTCCAGAAAGGCTTTGTATATTTCTTCGAGAATAGATGAATGTAATGTCTATTCTTAAATTCTCAATTAGATTCAAACCTGTTCCTCCTGAAATTGAGAGCACCTTTATTTCGTCATCATCCAGTTCTTTATTCTGGTCAAAATATTCATATTTGATACCCGCCCTTAGAAAGGTGTTTTTAACCACCTCCACTTCATTTCCAAACCTTATATCCATATAGGAACCTTTTATTTTTGTGTCAGATATTTTATAATCCTGTAAATCATAATAGAATTCAACACCTATCTTATAGGGTTTCATGTCCAGTCCTAATCCACCAGAGAATCCAATGTCTCCGTATTTCATTTTAAGTTTGCCAAATCCCTCATACTCATAATATGGCGACTTTGAAATCCAGTTAAAACCTGAAAAAGCTTTAAAAGGGTAAAAATCAAGAAAAACTAAAGTTCTCATAGAAAAATTGTTTGTTCCTGTTTTTTCTTTACTTTCTTTCTCGTTTTTCAGTTCTGCCCACGCATATGAAAAGTAATTCATCCATTTGATTTTGGGGAAGTTTAAAATAAACGAGAAAACAGGGGAAACTGAATGACCTGAAAATCTTTGTTTAAAATCGATGTTCTTATATTCACTTTCAAACATTACATAGTTATAATTTATATCCACGCCTGTTCTGAATATTTCTCCCATGTAAGCTCCGCTAATTGATGCACCCAGAGGAAAAAGATTTACATCCACGGTATCAAAAGTTTCCCCATTATATTTACCATAAAAGGATGAGAGTTTTCCTCCATAAAATAGATTTTCTGAATAGGCTCTTGAATAAATAAATTTTACAGAAGGAATATTGAGTTTCTCCTTATAATCCTGTCACATTATCTTTTTTAGAAAGATAGGAGTAATCTGCTGACAATTCAAAGGCAAATGGTCGGGATTCTCCAAATCCGGAATAAAACTCGGTGTTTCGTTGAGAATATAATATACCAGAAGGATATGTTTTTAAAAATGGGACTTCACTGAAAAGCGAGACTATATCACTGGTAACAGTTTCCTCAAGAAGTTCTGGAAAATTTCTGCCAGCTGAATAATATTTTATACTGTCCTGTTTTTCATAAAATCCAGAGAGGTTTGTATAAAAATATGTTAAACTGTCATCTTTTAAAAGGGCAGATGATATTTTTGAGAAATCATAGAGGTTTAGCTGGTTGAAATCATCCTGGAATAAATACCACACTCCACCCATTGATGAAATCCTTGCATAGTTTGAATAAAGGAGCGCGTTTATAGTCAAAAGTAATAGAAACTTTTTCATAAAACCCTCCTTTTTTATGATTAAATTATACTGCAAAAAAATCTTTATGGGTCAAATAGATTTTTAAAAAATTTCTTCTATATTCAAACGGTTGTTCCCTCATATCTTTTTATACCCTTTTTCCAGAGAATGTTTGAGAACAGGAAAAAGAATGTAAAGAGTATAAATTGATAAATTATAAAGTTGAAATTTGTCTTTCCCAGTAAAATCATTGTTGGATAATTTGCAAGCAGTATAAAGGGCAGAATTGTTATGAATATTTTTCTGAAAATCCCTTTGTATATTTTTTCAGGATATTTGGCAAACTCGTAAAAATCATAGGTTATCCAGAAAAGGTTGTTCACCTCTGTAAACCAGAAGGCAAGTTCCGAGAGTATGAAATTCATTAAAAGGTAGATAAGATATGAAAGCATAAAAGATAAAATTGCGGGTATTATAAAAAGGGGATTGAATTTTACACCTGATATTTTGAATCCATAAATTATAAGAAATAGATTTGGGAAAATTCTGTAAATTTCGTGAAAATTTAAGTTTCTGAATGCTATTAAAAGGGGTGTGGGAAAGGGTCTTAAAAGGTATTTTTCAAGTCTTCCGTATCTTATTATAAAGGAGAGCATAACCGCACCTGTTCCTGTAAAAGTGGCGTAGATATTCTGAAGCAGAAGAACCATTCCTGAAAGCACAAAAACTTCTCCTTTACTCCATCCGGCAATTGAGTTCACATTTCTGTAGATTATTTCAAAGAATATAAAGGTAAAGCCTGTTTCCAGAAAACCTCTTAAAAGGTTAAAAAGGGCATCTGTTCTGAATGCAAGATGGGACTGAAGTTTTATTGAGATGTATTTTAAAAGGGTTTTAAAAATGTGGGCTATGTTTGCTGATTTGAGTTTTTCAATTTTCATTTTCTCGCTCCTTTTAGTTTATGTGGCTCCGGGTGCTGTGTATAACCTTCTTCCGAGTTCATAAATTACTTTCACAAGTAAAACTCCTATAACCGTCCATAAAAAGAGATATAACAATTCTGTAAACAGTTTTTCATGGGGAACTCTTCCAAGAAATATCTGGGTCGGGAAAAAGGAAAGGTATTTAAAAGGTAGATTTAAAAATATCTTTTTAAAGGGAAGAAGGTCCAGGGGAATTATTGAGCCTCCGAGAAAGTATATTATATATCTGTAAAGTCTCGCTATCCCAAAGGGATTTTCAATAAAGAAGGCAAACAAAAGGCATGTAAATTCAATTGCAAAGTTTAAAATTCCTGCAAGAATTGCAAATATAAGAGAGTAAAAGAAATTTAATGGTGATGGTAGAATAATGAATTTTCTGAAAATCAGAAAAAGGATTGCTCCGCCACAGAAGGAGAAAAACCACCATAAAAGAACATAACCGTATGCACCTGAAAGAAAACTTCCGAAAACCGATATGGGTCTTGAAAGATATAAAGAGAGTCTTCCATCCTTTATTATCGTTCCTATATGCCATGCGGATGGTTGCATTTCATGAAATATTATGCTCATTATGTAATAGGTGATTATCTGGGAGAAGGTGTATCCTCCTATTATTCCCTTTTGCATATATACTGTTTTCCATAAGAAATAATAGGCAACAGGTGGAACAATGGTAATTGTTAAGAGCATAAAGGTGTTGAGTTTGTACATCATGCTGTTCTGTATGTAAAGTCTTAAAAGAGCTAAGTATTTTTTAAGGGGGTTACTTATCACTGTTTTTCTCCCACAGGTTTCTCAATACATATTCAAGGTCTGGTTCTTCTATTTTTATGTCCTTAACAGGGAATTTTCTGAAAAGAGATTCTGTGAATTCAGGAACTTTTTCACTCTCAAGGTAAAACTTGTAAATGTTATTTTCTTTTTTAAAATTAAAACCTTTAAATTCCTTTTCATTTATTTTTCCACTGAATTCAACCTCTATAAATTTGTTCTTGTTGAATTTTTTGATTATCCCGTAAGTCGCACCATCATAAATTATTTCTCCTTTATCAATCAATATGAGTCTTTCAGTCATATCCTCCACATCTCTCATGTAGTGGCTCGTTAGAATGCAGGTTGCATTTCTTTCTTCAACATATTTTTTTACATAATCCCTTATTCTTTTCTGAGACACTATATCAAGTCCAAGAGTTGGTTCATCAAGAAAGAGTATTTCGGGTTCATGCAACATTGATGCTATGAGCTCCACTTTCATCTTCTGCCCCAGAGAGAGTTTTCTCAAAGGAGATTCAAGTATTTCCTCAACCTCAAGAAATGAAATCATGTCTTCAAGGTTTTCCCTGTAAACTTTATCAGGGATTTCATAAAGTTCCTTTATGAAATGAAATCCATCTCTGGGAGAAATATCCCATACAACTTCTTCAAGAAAACCATACATACCCATAACAAAGGTAATTTTTTTCAAAAATTCTTTTTCTCTCTGCCAGGGGATAAATCCACACACCTTTACTTCCCCTTTTGTCGGAAATAGAACTCCTGAAAGTATTTTCATCGTGGTTGTTTTTCCCGCGCCATTTGGTCCAACAAAACCTATAATTTCACCTTTTCTACAGGAAAAAGAAATATCTTTTAAAGCCTTAACTTTCTCAACTCTTCTTTTAAAAAACGCCTTAACACTGCCTTTTAATCCTTTTTCTTTTACAGGTCTTTTATATATTTTTACAAGATTTTTCACTTCTATAATCATCTTTACCTCACGGTTAATTAAGTGGTTTTAAAATTTTTATCTCACAGGGAAATTAAAATCAGCAGGAAGGTGAAAACTTTAAGTCACACAATTTTACTCATAAATCCCTCTCATTTCACACCCACTTTTAAGTGAATTAAATATTATATATCATCTTTGCATTTTAAAACAAATTCCTTTATAATTTTGAAAAATTTAAAGTTTAAAGGAGGCAAAATGAAAATTCTAATGATATTTTATCTTTTTGCTAAAACACTGGAAGTGCAGGTTTTTGATGTTCTTCCTCAGAAAGAAGGCGGATTTCTCTTGCTTTTAAAACAGATTGATTCTGAAAACTATCTTCCAATAGGTATAGGTGATAATGAGGGAATATCAATTATAAGAGAACTTCAGGATATTGAGACCCCCAGACCAATGACCTATGAACTTACGAACAGAATAATAGAAGACCTGGGAGCTAAAATTGATAAAATCGTTATTGATAAAATTGAAGATGGTATCTTTTATGCAAAAATACACTTAAAACAGGGAAGAAAAAAAATAGTAATTGATTCAAGACCCTCGGACGCAATTAACATTGCAATAAGAAAAAAGGTGAAAATATTTGTTGAAAAAGAGGTTTTTGATAAAATGGGAATTGAAATAGAAAAAGAAAAGAAGAAAAAGAAAGGTGGTTTAAAAATTTAAAGCTCCTATCCCGCACATTTTATGTGATTTATAAAACAAGATGTGGTTTCTATTTGGTGTCCGGTATTCACAATCCTTTGTTTTCACAGGTATTATAGGGTCAAGATGCTTCCCAACCGTCTCAATCAGGACTCTCAACCTTTCGACATGGGGCTCTGACAGGGTATCGGTTTGATAAACTCAAGGGGTAATTTTACAAATAACTGTCTTTCACCTGCACAAGGCTCCTGATACAGTGCAAGAGCCTCTCCTCTGTCTTTCTTTACCCTTTCTATCAGTTCCTTTATTTTTCCGATGCTTCCTCTATAATGCATTATAATACAAAAATTTTGATAAATTTTCAAGAATTTTATATTGATTTTTTACTCACCTTTATGCTATTATATTTCAATCAAAAAGGGGGTGTTATGAAAATATTATGTATAAGTCTGGTAATAACAGGGGTATTGTTTTCTGCTTCAAGATGGGAACTTCTTCATTATGAACTCACGGATAATGGATTTATGGATGTATCCGCGGTTGACTCAATGAATGCGTGGCTCGTTGGTATAAGAGACGGTGTTGGAGGTATAATTTATAAAACACAGGATGGAGGTGTTAACTGGCAGGAAATTCAACCCTGGTCAATTGAAGAGGCATTTTTCACCTTTTCCATCCAGTTCCTTGACTTAAATACCGGTTATGTGACCTCAATAGGAATTGTTTTCAGTCTTTTCCCCGTTGCCTGTCTTTTAAAAACAACTGATGGCGGAAGTACATGGAATACAATTTACGGGGGTGACATAGGTTTTCTGAACAGGTTATGGGAAGATGTTTTCTTCGTTGATTATAATAACGGCTGGGTTGTTGGATATAAAAGTGATATACTTCATACATCGGATGGAGGAAATAACTGGGATTCTCAAAATGCTCCTGATACATCCTATTCATTAAAGGCTGTTTATTTTCTGAACCAGAATGAAGGATGGATTGCAGGAGGAGATTATGACACCCTTACGGGTGAAGGTAAAAACGGGGTTATACTCCATACAGTAAACGGCGGGAACACATGGGAAGTTCAGATAGACAGTGCACCATTTCAGTTGTGGGATGTTTTCTTTATAAACTCTCAAAAGGGATGGGCATGCGGTTATAAGGACTCTGTTTCACCGGGTCTTATATTAAAAACAGAAGATGGAGGAAATACATGGAATCTCATAATGGCACCGGAAGTTTCCCTCGGTCCCTACGGAATTTATGGAATTGAATTTATTGATGAGTTTACGGGCTTTGCAGCAGGGGCAGGTTCAAGGTGGAATACAAGCGGTTCTTATTTTGCGGTATTCTTAAAGACAAATGATGGTGGTAATACATGGGATGTTGACACTGTTATTTACGAAAATGCACCATGGGGAGCATCTCCTGTATGTCTTGATATGGCATCCAGAAACTGGGGTTTTGCAGGTGGAACAAGACTTTCGGTCTTCAGATACGCACCCTATACAGCCATTCATGAAAATAATTTTACATACAAAAACTGTGTAAAAGTATTTCCTTCAAGGGATGGAATTTATCTTGATTCCCGCGAACCTGTTAGTTTAAAAATACTTGATATAAGTGGCAGAGTTCTTTATAAAAGAGAATTCTTTAAAGGAGAATTCTTTTATCCTGTCAAAAAACAGGGGATTTATTATGTTCTTTTTAAATCAGGAAAAAAGAGGTGTGTAGAAAAGATTCCCCTTATCATAAGATAAACCGGGGTAAATGATCAGTTGCAATAGGTTTCTGGTTCTTTCAGTGTATTTTTACCTTATAATAAATTTCTAATTTTTAAAAGGGAGAGTAAAATGGAGTATGAAATACTGGGAAAAAGTGATTTGAATGTCACAAAAATAGGTTTAGGAGCATGGCAGTTCGGAACAGAATGGTGGGGATGGGGCAAAGATTTTGGAGAGAAAGACGCAATTGAAGCAATTGAGGTAAGTCTTGAAAAGGGTATAAACTGGATAGATACTGCAGAAGTTTATGGAAACGGATTTTCAGAGGAACTACTTGGTAAGGTTCTTGGAAAGAGAAGAAAGAATTTAATAATTGCTACAAAAGTTGCAGGCACTCACGCAAGGTATGATGATGTGATAAAAGCCTGTGAAGGAAGTTTAAAAAGACTCAAGACCGATTACATTGACCTGTATCAGTTCCACTGGCCAAATTCATATGTTCCTGTGGAAGAAACCATGACAGCACTTGAAAAACTGGTGGAAGATGGTAAAGTGCGGTATATAGGACTTTCAAACTTTCCTGTTCCTTTGATTAAAGAAGCACAGAAATCTCTTAAAAATACATTTATTGTCTCAAACCAGGTCAGATACAACTTAATCTCAAGGGATATAGAAAAAAAGATACTACCCTATTGCATGGAGCAGAATATATCTGTAATTGCTTACTCACCAATTGCACAGGGACTTCTCGCCGGAAAATTTTCGCATGATAACAAACCCTCTGATGACCTGAGAAAAGACCATCCCCTTTTTAAAGAACCAAATTTCACTCAGATTCTAAACTTTGTTGAGGTTTTGAAAAAATTTGCTCAAAGTCTCGGGAAAACCCCTGCACAGGTAGCTCTCAGGTGGCTCATAGAGAAAAATGGGGTTGTTGCGATACCAGGGGCAAAGAACAAAAAACAGGCAGAAGATAATGCAGGTGCAATGGGCTGGAAGCTTGACGAAAATATTATAAAAAAACTTGATCAAGAAAGTAAAAACTTAAAAATAACATATATAACCGACAACTGATTCTTTAAAAGGCAATTGTTTTTGATATAGTTTCTCTTAAGCGAGTGATTTCGTCTTTTGAAATCATTCTTTCAAGAAATTTCAGGAGTTCGGTTGATGTAAGAAATAACCTTTCAGCCTCCAGTTTCAAAAGTTCAAAGAGAAAACTCAGAGCGCCCTTACTACCCTCGCCTATTTTTTTCTTTAATATATCTCCATCAATTCTCAAAACCTCCATATTGGTAAGGGCTTTGAAAGTTGCTGTTCTTTCTTTCCCGAGAATCCAGGCAATTTCACCAACAATATTCCCTTCTTCTACCTCTGCTATTTTAAACTCCTCTCCTGTTTCTTTTCCTTTTTTCACGACCTCACCTTTACCCTTTTTCACAATGTAAAGGTCAGCACCATAGGAGCCTTCTTCAAATAAAATCTCACCTTTATTTATTTTCAAAGGAAATGAAAATTCTGAAAACTCTTTGAGCACCGGTTCATCAAAGTTTTTAAAAAATGGAAAGGTTTTGAGCAACTCGGTTCTATTCATTTACACCCCCTTAACAGATATTAATTTCATAATTTTGCCCAGTGCTATCATATAGGCAGTTTTTTTAATTGACAGGTTTTTGGCAATCCCTATCCCGAGTGTGTCCCTGTATACATCTATAAATTTCCTTTTAATCTCCACCATTATATCTCCTGTTTTACATCTATTTTTACCTTTAAGGTATTCCTCAAAATAAATTAAATTTAGAATTCCTCTTGTGAAAATGTCGGGCAACAAATTAAGGTTTCTACGGGAAATAATCTCCTCTGCCTCAGGTAGCATAGAAAAAGGTTTTAATTCAAGCACATGAGCAGAATTAAGGAAATTGGCTTTTTCTTTTGTTATTTCCTTTGCAGTTTCTGATATTATAAAAATATCAGTTTCATAGGATACAAGTTCCTCTTCGGAAATAGTTAAAATTTTTGACCTGACTTCCTCTGGAACTTTAAAAAAGTTTGCATCTTCAAAGCTAACAATAAAATTTTTGATTCCCCTTGCATACATTTTTTCCATTATAGTATCGGAATATTCATCAAATCCATAAAAGGTTATCTTTTTGCCCTTCAGGCTTTCCCCTGAATCCTCTAACATTGTCTCTATTGCAAAAATGACAAGTTCTGAAAACATATCACTAAAATCTTCAATACCGTGTATTTCAGGAGGCTTGCCAAGTATGCATTCAAAAGGAGTCTGGACTTGCTTTAGAAACTCATCATATATAATTGCAACAGTTTCAATAGTCATTCCTTTTCCTGGCAAAATAACAAAATTTCCAAACTCTTCTGTTCCGAGAATTTTACCAATTACTTCTCTTAAGATAATCCTTTTATCCCACACTGTGTAATCGTCTTCATCAATTCCTATTTTAGAACACATTCCTCCAAAAGGTATATCAAAAAATGCATTTGTGAAGACATTCAGAAAAGCAAGAGATTGCATATCATTAGAACTTACATCTTCTCTCATATGTAGCTCTCCAAAATAAGGACCTCTGACCCGGGATGCATAAAAAAATTCACAGGGGATTTTAACCAGTTCGCCTTTTTTCTTTTCAAAAGGCATGAAAAATTCAAGATGTGCATCACCCTTTTCCAGAAACTCAACAAGTTTCTCTGATATATTGAGATTTTTTGCACCTACTTTCAGATAAAAATCAAGAACTTCTTTTTTCATTTTAAAATTTTAAAGCAATATAATAGAAATCTTCAAACTAAATCAAAAAAGGAGTGAAAGATGCTCAAAGATATCATGGAAAAAGGAGTGGAAAAAGTCCTTGAAAGTCTTTCTTCAAAGGATACAATAAGGCTTACGGAAAAATACGGTGCCCACAACTACAAACCCCTTCCAGTTGTCATAACAAAAGGTAAGGGAATATGGGTATGGGACAAAGAAGGTAAAAAGTATCTTGACTGCATAGGATGCTATTCTGCTGTTTCCCACGGACATTTAAACAAAAACATTATAAATTCTGCAATAAAACAGATGAGAAAACTTACCCTTACCGGAAGACCCGTATACACAGAGGAACTTGCTCTTTTCTGCAGGGTTCTTGCAGAATACACAAAGATGGATATGATTTTACCAATGAATACAGGAGCCGAAGCAGTTGAAACTGCAATAAAGGCTGCGAGAAGATGGGGATATATGAAAAAGAAGGTTAAAGAAGATAAAGCAGAGATAATTGCATGCGAACATAACTTCCACGGGAGAACCACAACAATCGTCGGGTTCTCTTCTGACCCTGATTATAGAAGGGGATTTGGTCCTTTTACTCCGGGATTTAAATTGATACCCTACGGTGACCCCGAAGCACTTAAAAAAGCGATAACAAAAAATACGGTTGCCTTCCTTGTGGAACCAATTCAGGCAGAAGGAGGTGTTATAATTCCCTATGAAGGTTATTTAAAAGATGTCAGAGAAATATGTGATAAGGAGAATGTCCTTTTAATATTTGACGAAATTCAGACAGGTTTTGGAAGAACAGGAAAGAGGTTTGCATGGCAATGGGAAAATGCAAAACCTGATTTGATAACCCTTGGTAAAGCACTCGGGGGAGGTCTTTTCCCTGTATCTGCGGTTGCAGGCAAAAAAGAAGTTATGGAGGTGTTTGACCCCGGCTCTCATGGGAGCACTTTTGGAGGCAATCCTCTGGGCGTAAGAATAGCAATTGAGGCAATCTGCGAAATGGAAAGATTAAAACTCCACGAAAATGCGAGAAAAATGGGTGAGAAGATAATGAAGGGATTAAGGGAAATAGAGAGTGATATAATTAAAGAAGTAAGGGGTAAAGGGCTTTTGATAGGAGTTGAGATTAAAAAGAAATACGGAGAAGGAATGAAATTTGCTATGGAACTTCTAAAAGAGGGAACCATCACAAAGGACACTCATAAATACACTCTGAGGATAACACCTCCTTTAATCATAGGTGAAAAAGAGGTAGAAATAATCCTGAAAGCCTTTAGAAAAGTTTTTGGAAAATAATTTAAAAAATATGGATTAAAACACCCTGCAGGTTCATATAAAAATCCAACTTTTTTATCTGGGTCAGATTTTTGATGAGGTGATCTGAACTCTTGAATTTTAAAGTGGTGTTACTTTAAAATAATTCTGGAAAATGAACCTGCTGATTGTATTTTTAATATTATATCATGGTATTTTATGGGAAAAAACATATGGCGGAACACAGGATGACGCGGGATTCTGTTTTTTAGAAACCCCTGATTCCTGCTATATTGTTGCAGGCAACACTTACTCCTTTGGTAATGGAGGCTCTGATTTTTATGTTTTAAAGATAGATATAAACGGGGATACTGTATGGACAAAATACTATGGTGGGGTTAATGATGAGTTCGCCTTTTCTATAAAAGAGCACAGGAACGGCTATGTGATTCTGGGTTATAGTTTATCACCTCTTGATTCGGACATATACATTGTAAAAATTGATTCTGAAGGAAATTTAATATGGGAAATAACAATGGGTGATACGCTCCACGAATATGCAAGGGATTTTGAGATAACCGTTGATAGTAATTTTATAATTACAGGATATAAAGAATCTCCTGCAGGAGACCTTGACCTCTATTTTGCAAAAATTGATACAACAGGAAACCTGATATGGGAAAGAAGATATGGTGGTAACTATGATGACTACGGTTATTCTATCTGCAAATCAAACAATGGATATATATCCACAGGTTATACATATTCTTCGGGTCCTTCAGATGCAGATATATATCTTGTGGGAATAGAAGAAAATGGCGATACCCTATGGATAAAACAATACGGCAGACCAGGAGATGATGATATGGCATTCCACATCTCAGGAACAAACGATGGAAATTATATACTCTGTGGTTCTTCTCACTGGGTGTTTCTGGGGTATGAAATATGCTATATGAAAATAACCGAGAGAGGAGAACAGATATGGACTAAATATAATGGGAGTCTGAGTAATGACACTTCATGGTGTATTAACGAGGCATTTGATAACGGATATATTATTACAGGAAACTTCGGAACTCTTGTATGGCTTTTAAAAACCGATTCAACAGGAAATCCGCTCTGGTCAGAATTTTACGGAGGAAACGGATTTGACACAGGTCATTTTGTGAAACAGGGAATGGATTCATGCTATATAATTGTCGGAAAAACCAGTTCTTTTGGTGCAGGTGGTGATGATGTATATATGATAAAAGTGCAAAAAGATATAAAGGTGGAAGAAAAGAATTATCCTTACAAGGTCAGGATAAGCTTTCCTGTGATATATAACCTCAAAAGGTTCAAAAATTACGAGATACTTGGTTTTACAGGAAGAAAAATTAAAGGCATTAAGACCAATGGGATATACTTTTTAAAAAAAGAAAAACAAAAACTTAAAATTATTCTTTTAAAATAATGTTTTCAAAGATTTCAAGAATCTGTGAGAGTACATTCTTATCATGAAATACTGACAAAAACATTGCTTCAAAGGGTGAAGGGGGCAATAAAATTCCCTTTTCAAGAGCCTTTTTAAATAACCTGATAAAAATTTTTTTATCGGTTTCCTGAACTTCATTAAGATTTCTCGGAGGTTTTTCAGAGAAAAATATTGAAAAAAAGGTGGTAGATCTGGGTATACTCACAGGAATTCCATTTTTATAAAATATATCTTTCAAATTCTGAGTAAAGAATTCAAGATTTTCTTTAATATAAGAATAAGGATTTTCCTTTTCAAGAATTTCAAGGGTTTTAAGTCCTGCAGTCATTGCAATTGGGTTTCCTGAGAGGGTTCCTGCCTGATAAACCGGACCTTCAGGAGAGACAAGTTCCATAATTTCTTTTCTACCACCATAAGCACCCACAGGAAACCCACCACCTATAACCTTGCCAAGAGTTATTAAATCGGGTATTATCCTTTTCCTGGTGCTCACACCCCCGAATTCAACCCTGAAGCCTGTTATAACCTCGTCGAAAATCAAAAGGGCGCCGTATTTTTGGGTTACCTCCCTCAAACCTTGAAGAAATTCATTTTCAGGCAATACAACACCCATATTTCCTGCAATCGGTTCAACAATAACACAGGCAATCTCCTCTCCCTGCTTTTTGAAAATCTCCTTCACACCTTCAATATCGTTATAGGGTAAAAGAACAGTGTCCTTTGTAACGCTTTCAGGAACTCCAGGAGAAGAAGGGACACCAAAAGTTAAACCTCCTGAGCCTGCCTTTACAAGAAAAGAATCAGAATGACCGTGATAACACCCCTCAAACTTTATCACCTTATTTCTTTTGGTAAAGGCTCTTGCAACTCTCAGAGCGCTCATTGTTGCTTCTGTTCCTGAGTTCACAAATCTTATTCCATCCACAAAGGGAAATGCTTTTTTTATCTTTTCGGCAAGCAAAACCTCTTTTTCTGTTGACATACCGTAGGAAAAACCCCTTTCACAGACTCTTTTAACTTCCTTTACCACTTCGGGATGAGCATGCCCTAAAATCAAAGGTCCCCATGAAAGGACAAAGTCAACATACTTTTTTCCATCAACATCATAGATATAAGCACCCTCTCCTCTTTCAACAAAAATCGGAGGTAGTTCAACCGCCTTAAATGCTCTCACAGGTGAAGAAACACCACCCGGCATAACCTCTTTTGCCCTTGCATAAAGTTCTTTTGACTTTTCCATTAAACTCTCCCTTTTAAAATTCAAACCAAGAGATTAAAAATAAAACAAAGGGAGTGTAAAAGTCAAACAGGGATGTTTTGAAATCAGGGATACAGTTTAATTATAATTAAATTTAATTTGAACCGAAAATGTTTTTTTTGAGTCTAAATTATTAAAAAGGAGGTCAAACATGAAAAAGTTAATTGTCACTTTAATTGCTGGAATGTTCATGATGTCCTGTGTTACAAGAACAGTGGTGGTTAAAAAACAGCCACCCCCGCCAAAGGTTGAGGTGAAACCATCGCCTCCGGGTCATAATTATGTATGGGTTCCAGGACACTGGGCATGGAAAGCAGGAACATGGGTATGGGTTCCTGGACACTGGGCTAAAAAGCCCAAAAAACACGCAGTATGGGTTCCAGGACACTGGAAAAGAGCAAGAGGAGGCTGGGTCTGGGTACCGGGACACTGGAAATAATAAAAATAATTGAAAAGAAAAGGGACGGTAAATTCCTCAGTGAAGAGGAGATAAGATTTTGCATAGAGGAAATAGTTAGAAAAAGGCTTCCTGATTACCAGATCTCAGCCCTTTTAATGGCTTTTTTTATTCAGGGACTTTCAAAAAAGGAGACCTTTTATTTAACAAAATGGATGATAGAAACAGGAAGGAAAATAGATTTATCGGATATTTCGGGGCCCAAAATAGACAAACACTCTACAGGCGGAGTTGGTGATAAGATATCCATAATCCTGGTTCCAATTGTTGCTTCTCTCGGTGTTAAAGTTCCCATGATTGCAGGAAGGGCTCTGGGGCACACTGGTGGAACAATTGATAAACTTGAATCAATACCAGGATATAAGGCAGATTTAAGTATTAAAAAATGGAAGAATATAATTAAAAAAACAGGATGCAGTATAATTTCCCAGACAGATGAAATTGCACCCGCTGATAAGATTTTTTATTCTTTAAGGGATGCCACAGGAACCGTTGAGAGCATTCCATTGATAACAGCATCCATAATGAGTAAAAAACTTGCTGAAGGAATAGAAGGTCTTGTGCTTGATGTAAAAACAGGAAAGGGTGCTTTTATGAAGAAAAAGAAGGATGCGGAAAATCTCGCAGAGGAAATGGTGTGGGTAGGAAAAAAATACGGTGTTAAAACAATTGCCCTTTTAACCGATATGAATACCCCTCTTGGCAGATATGCTGGAAACTCCCTTGAAATTTACGAGTGCATTAAATTTCTTGAAGGGGAAGAGATAAAGGACTTGAAAGAGTTAACTTTTACTCTCGGAGCATATATGCTTTATCTCGGTAAAAAGGTAAAAGGAATTGATGAAGGTATGGTTATGATGGAAAAGGTATGGAGAGAGGGCAAGGGAATTTTAAAATTAAAGGAAATGGTAAAGGCACACGGTGGGGATATTAAAATATTTGAAAATCCTGAAGTTTTAAAAGAAGCACCTTATTATAAATATATTAAAGCCGATAAAGAAGGATATGTTGAGGAAATTGATGCATATAAAATAGGTTTATGTGCAAGGGAACTGGGTGCAGGAAGATTTAAAAAAGAGGATAAAATACTGCCCCTCGCAGGAGTTGTAATTTATAAAAAACAAGGAGAAAAGGTTAAAAAGGGAGATATAGTTTTAAAAATTCAGACAGAGGATAGAAAAAGGCTTGAAAAGGCGTATGAACTTGCAAAGGAGTCTTTTAAAATAGGTAAAAAATTTAAAAAAAGAAAACTTATTCTCGGGATAATTAAATAAGAAATTCTTTACTTTTCTGGTTTTACATAAGAAATCTGGGAGATTATCATACCCCCAAGCATAAGCACACATCCTGAAATTTCTCTTAAGGATAAAATTTCTCCAAGCACAACCGTTCCTCCAAGAACCGCAAAAACACCCTCAAGGCTGAGAATGATTGCTGCATGGGAGGGATGGGTTTTCTGCTGACCGAGAACCTGCAAGGTATAGGCAACCCCCACTGAAAGGACACCTGCATACAGGATGGGAATTGATGCACTGAGTATATTTTTAAGATAAATTTGCTCAAAAAATAAAGAAAAAAGAAGACTTAAAACAGAACAGGTTGCAAACTGTAAAAAGGAAAGTTCAAAGGGATTCATCAGAGGAGAAAACTTTCCTATAAAATGAACATGTCCTGCCCATACAAAGGCACCAAGAAGAACAATAAAATCACCCTTATTTACACTGAAATCACCCCTTACACTTAAAAAGTACAGACCGAGAATTGCAAGAAATGAACCCACCCAGGTTAAAGGATGTGTTTTTTCTTTCCAGATAAGTCCCATAATAGGAACTATTATGACATAAAGACCTGTTATAAAACCTGCCTTTCCCGCTGTTGTATAGACTATCCCTATCTGCTGCAGGGATGCACCACCGAACACAAGCAAACCCGCAATAATTCCCGGAAAAACAAACTTCCTGTTTTTAAAAATACTTTTCCTTTTTAAAAAGGGTTTTCTCAAATATAAAATAAAGGGAATAAGAACAAAAGAACCAAGGGCAAAACGAATACTATTGAAAAGAAAAGGCCCTATATGCTCCATTCCTGCTTTCTGAGCCACAAAGGCAAATCCCCATATACAGGAGGCAAGAAGGAGAATTGCATCGTATTTAAAAGTTTTTTCCTTCATATACTCCTAAATCAATAGGGTTTTAAAACAAATGCGGTTAAAAAGAAAATATAAAGCAGGTATTTTATCTTATAAGCTTTATCTCTTTCATTTTCCTTTAAATAATTCCACACAAAGGCAAAAACAAAAAAGGAAAAAAGAAGGGTCAAAAAAATAAGATACACCTGGTAAAATTCAAGTTTTCCTGAAATATAAAATCTTAAACCTTTATTAAAGGCGGAACCGTAGATTAAAGGCAGATGAAAAAAGTAAACAAAAAGGGATTCTTTGCCAAAAATCTGAAGGATTTTGAAAAATTTATTTTTACTGTTTTCAAACATCAGAAGCAAAAAAGAGATAAAAGATAAAACAGAAATCCTGAAAAAAAGAATTTCAAATTCCAGGGAAAATATTTTAAGAATCGAAAAAATGACTAAAGAGATTAAACCAATTAAAATAAAGACACTGCTTTTATTATACTTAAAAAAAACATATCCCGAAACACACCCTGCAAAAAGGTAAAGAGCATAGGGGGTTAAAGGAAAAAGAGAATTTTTGAAATATTTAAAAAAGAAAAGGGGCAAATTTAAATCTGTCTGGCTTACATAGATACTTAAAAAATAAAAATTTATAAATAGAAATCCCAGAATTTTTAAAAATCTTTTCTCATCCCTTGAAATAAAATAAACAATCTGTAAAATCAGGATACTCACCCCTATGCATTGAAGAATATCAACATTAAAAAAACTGTTCAAATCACTGAGCGTGCTTTTAAAAAGGGTTTTTCTCAGAGAAAAATAGGGAAGGTGTAAAACATAGCCAAGAGTTATTATAAAAATTATCCTTCTTATCCTGTTTAAAAACTTTTTTGAAATATAAAAATATTCCTTTCTTTTTAGAGTTGAAATTGCAAAGGCAATGCCAGAGGCAAAAAGAAAAAGCGGTGCTGTAAAACCCCTTACATTCTGCCAGAAAATCCAGAAATCCGATAATTTCTGAAGTGGAGATAAAAGGGCATCAAGGGTATGCCCGTGAATCATTTCAACAAGGGCTATAGCCTTTAAAAGGTCAAGAAAGAGATACCTTTTTGACATTAAATTTTAAAAAAGCAGAACCCTGCAACTTTTGTTTTTCAATTTAATAAAATAAATACCCTTTTTAAATGGTTTTAAATCTATAATTCTGCACTTTTTAAACTCAAAAATTTTTTCACCTGTTACTCTGTAAACAAATCCGTTTTCAGGTTCTGAAAAATAAATCATACCCTTTTTATATAAAATTTTTCTTTCAACCAGGACAGGTTTTTCTTTAATAGAAACCAGAGGTCTTGCAAGCCCTGAAAGAGTTGCAACAGAAGCCCTTATAACATCGGAGCAAAAATCAATACTGTTAAAACCTGCCCCAACAGTATCACCCTTTGAATGATAATAAGGGTTTGGAACACCCACATCCTCTATCCCGAGTATAGCGGATTTCCCTATGTCCCAGAAACTCGAATGGTCTGAGTACCAGAAATTAGGGTTAACCATTGTTCTTGTTTTAAGCTGTGGAATATAATTCTGGGTGTAAACCACAAAACTATCCATAAGCCATTCAGAGGGGTTGTCAGAAACAAGGTCAAGACTTTCAGGATAAAAATTCACATATCCTATCATATCAAGGTTTATATCTCCGAGTATCGGGTCAGATGAATGCTGATTACACCATGCTCCTGAGCCCACAAGCCCCTGTTCTTCACCTGTAAATAAAATATATTTTACAGTATAGTGGAAGTTATATCCTTCCATTACTCTCACTGCTTCAAGAACAGCAGAAGAACCTGAACCATTGTCATCAGCACCCGGCGCTGTGTCCTCAGGCCACCAGGGATTACCTATGGTTGCATCAAGATGTGCGGTTATAATATAACAGGAATCTGTCTGTCCCCATTTTATTCCAACAACATTAGGAGCATAATTACTCTGATATGAATGGAGATAAACACTATCAAGACCATGATTTTCCATATAATTTTTTGCCCAGTTTGCCGCATCAGTGCATCCCTGAGTGTAAGAATTCCTTGTTACGAAATTTTGAAGTGTAATGACAAAGTTCAAAACACTATCATTTTCAACTTTTGAAACAATTTCCTGAATTGTGGGATTTATAAAATTTAAACCATTTTTCGTTTTTTCAGGATTTTTCTTTAATCTTTTTTCAGAAGAGAGTTTTTTCACAAAGAAAGATTTAGTATCAAGATTATAAGGAGCTCCTTTTAAAATATATTCACCATTCTTTTTAAAAAGAATAAGGGCACCTTCGGGTTTTTTATCAGCAAATCTTTGCTTTGCAAGATAATATATATTATCCGGGGAATATTCGTCAATAATCTGATAATTTATTTTATCCTTCAACTGATTCAGTTCTTCATAAGAAAAAATAGAAAATGAAAAATCCTTGAGAGATGTTATAACAGGAATCCCCTCTGGAACAGGATTTTCAATCACAACAAGATAACTCTTTGCATAGAGAACTATTCCTGTAAAGATAAAAATTATTTTTTTCATAGCCTTATTTTACCCTAAAAGATAAAGTTATTTCAAAGAGGCGAGTTGTCTCATTAAAAATCCAGCTGAAATAAAAAGCTAAATTTTTATATGAGCCTGCAGGATTCTTTTACCCCTCCATCAAGATGGAAAGAGGTATTAGTTAATTTCTGTATCAAATAAAAAAGTTTATGAGAGAATTGCTTTCCTATGGAGGGAGAGGGCCCGGGTGGGAGGAATTTTCTATCAAGAAGAAAAAGAAGCCCTTTATTAATACCTCGGAGTGTAAATACCAGAGTGTTATCACCCCCTCCTTTATCCTCCCCCATCAAGGGGGAGGAAAATTTGGCAGGCAATTTCTCAATCAAGGGTAGAGGGTTATCTATTAATCTTTTCATCAAGCCGGATAAAATCTTCTTACTTTTAACTTTTTACTTTTAACTTTTTACTTTTGACTTTTGACTTAATTTAAAGGATGTGAGAAGTTGTTGATTTTTCAACTTTAACCTGCAATTATGGACCTGGCATATAATATTTTACTTTGTTTCAGTCAAACTTTTCTTTTGACGGTATTTTCAAACTCTCAAAGGGGTCATAAACCAGAAACGCGAGTGTGAACCACACAAAAAGCCATGAAAAAGCGATGTTAAGGTTTAAAGTGAATAGAAATAAAAGAAAAAAAACAGGAAAAACAAGGAAAACCCATAAAGGTATTTTAAATTTTCTAATGAAAAAATCGAGGGGCAAAACTGGATACTGATTTTTCCTGCAGAAATTGCATATTAGACTGTTATCAGGTATTTCATTTTTGCAAAATCTACATATTTTTTTATCTTCTGCCTGCATGGATTTTAAAAAAGCTTCAAGATTGTCAATTTCCATATTTATTTTTTCTTTAATTAATCCTTCTTCTGTGTTTTTAAGTAAATCTTCAAGCACTTTTTTAGCCTTATCGTATTCGCCCATTATCAGATAATTTTCTGCAAGTTTTTTTATTGATACATAATTATTTAAAGAAGTTAAAATTTTTTCTTTTTTAAAATAATAATTAAGAGAATTCTGGAGTTTGAAGTAATCAAAGAGTATTCCTGTTCCCTTTATAAGGATTGCGATAAAAGAGATAATTTTTCCGAGAAAAATACCCGTTGCAACGGCTCCATATGGACAAGAAAGCATCTGACTTATAAAACATCCCGTATAAAAAGAAAGTAAAACCATAAGAAAACCAGAGATAATCCTTAAAATTAATCCCCTTTCAGTAAATTTCTGGATTAAGTATAAAAAAGCAAGTGCTATAAGTAAAATAAGAGGTGGGAAATAGGTAATCGCAAAGATTGAAATCATTTTTAAATTATAAAGCATTCCTCTTTTGTAGTTGAATTTAGTTTCATAATTAGAATATAATTTAAGCAAATCTGGAGGAAATAAAATGGTAAAATTAATTTTGAACTTTATACTGCTCACTCAATTACCAGCGGATGTTGTGATAAATGAGGTTCAGGTGTCGCCAGGTGATACTGTTGAATGGCTTGAAATCAGGGTACTGGCACAGAACTATGATATATACGGAATTAAGATTATATCTTCGCAGGACACAGCGATTGTAAATATACATACAACAGATAGTGTGATGTTTGTGGGAGAAAATGAGATAACAGGTAACTTAATATTTAATGACATTGAAGATTCAATTAAGCTGCTGGATTCTCTGAATAACGAACTTTATACTTTATATTATTCTGATACATCTTCTTTTTCATGGAATACCGCAAAAACTCCTCCACCCTATTTTTCAGCTTCAAATTTCTTTGATATAGTACTGGACACTGTAAATCAAAACCAGATTGTGCTTTTGAACTTTTACATAGATTCCACATCAACCCCGGGACAACCAAATGACGACTATGGATGGATTTCAGGGCATGTATACTCTTCACAGGATTCAACACCACTTGCAGGAGCCGATGTTCATGCAGAAGGTTTGAACGGGTTCGGAGAAAACATCGTCCATACAGATAGCACAGGATACTATATTGTTTACGGGCTTGGGATTGACATGTATACGGTATGTGCTTCAAAAGAAGGATACAATTCTCAGTGTTATCTGGAACCTGTCCAGGTGTATCCTGACAGTGTTGTGACAGGGATAGATTTTTATCTAATTCCCCTTGAAGTAAAAGAAAGCAAAAAATTTGACAGAAAGAGCAGCATAAGGATAATGACCTTTCAGAATTCAGTTAAAACTTTAAAAGAATATGAAATTTTTGATATTATGGGAAGAAAAATAGAATTGCCCCTAAAGGGTATTTATATTTTAAAGAAAAATAAAAGCAAAGCCAGGGTTATTTTTATAAAATAAATTGATAAACTTATTTTTTTCATTAATCCTTTTTCTGCCCTTGTTTAAAAATCCCATTGCTTCAACATTTGGAGAAAATAGAAGTGGAAGGTATCACCTGGGGGTTGATTTTTCAACCTCTAAAAAAGACGGAACACCCCTTTTCTTCCCATTTGAGACAGAAATTGCAAGAGTAAAGGTTAATTTCACAGGCTATGGAAAGGTGCTCTATGTGAAGGATAAGAACGGATTTATTTATGTGCTCGCACATCTCCAGAGATTCAACAATTTTATTGACTCAATTGTTTTTGAGAAATTAAAAAAAGAAAAATCAAATGAGATTGACCTCTGGTTTAAAAGAGGAATAAAAATTAAACCGCAGAACATAGCAGGTTATACCGGACATTCAGGGACAAGAATTCCACATCTCCATTTTGAAATAAGAAAGGGAATGGATATTGCATTAAATCCTTTGAAATTCATAGATGTCAATGACACAATTAAACCTTTAATAGAAAAAGTTCTTCTAATTCCGCTCGGTAAAAGTGTTATAAACTCCTCTCACTTTCCTTTATTAATAACCAGAGATATAAAAGAGGTCTATGCAAAGGGGGAATTTTTAATATGGGTCAAATGCTTTGACAGACAGAATGAGGAAAATACCGTGGCTCCGTATTCACTCAAAATTTTTAAAGAGGACAGTCTTATATTCTCCATTAAGATGGACAGCATAATAATTCCTCTTCAAAAAAAAGCTATAAATCTCTATTACAGGGATGAAAATTCCTATTCAAGAAGCTGGATTCATCCTGTTTACAAACCCCTAAATGTAAACAGGGATATTAAAATAAAGAGTCTTGCAGAGGACTATAAAGGAAACAGGGATTCTCTTGTTTTCATGATAAATAACAGAATATCTGAAAAGGCATTAAGAAAGGTAAAAATTCCATCAGCCTTTTATTCCTTTGATGGTATAGTATTCAGAACCGATAACAGGACAAGGAAAATTTACACGGTATTGGAAAACAAAAGTTTTGAAATAGAGCCCTTTGATGCAGGTTATTATAGAGAGTTTAAATGGATACCACCTTCAGGTTTTGAAGGAAAAGTAAAGTTCATTTTTGAAAGTGATAAAAGAACAAAAAGAGAATACTATGTCCTGTTCTCGGAAAATACTTTAAAATCCATAAAAATAAATGATTTTTATATAAAATATAAAAGCCCTTTCCCATTCTATTTTTATGTAAAAACTTATAAAAATAAGATAAAGATAATGCCCTATTTTTCTGTATTTGAGGAATTTAAAATTAAAAAGGATTTACAGGCAAAAGAGTACTGGGCTTCAAAAGGAAAATTTGCGGGCAAAGAATATATAAACCTGATTAGAGGGGGAACATTTGAGATTGCGATGGATACAATTCCACCTGTTTTTAGTGGAGATAGTCTGATTTATTCAGAAAATCCTTTTGATATAAGTTTTTATATATATGATAATGAAAGCGGGATTGACAAAAATAGTATAAAATTTTATATTGATGATAAATTTGTCCCGGTATTTTATTATCCCTCTGAAGGAAGAATTGAACTTTTCAGGAAAATACAACTTGAAAAGGGAACACACAGATTCTCTCTTTTCATTGCTGACAGAACCAGAAATCATGTAGGAATAAAAGGTAAAATATTAATTAGATAATTGCCAAATTACACCATTATAAAATCAGTCTATTTCTATTATAGTCAAAGGGAATACCCCTTTTAAATCCCAGTTTTTTAGCATATCCCACAACTTCCTGATATTCCTGACGTGTTATCCTTCTTGAAAGTTCGGGGAAAGAATATGCTTTATAACAGGGTCTGTACTGGTCCATTATATTTATATAGGAGTTTAAAGATAGTTCCTTTGCGATAAAATCAAGGGTTTTAAAGGAACCGGCAATTCTCTCGGGTAAAACAAGATGTCTTATTAAAAGTCCCTTTACTGCAACTCCGTTTTTTATAACAAGGTCTCCAACCTGTGTATGCATCTCCTTTAAAATTTTTTTTGAGACCTCAAAATAACTATCTATATCAGAATACTTTTTGCCTTTATCAGAATCAGAATATCTAGTATCGGGCATGTATATATCAACAATTCCATTCAGTAACTTTAACATTAATATAGAATCATAACCACCCGTATTGTAAACTATAGGAATTCTTAAGCCTTTTGGAATTGCAATTAAAAGAGCTTCCAGAATCTGAGGAACAACATGGGTGGGACTCACGAGATTTAAGTTATGGCAACCGATTTTTTGGACTTCAAGAAAAATCTCAGCAAGGGTAAAGGGGTCAACCTTTCTGCCTTCCAGAAGCTGGCTTATCTCATAATTCTGGCAGAATACACAGTGAAGATTACAACCTGAAAAAAATACTGTCCCGCTACCATATCTGCCAACAAGGGGAGGTTCCTCACCAAAATGAGGTCCAAAAGAGGAGACCACCGCAAATCTGCCTACTCCACACTCTCCTTTTTCATTCTCCCATCGGTCGGCTTTGCAACTCCTAGGGCATATCACACATTTTTTTAAATATTCAAGAGCCTTATTAACCCTTTTTTCAAGTTCACCTGATTGATAGAGTTCAACATAAGAAGGATAACTCATTCCTGAATACTGTATTTGCTGAAAAACTCTTTTTCAAATTTCTCAAGTCTTTTTTCTCTTATTGCCTCTCTTATTCTCTCCATCAACCTGGAAAAGAAAAAAAGGGAGTGATAGGTGGCAAGGTATAAAGAGAGATACTCCTCTGCCTGGAAAAGATGTCTTATGTAAGCCCTTGTAAAATGGGTACAGACATAACATTCACAGTCCGGGTCAAGGGGCAGGACATCATCTGTATATTTTGCATTTTTTATTCTCAATTTACCACGAGATGTAAAAACCAATCCAGTCCTTGCATTCCTCGTAGGCAAAACACAATCAAATATATCCACTCCATTTTTAACAGAGAAAAATATATCTTCTGGATATCCCACTCCCATCAAATATCGGGGTTTTTCTTCCGGATAAAAGGGTAAAATTTCGCTCACCACCCGCTCTCTGTAATCCTTTGGTTCACCAACTGCAAGTCCTCCTATTGCATATCCATCAAAATCAAATTCTTTTAACCTCTCAATACCTTCTCTCCTCAAATCAATATAAACACTACCCTGTCCTATGCCAAACAAAAGGGGTTTTGCTCTTTTACCTTTAAATTTCTGATTGAAAAATCTTTTTGACCTCTCAGCCCATTTCAGTGTGAGATTGAGAGACTCTTTTGCATACTCGTATGTAACAGGATAGGGCGGACATTCATCCAGAACCATCATAACATCACTCCCTATGTCGCTCTGTATTTCTATCACTTTTTCAGGTGTAAAAAATATCTTTTTACCATCTATATGAGATTTAAATTCTATGCCTTCTTCTGTAACTTTTTTTAAATCAGAGAGGGAATAGACCTGAAAGCCACCTGAATCTGTAAAAATAATGCCATCAAAATTCATAAACTTGTGAATTCCTCCCATCTTTTTTATTATATTTTCTCCGGGTCTCAGATGTAGATGATAGGTGTTTGATATTACGGCATTCACACCTATCTTTTTTAGAACATCAGGAGGCATTGTTTTTACTGTTGCCTGCGACGCAACCGGTAAAAATAGGGGTGTTTCAACACTTCCTGATTTGGTATCTAAAATACCATATCTTGCATTCCCGTCTTTTTGAATTATTCTAAATCCCATGTTCAGAAAAGAACTTCTTTTACCCTGTAGATTACAACTTCCCTTTTCTTCCCCTTGACCTTGGTCGGAGGCAATTTCTCAGCTAAAATCTTATCTTTCATACTTTCATAGACCTCTGAAGATATGAGTATCTCCCCTCCTTTTGCAATTGATTCAAGCCTCGAAGCGAGATTCACAGAATCACCTATAACTGTGTATTCCAACCTTTCTTTTGAACCTATATTACCCACAACCGCCTCACCATAACTTATACCTATTCCGACTTTCAGTTTTTCCACATCCTCTTTGTTCTCATTCTGGATTGCCAGATACCTCTGAATCTCCCATGCAACTTTAACCGCTCTCCAGGCATCATCCCCATGAGAGATGGGAGCGCCAAAAACACTCATTATACAATCACCTATAAATTTATCAAGGGTTCCTTCGTATTTAAAGACCACTTCTGTCATCTTTGTTAAATAATTGTTCAGGATATTGACAACCTTTTCAGGGGGTAATCTTTCAGCAAGAGGCGTAAAACCTCTTATATCAGCAAACAGAACCGCAACTTTTCTTCTTTCACCCTTTAAACTCTGGAAATACCTTTCCGGATTTTTAAATATTTCTTCTGCCACCTGTTTGGACACATACCTTCTGAAAGCATCTTTTATCATCTCTTTTTCTCTCAAACTCTTTGCCATTTCGTTGAATGCAATAGCCAGGTCTCCTATCTCATCCTTTGGGTATTTTTTTATTCTATAATCATAATTTCCCCTTGCTATCTCAACAGTTCCTCTTTTAAGTAGATTAACAGGGTCTGTGATAAACTTTGTTATTAGAAGTGTTAACAGGAAACCCAGAGTAAAAATCAAAATGGTTATAAGGAGAACCATGCCCTGCAATCTTCGCACTTTCTTTTTAATAACATCTATTGAAATTCCTATTATCACCTTACCAAGATATTTTTTGCCTGCAAGATATATTTCCTTTTCCTTCACAAAGATATGAGGGCTTTTGAATTTTTCCTTTTCATATTTTTTACCGAAGTGTTTTAAATCACTGTGGGCAAATATGATATTGTCTTTATCCAGAACCATTGCATATTCAAGACCTTCTTTTTCTTTCACCTCTTTTGTGATTTTAGCAAGGAAAAGGTCATCCTTTTCAATCAGAGGGTCTTCACATGTAGATACAAGGTTTTGAACAACTGAATCCATCCTTTTATTAATTTCATCTTTTAAAGAATTGATTGTAAAATCACCTATGAATTTGTAAAAGAGAAAAGAAGTCAATCCGAGCAAAAACAAAAGCAGTAAAAGGACTTTATATCTTATAGGAAACTTAAACCTCATCCTTTCTTAAGCTCTTCAAGTTTTGACTTTGCTCTCTGAATATTTTTATCAACATTGGGGTATTCGGGATTTATCTCTCTGACCTTTACCCAGCAATTTATCGCAGTTTGAAAATCATTTTCTACATAAGCTTCAATTCCTTTTAAATATATCTTATCTTCGTCAATCTTATCACTGTAATCCCTTTCAATTCTCGTTATATATGAGTTGATCTTTGTATTTTCAGAGTCATAGGTCCTTGCCTTTATAAAGTAGAAATAGGCATCTTCTATTTCTCCTTTGTTGAAAAGTTGAACCCCTTTTGCGTAATTATCATCAGCTATTTGCTTGATTTTAAGCTTAACATCATGAATTAATTCCTGAAGTTCTTTTGTGCTTTTGTAATTCATAGCTCTTTCAAGCATACTCTTTGCCTCAATATACTTTTTACCCTTATACAATTGCCTGCCTTTTTGATAGTAAAATGAGTAGAGCTGTTCTACCCCGGTGTTACATTCATCGTAATATCTCTTAGCCTGAACATTTTCAGGTTCAATCTGTAAAATTTTTGAAAAATAATTTCTGGCTTTGTTGTAATCACCCTTTTTAAAAAACTTAAGTCCGGTGTCAAAGTAATCTTTTGTCTCTTTCTTCCTGAATTCAACCTCTGTTTTCTCCTTTATAAGTATCTCAACAGAGTCTTCCAGAGCCTTTGCATCAGGGTTTTCAGGGTCTATTTTTAAAATTTCCTGGATGTAAAACATTGATTTTGCATAGTCCTTTTGACTCATATATTTTCTTACATTTAAAAAATATTCGGTAATTTTCTTTGTAAGAATTCTTGATTCTGCAAGAATATAAAGTCTTCTTGCCTCTTCATTTTCAGGGTCCCATATAAGTGCTATGTCAAAATCCTTCTTTGCTTCATCAAGCTCTCCTCTATCCATTTTCTCCTTACCAGAATTTATATAATTCTGAGCAACCATTTTTTCTTTTTTTCTTAACTCCTCTCTTGCCTTTATCTCAAGCATTTTCTCAATAGCTGCTTTTCTTTTTTTCTGAAAAATCTCAAAATTATATTTGAGTGTAAATCTATGGGTTTGACCCAGTATCCCATAAGGTATGTAAGAATAATCAAAGTTTAACCCAAAGAACTTAACTCCCCCACCATAGGTTATACCCATCCCTTCTGGAATGTTATAAATATTCGTGGAGTATCCCAGTCTTAATGAGAATATATCCCAGAGCACATATTCTCCTCCGGCTCCTGCAACCCACCACTTATCAGAAATATCATAAAATCCACCTATCTCAAATTTTAAATTTTTTGAATAAGTAGAAAATCCTATGCCACCTCCTATTTGAAGAGGAAGGGGGTCTGCTTTTTGCTCAAATTTCATAGGAAGCCCCAGATTTTTTAATGTAAAGGAAAAGTTAAAAAGTTTATAAGGATAACTAAACCCTATGTCTCCTGCAAAGGAGAATGCCGAACTCTTGTATATACTCCCGTATATTACTTTTAGATTCAGCCCGAGGAGTACACTTTTTAATCTTTTTGAATAAGAAACTGTTGAATTTGTGTAAAGAATAGAATATTTTTCACTGGATGGGAGTGTATCCTCCCTTACCTCAATTCCTGTAGAATAGAGACCTCTGAGAGAAAATCCTATGTGACCGACTTTCGCTTTATAAAAAGAAATACCAAAATAATCAAATCTTGTATTGTAAAACCATTCGCTATGAGTCATAATAATCTCAGGGTAACTGACTTTTGACAGATTTGCAGGATTCCAGTATATACCCTCAACTCCTTCTGAAAGGGAAAAGAGTGAACTCATAGCAGAACCTCTTGCATCCGGGTATATGAGTAAAAATTCCGCACCTGATGCAGACAAAATTTCAAAGACAAAAAAAATCAAAATATATCTCTTCATCTTATTACCCCCAACCTCTTTATAATTCTTTTAAAATCACCTGTGTTTTTCCCCCTTGCTTCAAAAACAACAAGGTAGAGCCCTGAATGTACATTGTCTGTAAACTTCCATATAATTTCGTTCCTCATACCACCAATTGCGTTTCCATTTATTGTTTTCAGGTGTCTACCTGTTATTGTATATATCTTAACTTTTATGTCAGAATTCTCATTTATATAATAGGATATATGAACTTCATCGGTGTTTCTTGCAGGATTGGGGTATATTGCAAACTTCCATTCAGGCACAAACTCACCTGATTTTCTCAAAACAAGGGTGTCTCTTTCTATGCCCAGATTTCCCGCAACATCAACCCCTCGAATTTCAAATACAACATTTCCAGGTTCATATCCCCTGGAATCAAAATAAGAAATATAATCAAGGGGGCTCGAGGTCGTTGTATCCTCATATATGTTTAAAAAGACAAAAGAATCACTCCTGACAATGTAAAATTCAGGGATGCTTCTAAGAATCTCTGAAGAATAAATTTTTATTGTATCAACCTCTCCGATTGCAGGTTCTGAAGGATTAAAATTAAAAGTAAAAGAAGGTGGAATTGTGTCACCATAAGAGGTAAGGCTTCGTTCTCTTATAGTAAAAGGCAGGCTATCAAGTTCAAGAACATAAAAGTATCCATTAAATTTCTCAGGCATCTGGGGATAACTACCCTTACCCATATATTGAATATCTGCCCAGTTGCCAAGATTATCTCTTACTCTTAAATAAATTGATGAATCAGGTGATTCAAATAAAACATAAAGGTTACCAAGAGAGTCCATTGAAGAGGTATAGCGTTTAACACTTTGAGACTCATTTATTCTATAATCAGAACTCCAGGTATCTGCTTCCATATAATTAAAATAAAGGTTTGAATCAAACACTCTAAGAAGATAAATTCTGGAAAGATTATCAGAAATCGCCTGGGGAAATTCGCCGTCAAAAACAAGCACTTCGGGTTGCCAGTTACCGTTTAAATCACCCTTTTTATAATAAATCTTGTTACCTACAGAATTTTTAAAGAAAAGATACAGATTCGCCAGGCTGTCTTCACAGAGATAAAGGGAATGTATATCAGCAGAGGAAATATTTGCAATCTCCGTAGGAGAAATGGCAACAGAGCCATCGTTTCTTATTTTCATATAAACTATTCTGTTAAAAATACCCGCGGGCTTTTCGCTCCACACAATATGAAAATCATCAAAATCATCTTCAAGGATAACAGGGTCAGCGCACTCTCTTTGACGGGTCACAGGAATCAGATTTAAAAGGGTATCATTCCTGTAAATGGCTATTCTCAGGGGAGAATTGCTTCCTGCCTCAATATAAACAATCGCTGTTTTATTTCCTGCTGATAATGCTGGCATATAACTTTTTGCATGGAACGTGTTTGATACATTTAAAGGATAATGCCATGTTGTGTCCTGTTTCATGGTATAATAAATCTCTGGATTATTTCCCCAGGATGTATAAACTATGTGCACAGTGTTACCGTTTTTTGCAACTTTTCTCTGGTTAAAATTCATAAAGGCATCCTGATTTCTCGTTTGAAGAGGGATATAATCTATATGAAAAGGAATTTCTATGGTTTTCTCATTTGCAAATCCATCAAAACTATTTACCCTGCATAAATATCTTCCCGGAGGCATCTGTTTTCCTGTGGAGTCATATCCAAAATACCATATTAGTTTATCAAAATTAAACTCTGATGGAGGATAACTGGCTCTTACATAAGTATTTCCAAGCGTATCAGTCACATAAAGGTCTGTTCTTCCTATATTTGAAGAATCAAAAATATGGATTTCAAACCTTAATGAATCATCAATGCCATCACCTTCCGGAGTGAATATTGTATCATCAAAGATGTTAAAATTGATATTTATATTCGTATCAGCCATAAACCATGTGCCTTCAAAAGTTCCTGCATAAAGTATCCCTCCTGATGGTTGAATCCTTGAAAATTCAAGACTCACCACAGCAGGAGGATAGATATCTCTGAGAAAATAGAAAAAGGTATCACCTCTTTCAAAAAACTGGTAGAGTCCATCCACCCCTACCTGAGAAACATAGAATATGCCTTTATAAGAAGGCAATATTTTGACTGATGAAAAATTGAACAATTCCGGTGAATGGGGAATACTTAAAGTATCCCACGAGGTTCCTCCATCCATTGTTCTGTAAAGTTTACCAAATGCATTTAATATGTAAATTTCATTTCTGTCAAAAGGGTTCATATCAAAGCTTACAAAGTTTGAATCAGTCGGGAAATAGGGAATCTGGGTAAAGGTAAACCCTGTGTCTCTGCTTATAAAAAATCCATTACTGGATGTTCCAACAATAATAGGAACTGTATCCCCTTGTATGGGCAAAAATTCTATGTCCCATATAGCTCTATTTGCAAGCCTCTGAACCCATGTACTGCCATAATCCTTTGAAATGTAAATCCCGTCTTTTGTCCCTGCATAATAAAAGTGTTTCAGGGAGCTGTCAGGGTGAACATACATGAATAAGATCGGTCTTGGTGGGTCCAAAGGTAATGTGTCCCACATACCGTTTGAAAACCTGTACATTCTGTTTTCAAAGGCATTAACAGTATAAAGAGTTTCAGGGGCATGTGGATGATAAACGGACTGCCAGACATAGGGAAGAACCATTCCTCTATTATTTATTTTATAGTCGGAGCCGAGATTATTAATTCTAACAGGTCCTGTGCCAAAAACAGAAACAAGAACATTTCTCTTTATAAAAGGATGGACATCTATATTAAATATAACAAATTTTTTTAAATTTCCGTTCCTAAAATAGTAATTATCACCATTGTCATAGGAAATTAAAATACCACCTGTTGTCCCGAGCATAAGAGTGTCCGCAATGGAAACAGCATCATTTACCATAAAATTCAGGGTATCAGGTATAGGGACGGGTTCAAAAGTTTTGCCATGGTCAAAACTTCGCCATATTCTAACACCCTCTATTGCAAATAGGACATCATTATATATGTGAAATTTCCCAACAAAAACGCCGGTCAGATTACTGGTTCTCCATGCATTATTTACAAGGTAATAAACACCACTCAAGGGAACAGAGAGCACTGCACTTACAGTATCCGGATTCGGAGGTAAAAACATTGAGGTTGTAACGTTCTGTCCCACATACAGAGTATCCCATGTACCTCCCAAATTGTAAGAAAAGAAAGCACCGTCCACTCCGGAAATTAAAATGGTATCACCAAAGTTGGTCAATTCATTATAAAGCGTCTCTGGTGTAAAAAAAACTCCGCTATCACCTCCCCAAAAATCGCTTTTGTAAATAATATTTTTAAATCCCCAGAGAATATAGGGTCCAACCACAGCAATACCCACAGGTTCCTGTGAAGAATCAATCAAAGCGCCCTGCACAGGATACCAGTCCACCTGATTCAATGTAAAATATCGGGAATACTTATCATTGTCTCCTTTTGCAATAAGATACATAACACTATCGGGCTTGAAATAATGGGGCTTTAAAAAGGAAAATTCTTTAAAATAAAGAGAATCAGGATACTTGATGATCGGTTCCCAGGTATTACCGTTATCATGAGTAACATAAAATCCACCCACTGTAAAACCTGCATATACATCGCCTGTTACAGGAGAAATCTCAATCTGGGATACCATGCCCCCTTCAGGGCCTATATTTATAAACAGTGTCAAAAAGAGATATAATAACTTCATATTATAATTTTAAAGAAATTAAATCCAAAATATCCAATTGAAAAGCACAGAATTTATGAGTTATAATTTTATAATTATGGGAATTTTTGAGCAAAATTATAGAATTCTAAAGAAAATAGCATATGATGAAGTAATTTTTGATTTTAAAGTCACTGAAATAGAAGATTTAATCCCCCATTTTGAAAATCTTTCCTATGAAAATATAAAAGATTTAAAGCACGGCATCTCAATAGCTGTAAGGGTTCTTGATGAGGTGTTGAATACCATAGAAGACCATCCCACAAGACTCTATCTTCATCATTATAAAAATCTAAACTATTATCTTGACAGGGTCGCATTAAAATTGTCTTTTAAGATAGAGGAAATGGGATTTCGAGCTCTGCCAATACCTGCTTCTCAGATTGTTGACTGGAAAACCCAGAAAGCCCATCTATCTCATAAAATGATTGCAAAAAAAGCAGGTATGGGCTGGATAGGCAGAAATAACCTCATAGTTCATCCTGAAAAAGGCGCAAAAATAAGACTTGCAACAATCTTAACAGACATGCCATTAAAAATAGATACCCCCATTGACAGAATATGCACAGTCTGCCGGAAATGTGTTGAGATATGTCCCGCAGATGCTCTCGGGGAAACCCCTGAAGATTACAACATGGAGAGATGTCTGGAAAAGTTGAGAGAGTTTGCTAAAAAATATGGCTTCGGTTCCCAGCACATATGTGGTTTATGTGTAAAAGTTTGTAATGCAGAAAAAGAATTCAGAGAATGGCAGAAATAAAACCTCCAAAACCTGTAAAACTTTTCACAGCAGTTTTTACTGCCAGAATAGATTTATTTGAAGATATAAAAAGAACTCTTGAAAAGGAATTTGGTATCATAGATTTTCAAAGTGAGATATTCCCTTTTGAGAATACCGATTATTATGAAAAAGAAATGGGCAAAAATTTAAAAAAAATATTTTATTTTTTTAAAAATCTCATTGCACCCGATAAAATAGTGGATATAAAGATTAAAACAATAGAAATAGAAAAAAAGTTCATGATTCAGGGGAAAAGACAAATAAACATTGACCCGGGTTATCTGGGACTTTCCAAAATAGTTCTCGCATCAACAAAAGATTTCTCTCATCGTATATATCTCGGTAATGGAATATACGCGGAGGTAACACTTTTTTTTAAAAGGGGGACCTTTCACATATTCCCTTATACCTATCCTGATTACAGAACAGAAGGCTACATTAAAACTTTTATAAAGGTAAGGGAAATACTAAAAAATCAAATCGAGTTTGACAAATTTGGAAAATAACCCTAAAATAATAAACATAAAATTATATAAAAAACTATGAAATTTTTCGAAATTTTTAAGGAGGTAGGTTTTTTTAAAAAAAATCTCAAAGAAATGGAAGAGGAATTAAAAAAGATTGAGCTAAAAGGAGAAGCAGGTGCAGGACTTGTAAAGGTATTTATGGACGGGATGCAAAATGTTCTGAAAGTTGAAATAAGCGAAGATGCACTCAGGGATAAAAGAATGCTGGAAGACTTACTCGCATCTGCGTATAATTCAGCAAAGAAAAAAGCCCAGGAGGAAGCAGAGTCAAAATTTAAAAGTATGCTCTTTAAGCTGAAAGACTCATTTCCTGTGGAAAAAGAGTAATTTTAAGGAGAAAATTATGCCTGAAGAGACTGCTCTTTTTGAAAATGAGTTTAAAGAAATAACAGGAATTTTAAAAAAACTTCTTGAGACAAGCAATTCAAAAGCAGTGCTTCTGATAGATAAGGCAGGACAGCTTATTTCTTCTGTTGGAGATATAAGAGATATTGATACCCTTTCATTCTCAACTTTATCAGCTGCTGATTTTGCTGCAACATCTCAGCTTGCAGAATTGATAGGGGAAAAAGAATTTTCATCACTGTTTCATCAGGGAGAAAGAGAAAGTCTTTACATATCAATGGTTGCAAACAGAGTTATACTTGCAATACTTTTTGACCAGAGAACAACACTTGGACTCGTAAGAGTAAGAACAAAACATGCATCAAATGAGCTGGAGGCTATATTCAACAGGATCTTCAAAAAACTGGAAGTCCCCTCAAAGGAAGAGAAAGGTCCTTTTGATGAAGACTTTACAAAAGAAGCTGAAGAAGAAATTGACAAACTTTTCGGATAGGAGGAAATAAGGTGGCACTTATAAATTACGCAGCAAGAGAAATAAACTGTAAAATTGTTTATTATGGTCCTGGTCTTTCGGGGAAGACAACGAATATAAAATACATTTATGAAAAGCTCACGCCAAGTATAAAAGGAAAACTTGTTTCCCTCGCAACAGAACAGGAAAGAACTCTATTTTTTGATTTTCTTCCTGTGGACCTGGGAACAATACGGGGTTTCAGAACAAGGTTCCATTTGTATACAACTCCAGGACAGGTATTTTACAATGCTTCAAGAAGACTCATCCTTAAAGGAGTTGATGGTATTGTTTTTGTTGCAGATTCTCAGAAAGACCGTATGGAAGAAAATATAGAAAGTCTGGAAAACATGCAGGAAAACCTTTCCTTTTATGGTATGAAACTTACAGAAATACCTTTTGTAATGCAATATAACAAAAGGGATTTACCTAACATAGCAACGGTTGAGGAGCTTCAGGAAGCCCTGAATCCCTGGAAAGTTACTCATTTTGAATCCATAGCGACTCAGGGGAAAGGGGTTTTTGAAACTTTGAAAGAAATAAGTTTAAAAGTTTTGAAACATCTCTCTCAAAGAGCTCCCACATAAAAAGTGAAAATCAGTGTTGTGACCACCGGAGATGATATATTAAAGGGAAAAACTTTAAATACAAACTTCAATTACCTTGCACAGAGGGTTTTTGAGAAAGGAGTGGAAATAAGATTTGAGATTTCTGTCCCTGATAGAGAAGACAGAATAAGTGAAGCTCTTGATTTCCTGCGGGGAAAAACCGACGGAGCAGTTATAATCGGTGGTTTAGGACCAACCCATGATGACAGAACAAGGGAAGGACTTGCAAAATTTATAAAAGAAAATCCTTTTTTTGATAAAGGTCTATGGGAGAAGTTAAAGAAAATTGAACCAGAACTTGATATAGAAAAACACGGGAAATATGCATGGAATTTTAAAAGAGCCAGACTGCTTGACAATCCTACAGGAATCGCCAGAGGCTATCTGTATGAAAAAAATAACTTTTTTATATTTCTATTACCGGGTCCACCCAGAGAATTTATCCCGATGGTTGAAAAACATGTACTCCCCTATCTGGAAAAGAGAACCGGAAAAGAGTATAGGACAAAAGTTATAAAGACATTTGGTCTCAAAGAGATAGAGATTATGCAAAAAATTAAACAAAGAGAGGAATTTTTAAAACCCTTTAGCATATTACCCGCAATGCAGGAAGTCAGGGTAGTGCTTTATGGTAAAGAAAAAGAACTGGAGGAAAAGATTACTGTATTAAAAGAATTATTAAATGATTTTATTTACACGGAAGAAGATGAAAGAATTGAGGAAGTTGTGGGTAAAATTTTGAAAACAAGAAAACTAACCCTCTCAACTGCTGAGTCCTGCACAGGGGGACTTCTCGGAGATATAATTACAAGGGTCCCTGGCAGTTCTGATTACTATAAAGGTGGCATAATTGCCTATTCAGAAAAAATAAAAACTGATATTTTAAAAGTTAACCAGGAAACAATAAAAAAATTCAGTGTATATTCAGGAGAAGTTGCAAAGGAGATGGCTGAAAAGGTAAAAAAGATTTTTAACACCGATATAGGGATTTCAACTACAGGGATTGCCGGTCCTTCGGGTGGAACCCCTGAAAAGCCTGTAGGACTGATTTACATGGGGTTTTCATATAAAGATAAAAACTTTGTTTTAAAAGAGATTTTTAAGGGCTCACGGGAAGAGATAAAATTACAGGCTGTCTGTTTTATTTTAAATGAATTGAGAAAAAAATTTAAGGAGGAGAAAAGATGAAAAGAAAAAGAAGAAATATAATAATAATAACAACTCTTCTGGTTGCAGGGCTCATTTATGTAATCTTCACAGGAATCCGGAAAACTTCAGTATATTATTTTACATTTGACGAATTTTTGCAGAAGAAAAACGAGATAAATTCAAAGGTGGTTAGAATCAGTGGAAATGTAGTTCCGAATTCAATAAAGGTGGAAAAAGGAATAGCAAATTTTCTGGTAGGTAATCAGGAAAAAAATTTAAAGGTAATTTACAAAGGCGCACTGCCTGATTTAATTTACCAGGACAGTGCAAAGGTCGTGATAGAAGGCACCTATAAACCTCTGGAGAATACTTTTTATGCAACATTTCTGATGACTCAGTGTCCATCAAAATATCAGGCAGAAAAGAAAAAAGCTGAATGATAAATTTTTTAATATGCTTTTTTCCTGTTTTTGGAAATATTCACGGTCATACTTCATACTCTGACGGTTCAGGGACACCCCGGGATGCTTATGAATTTGCAAAATTTCACAATCTGAACTTCTATGGTCTAACCGACCACTCCCATCATCTTGACGAAAATGAATGGCAGAACACAATTTTCTGGGCAGACTCTTTCAATAACACAGGCTTTGTTGCAATCTGCGGACAGGAAGTTGGCAAACTCAACTATTTCGGGCATATAAATGTCTATGGGAAAAATCTAAACGAAGTTATACCTGAGAAGTGCTGGTACAACCTTGATTCCCTTTATGATTACATATATAGAAAAGACCTGTTCGGTGTTTTTAACCATCCATGGGAAAATCACTTTAAGAATTTTAAATTTAAAGAGAAGTATGAAGATTTTATCTGTGGTATTGAAATAATGAACAAGGATTCTGTATATGAAAAAGCCTGTATAAAAGCTCTTTCAAAAGGCTGGAAACTTGGATTTATTGCCTCTCAGGATAACCATGAAATGAATTGGGGAATTGAAAGAAATAAAAGAGGAAGAATACTGCAAACTGCCTTTATCGTTGATTCCTTGTCAAGAGAAAATATATTTAAAGCGCTAAGAGAGAGAAAGACATATGCTTTTGAACTTTTCCCTGACCAGGACACCATATTCGCAGAGTTAAAAGTAGATGATTCAATTTCAGGAAAGTATGTTTTAAAAAACAGTCCTTTGATAAGGGTTAATTTAAATGTAAGAGCTAAAATTCCCTTTATAAAGATATTCATATTTATAGACTCTTTACCCGATTCTATTTTCGTCTATTCCAGCCAGATTCAAATTCAGAGGGAATACCATATATCAGAAGGCAAACATTTTGTATTTGCAAAACTTATTCAGGCAGATTTTGACAGAGTATGGATATCACCTGTTTTTCTGTTAATAAAAAATAAGTTTATAATTTATCCTTCTATAACAAGTGAACAGGATATGAGGTTGAACTTGCAGAATAAAAATATGGCGGTTTTCTCAATTAACGGAAGTAAAATTAGATTTCCAGAAAAGGTGCACAGAGGAATCCTGTTTATAAAAAAAGATAAAAAGAGGCAGAAAATTGTTTTAATAAAATGAGAAAAATAATATTTATAATATGGACCATATCAATCCTGTTTTTTGTGATTTCTGTTCCCTACCTTTATTTTTCTTCTCTAAAATCATCCGATAAATCTTTAAAAATTAAAGGTAGAACTTTTATTGAAACAATTTCTCCGTCAATTATAAATTCTATTAAATTCTCTGTTGAAATAGATAGAAATGTTTCAAAAGAACTGAATTTATTGTCAGAGGTGCTTCTTGAAGAAAGGGTAAACAAAGCTAAACTTCTTGAATACAGTGTTCAATTCGACCTATTCGGAATAACAGTAATGGACAAAAACAACATTGTTATTAATTCAACCCTGCATATGAAGGATGAAAAAATAGATGAGAGAGAGATAATAAAGGGTATGAACACGGAGATAAACGGGGATACAATGTTTTTTTATAAAGAAAAAGGGAACAGAAAGTTGTTAATTTTGAAGGATATATCTTCTATAAAACTTTTAAAAAGAGAGTATGGTATTAAAAGTCTTTTAAATGAAATTTCAAAGGACCCCGAAATAGAATTCTTTTTGTTTCAATCAAAAGAAGGGGTTGTATTTTCCAGCAAGTTGCCTGAGAGGGTGCTGGATATAGACGAGGATACCTTTTTAAAAAACGCTTTCAACTCAGACAGTATTCTTACAAGAGAAATATTGAATAAAAACAAGAGGGTATTTGAATTTTTAAAAAGTGTTGAAATTTTTGGCGAAAAAGAAGGTATTTTAAGGGTGGGGTTTTCAATGGATAAATATATGGCATTTGTAAAAAGTTTTAATGTTTTTTTTATTATAACCCTGGTATTAATATTTTTCTATTTGATTGTGTACTTTGCTTATTTCAATAATTTGAAAAAATACACAGAAGCAAGAGAAAAAAATGAAATAATTGAAATTTTTGAAAAAGAAAACAACCTCTTTTTAATTATCGTGAGGGAGGATGGTAAAATAGTCTTTGCAAATCATGCTATCCAATCTTTTCTCGGGGATAGTAACTTAAAGGACAAAAATATTCTTGAAAAAGATGAGCTGGATATATTTAAAATTAAAAAAGTTATGGAACAGAAAAGAGAGATAAAATTTGAAGAGAAAATAGGAAAAAGAATTTTTGCAGGGAGAACAATCCCTATCATTCACGGTAGAAATAAATTCATCCTTGGTTTGTTAGCGGATATTACTGAAATTAAAGAAACTTACCGAGAGGAAAAACTCTCTGGATTCACAGAATTTCTTGCGGGTCTTGCTCATGAAATAAAAAATCCTCTTAATTTAATGGCACTTTCAATAAAAGAACTGGAAAAAAGCGCAGACAGTAAGGTGATAAAAAAAATAGAAGGCGCCTATTTAAATTTAAAAGAAAAGGTAGAAGAATTCCTTCTTTATTTAAGGCCTTTCGGAATAGAAAAAAAAGAATTCAACCTTACTGAAATTTTTAAGGAAATAGAAAAAGAGAAGAGTGAACTACTTAAAAAACATGGAATTATTTTTAAAGTAGAAGGAAAGGAGTTAAAAGTTATATCCGACTATAAAAAGTTAAAAAAGATTCTGGATAATATAGTTAAAAATTCAATTGAGGCGCAGGAAGAGGGTGGAATAATTGAAATAAGCACAGAAAAAATAAATGACAAAATTAAAATAAATATTTCTGACAGAGGAACGGGCATACCCGAAGATGAAATAGAAAAAATATTTTCTCCTTTTTACACCAGAAAAGAAAAGGGGACAGGGCTCGGGCTATTTATAGTAAAAAAACTCATTGAGGACATTCAGGGTAAAATAGAAATTTCTTCAAAACCGGGATTTGGAACAACTGTAGAAATTTTAATTCCTGAAAAATTATAGACAGATTAAAATTTCTTATATCTCACCTTTTTTTCGGGCAAGTAGACAGGTAAATTAATCCCATAAATCTTTTCACCGGGATTTACAATAATAGAAAAAACAGGAGGTATCCTTATTCCCTTTACAGGAACAGAACCTATTTCTACATTATAAATACCAGGAGGTAATGCAGTTATATAAAATACCCCTTCTTCGTCAGTAATTGTGGAACTACCATTTATTAAAACAACGGCATTCTTTACACTCTCCTCATCTTCATCTTTTTGCCCATTTCTGTTTTTATCAATAAACACAATTCCCTTAACCTCGCCAAGAGGAACAAGAGGTATTGAGAATTTTTTAACATCTACAAATCCTGTATTAAATTCAAAGGTTTCACCAAAACCACTCCCGTACTGAGCGGGTAATGCCCCATATTTTATTTCCAGTTTATGTTTTCCAGCGGGCAGGAAGGAAATATTAAATCTCCCTCTTTTATCGGTATAAACTTCTTCTGTGCCATCCAGTATTAATTTTATTCCTTCAACAGGTTTTTCTCCTGCGTCGTATTCAAAGTTACCATTTTCATCCATAAATATGAACCCATAACATTTACTCAACCCCATTTTTTGAATGGTTACTGTACCTGAGAGAGAAAAAGAAAGAGTGGAGTAAAACCTCTCACCTAATTTTGTTGTATAATAAGAAGCCAAAAAGTTTATACCTGGTTTTAGAAACCTTATGTTAAAACCGTAGAAATTCCTATTGGTCTCTCTTGATTCTCTACCCAGATAACCTTCAAGGGAAATAAATTTTCTGGGCAAAACACCAAAAGAAATTTTATAAACCCTCGTTTTTGAAAAAACAGAGTAAGCACTTAGAGAAAGTGGATATTTTCTGAATTCCACTCTTATGTCATTTATCTCTCTCAGTCCCTTGGAGTGGGAAACCCTTAAATAACCAAATCTCTGATTATAAAACAATTCAACTCCTCTTTTGAAAACAAATTTCCTGCTTCCCTCAATACCCCCTGAAATGCTTATTCCAGGGAAAGATGGGTATATAAAATTTATCTCATAATCATTGGAAAACATCCATGAAAGGGACGAATTATAGTAATAAGCTCTTGAAATTCCTTTAATATAAGGAGAAATTTTTGAAAACCCGGCCCCGGATAATCCTATGTAATGATGCTTTGAACTTTCATAGAAAAGAGAATAATTTTCTGTTTTACCACGAAATATAAAGTTAAAACCTCTTTCCTCTTTTAAAAAAGATAATCTCATCTCATCTGCAATACCAATGGAAGAATTTAAAATTGAAAATCCCAGTCTTTTTTCAAAGTTAATTTTATCTCTTGAATAGGCAAAGTTATTCGATAACAGGAAAACAGGTGATTTTCCTGTGTTCTTTTTTGCGAAAAATGAGGTTTTAAATTCCACTGGAAACCTGTTATAAAAAGTCCACTCCCCAGAAGATATATATTCACTTTCTTTAAAAGACGGTGGTAAGGAACCTGTGTCCCTTTCTTTTCCTATAATAATTTTATATTTTTTATCAACAAATTCAATTCCCCTTGCATAAAAGGAACTCGAGAAAGGTAAGGTAGGATAGAAACTAATATCAAAAACAGAAAGGCTTTTATCTTTGACAGGCAGGGTAATAAGTAAATTATCAAGGTAATACATATTGTTTGTTTTTGCAAGTCTTGATGAAAAATTTAATCCATCTTTTTTATAATATGTGGAGAAATAGATGCTGTTTGAATACGAAGAGGGTAAAAACTGATTATAAGAATACATGGAGAAGGAAAAATATTTTAAGAAAATCAGTGGAATAAATATTTTCAGGGCAATATCACCTCCTTTTCACCCTTTAAAATCTCTGCTCCACCGTAATCAACCTCACAGAAAAAACTATATTTGCCTTTATTTATGTTTTCTGGAATATCAAAAAAATATTTTCTTTTTTTAAAGGGCATAATTACAAGATTTGAAAATTGTTTCTCAAATATCTTTCTGTCAGATTTATCTATTAAATAGATTTTTCCACTTGTTCTTAAGTGAATGGGTGAAAAATTTTCCAGAACAAAATAAACCTTTTTATTTTCTTTTCCTATATAAATCAGGTTCGCATCTTTAACATTCCCTTCAGGCAAGATGGCATAAATTGGGGTTCCTATTTCTCCTACAATCTGAATAAGAGGGACTTTTTCTCTTTTTGGGTAGCTCTTGAAAATAAGCATACACCACTTCTCATAACTTTTCATGGTATCCGGCAATGTAAAAGAAACTCTTACCTCTCTTTTATCACCCGGTTCCATATCAAAGCTTCTTGGATTTACACTAATAAAAGGTGCAAGTGAAAAATTGTAAGTACCCTGTTTTTTAAATTCAAAGTCACCGTTTTCTTTAATAAAAAAATCTTCAACATAAATTTCCACATGTGCGGGAAAATCCCTTATTTCCACTGTAAAAACCTCTGTGTATGTTTTCCCCTTTGTATAAAACTTTTCCACTTTTGCAGGCTCCACAAACATTCGTGGAGATTGAGTGATTAATAAAAAGAAAAGGATACTATTTAGCATTTACCCTGAACTGGAATTTCAGATCAAATTTCTCAATATTATAAAATTTATCTTCTCTATTCACTCTGAAAATGAAAATCAAAGGGAAAATAGCCTCTCCCTTTTTCATTTTACAGGGAAATTCGCCTATTTTTTTCCATGAAGACGAGAGAGGTATCCATCCTGATATGTCATTACCCTGAGGTAATGGCAAATCTTCAGTAGAAAATAAAAAATTTGAAAAATTCATACCTTCTGGTAGTTCACCATACCCTCTTATGTAAACTTCAAGGGATTTAAGTGTTTCTGAAGGCTCTATCTCATACTCAAGTTTAACCATATGGGTATAGTCAAGAGAAGGGTAGTAAAATGGGAAAAAAGGCGGGGGATATGTAAATTTCCCTAAATCAAAGTATACAGGAGGTAATACTGAAATGGAAATAGCTAAAGCATATAAAAATAAATTTATCATCTACTACCTTTATCTTATTCCTTAAATTATATTAGTTTTATTGAGCCCAGAGTCTGAAAGAAATCGTTGCGGTCGCTCCTGGAGTAGGTTCATCATCTATCTGAGCTTGAAAGATAAAATCCTTATCGTAATTTTCCCAGCCCGTTGTTTTTCCACCGTTATTTAATTCCTGCGAGGAAGTTGAGAGTGCTGTCCATGGTGCAGGGGCAGGGCTTCCTTCTGAAGGAGGTACTGTTCCATCAGGAGCAACATAAAGTTGGTCAAGACTTATTGTTGGTGTAAAATCTCCGCTACCGTATATCTCCAGATGCCAGGTATATGTGGGAGAATTAGAAAAAACTTCAACAACAACACCCTCGGGATTAGTTCCACTGGCTGTAGTTGGATAATAATAACCCGGGAATTGAGCCGGAGGATATGTGGTAGAAGGACCTACAGGTGAAGAGAGGTCAAATTCCATATCTGAATCCACAAACAATCCCAGTCTTGAAGGAACCCTGACTGTAACATTCAAATTTATAACAAGGGTATCCTGAGGAGCAAATCCTATCAGCCTGTCACCTGCATTCCCGATAATCTGATTTGCATGCACTGCCTCTGAGGTTAGTAGTATAGAGACTACCCCCATTATTGCCATCAACTTTTTCATACATCACCTCCTTTTACTTCGTAAAGAAAATTTTAAATTTTTTAAAGAAATCTCTGTTTTTCAATCTTATAAAATACAACCCTGCAGGTAAATTGTCTTTAATTTTAACAAAGTATCCTTCATTACTTTTCTGAAGCCTTACCCATCTTTCATAGACTTTTCTTCCTGTAGTATTAAATATACTTATTTTCAAATCATTGCTTTTTAAAAAATCTCCAAAGAAAAATCTTATTCCATCATTTTCTTTTCTCATATATATCTTTAACTTTTTATCTTTTTTATCTTCTTTTTTTTCTAAGAAGTCCATTATTTTTTTTGAAATAAGCGTGAATTCATATGCTCCAATATCAGGAGCAGAACCGTAATAAGGAAATCCAACATATACTCCTGCATCTATATTGGGACTGCCAGGCCTAAGTGTATAATCAGGGTTATAGAGGGGGTCAGCAAATATATCATTTGGTCCCTGTGGTACTGTGTACCCACCAGGAGAAGTATAATTACTCTGATTATTCCATAAATTGTTATAGTTACTCAAGATGTTTCCCTGACCATCAGCCCAGTAAAAGCCGTATTCACAGTTTGTTATGGAGTTATTTAAGGCAACAGCCTCGTTTTGAACCCTGAAAAACTGGAACCCGGATTCACAGGAATCAATTGTATTATTTAATAGACTGCATGTACTGCTTGTGTGAATCACAATTGCGGAGGTGTAAATATTATAAATCAAATTTCTGGAATAAGTTATGTTTTGACACAACCCTGCAGAGGTTCCTATATCTTCCATATTTCTTATTATGTTTGAATCCACATCTATATAAGAGGAATTATCTATAAGAATTCCTCCAAAGGGAAAACTGGAGCCCGTATCTGCGTCCATAAGATTTCCTTTGAGTAATAATGAGGAATCTATATTCTCAAGGACAAAACCATAAGACCCGTCATATACATATATTTTATTATCATAAGCATATATATGTTCAGCATTTTTCAAATAAATTGCTGAGAGATATCCGCTTCTTATTATAAAATCTTTTATTTTCACCCAATTTGCCCCGGAATCATAGATTGCATATTCATAATCATATGAAAGTATTTCGGGAAATGAAAGGGTATCCGCAGTGAAAAATGTGGGAAATTCCGAAGTGCCTGTCAAGGAAGGCGAAATAAAGAGATTTTCAAAATACCTTCCGGTTCTTACAATGCATCCATCAGAATCCTTCATTAAACTAAGAGCCCTATTTATTGTTAGGAAAGGTTCATTTCTTCTACCAAAGTTATTATCATTTCCTTCAGGCTCATCTACATAATAGTCTTTAAAATAAAGAAATCCCACATTATAGAGAACCGGACTTTCACCGGAAAGTGTATCTCTTTCCAGAATAACCCTGTATCTGAAATATCGATTTCCATATAATCCTCTCCATAGGGGAGTTCCTGATGTCCTGTAATAGGAAGTATCACTCCCATCCGGTCCTGTAAAAATCCAGGATGTAGTATCATTAGTTCCTGCAACCTGAAATAAAATCTTTCCTCCTGGAGGTATAAATGCATTAAAGTATATCCTTTCCCATCTTGTTTCCCCGTATTCTCCTGAATCCCAATAAGAAGAGATAAGACCTCCTGAGTTCGCAAACTGAAATTTCTGAGCCTCAACAAGGGTAATTCTTGCATTTCTTATATATGCTCTTGCTCTCCATGTGGTAGTCCTGTATCTCAATGTAATGGCATGACTTCCTGGCGGAATTTTAAGAGGTAAAATCAGTGAAAATGGATAAAATTCCATGCCTGAATTAAAGAAGGAAAATCCCGGACCATAAAGTATGTTTTCCAACACAGTAGTTCCATCAAGGGTAATTTGAAGTTCAACCGGATAGGAAATATAAAACCACCATAATCTCCACTGGGAAGAAAAGTAGGCATTACTTATAAGAATAAAATCTGTAGTATCCGAAACGCTAAAATTTAGAGTTACTTTATCCTGAAAAGAAGTTGAATTGGTGAAGGATAAAGATTCGTCTTCAGCATAAAAAATACTTTTAATTTCACTCTTTTTTATTAAAAGAATTCTCGCCCTTCTCATTATAGCAGTGCCTCTATCGGTTCTGTATTGAATTTCAATATTATGAGGTCCTCCTGGAATAGGGATATATCTGGAATAAAAATAATGATGAAAGACTGAAGAACTTCCCGGATATTTAGAACTCTCACTTCCTATATCGTTTCCGTCAAGCACGGTTCTCACATATTTAGGATATCCTGAATTCACCCCTGTAAATTCTGCACAGGTTAAAATTAAAAGCGTTTCAGCAGAGGAAAGTGAGAAGTTCAGCGCACCTTTTGTTACATAGGAAACCGAATTTGTCTGGGATACAGACTCAAATTCTGCATATTCAAAATCATTTATTCTCCTTACCACAATCTTTATATTTTCAATATATGCGTAATAGGTAGACGAACCTGTCCTATATTGAACCTGGATAAGATTATTCACTCCCGCAGATAAACTTTCTACTTTAAAAATTCCTGCAGGAGCCATTTCCTGGGTTGCAAAATCAAACATCCTGAAAATTCCCTGAGAACCTATCTCCGTTCCATTAAATAAAACTCTGAATTCCGCAAAATTTGTCCCTGTTCCCTGGGTTCCGAGTTTGGCATATACCGTAATCAAATAATTTCCAGAATTTTCAGGCACAAATTGAAAATCACAAGCAGAAACCCAGAAAGTACTCTGCGTTTGCTGCATTTGTGCAACAGTTGTATCAAACTGAATTCTACCACCCATTAAGTGTAATTCACCGATTACAGAATAATTCAGAGAATCATATGAATAAAACTTTGACGTATCAATAAAAGCACTTTGCCCTCCGCCCCCACTCCAATCAGTCTGGAAAAACAGATAAGTCAAAATATTTATTATTACCGTTCCCCACATTTATCGTTTTCCTATACTCAAAAATAATTTACATAAAGTATAAATTATTATTATAAGGTATAAAGATAAAATTGTCAAACAATGTAAGTATTAAAATGCTTTTGTTCTCACATTTTGGCTTCTACAAAACTCATATCTTTTGCTAATCATTATTTCTTGAATCCAGTTAAGCACTCAAGACTTTAAATTATAAACAAACTTTCTTAAATATGTGATAGAAGCAACAAGGAAGCTTGTTATTGTTAGATAAAAGAATATAAATCTTACTTCTGAATTGAATAAAAATAAAAGAGTTGTTACTGCAAAAAAGAATCCTGATATTTTGCCGAATATATTTGAACCAAACAGTTTATTTTTTCTGAGAATATACAATCCTGCTACAAGGCTTAAAAAATCTCTTCCTATAATCAGAAATGTTCCCCATAAAGGGAAATCTCTTAGATAGGATAAAGTTATCATTATCCACGCAATTACAAACTTGTCTATAACATGGTCAAGTATTTTACCTATTTTAGTTTCACAGGAAAAAAATCTTGCTATAAATCCATCAAGGGCATCAGTCAAAACTATGGCACATAGAATTAAAAATGAAAAAATAACTTTTTCTTTTATAAGAAAGTAAGAGAAAAAAGGGACAAGAAAAACTCTTGATATGCTAAGAATGTTTGGAACATTAATCAGTCTTTCCTTCAAAGGGATACTTTTTCTCCTTCTCTTAAAAGTGATTCTGCATGCTTTATGGAAGTCCTGGTCAATCTCTCTCCTGCTATCATCCTTGCTATCTCCTCTACTCTCTCCTTTTTTGAAAGTTTCCTGACCCTTATAAAGGGTTTATCTTTTCTTTCTTTTTTTTCAACTTTGAAATGAGTATCTGCAAATATTGCAATCTGAGGAAGGTGGGTGACACAGATGACCTGCCTCTCCTTGCCTATTTTTTTCATTTTTTTCCCAACTTCCTCTGCCACTCTTCCACCTATACCCACATCAATCTCATCAAACACAAGACCTGACACATTATCCACCTTTGCAAGTATTGACTTTATTCCAAGCATAATTCTTGAAATCTCACCGCCGGATGCAATTTTTGATAAAGGTAAAGGGGCAACTCCTTTATTGGTTGAAATCAAAAAACTTGCATAATCTTTGCCATTTTCGTCAACTTCCTTTTCTTTAAATTCTACTTTAAAATTTACATAGGAAAACCCGAGAGGCTTTATTTCCTTAATAACTTCTTTTTCAAAAATAGAAGAAATTTTCTTCCGTTCTCTGGAGAGCTCTTCGGCAACCCTAGTAAGTTCTTTTTCAAGCTCTCTAATGTCATCCTTCTTTTTATTAAGTTTTTGCTCCCTCAGTGCCAGTGTCTCAAGCTCTTTTTTAAACTTTTTAATGTTTTCAAGAACTCCTTTTAAATCAGTGCTGTGTTTTTTCTTAAGCAGGTTTATAATACTCAGTCTCTTTTCTTTTTCCCTTATCTGCTCTTCATCTATTTCAAAACTATCTCTTTTACTCTGAAGTATTCTACCTGTTTCATCAATCTTTACTGCAATATCTTCAAGAACTTTATATACATCTTCAACATCTTTATCAATCCCCTTAATATCAAAAAGACTTTTTAAAACTTCTTTTATATAAAAACTTACTGAATAATCATCTTCGTATAAAACACCAAGTGAATAAGCTAATTTTTTCAAAACATCCTCTTTTTTGGATAAAAGGCTGAGTTCCCGCTCAAGCTCTTTATCTTCACCTTCCTTTATCTGATACTTCTCAACCTCTTCTATCTGAAATCTTATATAATCTTCCATCTCTTTGAGTTTTTTTAATTCCTCGTTCTCCTTCTCATATTCAAGTTTTAAATCCCTGTATTTTTTTAAAAGGGAAGACAACTTGTTTCTACTCTCAATCAGCCCTCCAAAAGAATCAAGGAAAAAGAGATGGGTTTCCTCTTTTAAAAGAGATTGATGCTCATGCTGGCCATGAAAATCAAAGAGTTCTTCTGTAAGACATTTCAGTAATGAAACCGGTATCATTATGCCATTCATGTAAACACGAGATATTTTTTTTGAAGGTATAATCACTCTCTTAATATAAAGTTCTTCGTCAAAAGGTATATCTTTATCCTCAAACTTTGATTTAAGACAATCAGGACATTCAAAAATCCCTTCTATCTCGGTTTCATCTTTTCCCTTAAACAGTTCCCAATCCACTCTTTCTCCAAGGAGGTAAAGAATAGAACCAAGTATCATTGATTTGCCTGCCCCTGTCTCACCTGTAAAAACATTAAAATTTTTACCAAAATCTACTTTAAGTTCATCTACAAGTAAAAAGTTATTTATTTTGAGCTCTTTTATTCCCATCGCAATTTTTCCTTAAGTCTTTTGATCAGATTGAATTCAAAACCATCCGGAACCAGAAATTTACACCTTTTCTTAGGGACAAAAACCTCTGCCTCTTCTCCATAAAAAAATTCTATTTCCTTCTGGCCATCAATCCAGAAAGAAGCTTTTCTGGTTTTTTTACCGAGAAAAAGTCTAACCCTCTCCTTTTTTGAAAGCACTATGGGTCTGAAAGATATATTATGTGGAACAAGAGGGTTTAAAGTCATACTTTCAGTTTTTTCGTCAACCACAGGACCATAGTTGGCAAAGTTGTAAGCAGTAGAGCCTGTAGGAGTGGAAACTATGAGTCCATCAGAAAGAAAGTTCAACTTCTGTTCATTAACTATTACATTGTATTCTATAAGTCTTCCCGGAAATTTCGTAGCAAGAACTATATCATTAAGAGCAACATAAATCTCTTTTCTTAATTTCATTCCTACAAGGATTTTTTTCATGATGCTGTATCTGTGTTTAATAACAGAATCAATCGCTCTTTTCCAGTCCTTATAATCAATATGAGCAAGAAACCCCAGTTTACCCATATGAATCCCAAATACAGGAATTTCAGGAAAAAGATGGAATCCTTTTAAAAGAGTTCCATCACCACCTATGGTAACAACAATATCACCTTCTTTGATTTCTCCTTCATTAATCACTATTTCTGATTTTACTCTTTTATTGTTCAGATATATTTTAATCTTTTCAGCCAGTAAAATACCCCTTCTCTTTAATGGATTTACCACAATTAAAATTCTCATAGTTTAATTATACTAAAGCTTTTCCCCTTTTTTCAATTCTTCGCAAGCTTTTATATAAAAATTATAAGTTTCTTCATCTATGTTAACAAGATTTACTTCTGAAAGAGTCGTCTCTTCGTTTCCTAAAAAGTTCTGAACCGTGTCCAGAATAATCTTTGTTCCTTTTTCTTTTGGAAAGCCAAAAATACCTGTAGAGATGGCAGGAATAGAAATATTTTTTAAACCTCTCTCTGTCGCAAGCTTTAAAACAGATAGAACAGTATTTTTAAGTTTTTTTTCCTCTTCTCCTTCACCCCATACAGGACCAACCGCATGGATAACATACCTGCAGGTCAGTTTACCTGCAACGGTAATCACAGCTTTGCCTACGGGCACATAACCTATCTTATCACTTTCTTCCTGAATTATCCTGCCACCCTTTCTCACAATCGCACCTGCAACTCCTCCTCCATGTTTTAAATTGGAATTTGCAGCATTCACAATTGCGTCCACTTTCTCCTCTGTTATATCTCCCAATTTAATGTTTATTTTTTTATCTTTTATTCTAATAGTTTTCATATGATTTATAATTATAATTTCCAGAATTAAATTAAAACAAACTTGACTTAAAAGGGTGTTATCTGTTATTTTTAAAGTCTGAAAAGAGGAGGTTTTGTATGCTTCTGGAAACATCAATTTATAAAGAAATTTTTGGAAACCTTGTATTCCACGAGGTTCAGAAGGTTTTAAAAATTGATACTGAAACTGCATCAGTAAAAAGTTCTCTGGTTCAAAATATACCTAGGGAAGAAATCTACAATCTGCTCGGGGAAATGGCAGTGATAATTCCCTTAAAGGATGAAAAACTTCAACTCTTAGACGGCGTTCTTAAAGCAATTCCCCATAAGTGCCCTTTAATAATAGTATCGGGTAGCAGGAGAGAATCCCCTGACCATTTTAAATTAGAAGTTGACCTTGTCAAACACTTCTATTCATTAACCCGCACAAAAATTATTATGATACATCAGAAGGATGCTGGTCTGAGCGAAGCTTTTGAAAAATCAGGCTATAACCATATCCTTACTAAAGAAGGAAATGTGAGAGATGGTAAGGGGGAAGGCATGGTTATAGGAACTCTGCTTGCAAAGGCAATCGGAGCAAAATTTATAGGGTTCATAGATGCAGACAATTATATACCCGGCTCAGTTAACGAATATGTCAAAAACTATGCAGCAGGATTTTTAATGAGTGAAAGTGAGAACACAATGGTGAGATTGAGCTGGAGACATAAACCCAAGGTAAGGAAATGGAGGCTTTATTTTAGAAAATGGGGGCGGGTAAGTGAAATAACCAACCGCTTTTTCAACTTACTGATAGCTGAATATACAGGTTTTGAGACAAATATAATAGTAACAGGAAATGCAGGTGAGCATGCTATGTCTACCAGTCTTGCAAGTTCAATTGAATTTTCTACCGGATACTCGGTTGAGCCTTATCAAATTGTATTCCTTCTTGAACAGGCGAATATAAATAACAATAAAAAGATTAAAAAAGAACCGGTTGAAATATTTCAGATTGAAACTTTAAACCCTCATATACATGAAGAAAAGGGCGATGAACATCTTGGTGAAATGATAAAAATGTCCCTTTCAACAATCTACCACAGCAAATTGTGTTCTCCTTCCCTGAAAAAACAGATATTAAAAGAACTACAGGCCCGAAAAATCCTTGAGGAGGGAAAGGAACCTGAAAAGCCTTACAATCTGCCCCCAATAAATAAAATAAAAACTGATGAATGGTTCAAAAATTTAGAAAACAATTCTGAAACTCTTCTGATTTTAGAGCCCTATATAGAGATTTGAAGCAAAGAGGTAAAGAGATTCTTCTAACCGGGGGTACAGGACAGCTCGGTAAAGAAATCCTGAAGTTTTTGAGCAAAAAGTTCAATGTATATGCGCCTACCAGAGAAGAACTTGACCTGGAAAAAACAGACAAAATATACAGATATTGCACTAAAGTCAAACCACACATCTTAATACTGGCTGGAGCCTATACTGATGTGGACAGGGCAGAATCAGAAAAAGAAAAAGCATTCAAAACAAACTTCCTTTCAACAAAAGAATTTGTAAAATACGCAGCAGAAAAAGACAGAATATTGATTTTTATAAGCAGTGACTATGTATTTGATGGAAAAAAAGAAATTTATTCAGAAATCGACCTGCCACAACCTCTTTGCTTTTACGGAAAAACAAAATATCTTGCAGAAAAGGAAATAATTTCAAATTTAAAAAAATATTTTATTATCAGAACATCCTGGCTCTATGGAGAAGGTAAAAATAATTTTATTTTTAAGTTTGTGGAAAAAGTAAAAACAGAGAAAAATATAAAAGTTGTAACTGATAGATACGGCTCTCCTACTTACACTAAGGACGTTGCTCTCGCATTAATTACGCTCATTTATTCTAAAAGATATGGAATTCATCATATAGTGAATACCGGCAAGGTTAGCAGGTTTAAGTTTGCTGAGGAGATAAAAAATTTAATGAAGCTCAATGTAAAAATTATACCTGTGAGAGCCGAAGAATTTGGAGGGGTGGCGAAAAGACCTTTTTCCTCTGCTTTAAAAAACATTAAATTTTCTTCAAGTTTTTACCCTTTAAGAGACTGGAAAAAAGCACTTAAAGATTTTTTAAAGGAGAAATTCTTATGAAAATTGCAGGTAAAACTTTGTTAATAACAGGAGCCTCCTCAGGAATAGGTAAAGCTCTGGCTTACAAATCTGCAGAGAAAAATGCAAATCTTTGTATAGGGGCACGGAGATTTGATAAACTTTTACAGATAAAAGAAGAAATTGAACAGCAATATAAGGTAAAGGTAGTGCCGGTGAAACTGGATGTGCGAAATAAAGAAAGTATAAAATATTTTGTGGGTACCGCTCTTGAGAGTTTTAACTCAATTGATGTTCTTATAAACAATGCCGGGGTTGGACTTGAAGGCAGTATAGAAAAAGTTGATGAAGAAAATTACGATTATCTAATGGATATAAATGTGAAGGGAGTATATTTACTGACAAAAGAAATTGTTCCTATAATGAAACAACAATACAGTGGAACTATAGTAAATATAAGCAGTCTGGGAGGATATGTGGGTATGCCATTATATTCTATATATTCAATGTCAAAATTTGCAGTAAGAGGTCTGACCGAATCTCTCAGAATGGAGTTGAGCCCCTACAAAATAAAAGTTATAGGTGTTTATCCAGGACCAATACCAACCGAGTTTCAGAAAATGACAAAAAGACTGGATGAGCATAAAGAAAAAAATCAGCCAAACTTCTTCTGGGATAATGTAGAAAACACCGCTCGTAAAATAATTCAGGGTATTGAGCGAGGTAAAAGAGATATATTCATAAGACCCTTATGGTGGTTCACTGCTGCTCTTGTTTCAAGATATCCATCATTAATTGACTTTCTATACAAGAAGTTTTACAGGTGAATATAATCATAAAAGAGGTGCGGAATCTGCAGGTCTTATGTGGGTATAAAACTTATAGAAAAAGGAATTAAAAAATTTGTAAAGTAAGTGAAAAAATTTCCTTCTAAATATTATAATTAACCTCTTATGATTACTCTTTTAAAACTTGCTTTTTTAATCATATTCATCCTCGCCCTTATAAGACTGAAAATAAACATAGCGGTTGTCATATTTTTTCTCCTGATGGCAACAACACTGGTCTTCGGACTATCACCTTCTGAAATTAAAACATCTGTGATAAAAGCTTTTTTATCACCTTTTACCTACAAACTTGCGGGAATGATTATTACTATACTCTTTCTGGAAGGAATAATGGAAGAAAAAAAACTTTTTACGGGTTTGATTAACCTGCTTTCAAATTTTAAAACTAAAAAATGGGCACTTCTTTTACCTCCATCAATAATAGGTCTTTTGCCAATGCCAGGAGGAGCTCTTGTTTCTGCACCTGCAGTGAAGGTGGCATCAGAACACTTCAAACTATCACCCTCTGATAAAACTTATATAAATTTCTGGTTCAGGCATCTATGGGAATACTGGTGGCCATTGTATCCAGGACTTCTGGTGGCATCTGCAGTGCTTCAGGTGCCCATAAGAAACATAATGCTATATCTCTTCCCCCTATCAGTGATTTCCATAATATCCGGACTCATATTTACTCTCCCCCTTTTAAAGGAAGAAAAAAAAACTGAAAGGACTCAATTTAACTTCCAGAACTTTATTCCCCTTCTTCCAATAATAACAATAATAATCCTTACACTCTTTTTTAAAATAAACTTTATAATTTCTCTTGTTACAGGAACATTGATTGCTATTCTTATAACGAGGACCGGGTTAAAGGAGTTACCGAGAATATTCTACAGAGCAATGAATCCCACCATAATTTCTCTTATAATATTCATAATGATATACAGGGAAATAATAATAACTGCTGATATATTCGGAAAACTGCAGAATGAACTTACTTTACCTCAGACAATAAATTATATAATTGTTACAGCGATTTCTTTCACCATAGGCTTTTTAACAGGAATAAATCAGATATTTGCAGGAGTGGCTTTTCCGATGCTTGCCTCTCTTTTTAATGGAAATATTGACTACAGATGGGTGATGCTTGTTTATTCCTTTGGCTTCATAGGAGTGCTATCCACCCCAACTCATCTCTGTCTCACACTTACAAAGGAATATTTCAGAGCAGACTGGAGAGGAATATATAAAAAATTAATTCCCACCCTTCTGCCTGTTGCAGGATTTGCAATACTGTACTATTTTATATTGACCTATATAAAGCTTTAGAATATAATATTAATTTAAAATGAAAAAAATTTATCAAAAGAATTTCCTGTTAAGTCTTTTAACAAGTGTTATAGTGCTTTCAGGAGGAGAGTTATATTTCTTTTACTTCTATCATTCTCTTATCGCTCCCCATTCCTTTTTTTTACTCATACTATCTTTTGTAGTCTTTATCCTGTTATTTTCTTTTCTTAACTACAGATTTAAGAAAAGCAAAGAGATATTTGAAATGCTGGAAACAATAAATTCACCAGTGCTTATATTAAACAAAGAGTTGAGAATAATAAAATACAACAAAAAGGCTGAAGAAGAACTTGGCTTAGAAAAATATTTCCGTAGAAAAAAAGAAATATATTTTTCCCCACTGTCCTTTGAAATATCTGATGAAAAAGGTAATAGATTTGGAGAAGATTTTGTGCCCCGGGATGGAATAATAAGAATAAAAGTGGTTGAAAAAGATGTATACTTTGAAATGAGATGTAAGGGAATAAAAAATGAAAAGGGAGAGGTTAAAAATTATGTTGTAACCCTTTTAAATATAACCGAACTAATTGAAACATCTAAAAAAATTGAAGATTCCTACAGGATTCTTGAAACCACACAATTTCTAACAAAAAATATATATTTCGCAGATTCACCTAAAGAACTTTCAGAAATATTGTTAAAAGAATTTGAAAAAATTGAAGATTTAATCAAAGCTGATATATACTTGAAAAAAGGAAGTATTTTTTCAGGGCCTAATGATAAGGAAATATATGATGAAAAAAATTTAAATTTTATCAATAAACTTCTTAAAAGGGAGATATTCATAGAAGAAAATCTCCCTTTGAAAAAAGAATTTTCAGAATTTGAGGACAAACTTTTAAAGAGAAATATATTTTCCTACTTTTGCGTTCCTTTTTTCACCTATGAGTCTCTGAGCGGATTTATCCTCTGTGGTTTTGAAAAAACAGGTAAAATAGACGAGAAATTCATAAAGAGTATGGAAGAAATAGCAGACACTTTCTCATTATGGAATGAAAAAACTTCTTTATTTCAGGAGACACAGGAATATCTAAAAAATTTGAAGATGATAGCAGAAATGGTATCAAAATTTGCTCAGATAACAGACCTTGAAGCAACATACAGATATGCGATAGAGAAAGCAAAAGAAATATCAAATGCGGATTGGGTGGTTATTTTTCTCCTTGATAAAGATAAAAAGAATTTAATAGCGACCTGTGTGCTGGATGTTCCAGAAGACATAGTGAAAAGATACAGTGTCGTTTCCTTGAACACTGTAACAGGGAAGGCAGTAATAGAAAAAAACACCATTTTTGTGGAAAATTATGAAAAAGACACCAATGCAATAAAGGACGATTTTCTACCAAGATATTTAAAATCTATGATTGTAATACCAATAAGAGATGAAAAAGATAACATAATAGGTGCTATGGATTTAATATATAAACAAAACAGAAAGTTTTCAGAAAGAGAAAAAGAAGTTTACAATGCAATGGGTTATCAAATTGGAATTGCCATTCAGAATGCAAAACTCTATGAGGAATTAAAAAAATATACCACCCAGCTGGAGAAAATGGTAAAGGATAGAACCCAAAAAATAGAAAAATTGAATAAAGAACTTGAAGAGTATATATACTCTGTTTCCCATGACCTGAGAACTCCTCTTATGGCAATAGAAGGATATTCTCACCTTCTTTTAAACCGATTTGGAGAGAATCTCGGAGTAGAAGTCAGGGATTACATCAAGCACATCAACAATGCAGCGAAAAGAACTGCCAACCTTATAAAAGACCTTCTCAGATATTCAAAACTTGGGAAAACAGAGATAAAGATAGAGAATGTTAATGTAAAAGATGTTTTGCGTTATGTACATAACAATTTTAAATCAGAAATAGAAAAAGAAAATGCAAAGATTGAATACCCTGAAAATTTTCCTCTTTTAAAATCTAATTTTGAACTTTTAACCCAGATTTTTCAGAATCTTATATCCAATTCAATAAAATTCAGGAAGAAAAATGAAAACCTGTTAATAAAAATATACTATAAATTTGACCCTGAAAAAATAAAAATATACTTTGAGGATAATGGTATGGGTATAGAACCTGAATATCTGCCCAAAATTTTTAATATATTTACTCAGATTGATAAAAATTTTGAAGGAACCGGTATCGGTCTTGCTATTGTTAAAAAAGCAGTAGAAATACTGGACGGTAAAATCACAGTAAATTCAACTCCCGGGAAAGGTACCACCTTTTGTCTTGAGTTTAAGTATCCTTGAAATAAATTTTATACAGAAATTAATTGAACTTATATCTGCAATTCCTTTACCCGCAATATTATAAGCAGGTCCATGGTCAGGAGATACTCTTAAAAAAGGCAATCCGAGTGTAACATTACATCCCTTACCTTTTGAAATAATTTTAAAAGGTATGAGTCCCTGGTCATGATAAAGGGCAAATACAAAATCAAAATTTCTGTGAAGACCTCTTGCAAAAAAAGAATCTGAAGAAAAAGGGCCTTCTAAAAAATTAAATCTCTTTATAATACCTTCTATAATCCTGTCTTCCTCGCCATTTTCTCCTTTATGAGGGTTGAAGGAGAGAAAAGCAACTTTTGGGGTGGAGATAAAAATTTTTTCGTGCCATTTTATAAGAATATTTACTTTTTTCAGTATAAACTCTTTATTTATAAATTTGTAAACCTTTTTCAAAGGTATGTGGTTTGTTAGAATCGCAATTTTGATATTACTGGAAAAAAAGCTCATCAGAACATCACTTTCTTTTAAACCAGCCTTTTTAGCCAGAAATTCTGTGTGACCCTTAAACTCTATTCCATTAAGTTCAACACCTTTTTTACTCAAAGGTGCAGTAATCAACGCAGAAATATTTCCTTTATTTAAATCTTCAACAGCTGAAATCAAAGAATTAAAAGCATATTCCCCACCCTTCTTGGAAGGATGAGTTGACGGTATCTTTTTTACTTTATAAACATTTTTTATTACAAGATTATCAGGTATTTTTAATTTAAATCTCTGAGAAAGATTCTCCATGTAGCCGGAATCACCATAAAGGATATATTCAAAGGCTTTATTTCTGGATTTAAAAGAATTAAGGCATTTTAAAATAATTTCAGGACCAATACCAAAGGGGTCACCGGATGTAATTCCTATTTTATATAATCTCTTTTTTCTCATCTTTTAAAATAATAAAATAATTTTTCCTGTCTTTTTTTGATATGTTTTTCTTCGCAGGTATTTTCAAAACCTTTATTTTAATTTCTCTTAAAGGAAAATTGATAGAAATTTCATCTCCCTCTTTTATCTCCTTGCTTGCCTTCACTTTCACATCGTTCAAATAAACATAACCTTTCTCACATGCCTCCTTAGCCAGGGTTCGTGATTTGAGAATATTTATGAGATTAAGATATCTGTCAATCCTCAAAATCTCTTACTTCAACAAATACCTTTTTCTTTATTTTTTCAACAACCTTATCCAGCTCTTTTTTCATCTTCCTCTGAAGAAGAATGTTTTTCATGTCACCCTGAATTTCCTCAAAAGATGGTCTTCCACCTTTTTGATATTTGTCAAGACGAAAAATATGATATCCAAGAGCTCCTGGAACAGGTTCAGATATCTCTCCCTCCTTTAATTTCTTCAAACTGTTCCTGATACCCTCTTCCATCCCTTTTGCAGGAACAAAACCTAAATTACCATTTCTTGCTTTTGAAATAAAATCCTCTGAATACTTCTGAACTGCTTCATCAAAACCCCTCTCCAGAGCATAAGCCCTTGCCTCTCTCGCTTTTTCAAGGGCTTTAAGTGTATCTTTTTTTTCAGGCAAGGCTGCTATTGCAATCTGTGCAAGTTTGACTTCACCCTCTTTCTTATCAACAATTTTAAATATATAATAACCATAGTCACTTTCGATGGGTTCTGTAAAATTACCCTTTTTCAGGGTAAATATCTTCTCTTCAACATAAGGCGGTAAAATACCTCTCTGGACATAACCTATTTCTCCACCCATCAGAGCACTCTGTCTGTCGTCAGAATATTTAAAAGCCATATAGCCAAAATCCGCTCCACCTTTTAACTTTTCATGTATATTCTCAGCCTTCTCTTTCGCCTCCTTTATCTTGCTTTTATCGGGTAAAATTCTTATGAGAATATGAGAAATGTAAAAACCCTCTTCCCTTTCAGGTATAGAATCTTTTTTATCTTCATAAAATCTTTTAACTTCTTCCGGTGAAACCATTACTCTGGGTTGAATGTACATAGCAATATATTTCTGAATAAAAATGTTCCTTCTCACATCCTCTCTATAATTTTTCTTCAATTCCTCCACTGTAAAACCTTCTCTTTCAAGCTCTTTTTTAAAGTTCTCTTCTCCCATCTGGCTTTTTAACTCCTCTATTTTTCTATCAAGTTCCTCTTCAATTTCTTCATCAGTGACTTTTAAATTTGTATCCTGTCTTGCTTCCATATACAATAGTTTTTCCCTGATAATTTCACTCAGAATCTGGTCCTTTATGTTTTTTTCCTGTTCAGGAGGCAGGTTACCACCCATCTGTAATCTGTAGAAATTGAGGACTTCCTCTATGTCAGAGAGAAGCACTGGTTCATTGTCCACAATAGCAACTATTCTGTCACTGTATTGCGCAAGAACCACCAAAGGTAAAAATAAAATCAGAAACTTTTTCATAATTAAATGTTAAAGGTAATTAATAAAAAGTTTCAAACAGGACTCTCGCCATATTCCATTAAAATATTTCTTTAAATTCGCATGGTAACGTTCTCCTGGCTAAAATAATCCAGTGAATTGAAAAAAATATAACCGGCCATTTAAAATAATAAACTATCCTGATTCTGCTGGGGCCCGGAGGGGTGCCCGAGTCAGGTTTAAGGGGTCCCGCTCGAAACGGGATTTCTCCGAAAGGAGAACGGGGGTTCAAATCCCTCCCCCTCCGTTTGACTTACATATTAATTTCCTGTAAAATATAACACTTAAAATTAATATAAAGATTAAAATTAGGCCTGTAGCTCAATTGGGAGAGCGCTGGATTCCAAATCCAGTGGTTGGGGGTTCAAGTCCCTCCAGGCCTGTATTTTTGTAAAAATGAGAATAACAGTGCATTTGCAATGTTCAGAATGTAAAAGGAGAAATTATACCACAACAAAACCAAGAGAAAAAAGAAGTGTAAAACTTTCAATAAAAAAATACTGCAAATGGTGCAGAAAACATACTGAACATAAGGAAGTGAAATGAAAAAAATATTAACTCCTTTCAAATCCTTTTTTGATGAAGTCAGGGTTGAAATGCAGAGAACCGCCTGGCCTGACTGGAATACGACAATGGGCTCAACAATAGCTGTAATAATTTTCTCCCTGCTTGTTGCACTATTTGTGGGGCTTCTGGACTTTCTGATTGCAAGAATAATGGGGGTGATACTTAAATAATGGAGAAGAAATGGATTGTTTTCTGGACACTATCAGGTAAGGGAAAAAAAGTAAAGAAAATTATGGAGACAATAGTCACAGAGTTAAAATTAGAAGATAAAGTAGGTAAAATACTCATACCAACAGAAACAGTTGTAACTGTTAGAAAAAAGCAAAGAGTTGTAAAGGAAAAACCCCTTTTCAGAGGGTACATACTGGTAGAGATGGTCCCTGACCCTGAACTAATAGACTTTTTCAGGGCTTATGGTGCTTTAAGACCGCTCATAAAGGGAAGCTCACTCGAAGAAAAAGAAATAATAACACTCTCTGAAGAAGAGGTTCAGAATATTCTTGGAAAAATTGAAAAAGAGAAAGAAAAAAAGAAAGCAGAGAGTCCCTTCATAGAGGGCGAAACAGTCAGAATTATTGAAGGTCCTTTTTCTGAATTCACAGGTGTTGTGGAAGAAATATACCCTGATAGGGGAAAACTAAAAGTGCTTGTTACAATTTTTGGAAGAACCACTCCTGTGGTTCTTGACTTTACACAGGTTCAAAGGGTTTATTAAAATGAAAGCAAAAGGCAAAAAAGAAGTGGTTACTCAAATAAAGTTACAGATACCTGCTGGACAGGCAACCCCTGCTCCTCCGGTTGGTCCTGCTCTCGGACAACACGGTCTTAACATAATGGAGTTCTGTAAAGCTTTTAATGATGCCACAAAAAATCAGGCAGGAACGATAATCCCTGTAGTTATAAATGTTTATAAGGACAGGTCCTTTTCCTTCATCACAAAAACCCCTCCTGCTTCTGTATTGCTTAAAAAGAAAGCAGGACTGGCAAAGGGTTCAGGAGAACCAAACAAGGTGAAAGTGGGAAAGGTAACAAGAAAAGATGTGGAAGAAATAGCAAAAACAAAAATGCCTGATTTAAACACAGAATCTATTGAATCTGCTATGAGAATAATAGAAGGAACTGCAAGAAATATGGGGATTGAAATTGTGGAGGAATAAAAATGGGTAAACATTCAAAAAGATACAGCATTTTATTACAAAAGATTGAACCGGACAAATTATATACAGTAGATGAGGCAATAAAGCTTGCAAAAGATACCGCAACAGCAAAATTTGATGAAACTATGGAAGTTGCCATAAAGCTTGGTGTTGACCCACGAAAAGCTGACCAGATGGTAAGAGGTTCAGTTATACTACCTCACGGAACAGGTAAACAGGTGAAAGTTCTCGTATTCACAAGAGGAGATGAGGAAAAGGAAGCAAAAGAAGCAGGAGCAGACTATGTGGGATTTAATGACCTTATAGAAAAGATAAAATCAGGATGGACTGATTTTGATTACGTAGTTGCAACACCTGATGCAATGCCAGAGGTATCCAAACTCGGTAAAATTCTTGGTCCCAGGGGGCTTATGCCATCCCCCAAGACAGGAACAGTGACCAAAGAAGTCGGAAGAGTGGTCAGAGAACTAAAAAAGGGGAGAATAGAATTCCGTGTAGATAAAACAGGAAACATTCATGCTCCCATAGGTAAAGCATCATTTCCTGAAGAACATCTCATAGACAATTTTTTAACCTTTGTTGAAGAAATTATAAACGCCAGACCACCCTCTTTTAAAGGAACCTATATTCAGAAAGTTAGCATATCAACAACAATGGGACCCGGTTTAAGAGTAAATGTCAACAATTTACTTGAAAAATTAAAAGAGAGGGAAAAATAATGCCCAGCGCAACAAAAATCAACAAAGTTTCCAGTTTAAAAGATATATTTAAGGATGCAAAAGCTGTCTATTTAGTTGATTTTACCGGTTTAAGCGTGCCGGAAATTACTGAATTGAGACAGAAGGTAAAAGGTAAAAATGGACTTTTAAAGGTGGTAAATAACAGGCTCGCCAAAATCGCTTTAGAGGAAGCTGGTTTTAAAGAAATTAATGAAAAACTTACAGGACCAAATGCCCTTTTAATTTCCTATGAAGATGTAATTGCCCCCTTGAAAGAAGCATACGAGTTCTTAAAAGAATTGAAAAAGGGAACATTAAAAGAAGGAATAATAAAGGGTGCAAAAATTTACACAAAAGAAGAAATTATAAGCCTTGCAAAATTGCCCTCAACCGGGGAGTTAAGAGCTAAAACAGTACAGATTCTAAATGCACCCATAGCAATGCTTGTCTGGAATCTGAAAGGTGTTCTATCAAAACTGGTGTATGTTTTAAAAAATTTGGAAGAAAAAAACAAAAATTTATAAAAAGGAGGTTTTTAAAATGGCACAAAAAAGTAAGGTAGATGTGCTGATAGAGGGAATTGAGTCCCTTACAGTGTTAGAACTTTCAGAACTTGTAAAAAAACTGGAAGAAAAGTTCGGAGTATCCGCACAGATTCCTGTGGCAGGAGTGGCAGCCGCTGCTGCACCCGCGGGTGGGGCTGCCGAAGTTGAGGAAAAAACAGAATTTGACGTAATCCTTTTAGAACCTGGCGAAAAGAAAATTCCTGTTTTAAAAGAACTTAGAGCCATCACGGGATTGGGGTTAAAAGAAGCAAAGGACCTTATAAGCTCAACACCCAAACCCATAAAAGAAGGGGTTTCCAAAGAAGAGGCTGAAAAAATCAAGCAAACTCTTGAATCACTGGGCGCAAAGGTAGAAGTAAAATAATTTTTGGAGACAAAATATAAAAATATCAATTAATTTAAAAAGTATATGGAGGTTTTAATATGGGGAGAAAAAGAGTTGGTTATAAGAAAGAAATAACAGGTATGCCAGACCTATTGCAGGTTCAATTACAATCTTTTATGCGATTTTTACAGATAGATAAATTACAGGAAGGTAGAGAACTATCAAAAGAAGGATTGCATGCACTTTTAAGTGAGGCCTTTCCTGTGGAAGATATACATAAAAGATTTGTTCTGGAGTATGTAAAGTACAGAGCAGGAGAACCCAAATATGACCCGGAAGAATGTCAGAGAAAAAATCTAACTTATTCGGTTCCCATATTTGCAACCTTTCGATTGGTAAGCAAAAACCCTGATACCGGTGAAACAGTGGGAAGTCCTGTGGAGGAAGAAGTATACCTCTGCGAGCTTCCTTTTATGACATCAAAGGGAACTTTTATAGTTAATGGAGTGGAAAGAGTAATAGTTAACCAGCTTCATCGGTCACCTGGTATATATTTTAATGTAGACGAAAAAGCTGACACCACAAGGTATATATCGCTTCTTGTACCCTACAGAGGTCCCTGGGTTGAATTTTCAATAGATGCTCAAAAAATATTTGGTGTTACATTTCTTAAAAGAAGGAGATTCCCTGTTTCAAGACTTTTAAGAGTTCTTGGTTACAGGACCAATAAAGATATACTGAGATTTTTCTTTGGAAAACCTCAAAAAATAGCTGTCTCTGAACTTGAACCTGAACTTTATTATACGGGTGGAGAGGTTGTAATTCCTGAAACAGGTGTGGAACTAATTGATACCGGAATACTACTTGATGAAAAACTCTTAGATGAATTGGAGGCAAATAATATAAAAGAAGTGGAAGTTTATCCTGTTGATACACCTGGAATAGATGTTGTGCTTGCGACAATAAGGCATGACCGAATGAAAACAGAAACAGATGCCCTCACATCTATTTACAGAATAATAAGATTTGTCCCTCCAAAAGATGAGGAAGAAGCCAGGTTTTATATAAATGAAGTCTTATTCTCAAGAAATAAAATGGAGATGGGTAATGTAGGTAGATATAAATTAAATGCAAGGTTGGGACTTGATATTCCCGAGGGAAAAATAGAGTTAACCATAAACGATTTAGAAGAGATAATAAGAAGAACCCTGAAACTATATATGGGTGAAGAAGAGCTTGATGATATAGACCATCTTGCGAACAGAAGAGTAAGAAGGGTTGGAGAGTTACTTGGAAATCAGTTCAAAATAGCTTTTACAAGACTTGCAAGAAATATAAAGGAAAAAATGTTACTTGAAAGAGAAGGCAAAATTGTTCCGCATCAACTTATCAATCCCAGAGTACTATCAGCAACAATCCTCTCTTTCTTTACAGTGAACAGGTTATCCCAATTCCTGGAGCAGACAAACCCTCTCTCCGAACTAACCCATAAGAGAAGATTATCTGCACTTGGGCCGGGTGGTCTCACCAGAGAAACAGCAGGATTTGAAGTAAGGGATGTGCATCCATCCCACTATGGAAGATTATGCCCTATAGAAACCCCTGAAGGACAGAACATAGGACTCATCACAAGTCTTACCACCTATGCTCAGATAGACGAGATGGGATTTATTACCACTCCTTTAGTAAAAGTTAAAAAAGGTAAAGTCACCAATAAAATAGAGTATCTGACCCCTGTGGAAGAAGAAGATGTAAAAATCGCACCTGCAGACACGCCTGTAGATAATAAAGGCAATATAATCCCAACAATGTTATCAGTCAGATATAAAGGGGGATATCCCATTGTAAGAAAGGAAGAAATAAATTATATTGATGTTTCTCCCAGACAGATGGTTTCTCCTTCAGCATCACTCATTCCTTTTCTTGAACATGACGATGCTAACAGGGCTCTTATGGGCTCAAACATGCAAAGACAGGCAGTTCCTCTGATTACACCTGAAGCACCAATAGTAGGAACAGGAGTTGAAGATAAAATTGCCGCAGATACAGGCACAATGGTAATGGCAAAAAGGTCAGGAAAAGTTATAGAGGCAGATGGAAATAAAATAATAATTAAACCTGATAAAAGCAAGAAAAAACTGATAGGTGAGGATTTAGATGAATACAGGTTGATAAAATTTAAGAAAATGAATCAGGAAACCACATTAAATCAATTCCCAATCGTGAAACCGGGAGATAAGGTAAAAGAGGGAGAAATCATAGCTGATAATTCCAGCACTGACCACGGAGAGCTTTCACTTGGTAAAAATCTTTTGGTCGCCTTTATCCCCTGGTATGGCTATAATTTTGAAGATGCAATAGTGATAAGTGAAAGACTTGTAAAAGAAGACAGCTTTACTTCAATACATATCAAGGAATTAGAAATTTCAGTAAGAGAAACCAAACTGGGTCCTGAAGAGATAACAAGAGATATACCCAATGTTCCTGAAGATGCGGTAAAACACCTGGATGAGGACGGTATAGTAAGAGTTGGAACAGAAGTGGCTCCTGACGATGTACTCGTAGGAAAGATAACGCCACGAGGAGAAAGAGAACTTACACCCGAGGAAAAACTTTTGAGAGCAATATTTGCGGAAAAGGCGAAAGATGTTAAGGATACCTCTCTGAGGGTTCCTCCTGGAGTAAATGGTGTGGTAGTCGATGTGGAAGTTCTTACCAAAAATATAGAAGCATCCCCATTGGCCCGAAAGACTATAAGAAGGAGAATTACTAATCTTGAAAACAGGATTACCATGGAAATCAGAGCAATTGAACAGAAGATAAAGGAAGTATTCAGGGAAAAACTACTAAACAAGAAAGCAGGAAAGACCGTTAAAACCCAGAAGGGTAAAATCGTCATAAGAAAAAGTTCAAAGTTTAATGAAGAGTTTTTTGAGAAAGATATCATCTCAATGGATTTTCCAGAGGGTTTTATAAGTGATAGGAGAACAGAAAAAATTTTAAGAAATTACCTGCAGGAAGCAAGAGAGAAAAGAGAAAACCTTTTAAGTTATCTTAAGAAAAAAAGAAAGGAAATAGAACTGGGTGATGAACTTCCTCATGGAGTAAATATGCTTATAAAGGTATACATAGCTCAGAAAAGAAAGGTAGAGGTTGGGGACAAACTTGCCGGAAGGCATGGTAACAAAGGAGTCATAGCGAAAATCGCTCCTGTGGAAGATATGCCTTTCCTGGACGATGGAACCCATGTTGATATTGTTCTTAACCCTCTGGGTGTGCCCTCAAGAATGAATGTTGGACAGATTCTGGAAACTCTACTCGGATGGGCAGGCAAAAAACTTAACAAATATTATGCATGTCCTGTATTCGAAGGGTTCACACTGGAAGAAATACAGAGGGAATTAAAAGAAGCAGGTTTACCCGAAAATGGAAGAACGAAATTAAGAGATGGCAGAACAGGTGAGTATCTTGATAATGAGGTAACGGTTGGTTACATTTATATGATGAAACTGGTGCACATGGTAGAAGATAAAATACATGCAAGAGCTGTTGGTCCCTACTCTCTCATCACACAGCAACCCCTCGGAGGTAAGGCAAGGTTTGGAGGACAGAGATTTGGAGAGATGGAAGTCTGGGCACTGGAAGGCTATGGAGCGGCTTATACCTTACAGGAAATGCTTACAGTTAAGTCAGATGACGTAAGAGGAAGAAACAGATTATATCAGGCAATTATAAAGGGCGAAGAACCCCCTGAACCATCTTTGCCTGTATCCTTTGATGTGCTTTTGAACGAACTCAGGGGGCTTTGCCTTGATGTTGATATTGAAACAATATAATTTTTAAGGAGGGTTTATGGAAATAAAACCTACTGATTTAAAGGCGTTAACAATAAAGCTGGCTTCACCGGAAAAAATAAGAAGCTGGTCATACGGTGAAGTTAAATCTCCCGAAACAATAAATTATAGAACACAGAAGCCAGAAAGAGACGGACTTTTTTGTGAGAGAATATTTGGACCTGTAAAAGATTATGAGTGTAGCTGTGGTAAATATAAAGGGAGAAGATACAAGGGGCAGATATGTGATAAATGCCAGGTTGAAATTACAACCTCTTCTGTAAGAAGGGAAAGAATGGGTCATATAGAACTGGCTGTTCCTGTTGCCCATATATGGTATTATAAAATACCCCCCAGTATAATTGGATTACTTCTTGACATAAAAAGCAATGACCTGGAAAGAATACTTTATTATGATTTATATGTGGTCACTGAATCAGAGGTTAAAGAACACATAATACAGATAAAGGATAAAGAGGAAACGGTAAAGCTGGACCCCGGGTCAGTTTTAACAGAAACCCAGTATGCAAAACTTAATGAAGATTTAAAAGATTCTTTTGTCGCAGAGATGGGTGCTCCTGCAATCAAAAAACTCCTCCAGAATCTTGACATGGAAGAACTTTCAGCAACAACGAGAGCATTAATCCATCATGAAACCGCAAGGGAAAAAAGAGGTAAGCTCCTTAAAAAACACCAGATTATAGAAGCCTTTCTAAATTCAGGAAACAAAGTAGACTGGATGATTCTGGAAGTGCTACCTGTTATACCACCCGATTTAAGACCTCTTGTGCCACTGGAAGGCGGAAGATATGCAACCAGCGATTTAAATGACCTGTACAGAAGAGTAATAACCAGAAATAACCGATTGAAAAATATGATAGCAATGGGTGCGCCTGAAATTATTCTCAGGAATGAAAAAAGAATGCTTCAGGAAGCTGTTGATGCACTCCTTGACAATGCAAGAAGGTCTAAACCCATAATGGGAAGAGGTGGTAATCCTCTAAAATCTCTTTCTGATATTCTCAGGGGCAAAAAGGGAAGATTCAGAAGGAATCTTCTCGGTAAAAGAGTTGATTACTCTGGAAGGTCTGTAATAGTTGTTGGTCCTGAATTAAAACTTCATGAAGTGGGTATACCCAAAGAGATGGCACTGGAACTGTTTAAACCTTTTGCAGAAAGAAGAATGGAAAAAGCAGGACTCGCAGAATCAATAAAAAGTGCAAGAAAACTTCTCAGAGAGAAACCTAAGGAAGTATGGGAACTTTTAGAACATATCACAAAGGACTACCCTGTCCTTATTAACCGTGCTCCAACTCTTCACAGGGTGTCTATTCAAGCGTTCTTACCAAAACTTATAGAAGGTAAAGCAATTAGAATTCATCCTCTTGTATGTCCACCTTTCAATGCAGATTTTGATGGAGACCAAATGGGTGTTTATATTCCTATCTCAATGGAAGCAAAACTTGAATCTCTGTTTTTGATGCTTTCAAGACATAATATCCTCTCTCCTGCTTATGGAAATCCTCTTATAGCGCCAACACAGGATACAATAATAGGGATAAACTACATAACAAAGGTAAAAGAAAAAGATAAAGGAAAAGGTTCTACATTTTCTTCACCTGAGGAGGCACTTCTTGCTTTTGAAAATGGGAAAATAGGTTTACATGCAAAAATAAAAGTACTTATAAAAGACAAAATAATTGAAACAACTGCTGGAAGAATTATATTCAACAATGCGGTTCCTCTACCACTCAGGTTCATCAATGAAGAGATGAACAAGAAAAAACTTGGAAATCTAATTACAGAATGTTACAAAAAGTTCGGTTCTATTGTAACCGAGAAATTTCTGGATGATTTAAAAGACCTTGGATTTAAATGGGCAACAAAAGGAGGGGTAACATTTGGTATAGATGAACTTCTTATTCCACAGGAAAAAGAGAAAATTATTGAAAGAGCTGAAAAAAATATTGAAAAGGTAGAAAACGATTTTCTAAAAGGTAAAATATCCAGAGGAGAAAGATACAATATAATTCTGGATATATGGACTGAAGTTACAGATAAAGTGACATATCTGATGCAAAAGAGAATGGAAGAGGATAAATATGGATTTAACTCCATATTTATGATGATGAACTCCGGAGCAAGGGGAAGTATTGACCAGATAAAACAGCTCGCGGCTATGAGAGGCCTCATGGCGAGGCCAAAAAGAACCATTGGTCTTGCAGGAGAATTTATAGAAACACCGGTTAAATCAAATCTAAAAGAAGGAATGACCGTTCTTGAATATTTCATATCCACTCACGGTTCAAGAAAAGGATTGATTGACACTGCCCTTAAAACAGCAGATGCAGGATATCTAACCAGGAGACTCGTTGATGTAGCTCAGGGTGTTGTCATAAACGAAGAAGACTGTGGAACAATTCTTGGAAGAGAAGCTACCGCTTTAAAAGAAGGTGAAGCAATTATAGAACCTCTCTCAGAAAGAATTACAGGAAGATTCGCTGCCGAAGATGTCAGGAATCCTGTAACCGGTGAAGTTATAGTAAAAGCAGGCCAGGAAATAACAGAAGACATTGCTCATGAAATAGAAAATGTCGGTATTGAAAAAGTTAAAATAAGGTCAGTTTTGACCTGTGAGTCCCTGCATGGTATATGCATGAAATGCTATGGAAGAAATCTTGCAACAGGAAGGCTTGTTGAAATAGGAGAACCCGTCGGGGTTGTCGCAGCCCAATCAATAGGTGAACCGGGNACCCAGCTCACCCTGAGAACATTTCATATAGGAGGTGCTGCTGCAAGAATACTTGAAGAATCGACCCACGAGGCTCCGTTCAATGCAAAAGTTGAATACATTGCACTTGCGGTGGCAGAGAATTCAGAAGGTGAAAGAGTTGCCATTACCAAAAAAGGATTGATAAGAATTGAAAGCACAGAAGGAGAAAAAAGAATTAGAAACTACTATATACCACAGGGCGCAAAAGTGTTTGTAGATGATGGAGAGGAAATCCAGAAAGGTCAGATTATATGCAGGTGGGAACCCTACAACATACCAATTCTCGCCAGTAAATCCGGTATAATAAAATTCAGAGATATAGAAGAAGGTTTAACCTTTTATGAGTCAGTGGAAGAAGGTGGGAGAATAGAAAAGATAATAACTGAAGACAAGGCCAAGAAAAAACATCCCGCAGTTATACTGATGGATTTGAAAAAGAAAAACAAAGTTCTTGAGGAAATAGCTCTTCCTAAAAATGCTCACCTTATAGTGGACGAGGGTACAGAAATAAAAGCAGGTGATATAATCGCGAAACTTCCAAGAGAAGCAGGAAAAACCAGAGATATTACAGGTGGGCTTCCGAGGGTAACAGAATTATTTGAAGCAAGGATGCCAAAAGACAAGGCAATAGTAGCAGAAATAGATGGAATGGTTAAAATAGGAAAACCAGAAAAAGGACAGAGAAAAGTAAAGATAATTTCTGATGTTGGTACAGAAATAGAGTATACAATACCCTATGGCAAATATCTTCTTGTTGATGACGGCGAAAAAGTTAATGCAGGAGACCCGCTGACAATAGGCCAGATAGACCCTCACGATGTATTGAGAGTAAAAGGTGTTCAGGCAGTTCAGGAGTTTCTTATGGACCAGATTCAACAGATATATAGACTATCAGGTGTTAAAATTGCTGACAAACATATAGCGGTGATAGTAAGGCAGATGATGAGAAAGGTAAAAGTTGAAGAACCGGGAGATACCAAATTTGTAAGGGGTCAGTTTATTGATAGAACAGTTGTTCTTGAAGAAAATGCAAAAATACTTGAGAAAGGTGGAAGACCTGCCACATACTCTCCTGTGCTTCTCGGGATAACGAGAGCTGCCCTTGCTACAGATAGCTTTACTGCATCAGCGTCTTTTCAGGAAACCACAAGAGTTCTTTCAGAGGCAGCTATATACGGTAAAAAGGATTATTTAAGGGGACTTAAAGAAAATGTAATTGTGGGAAGTCTGTTGCCTGCAGGAACTGGTTTTAGAGAATTCCAAAAATTAGAGGTAATAGGAGGAGAGGAAGAAGAGCTGGCAATCGCCGGCTGAGGAGGTCAAAAATGAACCTTGGATTTCAAGAACTTTTATTAATATTCCTTGTGGTGCTGTTGCTTTTTGGAGCAAAAAAGCTTCCTGATCTTGCAAAAGGTATGGGACAGGCATTAAGAGAATTCCGAAAAGCTGCCAAAGAAACCGAAGAAATAACAAAAGAAGAAGACGAAAAAGAAAAAAAGGAATAATCCTTTTCTATTTGAAAAAATCAATTTTTTAAGATTATAATTTGAATGTGAATTATATAATTGTAGAATGTCCTTCCTGTAATAAGAAATACAAGGTTCCCGAGGAAAAAGTAAAACCCGGTATAAAAGCAAGATGTAAACAGTGTGGAACAATATTCCCAATCACTCCCCCTGAAGAGAAAAAGGTTCAGGAAAAAAAATATGCCCCCCCTGCAACAGAAGAAGAAAAAAAACTCTACGAAAAAGCAAAAAGGCTTGCAAAAATTCTCGCAAGAGATATAACAAGATATTATAAGGAGAAATGGGAGAGGGGATTAAAGCAGGGTAATTTAAAAGAAACCCTGAAAAATGAAATTCAGAAATCCTGGCAATATTATTGCGAAAAAATTCCAGAAGAGATAAGATTAAAAACAAATTTTTTTGAAGAAGCCTTTAACGAAATAGTGGGTAAAGGTCAAAATTTATTCTAAAATGAGCATTCCTGAACAGGGTGAAGGAGTAAGAAAAGGCTCCTTTTATATGCTGATGGCTCTTTCCATAACTGGGGTGTCTCTTTTTCTGTTCAATGTTCTGGCAGCAAGAAGCATAGGTAAATCAGAATTCGGTAAACTGGGTGTATTTTATTCGTTATTTTCCTTTATAGCAAGTTTTTTAGCTTCAGGATTCAGGGATTTAATAGCGGTAACCATACCCGGAATCCAGGAGAAAGCAACTTTAAATAAATTTTTAGAGAAAGCCTTTTCCTCATTCTTGTTTTATTTCATAATCTTTTATATCCTGGTGTGGTTTCTTTCACCAGTTCTTATCCATAGATTCTTTGATAATCACATAATCAGCTTTTCTTTATTCTCACTTTGTTTCATTTTCCTTTTCTCTTTGATGTTTATAAGAGGGATACTGCTGGGTTTCAGAAAGATAAGTTATGTTGCCATATCTCACTCAATTTATGGAGTTCTCATACTGATAACAGGCATTTTTTTTTATTTCACCTCAAACAAATTACTTCATTTTGAGTTTTCATATCTATTTTCCCTTTTAATTCCGATACCTGTAACAATCTATCTTTTAAAAAAAATATCACCATTAAAACTTAATTTTAATTTAAGAAACATAATATCTCCAGGGAATCCTCTTTTAATGTCCACCATAAATTCTATTTTAGAAGCCTACTTTTACATAGGGATACTACTTATGAGGATAAAAAACTCACCCTATTCAGAAATAGGTTTATTTAATGCAACTCTCACTTTCTTTGCAGGTGTAAAAACATTTTATTCAGCAATTTTTATGCCTCTTTTACCAAATTTAAGTTATGCAATATCCAGAAAAGATAAAAGGCTTTTCATCCATTACATAAAAAGGATTGGTATTCTTATAATGCTTACTTTAATAATTCTTTCTATACTTTCTTCAACATTTCTGCCTTCTTTATGGAATATGATTTTTGGAAAAGAGTTTCGATTTCAGAAGATTGATTTCATATTGATTTCAATAATAATATCCTTATATCTTCTGTTAAGACTTTTTTCAAGAGCATTCTTTGCAATAAAAGAAATAAACTACATATTTTTTTCATTCGTCATATTTATAATTCTACTTGCACTTTTATTTTTCCTGTCTCCCCTTCCGGCAATTATTTCAATAGAAATTTCCTTTTTATTGGCAAGCCTTATAACACTTTTATTTCTTTACATAAGAATTTACAAAATTCTGTCTCAAAGCTAAGCTTTAAGCTCCCTGCACTTCTTTTTAACAATCTCCTCAGGTGAATATCCTTTTGAAATTAAAAGGAGTGAGGAAAGAAAAAGCAGTGAGGAAAGTTCTTTTTTACCGAGTCTATTTTTTGAAATTACTTTTAAAATCTTGCTTTCAAGTTCATTCTTTTTGACTTCCCGTCCCAATCTTTTCATTTTTTTTAAAATTTTCTCACATAAGAGCAGTGAAGGCATTGCTATATTTACCTCTTTTTCTTTTTTTTCTGACTCCCAGTATTTTAAAAATTCTTTTTTATCTTTAAATTTCTGACCTTTAAAAACATGGGGGTGTTTTTTTATAATCTTTTGGACTAAATCATCTATAAGTCTTTTTTTTGTAAAATATCTTTGTTCCTCTGCTATTCTTATCATTAAAAACAGACTCAGGAGAACATCTCCCATTTCCTCTTTTACCCTGTTATAATTTCTTTTTTCCAAAGCATCATGAACCTCATAAACCTCTTCAAGTATCTCTTTTTTTATTGAATTCAGGGTTTGAGATTTATCCCAGGGGCATTTTTTTCTTAAAATTTTTACAACATCATACAAATCTTCAAAGGTGTTCTTTTTTTTCTTTTTATTCATCGCAGAACTCCTATTTTTTGAATTATTTTTTTGGTCTTATCCTTCCATTTCCCCTCTATGTAAAGCAAATACACGCCATTTGCAACTTTGTTTCCCCATTTATCCTGTAAAAACCATTCAAGCCAGTGATTACCCTTTCTTGTAAGAGGTGGTCTCACTGGGTCCATATAGGGGTCAAACTCGTATATTTCCCTCCCCGCAGTTGTGATTATTTTCACTTTTATTGAATTTAAATCCTTGGTATTTTCAAAGGCTATAACAGTTCTTTTATCTCTTGCAGGGTTCGGGTAAATACCTTTAAATATTATATCAAAGGGTTCAAATATCAAAAAGGATATTGTTTTTTGAGAGAGATTACCCAGGCAATCATAAATATTTATATCAATATTGTGCAATCCTTCTCTCAGGTTTTTCAACTTATAACTTGATGAGATAGTCCTGGGGTTTTGAACACCTTTATTGAAACTCAAACTATCAAATATATTAACACCATCAATTAAAATCTCAGGTTTTCTGTAAAACAGGTCTATACCGCTTGAATCAGAAAATAAAAAGTCAATATCACTCCCTTTTTTTAATTTCTGATTATTCTTTAACTCCTCTCCACTCCATAATATATGTAACTCAGGACCTGTTTTATCTTTCAAATAACCAAAGGAAAAAACACCTGTTTTCCGGGAAATCCACAGGGCAAAAGAGCTGTCAGGGATTTTTTCAAGCCTGTGCCAGAGTGAGTCTTTTTCAAATCTGAAAAGCTCAAGAGAATCTGAAAGGGAAAGAAACTTAAACAATATTAAAGAATCCTTCTCTGTCTCTGTATTTAGAAAGTTTTTTATGCTAATTCCTGAAAGGGTATCTATAAATTCAATTCCCGGGTGCATCTGAAAGCCATTAATCTTCCCAATCTCAAATATATTAGTATCCTGATTTATTATTTTAAACTGTAAAGAATCACTCAGATAAACCCAGGAAGTTGAATCAATAAAATATAAATAAGGATTTTCAAAATTATCAATTATCATTGAATTGTTATACTCATTTGATTCAGGAATTCTGTTATCTGAATCAATACTGTAATAAATTTTGAAATTACCATAATAAAGCGTATCACTTATATTTACAAAAATGCTCTCAGAAGCAGAAGGAATAAGAGAAATACTATCAATCCGGGAGAGAATTGTATCTGCCCTTCTCACAATTTTGAAAAAATATTTGAAATCATCAGCATTTCTTTCACCACCATTGGCAATCGGGAAGCTTATATTTAAATTTTTATTCTCTATATCAGGTATTACATCAATCTTCCCTGAAAAAAGGTCGGCCAGATGAGGAACTTTGTATTTAAATGTATCTGTGTAAAAGGAAAGCCCTGTGGTATCAATAGCATAAAAAGAGACACAGAACTCATTGCCCGGATACAAAGGACCTATTGCATTCTGTGTAATAAATGTATCCCCGGTTCTTTGAAGATTTACAAAATATGGACTTTCAAGTGAATCACCATAATTCCATAAAAGAAATACTGTATCCATATTTCTCACAGATTTTATAATTGACTTTACATAATGATATTCACTATCAGGTAAAGGAGGGATAAATTCAATATTTTGAGCAAAAACACCATTCAATGAAAAATTTGCAAATCCTGTTTTTTCTTTTAATTGAGAGGAAGGGTTAAAGAAATAAATCCTTACCTCTCCTTTTGCATTAAAACCCGAATAATTAACAGGAATCGTGTCCATAAAAGGTAAAGAGTTATACTCCTTTAATTTATACAGAGTATATCCTGTGTCATTATCCACAACCTTTAATCTTTCAATAGCCTTACCATAAGGTATAGACTCAGGATTTGAAGATATAAAAAGTGTATCATAGGGCATAAGAGAGACAGGGTTTAGATTAATGCTATCCACTCCTGGTACGGGTAATTTCAATAAAGGGTCACCTATCAGATTAAAGGTATAATAAACATTTTTTGATTCTCCTGCCAGAGAGGGTATATACAACAAAGAGTGTAATCGGGAAAAAAAGTGTAAACCACCCAGCTCTCTTATACCATAGCTATAAAGTCCCTTTAAAACTCCTTCAGGTAAAAGATAGGTTATATTTTTATTTAAACTGTACTGGGGAGATGGTGAAGATGCAGTAACTGCCATATAACCTATTATCCCTCTGCCTGAAAGCATCAGGGGTAATTCAAGGAAAGATTTTCCGGGATCATACCAAGAATATCTTTCAGAAAATCCTGCGAAATCTCCAACCCAACAACTCATTGCTACAAATAAAGGGGTTTTTTTAAGGTTATACACATCATACCATCTTTCAGCTTTAAATGTTTTATTTCTGAAAATTGTCCTGAAACTTGTTGATGCATGTCCTATAAATGTTATAACAGGGCTCCCCTTTGAAATTTCTTCAAGAATTCCAGGAAAAGTATAGCCCTTAAAACCGTTCAAAGTTGAGAGAGCAATAACTCTTGAATCATAGCCTTCAGGTATGTTCTCCTTTCTCAATTTTTCACAGGCTTTATAAAAAACTGTTCCATCCTGAGGATGAACTTCAGTCAAAAGATAAGGGGATACTCTCCACCATCCGAACTCAGGATTCTGCTCATACTGAATAACCTTGTTTAAATATATGTCACATTCATTCAAACTATTAACCGGCACCCTTCCAAGAAGTATATCAGGGAAAGGGTCATTCCCGACAAGCAGTGTATAGTATATATCTGTTGATGCAGGTCTTGAATAATAGACAGCCTGACCCGGTGTTCTGGCAGGATACAGGAATGTTGGTATAAAATCCTTACAGAAATTTTCAATATTTCTGGGATCATAGGAAGCATCCCCTAAGAGTAACACAGCAAAAGGAGGCGGATTCCACCTGAAGACTGCATTTTTTAGGAACTCCTTTATTGCATAAGGCGATTTTATACCATAGGAAAACTGATTGTATATATCGCCTATTTTAATTACCTTAACTGAATACCCCTGTGATTCCCTGTAATTTTTATAAATCAGAGCTTTGTCATAAAATTCTGAAGGTGTTATAACAACTATATCCGCACCCTGAGACGGTTGTATTATTTCATCTTTTTCATAAACTTCAAGGCTTTCAGGTATAAAAAATGTATCGGATATGAAATAATAACCCGAAGGAAAAGGCTCAAAGGTTAATTCATACTCATATTCATCATTTTTAAATTTTCCTTCTATTTCCCCGTATTCTATTGAAGGATAAAAAAAGAGCCTTATCTTATTTTTTCTTCCACCTTTCAAAATTATGGAAAATGTATCCTGAGAAGGTTCAATTTTATAGAAATCCTCTATAAGCTCAGGGGCAAAGGTGCCCTCTATCTCAATCCAGTTCAAAATACCAGATATATTACTGAAAAGGGAATCCTCTTTTAAAACAATATAATTGTATCCATCCATCAAAAGGCTACCCGGAATAATAACTGAATCAATATGAGGGTTATTCCCACTCCAGAAAATCGTGTCTATAAAATTGTCGTTTATTTTCAATTCAATACCATGTTCAGGATAATTCACATTTTCTGTCTCAAAGGTTTCAAAATAAAACTTCACTTTATAGACTCCTTGAATCTCTGGTTTTTCTATTTTAAATAAAAGGGTTTCAGGTTTATTCAGTGATAAAACTTTCCAGTACCAGAGGTCAAAGGAATCAGTGTTTGTCATCTTCATTTGCGTAAAATCCATAAAAACTGAATCTTTTTCAAAATGATATATCCTGTGTAAAGAAGATATAATATTCGTAGAATCAAAAGAACACATATTTTTATTCAAAAATCTCAAACCCTGTTCATAATTAAAGTATAAGAAATATGAATTAAAATCAGTGTATAAATTGTAATATGTGTTTTCGCCATTTATCCTCTGGGCAATAAATTCAATATAATCACCATCATTAAAAATACCATCTTCCTGCCCTTTAAACTTTACAGGAATCTCTCTGCCCCTGTAAAAAAGATGGGCATTTTGAGGCAAAAGAGTGTCTATATCAATCCCCATATTTCTTAAAACGTTTCCATAAATTCTATAAATCCCTTCTTTTTTTGTATATACTTTAATCGCTGTCTCAAAAGGTAGTTCATAAAGATTTTGAACAACATTCAACCTGTATGCAAATTTTTTAATATCCTGTTTATTAACGACAATCCTCTCAAGTATCTTTCTGAAATTTTTATCTATTTCGTAATTTCCGCCACGCCCTGTGACTTTCAAATTCTCTGTATCTTCAATATCAAATATTCCAATTTTAACATTCCTTATCCAGCCTGTTTTAAGGGGAGTTATTTCTCTATCATTTAAAAGAACCTTGAAATTACCGTCAGGTATAACCAGATATTTGTAGGATAAAAGTATAAAAATAATAAGTTTCATAATCCTATAAATTTGATTTTTTTATCTCCATTTTTTAAAAATATGACTCCTCCTTTAAACTGTCCCGGGTTTACTTTTCTACCAAGAATATCAAAGAACTTTTTTCCTGCATACTTTCTCTTTACATCTTCACTTTTTAAAACATTTTTTGAAAAAATAACCCCTCCTTTTTTACCTATATTTTTAAATCTGTAATAGATTTTTGAATAGAACTGAGGATTAACAGGTCTATCTCTCTCATCTACCCAGAAAACATAAAGATTTCCTTCGTTCTTTGAATAAAAGGAATGGGGTGAATGGGAAGCAAAAGGGGTAAAGGTAAGCTGTTCAGGTTCAGAAAAATCAAGTCCTGAAGAAGAATATGTATAAAAGATGTCCTTTTCCTCTCCTGCTCCAAGTGTGAAAAAAAGATGAATAATCCCAAAAGAATCACTTACCGCATTAGGCTCTTCAACTTCAATACCTGAAAAAATACTCTGAGTATCAACTATCTGAGATGAATTCACATCGTATATGGCACCTGACAATTTTTTGTCCTTTGTATAAAAAAGAAAAATATAGTCATTAAAATAGGGAAGAGCAAAAAACTCTTTTATATTATTTCCCAGATCATTAAAAACAATCTCACCACTATAAGTTTGCTTAAATTTATTCAAAGTTATATAAGAACTCCCATCTGACAAAATTTTCAGATAAAAGATATAGGTTGTGTCTCTTAAATAGACGATTTGTGGAAATATATTATCTTCGTAAAAACTCAGCTGATTTATTTCAAAATAATAAGGATTTACTTCTATTCCATGATAGACATTAAAACAACCATCTGAATCACTGGAGAAAACAAGATTTATTTTGTTCCCCTCACCCATAATGGTTGACACATATATTTCAGAAGTTGCATCAGAACCAAAATTTATTCCCTGGGGAAATGTAAAGTTTTCATACTCTCTTGGAAAACTTGAGCGCTGATAATATATTCCATAGTCAGTATATTTTGTAATTTTTTGATAAAATAAATAAAGATATCCATTCTCATCGGAGAAAATTGCAGGATACTCATCAAAATCATCACCTGCATAAGGCTCTTTTTTAGGACTCCATACCCCGTTGAAGGGTTTGAAGTAAACAAAATTTCTTGACCTGAGCCAGTCAGGGTTTTCATATCCTGAAACAATTATATGCAGGCTATTTTCTGTAATCGCATTCTGAAAATTATAGGGAAGATACTGGTTTGACTGTGTATTTTCATCAAGAATAAAATCCTGTGACCATAAGATAAAAAATAATAAAATTATCATATCTTCTTAAATGTCAATGAAATTGAGTGAGTTGAACCCACAATGTTTTTTTTAAATCCATAATCAAGTTCAACAAATTTGAGATTCAAACCTGCCCCTGCTGAGAAAAGATCAAAGTATAAAAAGCCTGTCCTCAAAAACAGAGTTTTCCATAAAGATATTTCAATCCCTGCAGATGTGTAAAAATCATAATCATAGAATCCTGTTCCAAAAACTTTTAAATTAAAGAATCCAATCTCTTTTGAATAACCCGCTCCAGCATAAAATCCGGTAATTTCTTCCCCTTTTTCCTTATCCTGCCATGAAACTTTTGTTCCACCTATGTCCTTAATAACAAAAGCAAAAGAAAAACTTCCAAATTTTGTAAATCTGAAATATCTTGTCCCTATATCAAACCCAACACCCATACCCTTTCCTTCAAGCATCTTCTGATGAATAACTTTAAAATTCAAACCTATGGGTATATTTTTCCATGAAAAGCTGAATAGAAAAGCCTTCTGAGTATAATCAAAATATCTTTCCGGTGGATAAAAATTTGTATCACCTGGTTCTATTGGGTTTGAATAAAGTGGAATATCAGGAATATTTGAATACAAAAACCCGATTGCAAAAAAATACTTTTTTAGAATTGGCAGAGAAAAACCTGCATAGTTATACTCCATAATATTATTAAAAGCAAAAGATTTATTTAACGTAAATGAGAATTTACTGGTTCCAATGCATGCAGGATTATAGAGAAGTGCAACTGAAGGTGAAGGGGATATGATATCTGAATTTGAAAGAGAAATTTCTCTTGCACCAGCTCCAAATTTCAGAAATTCAAGAGCATATTCTCCTTTTGCCAATAAAAAAAAGATAAAAATCAATTTCATTTCTCGGTTACGGTTAAAGTTACAAGTATAAAGTTAAAAAAAGATGTCTTTCAAAGATTTTAGTTCATAAAATTTCAATTTATAAAGTATACTCCTTATCCTGTTTTCCGCGGTGGGTATATATTTTTTGAATTCTTTTTTACCTTTAACTTCAGAGAGTTTAACAAATGCTGCAAGCGCCTGACAGAGCCTCTGAATCCCTGTTAAATTAAGGTAAAAGTCAAATTCCTCAAATCTCATATTTATTCTTCTCCTTATTTTCTCATGATAATATCTTGAAATTTTTTTAATCACATTTTTACTTAAATTTACATAGGGGTCAAAAAGTAAAGATGCAACATCATAGGTAAAAGGTCCTTTATGAGCAGTTTGAAAATCAGTTATCCTCACCTTACCATCTTTTATAAAAATATTTTTTGATTGAAAGTCCCTGTGCATGAAAAAACAGTGTAGTTCTGACACTCTATCAGCAAGAAATTCAAACGTTTTGTTAAGCAATTGATTTCCTCTTATCTTTCTATAATGATTCAAGTAAAATTTTTTAAAATAATCTGTTTCACAAAGCAGTTTTTGTCTGTCAAAGATTTTTTTATAAGGGAGCTGGAGGTTTAAAAAACCTCTTATACCTTTAATCTGCAGGTCTATTAAAAAATCTATAACCTTTTTATAACTTTTTTCATAAGTCATTATTTCAAGGGAAGTTTCACCCAATTCTTCCACGATTAATATTCCTCTTTTGAAGTCTTTATAATAAATTTCAGGAACACCCAGCCCTTTTTTATACAAAAATCTCTGAATTTTTATATATGATAGAAAATCATTTGAACAAGGGTTATCTTTTATAACTACAAATTCCTCTCTGCCTTTAATTTTTAAAAATATCCTGTCAGAGCCCCCGGACACATTTTTAACTTCCCTGACTCCCTTTCTATATCTCTCAGGAATAACTTTTAAAATATCCTCAACTTCCATTTTAAGATTATATATACAAGCCTCTTTAAAATTCAACAAGAAGAGCCTTATAATTAAAATTCTCATGGAGAAGATATTTTTAACAAGGAAATTTCATTTCTGTGCATCTCATAAATACTACAATAAAAGATGGAGCAAAGAAAAGAATAAAAGGGTATTTGGTAAAAACATAAATTCTCACGGACACAACTATCTGCTTGAGGTAAGTATCACTGGCAAAGTTGATAAAGAAACAGGTATGATAATAAATATTGACAGACTAAAGAAAATTGTTGGCAGAATAATAGATGAATTTGACCATAAAAATTTAAACGAGGATATACCCTATTTCAAAAAAATTCAACCCACAGTTGAAAACATTTCAAAAGTTCTGTTCAACCTGATAAAGGAAAAACTCCCTGAGGGTCTTTCACTTTATAAAATAAGATTATATGAATCCGAGGATATCTGGGCCGATTGCTATGGCGAGGAAGTTGAAATTGGTAAGTCTTTTAAATTCTATGCATCTCACAGGCTTGCAAGAAAAGATTATTTTAAGGAAAAAAACTACACAGTTTTCGGGAAATGCAGTAATCCTGAAGGTCATGGTCACGAGTATAAGGTATCTTTAACATTTAAAGGTAAAATTGATGAAAAAGGTTTTGTAATGGAAAGAAAAAAGATTGAACAGCTGGAGAAAAACATAAGAAAGGTTCTGGACTACAGTGATTTAAATAAGATAAAATTTTTTAAAAAAAATCTGCCAACGGGTGAAAACATACTTTTCTATTTAAAGGATAAGATTCCTGGAAATTTGAAAGATAAAATTTCAAAAATAGGCGTTTATGAAACATCCAGAAACATATTTGAAATGGAGGTTAATTAAATGAAGAAGCAAAAAATCCATAAATACATATACGATATTTTGAAATACATAGGGGAAAACCCCGAAAGAGAAGGTTTGAAAGAGACTCCAAAAAGAGTTGAGAAAATGTACAGGGAATTTACAGAAGGTTACAATCAGGACACTGAAAAAATAATTAGAGGTGCAATCCTCCATGTTGATTACGATGAGATGGTTCTTCTAAAGGATATAGAATATTATTCTCTCTGTGAACACCACCTGCTGCCATTTTTTGGAGTTGCCCATATTGCTTATATACCCAAGGGAAAAGTCATAGGTGTATCAAAACTGGCAAGGATAGTGGATATTTATTCACGAAGACTTCAAATACAGGAGAAAATGACAATGGAGATAGCAAAGTTTTTGATGGAAAAATTAAAGCCCTATGGAGTGGGTGTTGTTATTGAAGGAATACATACCTGTATGATGGTAAGAGGGGTAAAAAAAGCAAAACCAAAACTTGTAACCTCTGCAATGCTCGGACTTTTTAGAAAGGACCAGAGAACAAGAAACGAATTTTTAAGCTTAATAGGACATTCAAGATTACCTGATTTCTCTATTTAAAAAATCTGTTTAAATTTTTGATAATTTCAATTCTCTTTATGAAGCAGAAGGTGATAGGTGACAGGTAAAAAGTGAAAACTTAAAAGTAAAAATTGGATTGCGGAATCGTCCTGCATTTCCCTGCCTTCTCGCCAGTCTTGCTCATTTATAAACACAATCAATGCGAATTAACGCAATAAACCATACTCTATCCACCATAAATCATGCTATAGCGGATATATACTTTTCTGAAAGTTCAAAGAATTCTCTGGCTCTGTCTTTAATCTTTTCTTTCTCCTCAGGGTCTACATAGGGGTCATCAAGTAAAAAGCTTGTAACCTTTGCTCTAACAAAACTCCTGTAGGATAGATAAAACAGATAAAGATTTATAACTTTTTCATCTAATTCTTCTTCAACTTCCTCAAACCATACTTTTTCAACAACATCTTTTTCTTTATTAAAACCCCTATAATCCATTTCTATAGTCAAAAAGGCAATATCATTTAAAATATCATGGTATCTAAATCTCTCATTGAACTCAATACAATCAAAAACAACTATATCTTCTGGTAAAACACATATGTGTTCCATTCTTAAATCTCCATGACAATCCTTTATTTTCCTCTGCTTTATTCTTATTTTGAAGCATTCTCCGTATTTTTTATAAAATTCTTCCACCCTGTTTTTTATAAATTCATGTTTTTTTTCAGAAATCGTCACTCCTCTGTATTTTTCGGTTTGAGCAAAATTTTCATCGGTATTAATCCTGAATCTTTCAGGGTCTCCCATTAAAAGTATTTTTTTGTTTGTCTCAGCGGTTTTGTGAAAATCTGCCAGTTTATCTGCAATTCTTTTTAGGACATTTTCTTTTACTCCCTCTTCAATAAGGTTTGAAAGTAAAAGGTTTTCAGGAAGCCTTTTCATCTTAACAGCATATTCCAGAGGGTTTTTATCAGAGAATTCAAAACCATCTTTTACTTTTGAAATCGGAACAACCCCCATATAAATACCCTTTGCCAGCCTTTTGTTAAGTTCTATTTCCTTTTCACAATAGTATCTTCTTTTATCAAGGGTTGTAAAATCAAGAAATCCAAAGTTCACGGGTTTTTTAATCTTGTAAACATATTCATCCAGCAAAAAAACGAATGAAATATGAGTCTGGATTATTTTAAAATTTTTTGCGGATTCGGAATAATTTTCAGGATTTGAAAGGAATTCAATCAATTCCATGTAATTGTAGAAACTATTGCTTCAAGCCATCTTATATATTTGAGTTTTGGCTTCTCAGGTTCAAAAACTCCAAGGTCAACAAGATAGTACCTGTCTTTTTTTCTGAAAAAAAAGCTTTCAAAGGCCCCACCTATTCTCATCTCTTCGTTTTCCCAGTGACCATAAATTTTTATGGCTCTCTCATTAAAAATTTCAACCTCTTTCCATTTAGTGAGTTCTCTATCAATCTTATCACCTTTATAATATATTGCGGTGAGAGAATCCCTGATGTCCATTATCCTCATAGCATCAAAAGGTATTTCTTTTTTCGTGTTATAAATAAATATGAATCTGTCAGGATAGTGAGTTCCCAGGGCAACAAAATCCTTTGCTTTCTCAATGTAAAGAAATCCTGTGGGAACATCAAAGGTAAATCCATACTTCTGTTTTATCTCCCTCTTTATGCTATTATTTATATCAATTATATTATAAACATGACTTTTATAAAGCTCCTTTATATGTCTCAATATTTCGTATATAATACCTTCTCTCAACTTCCAGAGAACACTTTCCTCACTCGAGCCAAAAATTGCTGTAATAAAGTCTCCTTTTTGAAAGACCCCTCTTTTTCTGTAAATCCCTTTGTTTTTTACTTCAGGAAACAACTGTTTTAAAACTTTGTAAGACCCGGAATAAGGTGTAGCTATAACCATTATTGTATAGTATCCTTTATATTTTTCAAGGTCTTTGTTGTCAGCAAAGATAATGCTGTAAAAGGGTTCAGGTTGAGGAGTATAAAATGTATCCTGTATTCCTTTAATGATGTATTCTTTAACTCTTGGTAATCCTTCGGAAAATATTACCAGCTGTTCTGGCTTTCCCTTAGGAAAATTGGGTTGAGTGCACATGAACAGAAATACACACAGGGTTGAAAATTTCTTCATAGTATATTTATAATAAACTATAACAATCTGGTATTTCAAGGTTTGTTTGACAAAAAAACTTTTGTGATTTAAAATAAAAGACTATGAATAAAGAAGTATTAAAAGCAGATATAGGATATTTTAGCGTTATAGAAGTCCTTTACTTCCTGAGCATGAACAAAAAAACGGGCAAACTTACTGTAAAATCCCAGCAGGAAGGAGAAATATATATCGAGGAAGGTAAATGTTCCCATGCAAAGCTTGCAGAAATGGAAGGTTTAGATGCATTGCTTGAAATATCTCTTTTTACAGAAGGCTCCATGAGTTTTGAGCAAAACGTTCTTCCCGAGAAAAAAACACTGAGCGGTGATACAGGCGTGCTATTTGAAGAAGTTGAAAGAAGGTCAAAAGAAATAAGAGACATGGAAAATAAATTACCCCCCCTTGATGCAGTGCTTTTAAAATCTGAAAATCCTCCTGATGAAAAATTAAAATTAAGAAAAAACGACTGGAAAATTTTAAGCCTTGTAGACAGCCAGAAAAGTTTGAGACAGATAATTTCTGAATCAGGTATAGGAATATTTGAAGCCTATAAATCCATCTCTTTTCTCGTTGAAAAAGGACTTATATTTGACCCTGAAGAAGGCAAAAGAAGAGGTAAAGAATTTATAGAGTTTCTGAATGCGGTTGTAGAAGAATATTCCAAGGATTCTATAGAATTGAGAAAATCATGTTCAAGTTTTATAAAAGCTTCTCTTAAAAACTCCGGTTTTAACGATGTGGGAACAAACATAGAGTTTGACGATGATAGTGGTAGTATAAAGGCAAAAACAGAATTTATGCTTGACAGGGATAAATTTTTAAACATCAGGAATTCCTTACTGCCTTTTTTAGAAAAGAAATTTATTATGGATTTTGGTAAAATTCTTGGCAAGAAAAAATTTGAAAATTTTAAAAGGAGAATTTCTTAATGAAAGTATTTGAGGATTTATTTTCAAAAATGCATGATTCAATTAAAGGAATTGCAGTTGTAAATAAAGAAGGAGAGATAGTTTTTAAAGAAGGCGAGGGTGAGCTATTCGCTGAAGGAGTGGGTATTCTCGGTTCTGCAGGAGAAGCCTCTTTAAAAAATATAGGGCTGGAAAATTTTTTCTATATCAAAGGTTATCTCCAGGATGGAGCAGAGATTTTCATAATTGAACATGAAGATATGTATGTTGGAGTTAAAGGGGAAGAGGTTAATATAGATGAAATAAAAGAATTCATCGCTTCTTATAAGGAAACAGAGGTAAGGGAAAAGGTTCCTGTTGCTGAAACATCAGGCGAAAGCCAGGAAGTTTCTGAAGAGATTACAGAAGAAACAGAAGTAAAAAAGGAAGAAGTAAAGACTGCCTCTCCGAGTACCCCTGTTGAAAAATTCGTTTTCACAAAGATGCTACAGATAAACGAACTTATAAACGAGTTTGCCCCGGGCGATGAACTTAGATGGGGAAAAGTCGTATATGCTAAAATAAAGGACACTTCTCCAGAACTGGCAGAGTTTATCAAACAGGACCAGAAATCACTGCGAGTAACTTATCCTCTTTCAGAAAATATAACAGAGGAAACGGTCAATAAATCTTTTAGAGCTGCAATAGATATAATATGGAAAATGGGAGTTTCAAAATACGGTGCAGAGGAAGCAAGGAGAAAAGTTAAAAAAGTTGCTGAAAGGTTGAAAGTAATATGAAAGATTTAAAAGAAAAAAATATTGAATTTTTAATCGTCCAGAAGGGAAACGAGTTCACTGTTTTTCCTGAGGATGACGCCCGAATCAAAGCCTATAAAAGGATTTTTACAATTCTGAAGGAGGCTCTTCAGTTCTCGGGTCTTCCCCTCACAGGGGTTGACTTAAGATATAATGATAATTATTTTAGCATTTTTGAAAAAGACAATGTATTCTATTCAGCTTTAAGCTCAAGGGAAATTTCCTTAGACGAACTCCTGAACATCCTGAAAGAAGAGAAAAAAGCTCCACCAGAGAAAAAACCTGAAAAAGTAAAGGAAAAACCAGTGCCCGAGGTTAAAAAGTCAAAAGCCCCACCAGAAGAAGACATAAAGGTTTCACCAGAAATATTTGAAAAAATTAAAGAGATTACCGAAGATTATCTTGGAGCATTTGCAATTACAATTTATGAAAATCAGTTAAAAGACTCAAAAATAAAACCTGAAGAAGCAACTTTAAAGAAAACAAAAAGGTTTATTTTAAATCTTCAAAAAGCCGCCTCCATGATAATAGGTCCTTCCCAGTCAAAAGAGATGGGAAGTAAACTGTTAAAACTTCTTCCATGACAGGCATCACATCTCCCTACCCATTAGAAGAAGACAGGATATTAGCAGAAGAATTAAGACCTAAAAAACTTGCGGAATTTATCGGACAGGAAAAAATAAGAGAAAATCTTGAAGTTTTCATAGAATCAGCCAGAAAGAGGAAATCACCATTAGACCATACACTTTTATCAGGTCCACCAGGGCTCGGGAAAACCACCCTTGCCTATTGTATCTCAAAAGAGATGAACGCAGAAATAATAGCAACTTCAGGACCTGTAATAGAAAGACCCTTTGACCTTGCAGGAATCCTCACAAATTTAAAACCCATGGGAGTTCTATTCATAGACGAAATTCACAGACTGCCAAGAAATGTTGAAGAATATCTCTACTCAGCAATGGAAAATTATGAAATTGACCTTCTGATAGATAAAGGACCTGGTGCAAGAAGCGTAAAATTAAAATTACCTCCATTTACTCTGATAGGAGCAACCACAAGGGCAGGTCTCATAACAGGACCTTTAAGGTCAAGATTCGGAATAAACATCCGTATAGACTATTACCCTGCACAAGAGATAAAAGAAATAATAGAGCGGTCTGCAAAGATATTGCAAATAGAGATTAAGGATAAAGGGGCAAATGAAATCGCAGGAAGGTCAAGGGGAACACCCAGGATAGCAAACAGACTCTTAAAAAGGGTGCGGGATTTTGCAATAGTAAAAGGAGATGGAATAATTGATGAGAAAATATCAAAATATGCCCTTGAAAGACTTGATGTTGACGAACATGGTTTGAATGAACTGGATAAAAAGATAGTTGAAACAATATTTCATAAGTTTCACAATAAGCCGGTTGGTATAAAAACACTTGCCTTTGCAGTGGGTGAAGATGAAGGAACAATAGAAGAAGTTTATGAGCCATTTCTAATAAGAGAAGGATTTATTGAAAAAACACCAAAAGGGAGAATACTTACAAGAAAAGCCATTGAGACATTTTTCAAACAGAAAACTCTGTTATGAACAAAAATAAATTAACGGTTCCGGATATAATAAAAAAGAAAGGCAGGGAAAAAATAACCGCAATAACTGCCTATGACTCTCTTATAGCAGGTATAGAAGACAAAATTGGATTTGATATAATACTTGTTGGAGACTCTGTATCAAATACATTACTCGGATATGAAGACACTTTAAGAATAGGAATGGATGAAATGATAATATTTGCAAAGGCAGTATCAAAGGGAGTAAAAAGAGCACTTTTAATAGGTGATATGCCTTTTATGAGTTATCAAATTTCAAAGGAATTGGCTCTTAAAAACGCTGCAAGATTTATAAGTGAAAGTTATATGGACGCAGTAAAAATAGAAGGGGGACAGGAATTTAAAGACACAATTGAATTCATAATAAAATCAGGAATCCCTGTTCTCGGGCACATAGGATTAACACCCCAGTTTTATCTCTCTTTTGGAGGCTACAGAGTAAGGGGTAAAAAGGAAAAAGAGAGAAAAAAGTTATTAGAGGATGCAAAAATCCTTGAAGAAAGTGGTGTATTTGCAATTGTTCTTGAAGGAATGCCTGAAGATTTAGCAAAAGAAATAACAGAAAATGTCAGTATCCCCACAATAGGTATAGGAGCAGGAAGGTTCTGTGATGGTCAGATAATAGTTGTATATGACATACTGGGTTTAACCCCGGAACCCCATCCAAAATTTGTCAAAAAATACATCAACCTGAGAGAGCTAATAGAAAAGGCATTATTAGAGTATAAAACAGAAGTCATGGAGGGGAAATATCCTGAAGAAAAGCATATCTATTGAACAGGTGGAAGATTAAAAAGTTTTATGGTTATCCCGAATATCGGTTGAGAAAACAAAATTCTTCAAATTTAAGCCTTTGGGGTCTTTTCTTCTCCAATTCTATATGTTTTTTCGAGAGGAAAGGACTTATTTTTTCAGATTTTTCACCCACTATTATAAGGGTTATAACTCTCATGTCTTCTGGAATTTCAAGGATTTCCTTAACCCTGTTCTCATCATAGCCTGCTATTGGATGAGCAACGAGTCCCAAATCGGTTGCTTTTAAAATTAAAAACGCGGTTCCCATCCCTGTATCAAAAAGATAGTATTCCCTTTCACCTGTAACACAGTCAAATTCTTTTTTTGAAAAAACCACTATTATCATTGAGGAGGATTTTGCCCAGGAATTTCCCTCTGGCAGAGATTCAAAAAGTTTTTCAAGCATATCCTTTTCATACACAAAAACAAATCTCCAGGGCTGATTGTTATAACAGGAGGGCGCAAGAGAGGCACATCTTGCAAGTTCCTTTATGAGATTTTCATCTATTCTGCAGGGTTTTAATGACCTGTAAGCTCTTCTTTTCTCTATAACATCCTTTAATTCCATCTTATTTCCCTTTTAAAAATTCAACTACTTCATTTATGTCGGGAAGGGTTTTTATATCATAAACCTTGAAGAAGATTATCTTACCCTCCTCATCCACTATTATATTTGCCCTTTCTGAAAATCCCTGTTTTTCCCTGAAAATCCCGAACTTTTTTGCCACTTCTCCGTGAGGCCAGAAATCAGCAAGAATTCTTGTTTCCTTTAACCCGAGCGATTCTGCCCATGCCTTTTTACATGGGACAGAATCAACAGAAATCCCTACCGCAATTGTATTTAATTCTTCAAATATCTTTTTATTCTCTTCAAGAGACTGCATCTGTCTGGCACATATATCAGTCCACGCAAGGGGATGAAACGAAAGAATAACCTTTTTGCCTTTAAAATCAGAGAGTTTAAAATCATTACCATTCTGGTCCTTTAAAATAAAATCAGGAGACTCCTCCCCTGCTTCGGGTCTTTTATAATCCATTTTCTCCTCACTTTTTCAAGGTCCAAGATGAATCATTGGTATATCCTCATCTTCAAATTTAAGTGCATTTTCTCTTTCAATCTCAAAGAGCCTGTAATGTCCCATTTCCATAACAGCGATATATAAAAGAGTATTTTTTACCTCGGGTTCTGATTCAAAAAGTTCTGCCATACTGCTATAAAAATCATGGGCTGCCTTTTCTGCATCCATTGCATGCTGAAAAATTTTACTTATCGGTGTTTTTTCGCCTTCTTCCATCTTTATTTCAGGAAGGGGAACAGGTGTTTTTTCAGGTATAACAATCTCCTTGTCAGGAAATTTCTGTTTGTAAAAATGTTCAAAAAATACTCTATGCCTTTCTTCTTCTTCTGATAGAAATATGAGTTTTGGTTTTAAGAAGGGATTTTTAACCCTATCTGCAATCCTTGCGTATATATCCCTTGCCTCAATTTCCGCCTTTATGGCGGAAAGTATAATCTCCTCAAGTGTATATTTACTTAAATCCATAATTCCTCCTTTCAATCCCGACAGAGTCGGGATGGTTTATGGTTTTTGGTTTTTGG
>MTOH01000001.1 GCA_002011615.1 Candidatus Hydrothermus pacificus | reverse complement strand
TATATATATATATTTATATTTGTGTTTATGTTTATATTTTCTCTCTTTAAACATAGGATTAAACACAGGAGGTTTTTATGATGAATCTTGTAAAAAGAATATGGATGGTGGGGCTTTTTCTTGCCCCAAGTGCTCTTCTCTCAAAGGAAGGTAAAGCATGCTGTGCTCATAAACTCTCTGGCTATATGTTTGGAGACTACTACTATGTTGTGGCAAATCATGATTCCACCTATGAAGGGCAGAATGGTTTCTGGTTCAGAAGAATATATTTCACTTATGACCATGCTATAAGTGGTGAATTCTCCGCAAGGTTAAGATTGGAGATGGCAAGTTCTGATTTTACAAAAGCATCAGGAAAACTTACTCCCTTTGTTAAGGATGCCTATCTCAAATGGAAATTAAAGAAATTTGATTTACTTCTTGGTATATCTTCTACACCTACATGGAATTTAATAGAGAAATTCTGGGGATACAGGTCAGTTGAAAAAACGCCTCTTGACCTTCAGAAATTCGGTTCTTCAAGGGATTTTGGGATTGCATTCAGGGGAAAAGCAGGTCCGAATAAAAGACTGGGATATCACCTTATGTTTGGAAACGGGGAAGGCAATAAGTCTGAATACAACAAGTTCAAAAAGGTTATGGGCGCAATAGATTTTGAACTCCCTCATCTTGTTGTTCAGGTCTATGGAGACTGGGAAGAAGGAAAAGGAAATACAGATGTTTATACTTATCAGGGATTTGTTGGTTTTAAATTCAACAAATTCAAAATAGGAGCTCATTATGCCCAGCAGATAAGGCAGATGGAACCTGACACTCAGGATACCTATGAAATTGCATCAGGATTTTTCACCTTTGACCTTCACAAAAAAATAACATTTCTTACAAGATATGATAAGATGTTTGACCCATCACCCGCCGGTATTTCCTATATTCCCTTTGCTCAGGCGAAGTCAAACCTTTTAATTGGTGGTATTGATTTTAAACCTCATAAAAATGTTCATTTCATCCCAAATGTTGAATATGTCTTCTATGATGAAACCAATGGAGTGAAACCCGATGCAGACCTTTATCTGAGACTCACTTTCTATTACAAGTTCAAATAAAATTCTGGAAAATTCGGGGGTAAATTATATCTATTACAAGAAGGGAGTTTATAAGGAAATCGATTGGTCTTGCTGGAGCTGCGGCAATAGGAGACCTTTTCTTTAACATAGACAGTCTGGTTGCCCAGGAGTCTCTGAGCAAAATTCCCTATTCTCCAAAAGAAGATGTTCTTATTCCATCAACCGATGTTATGTATGTTAATTTCTGCGGTATAAGGGTAAGAAGGGTTAACGGAGTTATAAGGCAAATATACGGAAATCCAGAAAGCCCATACAATAAAGGACATCTCTGCCCAAAGGGTCAGGCAGGAATTTTTCATACCTACAATCCTTACAGAGTGAAAGCACTTTTAAAAAGGACAAATCCAAATAAGGACCCGAGAGAAGACCCCAAATGGAAGGAAATTTCCTGGGAAGAAGCCTTTAATGAAATTGCAAAAAAATTAAAAGAAGTAAGGGAAAAAGACCCGAGGGGTTTGAGTTTCCACTGGTCTCATGGAAAATATTTGATACAGGATAAATTTCTAAAGGCATTCTGCAAGGCATTCGGGACTCCAAACAATATTCACAGAACATCAGTATGTGAGACCGCAAGGCATGTTGCCGATGAATTAACATGGGGCTATCATGGTATTTTACCTGACCTTGATTATACAAAATACTACATAAATATGGGGGCAAACTTTTCAGAGGCAGAACAATGGGCAAGATGGCTTGATAGAACCGCAATGAGAAGGGTTGTTGATGAGGGTATGAAGATGATTGTGATCGAACCAAGACTTTCAAATTTAGGGGCAAAGGCTACAGAATGGATTCCGATAAAACCCGGTAAAGATGTTTTGTTTTTGCTTGCCATGGCAAAGGAATTGATTAAAGAAGGATTTGTGGATAAAGATTTTCTCGTAAATTACACTGATGCTCCTTTTCTTGTGGGTGAGGACAAAAAGTTTTTAAGGGATGAAAAGGGTAATCCTTTGGTATGGGATGAGAAGAATTCAAAGGCAGTTATCTATGATAATGCAGAAAAAATTTCCCTTGATACTGAGGTGGAAATTGATAATAAAAAATATAAGACCGCCTTCAGGATTTTCAAAGAGTATGTTCTTTCTCTTGATGATAAAGAGGTTGAGGAGATTACAGGAGTTCTCTATTTAAAAATAAAAAAAGTTGCAAGAGAGTTTGGTGAAAATGCGCATATAGGAGAAACCATAGAGATAGAGGGGCATAAATTAAGATACAGACCTTGCGCTATACATACATTCAGGGGACTTTCAGCAAAGGAATACGGCACGCAAAACTGGAGAGCAGGGCTTATTGTTAATATGCTTGTTGGAGCAATAGATGCGGTAGGAGGACTTTTAATTCACAAAGCAAACCCTGATTATAGAAATATGAAACCCTCTAAGTGTGAATATCCGCCTAAGAGGGTTGACCTTGCAGAAAGTGTATTTTATCCCCATGCAACCCACAATGTTGCTCAACAGCCTGCATATACCTATGCAGAGCCTGAAAAATACGGTCTTCCCTATAAACCTCAAATGGCTATTTTTTATGCGACAAATAGAATTATGTCAACCGCAGATATAGAAAAACAGATAGAAGGATTCAAAAAAATCTATTCAGTAAACATAAATGTTGTGCTTGATGAGACAGCCCAGATGGCTGATATTGTTTTGCCTGATAAAACCTATCTTGAAGACTATCACTTTTCACCAACAAGGTGGACACCCGATTCTGAACATAAGGCAATAAGACAGCCTGTTGTTAATGTCTTTAATTTGAAATACGGTGCCACTGAAATTCTTTTTGAGCTTGCAAAGAGGGCAGGTTTTCTTGATAAGTTCATTGAGGAGGTGAATAAAGCCTTTAAACTGAAGGAAAAGAAGTTTGAAAAAGGAAAAGTTTATAACTCAAAGGAGGCTGTCAAATTAATATGGGAGGAAAGTACCGGAAAACCCTTTGATTATGCATTAAAAAATGGACTTGTTGCTAAAAAGGTGGATGTTAAAAAGAGATATCTCTCAAATGCTGAGAAATACAATGGCAAAGAAAAACCAAAAATGCATTTTTATACGGAGCAACTGGTTCATACAATGGAAAAGGTTTTTGAAATTATGGATAAAAATGAAAATGTGAAAAAGGTTTATATGGAATGGTATGAGGAAAATGATGAAAAGGGACTTAAAAAATTACTTGAAATCAAGTTTTCGCCCCTTCCCCTAAAAGAACATGCCTTTCCAACTCCCCATATAAAAAGAAATGAAAAGGAATTTCCCTTCTATCTCACCACATACAAGAGAATGTACAGGAACCAAACAGATACCCATGCATTAAATCCTGTTTTAAATGAAATTGCTCATGATGCTGATACAAACTATGTTCTTATAAATACAAAAACCGCCAGAAATCTTGGAATTAATGATGGTGACCGGGTTTATGTGGAAAGCAAGACAGGTAAAATAAGGGCAAGGGTTCAGTTAACACAGGGAATAAGACCTGACACAGTGGCAATAAGTTATCACTACGGGAGATTTTCAAAGGTATTTCCTTCTTATGCTAAAAAGGGAGTTATGCCCAACTTCATAATAGAACTTCATCCTGATATAATTTCTGGAATGAACTCCTTTAACGATACAAAGGTAAAGGTATATAAAGCTTAAGGAGGTGAAAAATGGCAAGATATGGACTTGTTATTGATATTGCGAAATGCATAGGCTGCCGAAGTTGTGTGGCAGCCTGTAAATTTGAGAATATGGTTCAAAAGGACAATCACTGGAATTTTGTGATTGAATATGAGGAGGGTGAATATCCCAATGTAAAGAGAACTTTTATTCCGATGAATTGTATGCACTGTGAAAATCCTCCCTGTATGAAGTCCTGTCCTGAAAAGGCAATCAAGAAAAATGAATACGGTGTTGTTCTCATTGATTATGATAAATGCAAAGGTAGAAGATACTGCATTGCTGCCTGTCCCTATGGTGTGATTCACTATATAAGTAAAGAGAAAACCTTTTATCCTGAACAAAAAACTCCCTATGAAAAACTTCCCCTTAAAGCAAGGCATCTTTTACACAGGAAAAAGCCCGGTATTGCTGAGAAGTGCACCCTATGCTGGCACAGAACTGAAAAGGCTTTAAAAGAAGGTAAAAAGCCAGGAAGTGATTATGATACCTCTCCTGCCTGTGTTCCTGTATGCCCTGCAAGAGCAAGGTTCTTTGGTGATTTAGATGACCCTGAAAGTGAGGTCTCAAAACTGATTAAAAAGAGAAACGGAAAAAGATTAAAAGAAGAATTTGGGACAAAACCAAAAGTTTATTATCTTTTTTAAGGAGGTTTTAAAATGAAAAAGAGTTTAAAGTTCTCTATGGTTTTCCTTATTCCCTTTATTTTTGCAAGTTTACCCAAATCTAATAAAGTTAAAGAGATTGCTAAGGATATAAAACAGGGAAAGATTGATGTGGGTGAAGAATACGGTATGGAACCCGGTAAGAGATGGCACAAAATTCATTCAGAAATTCTTGAGATAGATTGTGATGATTGCCATATTGAGAAATACGATGATAATTACATTTATCAGAGAAAAAACAAAGTTCCTGTAAGGGGAGCTCCTGGTGTGGTTAAGAGTGAACTTTGTCTTGAATGCCACAGAAAAGGAGGTCCTGCAAAAACAGAACTTTACGGCAAGAAATAAATTTTATAGAGAGATTAATGTTTCAAAAAGAGATTGATGAAATTAAAATACGTGCAGGGGAGAGGAGCAAAATCTACATGCTCCTCTCCCATTTTTTTCTTGAAAGACCTGAAGAAGGGTTACTGGAAAAATTAAAAGGAAAAGATTTTATACTTTATATCAAGAAAATTTCTGATTATGGAGAAAAAGGATTTAAAGAGCCTTTTAAATATATAGAATCCTTTATAAAAAGGATAGAGGATTTACCCGATGAAAAAATTCTTGAAGAGCTTCAGGTAGATTTTACCAAACTCACAAGGGGTATAAAAAAGGGTTATGGTCCTCCGCCCCCTTATGAATCAATGTGGAGGGGAGAAAATGTTCTTATGGGAGAATGGACACAGAGGGTTTTAAGGTTTTATTACAAAGCACAGATAGGAATGGATTTAAAAAACAATCCTCCTGACCATATAGGAATAGAACTTAAATTTATGTCTCTTCTCTGTTATAGAGAAAAAGAAAAATGGGAAAATGAGGATGTCCCATCTGCTTTTGAAGTTTTAAAAATGGAGAAAGATTTTATTGAAGAGCATCTTCTTGCATGGTCTCCCTTTTATCTGGAAAGGATGTTGGAAGAAGCGGAGACCGATTTTTACAGGGGCATTGCAGTTTTTACAAAAAATTTTTTATACTTGGATAAAGGTATGATAGATGAAATTTTTGAAATTAAAGGAGGTGAACTATGAATTTTGGTTTTCAGGAACTACTTTTAATTTTCCTGGTTGTAATGCTTCTTTTTGGAGCAAAAAAATTGCCTGAACTGGCAAGGGGTATAGGTAAGGTAATAAGGGAGTTCAGAAGTGCTGCAAAAGATGTAGATGATGTAAAAAAAGAGTTTGAGAGGAAAATTAAAATTTGAAATAAAGAGAGGATATGGAGAGCTCTGGAGCGGTTCTTGCAGGAGGTATATCAGAGAGATTCGGGAGTGATAAAAGATTTTTCAAATTAAAGGAAAAAACACTTGTTGAAATCGCAATAGAAAAGTTAAAAAAGGTTTTTGAAAGGGTTTATGTTGTGTGTGATGATGAAAGGAATATAAGGGAAAAACTTAAAAAAAATATTAAATTTGATTTTGAAATTATAGAGGACATAGAAAAATATAAAGGACCCCTTACAGGTATTTATTCTTTTTTTAAAAAAACAGGTGAAAAATCTGGTTTTTTTATTCCCTGTGATATGCCCCATTTGCCCCTTGAGTTTATCAAATACTTTAAAGAACTTATAGAAAGACTGAATTTCTCAAAAATAATAACAATTTCACCTGAAAAACCTTTGCCACTTTTTATAAATTCTGAATTTCTTTTACAGATTGAAAACTATTTAAAGTTCCAGAATTCAATAAAGGGATTTATAAAACTCATTCAGGGAAAAAGCCCTGAAAAAATTTATTTTATACCCGAAGAAGAGCTTTTGACTTTTGGAAATAAAGAACATTATCTTAAAAATATTAATATCCCGGAGGACCTTTTGTGATTTTGGATGATTTCTTTTATAGGAAAATTGACTATTTGAGAATTTCTTTGACAGACAGGTGTAATTTAAGTTGTTTTTACTGCACTCCCTGTGAAGGAATTGGTTTATACCCGAAGTCACAGATTTTAACTATTGAAGAAATAAAATATCTTGTTTATTTTTTCAAAAAAAATTCGATGTTAAAAAATTCAGATTTACAGGTGGGGAGCCCCTTATAAGGAGAGGGTTTGAAACTCTTATAAGTAAGATAAGAGATGATTTACCTTCTGCTGATTTAAACATTACAACAAACGGCATTCTTTTAAAGGAAAAGGCTAAATTTTTAAAAGAAAATGATATAAAAGTCAATGTTAGTCTTGATACATTGAAAAAAGAGAAATTTAAAAAAATTACAGGATTTGACCTTCTTTCAAAGGTTATTGAGGGAATAGATTATGCCCTTTCCCTTTCAATGCCTTTGAAAGTAAATACAGTTATTTTAAAGGAAGTAAACGATGATGAGATATTTGATTTAGTAGATTTTGCCAGGGAAAGGAAAGTGGAATTAAGATTTATTGAGTATATGCCACTTGGAGGAAATAGTGATTGGGAAAGATATTTTGTTTCAGAAAAAGAAATAAAGGAAAAGATAAAGGAAAGGTATGAACTTTTACCTCTTAGAAAGGAGAAAATAGCAGGAGTTTATGAAGTTCGTGAAAAAGAGACGCCTTTTTCCTCTGGTCAGAAAATTGGTTTTATATCAACAATCTCAAATCCTTTCTGCAATAGTTGTTCAAGAATAAGAATAACATCGGACGGCAAAATTGTTTTGTGCCTGTTTGATAAAAAAAGTTATGATATTAAAGCTTTTTTAAGACCTTTTATAAGGGAAGAGGAACTCTTTAATTTTATAAGGGAGACAGTAAAATTAAAACCGGAAGGTTATATTAAATATAAAAGGGAAAGTTTAACTTTTGAAGAGAACTCTTTTTTGGTGATGAGGAAGATGGGAGGCTAAATATGGCAAAGGTTTTGTTTTTTGGAAAACTTAAGGAAATAACAGGTTATTCAGAGTTAAGAATTAAAGAAATTAAAGATATCGAAGAGTTAAAAAATTACCTTTTTGAAAAATATCCTCCTTTAAAGGAAGAAGTTTTTTTAATCTCTGTAAATCATAAAATTATTGATAAAGATGTTTCCCTAAAAGAAAATGATGAAGTTGCCCTTTTGCCACCCATTTCAGGAGGATGAGTTATTTAATCAGTAAAAAGATAGGAGAAAAATTAATTCAGAAGATAATAAATGCTTCTGACCCCTATTCAGGCTCTCTTATAATATTTACGGGTAGAGTAAGAAAGGACAGGGTAAGGGGCAAGTATGTTAGAGAAATAGAATATGAGGCTTATAAAGATATGGCAGAAAAGGAGATAAGAAAAATTGAAGAAGAGGCAAAGAAAAAGTTTAAGGTAAAAAAAGTTTTTATAAAACACAGAACAGGGAAAGTTAAAGTGGGAGAGATTGCGTTTTTTGTGGGGGTTTTATCAGCGCACAGGAAAGAAGGATTCTCAGCAATCCAGTTTATAGTGGATAATTTTAAAAGGAAGGTTCCTGTGTGGAAAAAAGAAGTTTTAAGTAATGGAAGCACAAGATGGAAGGAGGAGAAAAATGTTTGATATAACCGATAAGATAAAAACTTTAAGGACTGCAAAGGCACAGGCTGTAATAAGAGTGAGTGAAGAGGTGATAGAAAAAATTAAAAAGAAGGAGATAGAAAAGGGAGATATTTTTGAGGTGTCAAAAGCGGTTGCCATTTTATCTGCAAAAAAAGTTTCTATGATTTTGCCTTTCTGTCATAACATTCCTGTTGAATGGGTGGGTTTTGATTATAAAATTGAAGGTAATAGGATAATAATTGAAGTTACAGTTAAAACAATTGCAAGAACAGGTTGTGAAATGGAAGCGCTTTTTTCGGCTTCTTCCTCTGCGCTGAATATATACGATATGCTGAAGCCCTTAGATAAAGAAATTTTTATAGAGAGTGTAAAGATAGTTGAGAAAAAAGGAGGGAAAAGCTCTTTCAAGGATAAGCCCTTACCGGATTTTAAAACAGGAGTTCTTGTTATTTCTGATTCTGTACATGCAGGTAAAAAAGAGGATAGGGCAGGAAAGGTGATTCTTGAAAAGTTAAAGGAAATGGAAGTTAAAGAAGTTGAATACAGGATTGTTCCTGATGAATCCGAGATGATAAAAAAAGAAGTTTTAAACTGGTGTGAAAGGGGATTTAATCTTGTTATAACAACAGGTGGAACAGGGCTTTCTCCAAGGGATGTAACTCCTGAAACCATAAAGCCTTTAATAGAAAGGGATATTTCTATGGTTATGGAAGCAGCAAGAATTTATGGTTATGAAAGAACCCCTTATGCAATGCTTTCAAGGGGTATCGCAGGCGTAAGGGGTAAAACACTTATTTTGACATTACCCGGTTCCACAAAAGGGGCAAAAGAATCAATGAATGCTTTGTTCCCTTATGTTTTCCACATATTTAAAATAATGAAGGGTGAAGGTCATTGATTTACCTGTATCCACTTTTTTTAATTTTTGCACTTTTCTATTCAATGGTAGGGCTTGGAGGAGGGAGTGCCTATGTGGCACTTCTTGGAATTTCGGGTATAGAACATAAATTCATACCTTCCACAGCGCTTTTTTTAAACATAATTGTTACATCCATTGGATTTTTTAATTATAGGGTTCATTTAAATTTTAAAGAAAAAAAAGTTTTTTTAATTCTTTTATATACCCTATCAATAACAGGGGCTTTTATAGGTTCAAAAATTTCTCTTAAAAGAAAAGAGTTTTTATTGATACTTTCAATATCTCTTATTGTTGCTTCTTTTATTTCTTTTTTTAGGGATAGAATTAAAAGCAATCCCCCTTACCCCCTTCACCAAGGGGTACAATCCCCCTTAATCCCCCTTCACCAAGGGGGGGAGTTAAATGTAAAAATTATTCTTGTTTTAATTTTTGGATTTTTATTTGGTTTTCTTGCAGGTTTAACTGGAATAGGAGGAGGCATATTTTTATCACCCATTCTTTTAATTGCAGGTTTTCCGGTAAAGGAAATTGCGGGAATGACATCCCTTTACATTTTTTTAAATTCGTCCTCAGGTTTTATATCCCATTATTTTGAAGGCAATGTTGATTTTTTGCTTGTTTTACCTTTTGCTCTGTTAGTTCTTATAGGCTCTATTTTAGGCTCCTATTTAGGCTCTTTTAAATTAAAGCCCCTTTTTATAAAAAGGGGTTTAGAGTTTATAATATTTATAATAGGAGTTATAATAATATGGAGAGCAATATGATAACCTTTGAGAGAGCAATAAAACTTTTAAAAGAAAATATTTTTGTCCTTGAGCCTGTTAAAATTCCTGTTATAAAATCAACCTCCCATATCTTAGCAGAGGACATATTTTCTCCTATAAATCTTCCCTCCTTTACAAACTCTGCAATGGATGGATATGCTGTTCGGATTGATGATACCTGTTATAAAACAGAGGATAAAAATATATTTGCAGTTTTTAAACTGAGAAGGAACAAAATAAAGGCAGGAGACTCAAAAAGGATAGTTTTAAAACCTGGTGAAGCAATAAAGATTTTTACCGGCTCTCCTTTACCGGTAAATACTGATACTGTTATTATAAAGGAGATAACAGAGGAAAGAGAGGGTTTCCTTTTTGTTAAAGAAAAATTTGGAATTGGTAAAAACATAAGATACGAAGGTGAAGAGATTAAAAAGGGAGATAAAATTTTGGAAAAAGGTTTTTACTTTACACCTCCTGCAATAGGTCTTTTAAGCACACTGGGAATAAAGGAAGTAAGAGTAATAAGAAAGCCGAAAGTTTATGTCATTATAACAGGAAGTGAAATTGTTTTGCCGGGTAAAAAATTAAAATACGGGAAAATATACGATGCAAACTCTTTTTCCCTTTTTTCAGCACTTAAAATGGCAGGTGTGCAGGATATAAAGATCAAAAGAGTCAGGGATGACTTTCTTTATATTAAAAAAGTATTTAACCAGTCTCTGGGTTTTGCAGACATAATCATTTTTACAGGAGGCATTTCCGTAGGTGAGTATGATTTTGTAAGGGAGCTTTTTAAAAAAGAGAATGTTGAAAAGGTCTTTTACAAAGTTTTGCAGAAACCTGGCAAACCCATGTTTTTTGGAAAAAAGGGTAAAAAACTTGTATTTGCACTTCCAGGAAATCCTGCATCCGTTCTTGTATGTTTTTACGAATATGTTTATCCTGCCCTGAGGAAAATGATGGGATTCAAAGAGATATTTCTTAAAGAGGAGAAGAAGATTCTCTTAAAGGATATAAAGAAAAAGCCCGAAAGACTCTGGTTTTTAAAAGGCAGGATAATAAAGAATGGTGTTATACCCCTTGATTTTCAGGAATCCCATATGCTTTCCTCCTTTGCAAGGGCGGACTGTTTGATTGTTGCGCCAAAAAACAGAAAACTTTTGAAAAAAGGGGAAAAAGTAAAAGTACATCTCTTGCCCTTTTAGAAATGAAGAAATTAAAAATTCTTTTCATATGAACAAAAAACAGGGCAAGGTCCCAGATGGCAGAAGGGATTGCAAATCATTTGTCTGGGGATTTAAAAGATTTATTGAAAAAGAGATTTTAACCCTTTGCTCTTAGCCTATTTGTTCTGTCAAATAATTTTTAATACCCATCTGTTTTATCTGGTCAAGTTGAGCTTCAATCCAGTCAATGTGCTCCTCTTCATCCTTTAGAATTTCCTCAAGAAGTTCTTCTGTTCCATTATCATGAAGTTCTCTGCATAGTTTTATTGCTTTGTTGTATGCCTTTATTGCTTCTCTTTCTGCTTGCCAGTCGTTTTGAAATTGCATTTCAACACTTTCACCTATTTTTATCTTTTTTAATTTTGTTACAATGGGTTTTCCTTCCAGAAACAGTATTCTTCCTATCAGTTTTTCAGCGTGTTTCATCTCATCAATTGCCCTTTTTTCCACTGCCTTGTGAAGTTTTTCATATCCCCAGTCATCACACATTTCCGAGTGAACCATGTACTGATTTATAGCTGTGAGTTCGTCAGCAAGTAATGAGTTTAACACATCAATTATTTTTTTATGTCCCTTCATATTTTCTCCTTTTAAAACATTTATATTATAAAGTTTTTAAATTAGAAATTTCTGTAATGCCTGGTCCTTTTATTTAAAAACTTTTGACTTATCATTTTTTCCCTTCTATAAAAAAAATCCCTGTATCCAGTTTCCCGTGATATACCTTTATCTCTTTTTTAATTTCAAATCCAAACCCGTATGCATACTCATGAACCCAATCTCTTCTGGGTGTCAGTAATGCTATCCTGCCTTTATCTTTTAAAATTTCTTTTAATGTTTTAAAAAAATCACGATAAACCCTTTTTACCTCTTCTGGATATGCAACCTTTATTCCATAAGGTGGATTTGTTGCTATTATATCAAATTTTTTATTTTTAAAAAAATACTTTAAATTCTTTATGTCCTCTACATAGAAACGTATTTTGTTGTGGACTCTTAAAGATTTTGTGTTTTCTATGGCACCTTCTAAATGTTTATCAATCTTATCACCTGCGTATATAAAGAAAGTGTCATCAATGATTTTTTTATCTTCTTCATCAAGAATTTCCAGAATTTTCTCTCTTTCAAATTTCTTTATCTTTAAAATATGCAATTTTTGTTTTTTCAAGAACTGGGAAGGCATATTTATTGCCATCATAGATGCTTCAATGGGTATTGTTCCTCCCCCTGCCATGGGGTCCAGAAGGTGTTTTTCTTTTTCATATTCTGTCAGTCTTAACATAGCACTTGCTATTGTTCCCTTTATGGGTGCTGGATGTTCATATTTTCTATAGCCTCTTTTATGCAGGGATTCATATCCCACAAGGTCAATTCCGCATATAACCGTATTATCAGTTGAAACATCAACTCTTATTATTAAATCGGGATTTTCAAGGTCTACAGGAGGTCTTTTTTTCTTTTTATTTAAGAATCTATCAATGACTGCCTGACCCGCTACTTTCTCAACATCGTATGAATAAAAAGGATGTTTCCCTCTTCTTTTTGTTCTTATTGCAAAGGAAGTATATTCATCAAGAAATTCGTCTGAATCAAGAGAATATATATATTCATAGATTATATCTTTCCAGTTTGAAATTTCTGTGAGTTTGAAAATTTTTAAAAAATACCATATTCTGTTTGAAATTCTTGTTCTGTAAATATGCCTTATAACATCTTCAAAATTTTCTGCTTCAAATAAAACCCTTCCTCTGAAATTAAAGGGTTCTTTTTTTATGTTTTTGAAATTGAATTCCTTTAACTCCTGAATCAAAAATTCCTCAATCCCTACAGCACAGGTTGAGATGAATTTCAAGTTTTCATCCATTCAGGATATATTTTCTTTCTGGGTCTTTTGCCATAAAAAAGGTCATCACCTATAAAACATATTCTTCTTGAAAATCCCGAAAGTTTTGAGTATTTTCTTATTAAAAGATGAAAGAAGTTATTTTCTTTACTGTAAGGGCAGGAATAGACACATATCGCACAGTCTGTTCCCATTTTTCTCCATAGATGATAGCATTTTTCAGGCTCCATCTGCCACTTTTCCACACCTCTAATGATTTTTTTATCCCCTGCAGGTATGGCTCCTGAAGGGCAGTTTAATGCACACTTTTTGCAAAAGTTACAAAAATCCTGAACACCGAAATTTTTGGGTTTATCGGGCACAAGAGACATATCCGTTGTCACAAGACCGAGCCTTACTCTTGGTCCATAATCCTCTGTTACCAGTATTCCTATTCTTCCAAGTTCTCCAAGACCCGCAAGGTATGCAAGGGGAGGAAGAATTGCCTGATAGTTGCTTCCTGCAATATGAGCCCTTGCCGAATAACCGAGATTTCTTATGTAGTTTGCAATAACAATTCCTATGAATGCACATTCAAGATATCTTTTTCCTGTTTCTATTACAGTGGGAGTAAAGGGTGCATTTGAAACCATTTCGTATTTCATCTGAACTGCAAATACGATTCCATATTTATGTTTTAATTTTATTTCTTTCCCCCATTTTTCAGGACCCCTGCCAACATGTGAATAGAAATATCTTTCATCGAGTTTGCATATGCCCACAAGGTCTGCACCCAGATATTTTGCAAGCCCCTTTATCTTATCTGTTATTTTTTCAGGTTGAACCTTTATTTTTTTATCTGATACTTTCCCGTCCACACAGGGGAGCAATCTCTCAAGTAACTGGAACTCAGATATACATATTGGGCTGTGCAGTTTTTCAAATAAAGAACCACCCTCACAGACATCAGGAAGTTCCCTTAATCTTTTATCAAATTCTTCTTTTTCAGGATGCATCTTATAGTATTCCTCATATTCTCTTGTTCCTGGTTTGTAATCGGACCTTGAGAAAACTATATCCCTTTCATCAAATCTTTCCTTTGAAAAGATTATTTTTATTGGAAGAGACTTTCTTTTATAGGCAAAAGATAAGAACATGAAAAGTGAAAAAATAACTATTGTCAGAATATCAGAGGTCAGAAAACCTGTTTTAATTTTTATCAGAAATATAAAAACAGAAATTATAAAAAAAATTCCTGCCCTTTTCAGAGCTTTAAACTCTTTTTCAATTAAGCTGAAGATAAAAAATAAAAAAAGAAATGTTAAAAACATTACCCATATTATATCAGATAAAATTAAAGTTATTTTGTCCATTCAGGACTTTTTCTTAAATAAAGGTTCAAGGGCAAAATAGAGCAAAAATAAAAATAAAATTATTCCCGCAATGTAACCTGTCATTTTTGCCTTCTTATTAAGGTTAGAATCCCGCCAATGAGCACAAATATTATTCCGTTCCATACAAGATGAATAAGAGGATTTGAATGAAACTCAAAATAGGTGGTTCCATCCCTGTCAAAACCTTTTACAACAGCATAAAGGTCTCCTTTTATACCGGGTAACACGTCCATTTCCGCAGATGGTTCTTCCCAGTTTCTGTAAAATCTCATTTCAGGATGTAAAAGACCAATGGTTTTTCCATCAATTATAACTTCAACTTCTGCTCTTGCAGCATCATAACTTGAATTTTCCAGAAATTTAACTCCCCTATAATTTAAAACAAATCCATCAATCTCTGTTTTTTCTCCTTCTTTTAAGGCGACATCCTTTTTAACTTTATAGGCACTTGAACCTGTTATCCCTATAACGGTTATTACAATTCCTGAGTGTATTAAATAGGGTATGTATTTTGATAGAATAAACTTCTTATTGATTAAGTCTCTTATAAAATCTATAACAACTGTGTATATTAAAAACATGGATAGTGTATAAGATAAAAGGGGGTAAACTTTTGTTATACCCGCTATAAGGAGTAAAATTAGTGTTATGATTGAAAAAAGTATTGATATGTAGGATTTCTTTATAAACCTTTTAAAATTGAACTCTTTTAAACTTAGGTTTGGACATAATGCCATTGATAGAATGAGTATCAGGAAAAAGGGCACAGTTGCGCTGTTGAAGAAAGGGGGTCCGAGCGTGAATTTCTGACCCGTGAAGAGTTCTGAAAAAATCGGATAAAAAGTTCCTGCAGCTACAATTATCATTATCAGAATAAGGATGAGGGAGAGAATATAAAAGTTGCCTTCAAGAGAAAATATATTATCTATTTTTCTTTTACCTTCAAGGCTTTTATATCTTGTAGTAAAAAGATAGATAAAAAATGCTGTTATGATGATTAAAAAAATTATGAAAACAGGACCTATTCTTGATTCTGCAAAAGCATGAACTGAAGATAGTATACCGCTTCTTGTTATGTATGTTCCAAGAATCACAAGAGAGAATGTTAAAAATACAAGAAAGTGATTCCATCTTTTGAATATTTTTTCTTTTTTCTGAATCGCTATTGTGTGTAGAAAAGCGGTTGCTGTAAGCCAGGGCAAGAAAGATGCATTTTCAACAGGGTCCCATGCCCAGTATCCTCCCCATCCCAGTTCTACATAAGCCCATCTTCCTCCAAAAACTATTCCTACTGATAAAAAAAGCCAGGAAATAACTGTCCACTTTCTTGTCCTTTCAACCCAGAACTTGTCCTCTTTTTTGAGGATGAGTGAAGATAGCCCGTAAACAAAAGGTATTGAAAATCCCACATAACCCAGATACAGAGTTACCGGATGAATTAGCATCCAGTAGTTCTGGAGCAGAGGATTTAATCCCTGACCATCAGAGGGTGTGAATGAAAGTTTTTTAAAAGGATTTGCAAAAAAGTTTATAAGTATTAAAAAAAAGATAAATATAAAGTTTAAAAAGAAATAGGAAAGTTTTTCAATGTCTTCCTCTTTTTTTCTATTTTCATAAAACACAAAGATTGCATATATTCCCAATACAAATATCCAGAAGAGAAGAGAACCTTCCATCCCTGCCCACCATGCAGAAAAGGTGTAAAGTAAATTCAGAGTATTATTTACATAATGAGCAACATACTCTATGGAGTAATCCTTTACAAGAAGAAGATAGACCAGTGAAATAGAAGAAATTATTATTAAAAAAATAGATGATAATAAAAACCTTTTACCGCTTTCAAGAAATTTTCTCTCCTTTTTATAAAACCCATAAGAATAAAATATTAAGGATAATAAGGAAAATATAAAGGAAGAAAATAAAGAAAGATTTCCGAGTTCTCTCACTTAAAATTCTCCTCTATATAACTTTCAGCCATCATTGCAGCAATTGCGCCATCTGCTGCAGAGGTTACAATCTGTCTCAAAGATGTGCTCCTTACATCTCCCACTGCATAGATTCCAGGAACTCCTGTTTCCATTTTTTCATTTACTATGACCGCACCCTGTGAATCAAACTTTGCAATGCCCTTTAAAAGGTCTGAATTGGGTATAAGTCCTATGAAGACGAATATCGCTGAACAGGAAAGTTTTTCTGTCTTCTTTGTTTTAACATCTTCTAAAATAACACCTTCAACGGTTTCTTTACCATAAATTTCTTTGACAATCCTTTCCATTTTAAACTCTATCTTCGGATTTTTCTTTGCTCTTTCCACATACATTTCTGCTGCACGAAATCTGTCTCTTCTGTGAATTATATAGACTTTTTTGCCAAATTTTGTCAGGAAAAGTGCTTCTGTTACTGCCGAGTCTCCTCCTCCCACCACAACTATATCCTTTTCTTTGAAAAAAGGACCATCACATATGGCACAGTAAGAGACCCCTTTTCCTGTAAATTCCTGCTCACCCGGAACCCCCAGTTTTCTGTGCCTTGCACCTGTTGCAACTATAACAGCCTTTGTTCTGTATTCATTTGAAAAAGTTTTTACTATTTTGTAATTTCCATCAATGACGATTTCCTTTGCCTCCTCCATCAGTATTTCAGCACCAAATTTTTTTGCATGTTCCTCAAATCTACTTATAAGTTCCTGGGCATTAATTCCTTCGTGAAGACCGGGATAATCCTCAACAAAATCTGTAATTGCAAGCTGTCCTCCTATAACTTCTTTTTCGAGTATAAGGGTTTTTAATCTGCTCCTTCCTGCATACATTCCAGCAGAGAGACCCCCTGGACCGGCACCTATTATTATTAAATCATATTCTTTTTCCTTGTTTTTTTCTTCAGGTAATCCAAAAATTAATTCAGGTGTCATCCTTTAATCTCCTTTCCTTGAAAAGTTTTCTATTTTAAAGTAATTCTAATCTTTTGACAAAACAACGCCCTTTAAATAAAAGCTCTCGGGAAAGTAGAAAACTATCGGATGACAGGGGCTCTGGAATAAGAATTTTTTGAGCCCTATTACAAAATCACGGCTTTTCTGAACCCCTGAGATTGTTTCAATTAAATCCTTTATATCAATGGCATGAGTGCAGGAGAAGGTGGCAAGAATACCCTTTCCCTTTAAAATGTCAAATATTTCTGAATGCAGATTCTTATAACCTTTCAATGCATTCTCTTTTTTGCGCTTTTTATGAGTAAAAGAAGGTGGGTCATTTATAATAAGGTCAAATTCTATTTTCCATTGTTTTATTTCTCTGAGCTTTTCAAAAACATCACCTTCTATTACGGTGAGTTTTCGTTCATCAAGATTGTTTATTCTTGTATTCTCTTTGAGGAGTTTAAGAGCTCTTTCTGATATATCAATCGCAAATACTTTTTCTGCTCCGTTTTTTAGAAAATGGATGGAGAATGCACCTGTGTAAGAAAAGAGGTCTAGGCAAACTTTCCCTTTTGCATATTTTGCCATTTCAAGTCTATTGCTCTTCTGGTCAAGAAAAAAGCCTGTTTTCTGACCGTTTTCTATATCCACGAGAAAATATAGTCCTTCAGTAAATATCTCACAGGGATTTTTGAAATTTCCAAAAAGCAGCTTTTTAAAGTTTTCAAGTCCTTCTTCTTTTCTGGCAAAAGAATCACTCTTCTCATATATAAATTCGGGTTCAAAAATTTCTTTCAGCGCTTTAATTATGAACTCTCTCTTTTTTTCCATACCTGCTGAGTTTATCTGAATTACAAAGCCTTTTCCTATCTTATCTATTATAAGACCTGTAAGTAAATCACTTTCACTGAATATAAGTCTGAAACTTTCCTCTTCGTTAAAAAATTCTTTTCTCTTTTTAAAAGCTTTTTTAATTCTTTTCTCTATTTCTTTATAATCCAAGAATTTTACTTCTCCGTATGTGTGAATCCTTACAGTTTTATAAGTATCCGGGTTATAAAATCCTGTGCCAACAATTTTACCCTGCTTGTTTATCAGTGTTACCTCTGCCCCCTTTTCCATATTTACAGGAATTTCCAGGATTCTGGACTTTAAAATATAAGGATGGGGAAATTTTATACCCTCTGAAATATTTATTTTTATTTTTTTCACCCTTTTATTTTATTTCATCTTTTATTTGACAATCAAGCAAGTTTGATTTATAATTAATTTCTATGAAAAAATTAGCTTTAATTTCTGATGATAAAAATTTTAAAGAAAAGTTTAAGGAACACATGGAATTCGGAGAAGAATTTAAAATTTATGACTTCTTTTGTGATGAAAGGGAAAAAATAGAAGGAATCGATCCTTCAGCAGTGATTATTGACATTTCCAGAGAAAATCTGAAAGAGGGTGTGTTCTTTCTTGAATTTTTGAAAGGCCTTAAAAGTCTCGGTTCGATTCCAGTTATTGTAATATCCAATTACAATGACCCTGATTTTCTTTACAGAATTTTAAAAGAAGGTGCCAATGACTTTGTTGAAAAAACAGAAGACTTTAATTTAATTAAAGATAGGATAAAAAAAATATTAGGTTGAAAGGATTTTAATATGAAAGGATTTGACCCTATTGAATTTAAAAAAATAGTAGATGAATATACAAGTTTCAAAGGTGTTACTCATGACCCCCTCACAGGTTTAGCCACCATAGCCGGTGTTTTCAATGAATTAAAAGAAAGACTTGAAACTGAAAAAAAACTTGGTATTATCTCTGTTAAGCTTTTAGAAGGCGAAAAACTTGAAAGTGAGTATGGATTTGATATATACGATAAGTGGATTGTAAAAATTGCAGGTATTTTAAAGAATTTGATAATTCAAAGGTTTACACCTCTTGAAAACCCCATTCTTTTTACAATTCAGCCAAGGGGTGACCATTTCCTGCTTGTTTTTTCAATACTTAAAGAGGGCAAATTACTTGAAGAGGAAATAGATGCACTCTTAATGAAGGAAATTCCTGTTTCCTGTAAAGTTAGTTATTTACCCATAGTTTATGACCCTGCAAATAGAGTGGAGAGAGTTATATGGAGAATCCTGGAAAAACTGGAAATAGAAAGATTGAGAGAAGAGAGCAAGATGGAGATAAGATTGAGAGCTATTTTTAAAACCACTCTTAAAAGAGCAGAGATAAAAACAGTTTACCAGCCAATATACAATCTTGAAAAAAACGAAATTTTTGGTTACGAGGCTCTTTCAAGAGGTCCGGCAGGCACAGAGATTGAGGAACCTATTATGCTATTTTCAATAGCAGATGCCCTTGACGAACTTTCCGAGTTAGAATCAGTATGTCACTGGAAAGCACTTATAGGTTATAAGAAAATAGAGGATGCTAACAATAAATATCTTTTTTTAAATACGTCTTCAAAACTTTTGCAGATGGAAAATATAAAATTCAGTGAAGAGATTGTTAGAGCCATTGAAGAGCTGGGTTATTCTAAGGAGAAGATAGTTATAGAACTTACTGAAAGATATGCTATAACCGATTTTAAAAGTCTTAAAGAGAATATTGAATATCTTAAGGGACACGGATTCCTTCTATCAATTGATGATGTAGGGGTGGGGTATTCTTCTTTACATACTCTTGCAGAGCTAAAACCTGACTTTTTCAAATATGACATGATACTCGTGAGAGACATTCATAAGGATTTAATAAAACAGAGATTGNTTGAGATGGTTCTTAATTTTGGCAAAAGCGTTGATACTCCTGTAATTGCAGAAGGTGTGGAAACACAGGAAGAATACGACACTCTTTTAAAACTGGGTATTAAATACGCTCAGGGATTTTTCCTCTCCAAACCCTTTGAGGTGGAAATCTAATTTTTAATTTATTCAGTTTTTATTATAACAAACTCAACCCTTCTGTTCATTGCTCTACCTTCTCTGGATACATTTGATGCTATTGGCATTGATTCTCCATATCCTTTTGGTATAAGTCTTAATGCATCTATTCCGTGTCTTGTTATCAGGTAGGTTCTGACTGCTTCTGCTCTTCTCTGTGATAACCCCATGTTGTAAGAATCAGAGCCAACAGAGTCGGTATGTCCCTGTATTTCAACAACTGCTTTTGGATTTGCTTTCAAAAATTCTGCAACCTGGTCAAGAATCGGGAAAGACTCAGGTTTTATTGTTGCCTTACCTGTGTCAAAATAAATATTTTGAAGTCTTATTCTCTCTCCTTTCTTTGCTATTTTTTTAAGTTTAAAGTCTTTAACAAGAGGAACTCCCTCTTTAATTATAATGGGTTCATCTTCTGAAACATATCCCTCTGCTTCTACATGTAAAACATAGGAACCAGGAGGTAGTTGTATCTTGTATATACCGGTTGCAGGGTCGCTTATGGTCTTATAATCTGTGTTTGGTATAGATATGTTTGCACCAACAGGTGTTTCACTTATATTGTCTATTACTTTACCTGTTACCATTATCAGAGCTTTTCTATTAAGAGCAAAGTCAACAACTACTTCTTCTTTGCCCTTCAAATTTACCACTTTTTCTTTCCATTTATATCCATCTTTCTCACAATGAATTCTGTAAGTTCCAGGGTCAAGCTGAGTGGAGAAGATTCCTGTCTCAGGGTCAGCAGCAACAGGTGGGAGCTCGGTTCCTGGGAATGATATCTGTGCCCCAAGAGGTTCGCCCGTTTTCGCATCAGTTACCTTACCCATTACCTTTACTTTTGTTATTACCGGTGCAGGTGGTGGAGGTGGTGGTGCCGGCATGAGGTTTACAACATTTGAAATCTGGAAGATGAATCTCCAGTCAGGCACAAAGTCTCTTGTGTAATAGTCGGTTGATGCGAGATACCCAAGACTGTCAGGTATATCTCTTATTCTTGTATCTACTGCAAAATCAAAATTTACTCCTCCAGGGGTTTTAAACCTTACACCGGGAGTTAAAGAAATCAGGTTTTCCTGCCATTCTGTAAAATAGACCCCTGTAAAATCAAATATCAAATCCACATAGTCACCCAGTGCTAAGGATACTCCTGCTCCCCATGTCAGAGCGTTTGTATCTTTAAGTTTTAATGTGTCAACAGTTTTTGTCCCATCATTTTTGTTGAATGTTACATAGGGAATTAAAGAATCTGCTTTGTCAAAGACTTTGTTTAAAAAAAGGAAACCCACATTTCCTGTTATTGTTAGAATCTGAAGTGTGAAGTCAGCAGCCAGATTTGCATGGACCTGAGTCCATCTTCTTACAAATGGAGTAAACCCATATTCATATATAAATTCTGTTTCTCTGCTTTTCTGGTACCCCTGGTTAGGAATAAAGGCACCAAGGAGAATACCTGAACCCACACTTGTTTGAGAAACTTCATCTTTAAAAAGGTATGTGCCTAATTTTGTAAATATATCTATACCCCTGTAGGCAACAAGGGCTATATCGTTCCTGGGTAATCCTGAAAAATCAGTTTTTTCTATAATCCTTCCTTCAAAATCTCCCCTTGCTCCGAGTTCCCATATATCAAATGGGGAGTACGTGAGTCCGAATTTGCCTCTTATCCAGTGTCTGCGGTCCTCCACGGGTATTTTAGTTGAATCAAAGTTCCATACTTCAGGGTCTCTGTTTTTAAAGTTTTCAAAGAAGTAAGAGGTATATAAATTAAAAGAAAGATGTCCTCTTCCGTGAGGAAGTCCCTTCATATTGCGAAAGTATCCTGATGTTCCGTAAAAATTTGGGACTGCATATAGAAATGAAAAAAATAAAATGCTTGCAAAGTATTTCTTCATTTTTCCTCCTGAATTAAAAAATGGCCCCAAGGGGATTTGAACCCCTGCCGTCGCCTTGAAAGAGCGATGTCCTGACCTGGCTAGACGATGGGGCCATGTTTTAAAACTTTTTCTTGGCAGAAATATAAAGTTTTCTAAACTGTTCGTTATCTATTATTGCCTGGTTTATCAGGAAATAAGTCTCAAGGTTTTTATTGGTTTCCCTTATTCTTTCAGCCATTTCTTCTGCAAGGTTTTTAAGCACGGTCATCCCTATTTTTGGATTCTTTTTCGCTATTTTCCAGAAGTTTTCCTTGGATAGAGAAAGCAGGGTTGAGTTCTGTGTTGCTATACAGGTTGCACTTCTTTCTGCTTCAGACACAAGACTGAATTCTCCAAAAAAGTCTCCTTTTTTTAATTCTGCAAGTACCAGTATGAGGTCTCCTCTTTTTAATCGGACTTCAATTTTACCTTCCTTAATTATATACATTTCTGCACCGGGTGAACCTTCTTCAAATATTACTCTTCCACTTTCAAAATCCTTTGATCCCAGGTTTTCAAAAATCTCCTGCAGTTCCTCTTCATTCAGGTCCTTAAATAATGTTATATCGCTTAAAATCTTCATATAATTTTTATATATGGGCGATGGAGGATTCGAACCTCCGACCTTCACGATGTCAACGTGACGCTCTAACCAACGCTGAGCTAATCGCCCAAATTTAATTAAAGTGTATAAATTATACCTGAAAAAGTTGTTAAAGTCAAACCAAATGCTTTATAATTTTTATAAATGACAGCAAAATTTGAGCAAATCCTTGGGTTTTATTCCAAGGAAGGTGAGCTTTACGAAAGGCTTGATAATGATAAAGTCAGATGTCTTGCCTGTTCCCATTATTGCGTAATTTTTGAAGGCAAAAAAGGAATATGCAGGGTTAGATTTAATAATAAGGGTAAACTCTATGTTCCCCACGGTTATGTGGCTGGTCTGGGAAATGACCCTGTTGAAAAAAAACCTCTTTATCATTTTTTACCCGGAACAAATACAATGACATTTGGTATGTTCGGGTGCAACTTTCATTGCCCTTTCTGTCAGAACTGGCTCTCTTCACAGGTCATGAAAGATGAAAGAGCAGGGTATGAACCTTATATTATATCTTCCAGCGAAATTGTTGAACTCGCTTTGAAATACAATTCTTCTTCAATAACTTCTTCTTATAATGAACCTGCTATAACAATAGAGTGGGCAAAAGAGATATTTGAAAAAGCAAAGGAAAAGAGACTCAGAACAGCAGTAATATCAAATGGATATTTTTCAAAAGAATCGCTGGATTATATTTTACCTTATTTAGATGCTTATAAAGTAGATTTAAAATCTTTTGATGATAAAAATTACAGAATCCTTGGTGCAGGGATAAAGCCTGTGCTTGAGTCAATAAGATATGCAAAAGAAAAAGGACTATGGGTGGAAATAGTTACTCTTCTTATCCCTGATTTTAATGATTCTGAACAGGAACTCAGAAATATTGCAAGATTTATTAAAGATATTTCTCCTGAAATTCCATGGCATATTACCGCATTTCATCCTGATTATAAAATGCGTGACAGGGAGTTTACTTCACAGGATTCTCTTTTAAAGGCTGCAACCATAGCAAAAAGTGAGGGACTGCTCTATATTTATATAGGTAATATATATGGCGGTCCACTGGCTAAATGGGAGAACACCTATTGCCCTTCCTGTGGGAAACCTGTTATAAAAAGAAAAGGATTTTCAACCTATGATTTGAAAATTAAAAATGGTAAGTGCGTTCACTGTGATTTTGCTATTGCTGGGGTATGGAATTTGGTTTGACAAATTTGTTTAATTTGTTTTATAATTTATCATTATGTTTGGATTAGAACCTTCACAGGAATTTTTGTATATAAAGTTATCAAATTATATTTTAATAGGAGCAATTTTTCTCCTCTGGGTAGGGTTTCTGCTTCTGGGAAATATCGCAAGAAAATTTCAGATTGTTCTGAGAATGCCGACAAGATGGATTTTTATAATGATTGCGCCTACCGGAATTTTTATATATGGTATTATAGTGCTATATGCAACTCTTTTTAAACAGATGGTAAAAATGAACCTGTCGCAGACTTTTATCTCTTATGGGTTTTTTATGCTTTCAGGAATTCTTACCTATATTGGTGTTTTTCAATTCTTCAAGGTGGTTAAAGGAGACGGAAAATGAGATTTGACCTGAGAGCGGAAATTATTTTCTTTGTTTCAATTTTACTCTTTGTTTTTGCATTACTCTATTACACAAGAATTTTAAACAGACTGCTCAAACTTATAGGTAAACCCAAATTTGTTAGTTCTTTTCCTGTGATCGCCGGGTTACTCCTTATCGCAATTCTTATTGTTCACGGAATAAAGATGATATATGTTTATCCCCGTCTCGCCATAGCAGGACTTGACCTTTACAATCTTCTTGTTCTGTCCTTCAAGATAAACTTTCTTGAAAATCTACTTTTCCTCATAGCAGGGTTTTTCACATTTCTGACATCCGTGATTTATGTCACATGGATATCAAGATAGTTGACAAATAAATTTTTTTACCTTTATAATTGTGGCAATTTTTCTTTGAAAAAATGAGAAAAATGAAAGTTAAGTTGAAGGAGGTAAAATGACAAATTTGATAGTCTATATCATATCTCAGGCTGAAGGCGGACAGGGTGCAATATGGACCCTTGTGGACCTTTTCAGAAAAGGTGGCGGAATGATGTGGCTTTTGCTTGCAGTTGCAGTTCTATCACTTGCAATAATAATTGAAAGACTTTACACTCTTTTTAAGATAAGAACCAATCCAAAAAAGTTTGTTGAAAGATTAATAGACACAATAGAAGATGCAGGGGTAGATGAGGGGATAGCCCTTTGTTCTTCTCATGCAAGTTCTGTGGCAAAGATATGCCTTGCGGGTCTTGAAAAAGCAGGAAAGTCAAGAGATGTGATAGAAGAGGCGATTGCAGAAAAATCTGCCTCTGAGCTTGCATTCCTTGATAGGGGAATGATTTATCTTGGTTCTTTTGCCACAATTGCCCCTATCCTTGGATTCCTTGGAACAGTTACAGGAATGATAAAGGCTTTTAATGCTGTCGCACAGATGGGAGAGGTTGAGCCCACCTATGTGGCTGCAGGTATTTCAGAAGCTCTTATAACCACTGCAACAGGTCTTTTAATAGCAGCCCCTGTTGCTCTTGCCCATGCATTTTTTTCCTCAAGAATAAATGCCTATACAAGAGATATGGAAGAGTCAGCAAACATGCTTCTTGAATATTTACTTGAAAAACAGAGAGTTTAAGTATGGCATTTAAATTCAGAAAAAGAGGAACAGAGGAAGTTGAAATACCGACCGCTTCAATGGCAGATATAGCGTTTCTGCTTATAATCTTTTTTATGCTAACAACTATTTTCAGCAGAGCAAAAGGTTTGAAAATGGTTCTTCCTGAAAAAGCAGAAGAAACAGTTAAAATTAAAACTGAAAACATGATGAGAATTTTTATAAATCCCGAAGGAAAATTGTTTATAGATGATGCAATCACTGAAACACCCCTTACTGAAATACAGAGACTTGTTCGGGAAAGGATACGAGAAAACCCGAAAACAGTTGTTCTCATCAAGACCAACATCCAGGCGCCATATAGAAAAATGATAGAAGTTTATGATGAGGTTCTGCAGGCAGGTGCTGACAAGGTTGCTCTTCAAGCGATAAAAGGAGGAGGATAATGAAGATACAGAGAATTGCAAAACCCAAAGTTATTATACCGACCGCTTCAATGGCAGACATAGCTTTCTTGCTTATAATTTTCTTTATGCTTACCACCGTTTTTAGAAAAGAAAGAGGTCAGAAGATTGCCTTACCACTGGCAAAATCAACTGAGAGAATATTAAAGAGAAAACATCTTGCCTATGTATGGCTTGCGAGAGATGGAAAAATCTATGTTATGGATAAAAGGGTTAACCCCCAGAGAATATCCTATGATTTCAGACTAAGGGCACTTGAGGACCCGAACCTGATTGCCATGCTTATGTTTGACAAAGATGTTAAGTATGCTTATGTTGACAGTATTTTAGAGGCTTTAAGAGAAGCAAAGGCTTTGAGAATAACCTTTTCTACAGAATTTAAAAGAGGAGGTGGTTAGTTATGAAAAAAGATATAAGAGAAAAGCAGGATGTTATATTTCAGGCATCCCTTTCAATAGCCCTTATTCTCACAATTGTTGCTTTTTTAACTATAAAACAGTTTGCATTAAAGGCCTATCTTCCAAAAAATGTTGAAGAAACCATACTTGAAAATATTGAAGAACAGGTTGATGTTTTAAAAGAGCCTCCTCCTCCTCCAAAACCGGTTTTGCCAGTTGAGATAACAGTGAGTGAGGGAGAGGAAGAAGAGGTTGAGATAGCTCCGACCACAGAATTCAATGAAGTTCAGGAAACACCTGTTTTGCCCGAAATGAAGGTTTATGAAAGTTATGAGGTGGAGGAAGTTCCCCAGCCTGTAAAGAAAGTTCCACCTGTTTATCCTGAAATTGCAAGACAGTTAAAACTTGAAGGATTGGTTTATGTAAGACTTATAGTAGGCCCAGATGGAAGAGTTAAGCATGCAGAGATACTGAAGAGTGCTCATGAAGTTTTTAATCAGCCGGTTCTGGAGGCTGTAAGGAAGTGGATATTTAAACCAGGAAAGCAGCTTGGACAGCCTGTTACGGTGAGAGTTGTTGTGCCTTATAGATTTAAACTGGAAAAATAAAAGGAGGTCAATATGGACTGGAGGAAAATATTCGTGCCATCAGCATTCCTCTTGCTGATGGGTATAGGAGCTCACCTTTATGGTGGGCTGTATGGAAAGATAACCGGTCGGGTTACAGACTCCCAGACCGGTGAAGGCCTCCCTCAAGCAGCGGTAAAAATAGAAGGAACAACAATGATAGCAATTACTGACCTGGATGGCTATTATGTATTTCTGAATGTTCCGCCAGGAGAATACACCCTTTCTGCTCAATACACTGGTTATCAGGTTTTGAAAGTTGAAAAAATATCAGTGGTGGCGGATAGAACTGTAGAAGTTAATTTCCCATTAAAACCAAAAGAAATTGTTCTTGAAGTTGAAGAAATCAGGGCAAAAGAGATTGTGATAAGAAAGGATAAAACCGAATCAAGAACTCTTATCAAATCAGAGCAGATTCAGTCACTTCCTGTGACACAGGTTCAGCAGGCAGTGAGCTATTCCTCAGGAGTTGTATTAAGAGGTGGAAACATATATGTCCGAGGTGGAAGACCTGATGAGGTTGTTTATGTGGTTGATGGAGTTGAAATAAGAGACCCCTATTCCAACTACACTCAATCAGGTGTTCCTCTTTTAGCTCTTGAAGAAGCAGCAGTGGATAGAGGTGGTTTTGATGTTGACCAGGGAACTGTTTCCTCAGGTGCGATTTCAATAATAACAAAAGAAGGAACCGATAGATACGATGCTCAGGTGAGATATTCTACAAGAGACCTGTCTTTTCTTGGGGATGATATATTTAATTTTCTGGATTGTCAGCAGGGAGACCCTTATTATGATTACCTCTTAGGTAAAAATAGAAACTTTAAAAGCCTTACTGGAAGATGGAAAAACAAAGAAAAGAGGATTGAGTTTGCGGTTGGAGGTCCTCTTCTACCCATGTGGAGAGAGGGCGCAAAATTCTTTGTCTCTGGCGAAAGATATTACACCTATGAAGATTATCCAATTTATACTTTTAATGAAAGACAGAGCACTTCAGAGTCTTATCAGTGGAAAGTTTCTATTCCAATAACAAAAGTTTTTAAGTTATTTACAAGTGGATTTTACAGATGGAATGTTGATTATGATTATGACCCGGGCTGGAGATTGGCTCTTGAACATTATTGGCCTCTGAGAGATAGACACCTGCAACTGATAGGTGGGTTTGACCTTCTATTTGGAAGAACATTCATGGAATTCAGAGCAGGGTATTATAACAGGTTCTTTGATAACAGTGCCAAGGAAGATGTTGACGGAGATGGGATTGATGATTTTGCTGATAGAGACCTTGATGGATTTGTTGAAGTTGACCTTGATTATTTCAAAGCATTGAGAATGGATACATTCAGGACAAGTGGTAGAATAGATTCAATAAAGGAAAGATGGGTTGAAATTACACCTGATTCAATATGGGCAAATGATTCAAGATATGACCCATCCCTTGTAAAATATTACAGGGATAAAGGTTATGTTGAAATTCCCTTTTACTGGTGGGAATATGAGACACAGACAATTTACCCCACAATAGGTTCAGGTCCTTCATGGTGGCCGAAGCAAAGATACTGGGTTGACCCAACTGTAAATGATACCTATTATGTTTACTACAGTCTTTTCCAGCCCATAGTTTCTGATACACCGATTACAGACCCCTTAGCAGGGAAAGTTGACACAGTTTATGGAAAACCAAATATATATAAATACAATACCTATGGCTGGGGTCAGAGAACAAATAGAGATACCTTTGCTCTTATCCCGGATTATTCTCAAGACCCTCCTACCTTTGATACCCTTCTTATAGGTAATCAATATCTTCCCACTCCATGGACATACCCCAGAAGACAGCATTACATAGGACATTCAAGGTTATTTACATTAAAATGGGATATGAAATCCCAGGTTACGAGAAACCATGAAATTCTTCTTGGTGCAGAGTTCAAGAGAGTTCAAATCAGAAGATATGGTATGGATTACGCAGCTGGTGGAAACATATATATGACTCTTGTAAATCCAGACCTGACAACAAGACCCAATGACCCCTATAATTTTATAAACTGGTTCAATGACAATCCTTCTTATCCATGGATTTTTGCAGCGTATATAAGAGATAAGATAGAAATTGAAGGAATGGTTGCCAAAATAGGTTTAAGACTTGATTACTATTCACCCGAGGGATTTGTATTTTCTGACCCTGATGAGCCCTTTACAATGGATGACCTCTGGCTTTCTGAGAGAGTGAGACTTCTGAAAGATGCAGAGAAGACCGAGAAAAAATGGTATATCTCCCCAAGAATAGGAATCTCTCATCCAATTACAGAAAGAGATGTTCTTCACTTTACCTACGGGCATTATTACCAGATACCACAGTTCAGCCAGCTTTTAACTTCCTATGTATTCAGTGGAGCTTTCCCTGTTATCGGAAATCCTAACATTGAACCCGAGAAGAATATTTCCTATGAGCTTGGTGTAACCCATGGGTTCACCGAGAATATAATTGTTGATGTTACTGCATTTTACAAGGATATATTCTCATGGTCAAGATTGAAAATGTATCCCATTGGCTTGACAGGTGAGAACTACTCTACCTATGTTAATGAAGATTATGGTTCTTCAAGAGGTGTAGAGTTAGAACTTTCAAAAAGACCAGGTGGTGCTCTTCTGCCCAACTTCAGCGGTTCTGTATCTTATACATTTCAGGTTGCAAGGGGCTCATTCTCTGCCCCAAGAGATGCTTATGAATGGGCATGGCGTGGATACCCGATTCCTCCTCATGAATCTCCTCTTGACTGGGACCAGAGGCACAAAGTTACTTTAACATTAGCCTATAATGTGCCCAAAGGCAGGCCTCTTTTTGGTGTGCCCGGACTGGATGACATCAATCTGCTTGTGGTGCACAGTTATGGGAGTGGCTTCCCCTATACACCTCCAATAAGAACAATCAGTGAAGCAGTTGAAAACATAAATGCCCAAAAATTACCGAGTTATCAGAACACTGATTTAAGGATTTCAAAGGGAATTTCAATAAAGAAAATTTATTTAAATTTCTTTATGGATATTTACAATGTTTTCAACAGAAAAGACCTTTCAACCTTTGCCAATGTTGAATATTATGAATACTTTGACGATCCCGAAGGTGAGGAAAAGGACCCCACAGTCTGGAGCCCGAGAAGAAGAACAAGAGTTGGTGTTGAATTGAGATTAAAGGGATTTTAAAAGGAGGATAGAGATGAAAAAAATTCTCGTTTATATGCTGGCAATGGTGGTATGTTTACCTTTTCTTTATGCTAAGAGTCAGAATGACCCCGGTTCTCAAATTCTCAGAGAAAAAGTAATTATAAATCAAACCGATGGAGAGGTCTGGAACTATATGACCAACTACGGTTGTCTTGGTGGAGAAGGAAATTCAGGGCTATACGGACTCTCATGGCCCGGAGGTGCCACAGTAAACAATTTCTATCTCTGGCTCTCTTACTTCGTAACAGGATGTAAGGAAGGAGGTACGCCTTATGTTACCTATCACAATTATCCTGATGGAGAATGGTGGGAAGGACCGGTTTTGTATGAAGGCCCTGGATATTCTCCCCATGACATAGTTGCTGTATGGCCGGATAGTTCAACCAACACAAAAAATGCTGCAGGCAGACACACAGGAATTACCTGGATAGTAAGAGCCATGCAATGGCCTCACGAACCCTATAATGATTTTATAATTTACTGGATGAAAATGGTCTGGAACAAGGACCAGTGTGATATACCTGATGTGGGAGAGACTCTTGATTCTGTTTATGTTTCAATGTGGTATGACTGTGATGTTTCCGGTGCAGACCAATCAAACCCGCATATTGATGACCTTGTGGGTTTTGACGGGTGGACAAATGGAGAATGGAATGATCCTGATTTTATAATAAGAGACCCCATAGACATAAAAACAGTTACACCCGATTCTTTCTGGGATGAGCCGGATGGCATAAATGACCATTATCTTGTATGGGGAGATGAAGAAGATGAAATGGTTACTCAGGAAGGTGATGCGGTTGAGATGTATATTCCATGGAAAGGAGAAAGTTTACCTGTTTATCTTATACCGAGAGGTATTTCATATATATACGATGGTGATAACCCCGGAACACCTGGTAATGATACAGGAGAAGAAGGTGCATGTGCAGGATATGCCTTTGGTGGATGGCTTTATACTCCGCCTGCACCTTCTGATTCTATAGGCACAGGGACATTCAGGCTCATAAGACCATGGTCCCATCAGTGGTGGAACTGGGAGTCAGACCCTGCAAGTGATGACCAGGTGTATAACTATCAAAAGGGTAATCATTCAGCGACTCAGGGATACAGATATGCACCTCATCCTTATGATTTAGGTGCAGCGGAATTTGACTATAGATTTTTAAACACAGTTGGTCCATATACCTTATACGATGGTGACACCCTGCATTTTGTATGGGTTGCAGGAGTTGGTCAGGGGCTTTACGGTGGCAATGACGATTACTGGGGTAGAGGATGGCTTATGGGTGCTGCTCAAACCTTTGAAAAAGCATTGCAGGTCTATTATGGTGGTGCAGAAAATTCAGACCCTGCTCATCCTTCAGCACCGAATGAGGATGTTCATTTTTATGTCCCTGTTCCTCCTCCTTCTCCTCATCTTAACTATACAGCAACCCCTAATGGTGTTCAGCTTGTGTGGGATGATGTTGCGGAAAGAAGTCCTGACCCCCTCAAAGGTGTGGTTGACACAAGGGGTTACAGGGTTTACAGAGCCTATCATGAACCAAGAGGATGGCAACTAATTCAGGAGCTTCCTTTTGAAGTAGGGATTTTTAGAAACTATGTGGATACCACTGCTTTGATTGGATTTCCTGTTTATTACACAGTAACAGCCTATGATGAAGACAGCCTTGAAAGTGCTAATAACAACTATAAGAAGGATGCAAATGGAAATCCCCTGGCAATTGAAATGAAAGGAGAGCCCAGCGCATCTGTAGATGATGTTTTTGTTGCTCCGAATCCCTATAAAGGTTCTGCAAAATGGCTTAGAGCATCAGAAATTGGTGACAAGATTATGTTCTTGAATGTTCCTCGTGAATCAAGAATCACTATTTATACTCTATCAGGAGACAGAGTAATCTCTCTCCAGAACACCACAGGTGAAGGAGCGGTTGCATGGAATCTCCTTAATGAGGAAGGATTGAAGGTGGTCAGTGGAATTTACATTTACAAGGTTGAAGATAAAGATGGAAATTATAAAATTGGTAAATTTATGATTTTAAGGTAAGGAGGGAATTATGAAAAAAATCTTTATGCTGGTTATGATGAGTGCATTAATATTCTCTCTGAATGCCCAGAGAAAAGTTGGTTTTGCAGGAGCCAAATTTCTTTCCATTCCGATAACTGTAAGAGGAGCTGGACTTTCTGATGCCTACACTGCACTTTTTGGTGAACCCTCCTGCACATTCTGGAATCCTGCAGGACTTGCTGAAATCACATCTCCCAGGTCTTTGGGTTTCACATATACCCATTATATTGCAGAGAATTATCTCGGTGGATTCTCCTATGTTCAGGATTATATGGGTTATGGCAAATTAGGTGTGTTTACAGGTTATCTATATAGCCCCGGTTTTCAGGAAGCAATTGTAGATGAAAACATAGGTCCATATCCGACAGGTGATGAAGTGGCATACAACGCTCTTCAGGCCGGGATAACCTATGCTCAAAAGTTTACAAAAAAATTCTCTTTTGGTGTAAATCTTAAAATGATTTATGAAAAGTATGCAGATGTCACATCGGCTTACTCCTTCGCAATTGATGCTGGAACCCTTTTCTGGACAGGATGGAAATCTTTTAGAGTTGCGATGTCCATGCAGAATCTGGGACCCAATTTAAAACCAACAGGTAAATATGTAAAGTATACCCTGAAGGAAGATTTTGATAAGGAGTATATAGATTATCCTCTTCCCATAGTTTTTCGTGTGGGCGCAGCAATGGAAATGATTGAAACCCCGGTATTTAAGTGGACAGTGTCCTTTGATGGTGCCCATCCAAATGATAATGAAGAGTATTTCTCTTTTGGAACCGAGATTTCTTATATGAATTTACTCCATTTAAGGGGAGGATACACTCTTAATCTTGATGAAGGTGGGCTTGCCTTTGGATTCGGAATATATCCTGCAAAGAAGATGGGAATTGACTATGCATTTTCAGATTTTGGTGCCTTGCCTGATATCCACAGGGTGGGGCTTTCTTTTAGCTTTTAAAAAGGAGGTTTAGATGAAAAAGGTAATCTTGTTTATTACAGGACTTGTGTGCATTCTGGGTGCTGCCAGACCTAATCTTGGTGATTCAGTGGATTTCTATGTTAATCAGTTCTATCTCATTCTATCCAGAGACCCTGAACTAAAAACAGGAATTGTAAGATATGTTGGAGAGAACTTTGCACTGGTCAGCCTGAAAGAAAAAATAGTTGTTAATGATATTGCGAGAAGAAACTGGTCAACTTTTGCTTATCCTGATAGTTTTGCATATTTTGTTGCAACAGGTTTATCTGATAGTGTGTCTGATTATTGTTTTTACTCACAGAATGGTGGATTTTTCTGGAAACAAACAACCCAGGGTGTTAATAGTCTGGGAGAGGATGTTGAGATATACAAAATTCTTACAAACCCGAATCCTCCTCAAACTGCTGGAAACTGGGCGGTTTTCTACTTTGCAACTAACAAAGGTATTTATTCTCAGAGACAGAATGTTCCACCAAGTAATAATTTCGGTAAAATAGGTTTTATTGATAAGCCTGTCTATTCCATAGTTTTTGACCCTGATAGTGTGGGACCTATCCCGGTTGATACACTGGAAATTCTTTTTGCAGCAACAGATAGCGGTGTTTATAAACTCAGAGTATCACAACTGGCTGTTCAGCAGAAAGATAGTCTGGCAGAGGCAATACATCTGGGTAATCTCACTGAAAAAATGAACGCAGTTGCTGTTCAACCTGTGACAAAGAATGTGTATGCCGGAGGTGATAGCCTGTGGGTCTGGGATGGAAGTTCATGGTCTTCAATATCCGGAATTTACAATGTCAATGAGATTAAAATCTTTAACTCTGATACAATAGTTATCCTTACAGCAGATGGCTTATTCTATTCACTTGATGGTGGGAGTAACTGGAACTCAGCACTTTCAGGTTATAACCTGTATGATATAGATTATGGATTTGGCTATTTCTGGATTGCTTCTTATGGAAATGGGGTGCTTCGTTCTCAAAATCTGGGAGGAACCTGGGAGGAGATGAACGAAGGATTCTCCTATCTTAGTGCTTATGGTTCCCTGAACTGCAGGGTAATATATTTTGATAATCTTGAGAATGTGCTTTTTGTTGCAAATGACCAGGGTATATGGAAATTTGATAACGCTCAGGGTAGATGGATGAATTTCAGCAGGAATATAAAAAACTTCCTTGCTGATGAGGAAGTTGAGACCGTAAAATATGTTATCGAAACTTACACCGGAGAAAATCTCTTTAACAGGATGAAAACTGTTTTAGGAGTCAAAGATGAAGAACTGTGGGATATGAACGCTGATTCTGTTATTGATATTGTACTCTATCCTCTGGAAGCTTCAACAGATTCAAGCTTAAACAAAGTAAAACCCCTTTATGGTTATTTTGATGATTATGACCTTGACCCTTCAAACCCTGATGCCAGTTTAAAAGAAATTTTTGTTTTGAATTTCAACTATGACCCTTCAGTGTTTTATGTAGATACTGCTACAGGAGTTCTTGACTCTCTTTTACTCGCAAAGTATTTATCCTATCTTTACAGTTTATACTCCTGCTGGAGTCTGGAACATGAGGAATCAAAGATTGTAAGGGTTGGATTCTCAATGCTTGCACTTCATCTTGCTGGATTTAACATATTTACAGGCGACCAGAATATAGGAATCAAACCGGGAAGAGATTTCTCAACCAGTATAGTCAGGATTGGTAAGCCTCTTTTTGATTTCACTGCAAACTGGTTAAGGTCACCGGTTGCAAGAGATTTTGATAGAGAGAGGATAGCATACTGGTTCCTCTATATAAGAGAAAGACTTATCAGTGCATTTAATAATGATACCTCAGGAGCGGACAGTGTGATTTTCAAAGCCATGATGAGAGATAAAGACCGTGATGGGCAGGAACTTTTCGAATACTATCTTCCACAGAACATAGGATTGAGTTTTGATGAAACCTTTGGAGCATGGGCAGTTGCCAACTTGCTTGACGACCCTTCTCTTGGTGGTGGTTTATATGGATACAATGCGGTTGACAGTATATTCAATTATTCCAGCCCGAATACTTACAGAGCTTTGATTCCTGACTCTGCTGGAAGCTCTAATGTGATTTTGCCCCAGTCAGCAATGTATTTCACAAGGTCAGATACTAATTCACAGGTTTATAAGTTTGACCTCCAAGATAATTTTGGTAGCCCTGAATACGGTTTCAGAATTTATAGAATCACATTTGATTCTATTCCTTTGGTTACAAAGATGACTTTTGATACCACAGTGGAATACATAGTGGTCGGGAATGATACCATAGAAATATTCAAAAAGGCTCGTAACATGTTGAAAGATACACTTCCTGCAGGAGATTACGGATATGTTCTTGTAAACAGTTCTCTGGCTGAAGGTTATTTTGCCTACTCTGTTGAAAGAGGAGCTCCTAACTGGCTTAACAAATATATACTTCAAAACCCTGTTGTAACAAGCGCCATTGATTTTTATGTGATTGGTGGAAAAGATACCATTTTTAATGCTCTTGATGCGCTGTTTGGAGATGCTGGCGCAGGTGTTGACCCCACGGTTATTTTCAGACCACTGGACAAGAATCTACCGTCCACTTCTACAGAGTTATCCCTTGTTGAGACAGGAGATACTTTTGCAATTTATAACGGGACGGTTTCTCTGATCTCTGACATAAAGGGAGATATCCTTGTCTACAGTTATGCTCAGGACCTTGTAGGAAATACCACGATTGTTTTTTACGATACTGTGAGTGTGAGAGATGTGACAGGTGCAGGTCTCTATTCATTCCTTGGAGGAAATGTCACCCTTGAAATGCCTGAGAATTCAGGATTCAGTGGAATGGTCTTTGCAAGTTCACTTCCTGAAAATTATATTGCGAATAACAACGCTACTGCTGTTTACTCTGTTGGACATTCTAACATAATTTTCTCAAAACCCGTAAAGATCAGTTTTCACAGTGAAAAATTCAAGAACAGAGATGATATTTCAATATACAGGATTGAACAGGGTGTTCCTGTAAAATGCGAGACTTATAAAGAAGGAGAAACCACTTTGTATACCTACACGACTTCTCTCGGTATATTTGCTGTGATGGAAGGTAAGCCCAATGTTTTACCTGCAAAGTTTGATGTCAAACTTTCTAAAAACATGCTCCCTGTAAATTCTCTGCTTAAGTTCTCTGTTTCACTACCCTCAAAGTCCATTTTAAACTTGAAAATTTACGATATAATGGGAAGAAACATTAAAGAAATAAGGATGAAGGATTTAGACCCGGGAATTCACCAGTTCAACTTACCCTTAAAGAATACCCTGACACAAGGTGTTTACTTTATGAACTTTATGATTAAGTCCAGAAATAACAAGTTTTCCAGAAAATTTAAATTGATTGTTTTCTAAAGGAGGATAGGATGATGAAAAAAATAGCTCTTTTATTTTTGGTGGTGCTTGCTCTCTCCTGCGGTGTTAAAGAAAATCCTCCGGATATTACACCTCCTGTTGCTTCAGATATTCTCAATGAAGCATGGGATAAATATGATGAGGGTGACTTTTCCACTGCTTTGACCCTCTTTGATTCTGCAATAACCCTTGACGCCTTTTATGAAGAAGCTTATTTTGGAAAGGCATGGACTGCAACTCAGCTCTCAAAATTTGAAGATGCTGCTTCTGCTTACAGTTTCACACTTATACTTTACTCACTTAAACAGGGCATTAATAGATTTGATGTCCCCATGTTTAACGAAACATTTGCAGAAACGGATACCAATCGCTGGGGAATTGATTCAATGATTGGGGGCGAGGCTATATGGCATGTTAAAGTTGCAAATACACCCCTTCTGTGCTACTCATCCATTAAAATCAAAAAAGGACAGAAGTATGTTGAACCAGAATATTTTGATATAAGCGATTCTTTAATTTTTCTCAAAGATACACTTTATCCAAATACTGCAGACACCCTTGTGGATACATTTTTCCTGAACTATTATTATCTTGACAGCCCGACTACCCCTACTGTTCCTGAGAATATTTACCTTTCTTATACAGGACTTGTTGGAACTTATGTGGCAAATGAAGATTTTCTATCAGCAATTATCGCAGGGAATGTGCTTAGAAATCTTGCAGATACCTCTCTGAAATTCACTCATTATCCATATACTGACTATACAAGGTCTATAGCGCTATTAGCCTATGCTGCTTATAAAATTAACTTCATGAATTTCTGCGTCCAGGTTATTGTTGAACTTGACCCTTCATGGGTGCCTCCTTCTGACCCATTTGACCCTGATGCCAAGGTTCATATTCTTGAGAAGATAAACCAGTATCTCGGCGGTTAGAAAAAATCCATGGGGGGAGATATTCTCTCCCCCCTTTTTAAAAATCTCATAGTTCTGATTTTTTTATCAAAAGAGGGATATTTTGGATGAGAGTGATTTATTTTTGATTTTCACATTAAAGAAATAAATTCCTGCAGGAACTTTTGATGCGTTCCATGTGATTGAATGCTTACCTTGTGTGGTTCCTTTGAACAGCGTGCTCACAGTTCTTCCTGATATATCAAAAATCTTTATTATAGTATGAGAGTTTGAAGGAATGGTGAAATTAAAAACAATGTTTCTGTTCATAAATTTGTAATTGAATTTGACCTCATCTATTGGAAATGCAGAAAACTCTCTAATACTTACATATTCTTTTTTCCCCACCAGCATGGATACAGAGTCAGGGACTTGCGATTGCCAGACGAAGCCGGGCTCATGGTCATCATAGACTCCCCAGTAAACTATATCAATCGAGCCTATACTGGGAATAATGGGTGAGATTAATTGTATCGGCTGTTAAATCCCAGAAGAAGTGGTATATTTCCACGGGTGCAACATTTTGTCCATCAGAACCGAATGTTATAAGATGTACATTCCCATCTTTATCAACAAAGGGATTTCCATCTCCAACAAATCCTACATAGTATGTTGTTCCTGTTTGATTGAGTACCACCTGGCTTACATCAACCTGAAGGGGCACACCTGCATAAAACATGTTTCCTGACATTGTATCAACGAGCATAATGATGTGATTGTCAGAGGATGTTCTGCAGTAGGTTAAAACAACCCTGTTTGAGAAGGGGTCAGAATAAAATCCATACCATGGACCATCAGGTGTATTCACTATGGGAACCATACCGTCCCATGATGCAAGGTCAGCACTTCTATCATATATAATGGCGTACTGCACTCCTGAAATATGACCGTCGTAATCGGTAAATATCTGATGGAGATGGGACCGGGTTAATCCTATGTAAGGCCATATTTGTTGGTAATCTTCACCGTCAAGCACCGTGTAGGTCGGGCTCGGGTTTGTGGGAATAAATGGTGTATCGGGCCATTGAACCGAAGCCTGACAGTTATAAGTGTAGAATGTGACAAAAAAGTGATACTGATAGCCGAAAGATGCGGAGTAATTAACAGCCATGTTTCCGTAACCGCCGCGTATTAATCCTGTGGTGTCGTATCCATCGGTGTCACCCACCCAAGTCTGGGTTGCCCAGTCAAAGAAGTTAGTTGCCTGTCTTACTCCATCAGGATGCTGATACATCATATTTGCATAGGTTCCATTAATTTCCTCAACAGCCCAGAGTCTTGTGGATACAGGACCGTTTGTCTGATAATCCCGATTGCTTGGATTGTTTACAAATGGAAGAGTGAGGGTATCACTCCTTTTTGTAATTGTTGGAAAATTTGCATTACCGGGCGGTGTGCAATATATATATATTCTTTATCATGAATCGGTGCCCTTTTTAACTGTGGAGCCACAAATCCGGTTAACATTAAGATAGTTAATATCTCTTTATGCATAATTTATCCGTAAATAAAAAAGGGGCACCCTGCAGGGTGCCCCTGGTTTAAAGATTAAACTAATTTCTTTATTTTGAGAGAAGTATCTTCTGTGAGAGTGTGCTGTTTCCTGCTCTGAAGTTGCAGAAATAAATTCCTGCAGGAACTTTTGATGCATTCCATGTGATTGAGTGTTTACCTTGTGCGGTTCCTTTGAACAGTGTGCTCACAGTTCTTCCTGATATATCAACCACTTTCATTGTAACAGGAGATTTTGAAGGAACATTGAAGTTAAATATAACGTTTCCACCTCTCAGGTTGTAATCAAGTTTAAGTCCATTGTCTGCAAATACAGGAGTTTCTGCAACGCTCACATATTCTTTTCTTCCAACAAGCATGCCGACCCAGGAAACACCTCCCTGTGCCTGCCATACGAATCCGGGGTCATCATCGTCATAAACTCCCCAGTAAACAACATCGTAGGCTCCTATTCTCGGGACAACGGGTGAGATCACAGGGAATCTCAACCAGTCATTGTTGTCTCTTATCTGGTCACTTTCAAGAAGAACAGTTTCTGTCCATGTAAGACCGTTGTCAAGAGATTGGGCAAGGATTATTCTTGTGGGAGCAAGAGTGTCGTTTGTTGAACTGGTGACAAATCTTCCGGGTTCCTGAATAAACTCTTCCCATACAGCATAGAGAATTCCGTTGTTTCTGTCCTGACCCATCTGGCTTCTTCCTGCAACAAGTGAGTTTACACCCGCAGGATAATAGAGGTCTGTGAGGGTTTTTATAAGGGTAACACCCATTGTATCGGCCTGGAGGTCCCAGAAGAAGTGATAAATCTCAACAGGTGCAACATTTGTGCCATCAGAGCCGAATGTTATCAGATGCACATTCCCGTCTTTATCAACAAAGGGATTTCCATCTCCAACAAACCCTACATAGTATGTTGTTCCTGTTTGATTGAGTATTTCCTGGCTTACATCAACCTGAAGGGGCACACCTGCATAAAACATGTCTCCTGACATTGTGTCAACGAGCATAATGATGTGATTGTCAGAGGATGTTCTGCAGTAGGTTAAAACAACCCTGTTTGAGAAGGGGTCAGAATAAAATCCATACCATGGGCCATCTCCTGTATTCACTATGGGAACCATACCGTCCCACATTGTGTAATCAGAACTTCTGTCGTATATAATAGCATATGCCACTCCAGAGATGTGTCCATCGTAGTCAGTAAATACCTGTTGCATATATCCTTCCTGAGTGAATCCCACATATGGCCATACCTGGTTTGTGTCTTCACCTGCAAGAACTGTGTAAGTGGGACTTGGATTTGTCGGGTCAAAAGGTGTGTCAGGCCATTGAACATCACCCTGATAACTATAGCCATCTGAATGGAAGGTTACAAAGAAGTGATACTGATAGCCAATGGCATTGGAGTAGTTTACAGCCATATTTCCATACCCACCATTCCTTAATCCGGTTGTATCGTATCCTGCACTGTCAGCAGCCCATGTTTGAGTTGCCCAGTCAAAGAAGTTAGTTGCCTGTCTTCTTCCATCTGCATACTGATACATCATGTTTGCATAGGTTCCATTAATTTCCTCAACAGCCCAGAGTCTTGTGGGAACAGGACCATTTACCTGATAATCCCTCTGAGTAGGGTTGTTTACAAAGGGGGTCATCAGGGTGTCTCCATCAGTTGTAAGAACAGGAACATGCACAGTGGGTACAGGAGTATTGTCCATATTCATGTTATCGTGAACGGGCGCCCTTACAGGTTGCAGTGCAAGCAACCCGCTTACCATCACCATACTTATTACCCATCTATACATATAACACCTCCTTTTAAGGTTATTGTTACAAACCTCTCAAAAAATTTTCAAAGAGGTTAAAATTATAACAAAAAAAACAAATGCTTGTCAAGTCTAATTCAAAAAATTAATTTAAAAAGTTTAGGTTGAAAATAGCCATATTTTTGCCTTATAATAATTTAAAATTAAAAACGGAGGTATGTTATGAATATAATTATAGGTATAATGCTGGTTACATCAATTAAGTTTCATCCTTATCATCTGATAATCAAACTCAATCCCGAATATAACAGCATAGCTGTTAAGAACTTAAAAGAGGTATGGGATAATGGTTCTGCTCTTACACTTGCGGGTAAAGAGCTTGGTATTCCTGAAATTGACAATCTTGCAAAAAGTTATGGACTTAAGGAAGTAAAAAGACTTATTTATGGTAAAATAACAGAGGATGCAAAACTTTATGGACTTGATAGATACTATCTTCTTGTTTTTGAAAATCCGATAGATGCCCCATCACTTGTTAATACCTTCTCTCAAATTACAGGCATTGAAATTGCAGAAGTTGATGAGGCAAAGCCCCTTTTGATAGAACCCAATGACCCGATGTATTCCCAGCAATGGCATCTGCCAAAGATACAGGCACCTCAGGGTTGGGATATCACAAAGGGTGATTCCACAATTGCAGTAGGACCTGTGGATTCAGGTGTTGACTGGGACCACGAAGACCTTTATGATAAACTCTGGGTTAACCCTGGCGAGGATTTAAACGGAAATGATAAGTTTGATTACCCACAGGATTTAAACGGTGTTGATGATGATGGAAATGGATATGTTGATGATATAATAGGATTTAGGTTTTACCCATCACAGGGATGGGACCCAACCCCCACAGAAAATGGAAATGACCATGGAACACATGTGTTTGGGATTGCTGTTGCAACTACGGATAACGGTGTAGGAGTTGCAGGTGTGGGCTGGAAAGTGAGAGGTATGGCTTTTAAGTGCGGAGATGGGCAATATATCTATATTTCTGCTGCTGTTAATGCAATTTACTATGCAGGAAACAAAGGTGCGGTTGCAACAAACCATTCCTATGGCTCTTATTCTCAAAATTCATCTGAAAGAAATGCAATGATATGGGCACATGATACAAGGAATGTAACAATATGTGCTGCTGCAGGGAATGACAATATCCAGACTCCCCATTATCCTGCAAATTATCCAAATGTTATAGCTGTTGCTGCAACAAATTCAAATGATATTAAATCTTCCTATTCAAACTATGGAACATGGATAGATGTTTCTTCACCCGGTGATAACATTTTAAGCACAGTTCCGAATAATGGATATGATGGGTTTTATGGAACCTCAATGGCTTCACCGGTTGTATGTGGTATAGCAGGTATGGTAAGGTCGCTTCATCCTGGCTGGACATCCTATCAAACAGATTCTATAATAATGAAATCCTGTGATGACATAGACTCACTTAATCCGAATTATCAGGGGCTTCTCGGATGGGGTAGAGTTAATCTTTATAGAGCCCTTGCACAATCAATTTACTCAAATATAATTGTAAAGAATTTTCAATTTGATGGTGATGGAAGGCCAGAACCTGGTGAAGTTGTTAAGATGTATTTAAATCTATATAATGAAAAATACTGGCAGAATGCAAATAATATAAACATCACAGTTTCCACAAGTGACCCGAATATTTCCTTTTCAGACAGCACAATATATGTAGCTTCCCTTCAAAATGGAGATTCAGTTCTTACGACCGACTTTTTTGAATTCTCTGTGTCTGGTAATGTCAGGTTCTCCTATTTTGTTATAAACATAAGTTCAAGTCCTTCCACTGTAAAACCTGTTGATACCCTCAAGGTTCTCATAGGCTATCCAGGGCTTGTGCTTGTAGATGACGGAGACAATGATTATCTGAGAAGTTTCTATGAATCAACACTTGATAATTTAGGAGTTGTTTATGAGACCTGGATAGTTGATAGAGAAGGATTACACAGCTTTTTTGCTCATCCCAGGAATCTATTTATATGGTTTACTGGAAATGATTCAACAGAAGTTTTATCCACAGAGGAGATTGATTCTTTAAATGCCTATCTTTCATCCGGTGGAGGACTGTTTATATCATCACAATTTCTTGCTGAAGATGCAGATGCTCAAACTTTCATTACCAATACCCTTAAAACCCAGATTGTCGGAAATGATTTGCTCTATAGATGGATAAAAGGATATGGTGGAGACCCGATAGGTGATGGTGTTCATTTAAGAATCACAGGTACTGGTGGGGCTCAGAATGCGATGGATGTGGACAAAATAACTGCCTTATCAGGTGCAGATACTTCCCTTTATTACAGTAATTCTTCAGGTTCTGCGAACTATGGTCCATGTGCTGTAAGATACAATTCAGGAACTTATAAGAGTCTGTATTTTGCGTTCCCATTTGAGGCCATAGATAACAACTGGACAAATCATACAACCCGTGAAGAACTTATGGCTAAAATACTTGCCTGGTTTGGATTAAATGTGGAAGAGAAAGTTAAACCCGTGTATCAATTTAAACCCGTGGTCTCAAGTTTTGCAAATGATTTTCTGCGTGTAAGTGGTATAAATGGTTATTTCAATGTAAAAATATTTGATGTGATGGGCAGGAACATAGTTTCTGGTACATTTAATTCTAAAGGTGACATTCTCATTCCTGTTAAAAGTTTACCAAAAGGTATATACTTTATAGAGTTAAAAGCAGGAGGTAAAAATCTTCATAGCAAATTTATAAGACAATAAAATACTTTTGACCGGATAACATGATTTTTTGAAGCAGGTTCAATCAATGTGAAAAAGGGAAGCGGGTTGAATTAAGTTTTATGAAACTTTTTATCTTTTTGTTTTTTCTTTATCCCAGAATAGAGGTATTACCGAGAATATTTGATGCAGGCAGAATTTTAGAAGGTGATGAGATAAGGGTTAACTTTACGATCAGGAATAAGGGTGATGATATTCTTAAAATAATTAATATAGAAAAAGATTGTGGTTGCACCTTTGTTATCATTGATAAGAATACAATAGAGCCGGGTGATTCGACATCTTTAAAAGCAGGTATTGTAACAGAAGGTAAAAAAGAAGAGTTTGAGGAAGAAATACTCATTCATACAAACGACCCCTATGAGCCTTTTATAAGACTTAAAATAAAGGCACACATATTCCCTCTTCCAAAACCAGAACTTAAGAGCGTTGAAATAATTAATGTGGGTAATCTTTATCCTGGCGAAATAAAAGATACATTTTTTTATGTTAAAAATACAGGAGATGCAGAACTTATCCTGCTTGGAGCAACCCCTTCACCAAACTGTGAAATAATTTCTGATTTCCCGATTCATATAGCACCGGATGAGAGAAAAGTAATAAATATTGAAGTTGCTCCTGTTAAAACAGGTTTTATTGATGAAGAGATAAAAATTACAACCAATATAAAAGGGTATCTGTATCATTTTATAAAAATCAGGGGTAGAGTTCATAAAAATTATCTCACCCTTTTCTCTCCTCTTATATTCAATAAAAACGGTGATACCCTTTATATTTTTAATTCAGGAAAAAAAGAGATTATGATAAAAAAGATTTTGATTGAGGAAAATGTTCTTCTATCGAATAAGAGATTAAAACCAAAACAAAAGATAAAAATATTTTTTCCTTTAAAAATGAAAGACAAAGGAGATATAGAAGTTCATTTAAAATTGCCTTATATTGTTAAATAATGTTAAAAAAAATTCTTTTCTTAATAGAAAAAAAAGCAGAGGAGTTTGATGATAAAAAACTTCTTCTTTATGTTTTTTCCTTTCTCTATTTAAGACAGGTAATAGAGACATCCCTTACATTCAGTTTAAGGATGGGCACAAAGATGGTTTTTTGGGAATCAGTCAGGTTGCTTGTGCTTGATTATCCTGTTTTCTTTATAAATATGTTCTTTTTAATTGCCCTTTTAATTTCTCTTTTTTCAGGAGAGGATAGACATAAAGTTTTAAAAATTGTTTTTTTATTCACCCCATGGATTTTAATACCACCTGTATGGGACTTTATCTTTCATGGAGGTGGCTTCAGGTACTTTTATCTTTTAAAACCCGAAGAGGCATTAAAAAACCTTTTTTCAAACAAATGGATATGGTATTCCTTGGGTTTTTCGCAGGGACAGTTCATAGAACTTGCAGGTGCATCAATTCTCGGAGCAGTCTATGTATTTTTAAAGGGCAGAAAAATAAAATCAATTTTATTTTTACCCATTCCCTTTTTAGCGGTCGTTTTTCTGGGTTCACCCTATTTTTTATCCTTAAAGTTTTTCGGAACAAATGTATTCGGTGATGGAGGATTCCTTTATTATAATCAGGACAAAATTTTAATTTACAACATAGTGATACTTATCATACTTTCCTTTGCCTTTCAGAAAAAAAATTATTTTAAAATAAACTTTAAATTCAACTTTACATTGTTTTTCCTTATCTCTGGATGGCTTACAGCATGGCATAAGACAGACTTTCACAATTTAATTTTCTTTGATTATCTTTCCCTTCCCTTAATGATATTTATTCTCTCAATAAAGAGAAAATCCTATTTATCCTGGTTCTTATCAATTTCCTCTGCTTTTGCCCTTGGTCATATTCCCTTTATATTTTTTGTCTCCTGCTTTTTATTTTTTGAAGAAATTAATTTAAACAGGGGATTAAAGGAATTTTTACTTTCTTTATTTGCCTTTTACCTCTCGGCAGGCTTTTTCTTAAAAACAAGGGTTCATCTTGCCTATCCCTTTTACTATCCCCTTTTAATATCACTAATTTACGGAATATTCTCTCAATTCTTTTATAAATTCAGATGGATTCCTCTATTCCTTTTACCTTTTGGTTTTTTATTCAAAGGAAAGACTTTATTTGTCCGGTTTCCCTCAAAGGATGTAATTCAGAATCTTGAAGAAAAATATTATTTTTCAAAAGACCCTGCATATCTTTACGATTTATGGAGCCTTTATATGTTTAAAGGAGATTTTGAAAAGGTAAAGAGTATAACATTTTCCTTGCCCTATGAATATTCGCCCTCGGATTATTACGGAAAACTTGCAGATTTTTACCTTTTAACCGATAGAACAAATGAGGCTGAAAACTTTGCCTTAAAATCAATACCCATTGGTAATCCCTTCTCCTTATTGACGCTCGGTCACATATACCATATAAAGGGTAATAAAAAGGCTTTAAAATACTTAAAAAAAGCCCACCAGATGAAGATAAATCCTGAAAGGAGCTTTTTTCTTTTAATAAATGAGTATTTAAGGCAAGGTGAAAGAGAAAAGGCTCTTAAAACCCTTGAAGATATGAAAAAATGGAACAAAGAAAGCCCTCTTTATAAAATTCTGGTAAAAGAGATTTCAGAATAGACTTCATTTGCTGACTTAGCACAATGTTTGTAAAATTGCAAATTATTGTTGCACTTTTGCGACATAAAGTTTTATTAAATTTTCAAATCTTATTGATTTGCAATAAAAAATATAATTACAAGAATCTGGCATAAAAATTTCATATAAAAAGTAGTATAAAACATGTTTGACATGAGATATTATATTCAGTATAATTTATAGTTAATTAAAAATTAAAAAGGGGGTGCTATGAAAAAAATGTTAATTGTGGGTATGGCTATTGGGGTGCTTTTTTCTCAGGAAATATCTCTTACAACCGCTAAATTTGACCCTTTGAGGGATGGAGAACCCGCAATACCCCAGGAATTAAAAGGAGAGGAACAGGGTAAAACCCTTTATATTCTTCAATTTACAGGTCCTTTAAAAAATTACTGGAGAAGTCTTTTAAAAGAAAAAGGTGTGGAGACATTTGGTTATCTTCCCTATTATGCGGTTTTTGCAAGAATGGAGCCTTCAAAAAAAGACGAGGTTCTTTCACTTCCCTTTGTGAGATGGACAGGAGTTTATCATCCCTATTACAAGATATCCCCTGAGCTTAATAATTTAAGATCAGTTGAAAACAAGACAAGACAGTATGTTAAGGGATATGGATGGGTTGAATATACAGACCCCTTATACGTGAGTTTACCTGATTTAAAGTCAATTGGAATATATCTTCTTCCTGACGCTGATGCTCAGAAAATAGCCTTGAAATTGCAAAAGATGGGAATTGAAATTAAAAAGGTTCTTGGCTATCCATCAAACAGAATAATAGTATGGACATCCCTAAATAATTTAAATTCAATTGCAAAAATCCCCGAAGTTTATTATATATCTCCCTATTATCCAAAGGCTTTTTTAAACAACACAACCAGGTATGTTGTTCAGAGTGATATTTTGACTGTTGCACCTGATGATTGGCCGAATGCCACGGCTGATACAGTTACATCAGGAAGTTTACCTGTGTGGAATCACAATATAAGGGGTCAGGGAGAAATTATAACGATTATGGATACCGGTGTTGATTATTATTCCTGCTCGTTCTGGGACCCTGAAGGAGACCCACCAGGACCAGATCATATAGTTGTCTATGCATATACAGATGAAGGTGGTAATACGCGTGATACCAGAACCTGTGGACACGGGACTCATGTTTCAGGAACAGTTGCAGGAGACCCTTCAAGAGGAGGTGCAACTCAGGTATCAGATTATTCAGGTAATGCCTATCAGGGTAAAATCTACATGCAGGATGTGGGCTATGAGTTTGGAAATTCCTGTCCATTGAATTTTACCAATTTTTACAACTCTGCTCAAAGAGCCCGCAACACCTACGGGTCATACCTGCACTCAAATTCATGGGGATACACCAGTGGCTTTGGGAATTATCAGTACGAGTCAATTGATATAGATGTGTTTACCTTCCTTTATAAAGATTTTCTTTTTATAGTTTCAGCAGGTAATAATGGACCAGGCTCAAATACAGTTGGTATGCCCTCCACTGCAAAGAATTGTTTGTCTGTTGGTTCCACTTATAGACAGAGCTATGATTATGATGCTGATTATATATCAGAATTTTCTTCAAGAGGCCCTACTGATGATAGTCGTCGTAAGCCCGATTTAACAGCTCCTGGTGGTTATGACCCGCCGGGCGGAGGGGTCAATCCTGGCAATAACTGGAGAGCCTATATTCTATCTTCATATCCAGGACAAACTTGGGGCAGTTTCAGTTGCTCCTTTTCAGGTATGGTTGGTACCTCAATGGCTGCACCCGCAGTTACAGCAGCTGCAGCACTTGTGAGGCAGTACTACAGGGAAGGATGGTTTGTGAATGGAACCTATAACCCCTCACAGGGAATAATGCCTTCAGGTGCTCTTGTTAAAGCCACTCTCCTCCTTTCAACCGTTGACATGACAGGCGTGTCGGGTTATCCGAATTATACTGAAGGATGGGGAAGGGTTTTGCTTGACAATGCCCTTTATTTTTCCGGAGACACAAGGGAGCTTGAATTTGATGACAACACAACAGGTCTTACAACAGGTCAGTATGTTGATTATCCTTTAACAGTTGGCTCTTCTGCAGAACCCCTGAAAATTGTTCTGGTCTGGCACGATACAGCAGGAGCTGCAAATGCAAACCCCACTCTTGTTAATGACCTTGATTTAATAGTTACTGCTCCAAACAGCAACATTTATTATGGCAATTACTTTTCAGGTGGACAGAGTGCTCCAGGTGGTTCTCCTGATAGAAGAAATAATGTTGAGGTTGTTCTTTTAAACACACCTCCCACAGGAACCTATAATATTCGTGTAAGAGCATATAATGTTGGAACCGGTTCCCCTCAGCCTTATGCTATAACAATCGCGGGTAGAAGTTTGACCCTTGGTGTTCATGAGGCTTATACAGATATTGATGCAGAAATTTTGTCTTCTGGTATAAAACTGAAATGGAATAGCTTTCCTGATATCTCATACTATGAGATTTACAAAAAAGAATCAAACCATAGAGCCTATAAATTTCTTTCTCTTGTTGAGACCAGCTCTTTTACAGATAAAAATGTTCAGGATAATACAACCTACTGGTATAACATTAAAGGATATTCCTCTGACGGGAAGGTCATAAAGGATTATGGTGAGGTTAAGGTTGAATATGTGAAGAAAAAACCTGTCATATTTAAAAAATTCACTCCAATAATGAAAAAAGAGAATGTTATCACATATGAACTTGCAAAGGAATCCTTTGTTGTCCTCAAAGTCTATGATATTTCTGGAAAACTCGTAAGAAAAATTGTTGAAGGCAAAAAATATCCAGGTATACACAGGATATACTGGGATGGTAAGGACCAGAGGGGCAAAAGGCTTGCTTCTGGTAAATACTTTTACATGCTTTTTGCAGATAAGAACGCAATAAAACAGGCATTTTTGTTCTTGAAATAAGTTTTAAAATTTTGTTTTAAATCTTCTGAAGATAATTATATAGGAGAGGGAGAATACAAAAATAGAGTAAACAATCAAAAATATAAAGGAAAAATAAATTTCTCCAATCCGTGCTCCTTTTAGCAGAATACTTCTTATGCATATTAAAAAGTGAGTTACCGGATTAAACCAGTTTGTGAAAAATCTGAAAAATTCTGACATTGATTCAACAGGAAAGAATATCCCTGAAAGCAAGATAAAGGGAAAGACTATTAGAAATGTGGTGAGCATGCTCTCTCTTTGAGTTTTTGAAATTAAGGATACGAACATTCCTATTCCAAGGGCTATTAAGATGTAAAAGAAGAATATAAATATTAAAAGAAAGGGATTTCCTTTAAACGGGATTTTGAAAATTATTTTTGCCAAAAGAAGAATTACTATTCCATCAATAAATGTTAGAATTGCATAGGGGGTTATTTTACCGATTATCACCTGATGCGCCTTTAAAGGAGATATGTAAAATATTTCAACTGTTTTTCTTTCCTTTTCAATTGTGAAGGAAAGACCTGTTAAAATTGAAGTTATAATTATAACTATTATTACAAATACTCCCGGAACAGTGTAGTTCTTTGTTTCAAGGGATGGGTTGAAAAGGTAAAGGGTTTTTATTTCTAAATTGTTTTTGAATTTACCCCGCAGAAATTTTGATATATAACCTGAAATTGTCTGTGCAGGGCTTCCCTGTGAGCCGTCTATTACAAATAGAATTTCTTTGTTTTCCTTTCCGAATATGATTCCCATTTTCAAATTTCCCTTTTTTATCTCCTCTATTAATCTTTCCTTTTCAAAAAATCCCTTTGATATAAAGAATTCGCTTGCTGTTAAAGAACCTACAAATTCCCTTACCTCCTTTGTTTCCTTTTCAGCATAATATCCTGTTTCAACCTTTCTTAAATCAAGGGATATAATGTATCCAAAAACAATGAGGAGTATAAAGGGTGCAAATAAAACCATGTAGAGATTTCTTTTATCCCTTATAACCTCAATAAATTCCTTTTTCATTATTGCTTTAATTTCTCTCATCCTATCTCTTTTTTAAGCCTTATTGATGATATAATCGTTAAAAATATTCCAAAGAATAAAAGGGCAACAAATTCAGGAATAAAACTTGAAAATCCAAGTCCCTTTAAAAGTATTCCCCTTAATATGTATAAGAAATATCTTGCAGGAACAAGATAGGTTAAAATCTGGAGAATAAGGGGCATGTTTTCAATGGGGAATAAAAATCCTGATAAGAAAAGCGAAGGCAGAAGAGTTCCCAGCCATACAGCCATCAGTGTTGTTCTTCCTTCTTTAAAAATCGTGGATGCTGTTATTCCTATTCCGAATCCTGTGAATAAGAAAAAAAAGGAAAGGATATATAAAAGAAAGAGATTTCCTCTTGAAGGAACATTAAACAAAAGTTTACCAGCAAAAAGTATTATTGTTAATTGTAGATATCCTATTATTATGTAGGGGAAAATCTTGCCGAGATAAACTTCAGAGGCACCTGTTTTTGAAACCCTGTATATTTCAATACTTTTATTTTCAAATTCCTTTGTCAGGGTTATGCTTGTTAAAACTCCTGAAATTACCATAAATATTATAACTATAATTCCAGGAACAATAAAATAGGTGCTCTTCATTTCAGGATTAAACAGAATATTAATTTCATATCTTTTAGTTTGCCATCTTTTATCAGGCATCTGCAACCAAACACTTTCTATTTTCTGCCTTATATAGCCTTCCAGATTTTCTGCCATCTGGTTGTCCGATGCATCAAGGATTAACTGGATTTTAGCGGTTTGATTTTTTCCAAGTTTTTTTGTAAAATTATGAGGAAAGATTAAAACTCCTTTGTATTTCCCCTTTTTTAGATTTTTATAAAATTCCTCTGTATTTTGAACTTTCTCAAAAATTTCCTCATTTTTTAAATCGTTTATTATTTTCCTTGTTAAAGGAGTGCTATCATAATCAATTACTCCGAGGTTTATATTCCTTAAATCGGTTCTTATCGCATATCCAAAGATTATTAGAAGTAAAAGGGGCATAATAAATGAAATATATAGAGTTCTTTTATCCCTTATTATGTGTATGAATTCCTTTTTAATTATACCCTTTAATTTCATTTTATAATTCAGGTTTTCTCTGCTTTTTCGTTTTTTCACTCCCCTCTTTATCTCCCTCCGTCAAGGGGGGAGAAATGGAAGAAAGTGACTCTATCAAGGGGGGAGGATTGAAACCAGGTAGTGGGGGTGAGTGATTTATGTTTATCTTTTTATTTTTTCCCCTCCCTTGATGGGAGGGGTAAGGGGAGGGTGAGGGAGTATAAAAATTTTTGTCTTTCATCTTTCACCTGCAACAATTTCAAAAAACACTTCCTCCATATCAGGCAGTTTATTTAAGTTTTTCTCCTTTTTTATTTTTTCCTTTAAATTTTCAGGTTTGTCAAGTGCCTTTTTTTCTCCTTTATGGATTAATAAAACCCTTTCAAAATATTCTGCCTCCTCCATATAATGGGTCGTTATTAAGATTGTTTTGCCCTTCTGTTTAAGTTCCCTGATTGTTTCATTAAAGAATCTGAACCTTGATAAAGGGTCCATACCGGAACTCGGCTCATCAAGAAAAAGTATTTTCGGGTCGTGTATAAGGGCACATAAAAGGGATGTTCTTCTTTCAACTCCTGTTGGAAGATTTTTAACAAGCTCTTTTTCCCATTCTTTAAGTTCAAACTTTTCTAAAAGGTTTTTATAATTTTTAAAGAAATCCTTTTCTGAAACCCCGTAAATTCCTGCCCTGAACTCTGCATTTTCAGATATATTCAGGTCTTTATAAAGGGAAACTTCCTGAGAGACATATCCTATCTGCCTTCTGTAATTCTCTATGTTTTTAAAAACATTTTCTCCTTCAAAAAATATTTCACCTTCATCGGGTTTTAAAATTCCAAGAAGTATCTTTATTGTTGTTGTCTTACCCGCTCCGTTTGGACCCAGAAATCCGAATATTTCTCCTTTTTTAATTTCAAAACTCAAACTCCTGACGGCCCTTATTTTACCGAAGGACTTTGAAATGTTTTTAACCTCTATCATCTATCTTTAAAAAAGCTTTTTCAAGGGAGTTCGTACCCTTTTGCTCCATTATTTTCAAAGGACTTTCAAGGTATTTTATTTTTCCATCTTCAAGAAAAAGTATCCTCTGAGCCTTTTCACCTTCTTTTAAATAGGGTGTTGAAAATATAACGGTTTTATCTTCTTTAAGTTTCTCAATAAATTCCCATATTTCCTTTCTTGATACCGGGTCAACACCTGTTGTTATTTCATCAATGACCATTATATCAGGCTCCGGTAAAATTCCAGCGATTAAAAGAAGTTTTCTTTTCATGCCACCTGATAGGTTTCCAGCAAGGGTTTCCTGAAAATCTGAAAGCCCTGTTATTTTTAAAAGTCTTTGTTTTTTAACTGAAAACTCGTCCCTCTTTATTCCGTAAATTTCCCTTATAAATTCTAAATTTTCCCTTATCTTTAAATCAGGATACAGGTTAAAATCAGAGGATACAAAGGATATCTTACCCTTTGCCTCCGCTTTCCCCTCATCAGGCTTTATAATTCCTGCAATTATCTTTAAAAGGGTTGTCTTCCCGCTTCCGTCAGGTCCTAAAATACCAAAAACTTCTCCCCTTTTTACATAAAAAGAAATTCTGTCAAGAACCTTTTTCTTTTTGATGAATTTTCCTGCATTTTCTATTATTACTGCTTTTTCCATTCCACATAGCCTGTCATTCCCGGCTTTAAAATATTATCTTTATTAAAGACCTTTGCCTTGATTTTAAAAACCATTCTCTCCTTTTCGCTCTCTGTAACAATATTTTTTGGTGTAAATTCACCTTTCTCGGAAATGAAAAATATTTCTCCTTTGTAAAATCTCTTTAAAGGTGTTGGTTTAATAAGTATGCTGTGCCCCTGCTTTATATCGGGCAGATACTTCTGTATAACAAAGAATATAAATTCAAGGGTGTCATCTTTAACTATTTTAACAAGGGGAAAACCTGGATTTACAAGTTCTCCTGTTTCATAATAAATCTCATTTATTTTCCCCTTACATGGGCTCTTTATAACTGTTTCTTCCTTTAAAATCTCAAGGTTTTTGATTTCCTCACGGAATGCAGAGACTTCTTTTATTATAGAATTTTTCTCGTATTCCAGCATTTTAATCTCATCCTCAATTTTTTCAATTTCCCTTTTTCTACTGCCCCCTTCTTTGTAAATCTTTTTCAGTGATAAAAGGTCTTTTTTGAGCCTTTTTATTTTGAGTTCCAGGGATTTTAGTTTTTCCTCTCTTGCAGAGATTTTTTTATTTGCCTGGTTTATTTTATTTTCTATCTCCCTTGAATCAAGAAGAAGTATCTTTTCTTCCCTTTTAACCTCTTCTCCCTCTTTTTTACTTATCTTTATAACCCTTGAGGAAATCTTTGAAGATAAAACCACCTCTTTTGCTTCAAAATACCCTGAAAACCTTACTCCTTTTTCCCTTCTCAAAAATATAAAAATAAAAATTATGATTAAAGCAAGAATCAAAAACAGGGGTATAAAGATTTTTTTCATAAAATGTCCTCCTCTTTGAGTTTTCTTGTCATAAGTTCATATATTGCTGACTTTATTGGCTTTTTCCTGTATAAAATCTCATAGATTTTCTGTGCAATTGGTATTTCAATTTTATGCTTCCTTGCAATTTTAATCAGAGGTTTTACCGTATAATAGCCTTCAACAGTTCCGAGTTTTGAAAGGGCTTTTTCAGGGACCTCCCCCCTTGCTATGAGTATTCCAAATGTTCTGTTCCTTGATAAATCTCCTGTTGATGTTAATATTAAATCTCCAAGACCTGAAAGTCCTGCAAAGGTTTTTGCCCTTGCTCCCATTTTCTTACCGCATCTTACCATCTCAACCATACTTCTCATTATAAAAGATGCCCTGGCATTGTATCCCAGACCCATTCCGTCAATTATCCCCGCACCTATTGCATAAACATTTTTTAAAGCACCGCCGAGTTCAACTCCTTTTAAATCAAAGGAGAGATAGACTCTGAAACTGGGGTTTGAAAATTTTTTTTGTAAAAAAATCAGTTTTTTTTCAAACCTTTTTTCTCCTGCAAGAACAGTTGCTGTGGGCAATTCCTTTGCTATTTCTTCTGCAAAGTTTGGTCCTGATAACACAAAAACCGTTTTGATTTTATTTTTTAAAACCTCCCTTATGACCTCACTCGGTCTTTTTAAACTCTTTATCTCAAGTCCCTTTGCAACAGAAATTATAATGGGTTTTTTTTTGGGTTTAAAATACAGAATTGTATTTCTTATAAACTGTGTCGGTACAGCAACCACTATATATTCAAGATTTTCAATCTCCTTAAAATCCTTTACAGGACTTATATTTTCAGGGAGTTTTAAAAAGGGGAAATACAAAGGATTTCGTTTTTCTCTTAAAATTCCTTCATAAACTTCCTTTTCCCATGCCCATAGATAAACCCTTTCAAAACCAGTTGAAAGCAGTTTTGCCAGGGCTGTTCCCCATCTACCAGCGCCTATTATTCCTATATTCATTTTAAAACATAAATTTTAAAGAAGTTCAACTCTAAAAATCAAAGGCTTTATAATTATATACAATGAATATTTTATTTTTCCTCTTTCTTTTCATAGAAATCCCTCATTATACAGATTTTTTAAATTTGTATTCTGGAAATTCAGTATCAAGGGGAGGTTTTATATCAAATTTTTTAAATGAAACCGACTTTATAAAGAAAAATCCGGCATTTTTCAAAGGAGACACTCTGGGAATAAATTTTTTTATGAATCCGTGTCCTGAGAAGGAAAAAATAAAGGATATTCCGTATTTCCTTTCTCTTTCTCTTGTATTCCCTTTAAAAAATGTTATAACGGGTATTGATTTTGATCTGTTTTCAAATGAAAGATTCACTGTTTATTCAGGAAGTGGTGATATTTTAAAGAATTATGTTCCAAAAAGTTTTTACATAGGCACATTTTTTTTAAAAAAATTTAGAAATTTTATTACAGGGTGTGGTATAGGAATTTCAAGAATTGAAGAACCTTCATATATATGGCCTTATGAACCCGAAGTTTTTTATCTACCTGCTTTAAATTTTGGCTTTTCTCTTGTTTTTAAAAATCTGGATTTATCTTTTTCTATTTTAAATATCGCGAATAGTTTGAAAAGAAATAATCAGGACAAAATTTACCCTCCTCTCGGTCTTAATTTTAATTCTTCTTTTAATTTTATTTTAAACAATATAAAGATTGTTCCGGGTATAAATTTTGAGATAGTAAGAGACCACAAAGGGAAGTTTAAAAATTACTCCGGGACAGGATTTGAATTTATTAAAAAAGGAAATCCTGAAGTCTTTTTTGATTTAGGTTATATTTCAAGGGAAGGAAAGGGAGTTGTTTATGGATTTAAAATTAGATTTGAAAATTTTAAGTTTATTTTGAGTGAAACTGGACTTTTAACCAATTATAAAAAGCTTGACCTGCATTTTGGAATTGAAACATTTTTTGAATTAATAGAAATTTAAAAGGAGGATTTTTTATGGAGGTTAAAGAAATTGCTGAAAGTGTCAGAGGCAAAATAATTGGTGATGAAGACTTTGAAATTGAAAGAGTTGATGTCCCTGAAAAGGGTGACGAAAGTTCTCTTGTATTTGTGTTTGACGAAAAAGCAAAAGGAAAGATAAAGGGTAAAATAGGATGTGTTGTTACAAAAGAGGAACTTATTGAAGGAATTGATTACAGAACAGCAATCCTTGTTGATGATGTTAAAATGGCTTTTGTGAATATCCTGAGTATTTTTTCAAAAAGAAAGGAGATTAAAGGAACTTCTCCCTTTGCCCATATTTCTCAAAAAGCAGAAATAGAAGAGGGGGTTCATGTATCACCCTTCTGCGTTATTGAAGATGGTGCGATTATTAAAAAGGGGACATACCTCTATCCCTTTATCTATATAGGTGAAAATTCAAGGATAGGTGAAAACTGCCTCATACATCCAAATGTTTACATAGGATATGATTGTGAAATAGGGAACAACTGCCAGATATTTGCAGGATGTGTGATAGGTTCTGATGGATTTGGTTATATTGATACAGAAAACGGTCTTATAAAAATTCCCCAGACAGGAAGGGTTGTTATTGAAGATGATTGTGAGATAGGTGCAAATACCACAATTGACAGAGCGACAATAGGTGAAACAAGGATAAAAAGAGGAACCAAGATTGACAATCTTGTCCAGATTGCTCATAACTGTGAGATAGGAGAGTTTACAGTGATTGCCGCACAAACAGGTATTGCAGGAAGCTGTAAAACAGGTAAAAAGGTTAAAATGGCAGGACAGGTGGGGATTGCTGACCATTTGAATATAGGTGATGGAGCGATTTTAACTGCCAAGGCTGGTGTTGCAAAGGATGTTCCCGCGGGCAAAGTCTATTCAGGTTATTTTGCAAGGGAGCATAAGGATGTGTTGAAGGCATTTATGATTTTATACTCACTTCCGAAATACTGGGATAAGATAAAGAAAATCTTGAAGTAGTTTATTTTTTGCCTGACCTTACAAGTAAAAAAGAAACCAGAACCCCGATTATGAATCCAGATACCGTAAACAATAGAAAAATGAGTATCTTTGAGATATAGAATTTCCAGGTAAATATTTTTATGAGAATCAAATCCGTGTTCTGGGCTATCAGTATAAAAATGGCAATTAAAATTAAAAGAACTATAAATATTTCTATTTTTTTCAACATAGATAAATTATACTTTATTTGAAATTTAGTTTTCAATCTGATGTATAATTTAAAAATGGAAAAAAGTTTAAAGAAAATTATTTGCGATATATCCGAAAGTATAGGTGAAAGAAATTTATGGAGTTATGATAATTTAAAAAAGACTGCGGATTACATAAAAAATTATCTTAAAGAAAGAGGTTATGAGACCAAAACCCTTAAATACAATGTTCAGGGGAAAGAGTGCGAGAATTTGTATGCTTTTAAAAAGGGGAAAATTGATAAATTTATTGTTATGGGTGCCCATTATGACAGTGTTTTTGGCTCAAAGGGTGCTGATGACAATGCCTCAGGTGTTGCTGTAAATCTGCTGGTTGCAGAGAACTTGAAAAAGGAGAGTTTAAATTACGGGATTATATTTTGCTTTTTTCCGAACGAAGAACCCCCTTTTTTTAAAACTCCTTTGATGGGCTCTTATGTCTTTGCAGGATTTTTAAAGGAAAAAAAATATAAAATAGAGGGTATGATATGTTTTGAATCAGTCGGTTATTTTTCTGATGGAAAAAACTCTCAGAGTTATCCACCCTTTATAGGGTTTAAGTATCCTGACAGGGGAAATTTTATAGGAGTTGTTGGAAATTTAAAGTCAAAGAGATTTGTTGAAAGGATTGCAAAGGGGATAAAAAAATATTCAAATATACCTGTTGAATATCTTTCAGTTCCACCTTTTCTTGCTCCTGGAGTGGACTTTTCTGACAACTGGTCCTTCTGGAAAATGGGATTTAAGGCGTGCATGATAACGGATACAGCCTTTTACAGAAACCCAAATTATCATACATCTTATGATACCTTTGAAAAACTTGATTATAAAAAAATGAGAGAGCTTGTTTTAGGAATTTCTGAGACTTTAAAGAATTATGATTAAACTTTTTGACCCCTGGAAAGGAGGATTTTGCACCTGTTTGCCAAAATATACATTAAATCCCTATACAGGATGCAATCACAGGTGTCTTTACTGTTATATAACTTCATACATAAAGGATGCCTTTAGATTAAGGCTAAAAAGAATAAATTTTAAAGGTCTTGAAAAAAAGATTAAGGGTTTAAAAAAGGACATTCCCTTTTCACTTTCAAACAGTTCTGACCCATATCCCCTTGTTGAGGAAAAACTCGGTATAACAAGAAAAGTCCTTGAAATTTTAAAAAAAGATGGTTTTAAAGTTTCAATAATAACAAAGTCAGCTCTTGTGTTGAAAGACCTTGACATTATGAAGGATATGAAGGCTACCATAAGTTTTACAATTACAACTCCTGATGATGAAATGGCAAGGAAACTTGAACCCCATGCACCTCCTCCGAGTATGAGGATTAATGCAATAAAAGAAATTTCAAGGTATAATATCCCTGTTTGTCTGAGAATAGACCCTGTAATTCCCTTTGTTAACGATAAAATTGATGTTATTGATGATTTTTTAAAGGAAGTTTCTCCCTATATAAAAATGGTTTCAGTATCCACCTACAAGGCCAGGCCTGATAACTTTAAAAGGCTTTCAGGAATGTTTAAAGAAGTTAAAAGGATAAAATTTGAGAAGAAAAAAATAAGGGGATACAGATACATTGAACGGGAAATAAGACATGGAATTCTTCTGAAAATAAAAGAAGTTGTTAAAAATCATAATTTAAAATTTGGGCTTTGCAGAGAAGGTTTTGATGATTTGAAGGATACCCTTTCCTGTGACCCGATTTTTGAGCACTTTGAGTAAAAGTTGCATAATTTATGTGCAAAAATTTTTTAAATTTCTGGCATAAAAATTTCATGTAAAAATATGATGAAACCGCTAAAGCAAGGAGGTAAATTATGAAAAGACTTTTTATCCTGATGCTCCTGTTGGGGGGATGTGGTGTGTACCTGACAAAGCCTGTAGCCCAGAGACTGGATGATGAAGCCAAAAATGTGGATGCCCCATCACCTTCTCCTGAAGTTTTCGGGGCAGAGTTCAGACTTTTCAGTATTGAGAAAAATGTTGCACTCTCTCTTGCCGGAAACATAGGCTATTCGTGGAAAGGTGATGCTGTGCCCTATCAGAATTATAAACTTGGAAGAGAAACGAGGTTCACCCATTCTCAGGCATTTTTAGAAATGGGTGTTATTCCTTTTCCAAGAAGGCTTCCTCTTTTTTATCCTTACTTCGGAATAGGTGGCGGGCTGATATCAGCGGATATTCAGGGGACTTTAAGGGCAATTCATATTGATTATGCTTATCCTGCCTTTGAAATAGGGGGGGAATTTTTGTTTCCCCTTGCAAGAAAGTTCTGGAAAAAGGATTTTTATATGAACCTGTATTTAAGAGGAGGGTATATATTCTCCTTTTCAGAACTTTTTCAGGGACCTTATATATCTGTTGGATACTCTGTTGGTGTTCCTCCTGAAGGAATAATAGCATCAATTCTTGGGGGCATTTTAATCTTAGGAGGTGGAGAATGAAAAAGGTAGTTTTATCTTTTATTTTCTTTTACGGCTGTGTTACAATGGGAATAAGAGGAAATGGAGATTACCTTTATAATCCTGATTTAAAAAAGGATATAGAAAATCACGGATTTGAATATCCTGAAGAAACAGGAACAGGATTCTCATTCGGTATGGGATTTTTCCATCCTGATTACCTTCTTGTAAGAGGTAAATTTTCTCAAATGAATCTTAAAAGTTCTAATGCATCTTTTTATACGCAGGAAGGATGGGTTGAAGGAGGCATTCCTGTTCTGAGAAACAGGTTCTTTTCTTTTTATCCTGTTGTAGGGTTTGGTGCAGAAAATCAAATTGTAAAGCTTAATGGCAAATTTGAGGGAGTCACATATGGTGTACTTTTAGGGTTTGAAAATCATCTTATTCTGACAAAACAGAGACCGGGTTACCTTGTCCTTGTTTTCGGAGCAAATGTCAAAAGAATTGGTGGGACATTTCTTGATGCTCCGGCAGATTTTTTAATTTCCCCTTCTCATACAAGGTTTCAGGTTTTTATAGGAGTTGAGATGGGTTATATATATGGGAGATGATTTTCTCAGGGCTTGACCTTGCGGGATATAAGAGGAAGGAAAAAACTGTTCTTAGTTTTATTAATGGTGGTAAAGTAAAAATTTTAAAAGGACTTGATGACAAAGAGATCGTGGAAAATGTTATTCTGGAAAGACCCACTGTTTTTGCCATAGATGCTCCGCTTTCATTTCCAAAAAAGGGAATTTTCAGATATTCTGATAAAAAATTAAAAAAAATTCTTGATAAAAAAAATATCAGGTATTTGAAAAAGTCGGTTCTTCCCCCTGTTTTACCTCAAATGAAAATAATTACAAAAAGGGCAATTAAAATCAAAAATTCTTTAAAAGGTATAAGAATAATAGAAACTCATCCCACCATCTGCATTTTCTTGATTCTTTTTGAAAAAGGGATTGATATAAGAAAGTTTATTTCTTATAAAAAAAATAAAGAGGTATTTGAAAATCTTGTTAAAATCCTTCAGAAAATTCTGGGCTATAGGTTAAAATTCAGTTCTCCTGATGAGCTTGACAGTTTTATATGTGCTTATATGGCGAAACTTTTTTATAAAACAGATAAAACATTATATCTCTCAAAAACAAAGTCTCCCTTTATTATATACAACTTTTGAAATAAGTGAATAAGAGCCATTATAATTAAAGATATGAAAATTAAATTTCAGGATAAATTTATTGAGATAAATGAAGATTTTCCAGAAAGCGTTTCTGCATTACTCAAAAAATTAAATTTATCCTCCGAAGAGGTGATTGTTATAAGAGATAAAAAAGTTCTTATTGAAAAGGAAAAACTTGATAAAGATGATGAAATAGAAATAATAAAGGTTATATCAGGTGGATGAATTTGTGGTAAAAACCGAGGTTTTCTCAGGACCCCTTGAGTATCTGATTGAACTTATTTATAAAAATGAAATTGACCCTTTAAATATTCCTGTTTCCTTTCTTATAGAGGAGTTTTTAATCTATCTCAAAAAAAGAGAATGGAGGGATTTATCAAGGTCAATAGAATTTTTGCTTATGATAGCTTTACTGATACATATTAAAATATCAAGATTTTTGCCTTCAAAAAAGAAAGAAGAAGATGAGGAAAAATATATCAGTGTTGAGGAAATAACAGAAGAATACGAGAAACTTTTGACTCTTACAGGTTTTCTTGAAAAGAAAAAGGATTTCTTTGAAAATGTTTTCCCTCGTGGAGATTCTCAAACCCGGGAGGAGATGGAGGCAGATGTTTTTTCCCTTTACAAAGTTTTTTCAGAAATTATTTCTGCAGTAAAAGAGGAAAAAGCATTGGTCCATGATGTTCCAAAAATAGAGGAAAAAATTGAAGATATAATAAACAGATTAAAACAGAGAAAAAAACTGAAATTCAGAGAAATTTTTGAAAATTGCAGGAGAAAAATTGAAGTTATAGTTTATTTTCTTGCAATTCTGGAATTACTAAAAAATAAGAGAATTAAAGTGAGGCAGGGGAATCTTTTTTCTGAGATTTATGTTTATCTGGCATAGTTGAAAATTTAACCTTTTTACCTTTATATTAAAATATATTCAAAAATGCCGGGGTAGCTCAGTCGGTAGAGCACTGGACTGAAAATCCAGGTGTCCCCGGTTCGATTCCGGGCCCCGGCATTTTTTATAAAACAAGAAGAGAGCAGAAGATCCACGCCGGGGTAGCTCAGTGGAAGAGCATCGCATTCGTAATGCGAAGCGCGTGGGTTCAAGTCCCATCCCCGGCTTCATTATGATATGAGAAACAATCTATTTTTTACAATCTCAGGATTGAGAGGAATAGTGGGAGAAAGTTTTACACCCGAGCTGGTTGCAAAAATAAGTGCTCATTTTGGTAATTTAATGAATGATGGTGAAATCATTGTGGGGCGAGATACAAGAAAATCAGGTGAAATGGTTAAATTTGCAGTAATTTCAGGACTTTTATCAGCAGGGTGTACACCCTGTGATATTGGTATTGTGCCTACACCCACGATTCTCTTTGCAGTTAAGAACAAAAAATCAAAAGGTGGAATTGCAGTAACAGCAAGCCATAATCCCCCTGAATGGAACGCCCTTAAATTTGTAAAAAGTAACGGCACATTTTTAAGGGAAGGGGAGATAGAAAATCTAAAAAAACTTCTGAGCAAAGCCCCCCTTTACAAGAGGGGTGAAGATATAAAGAGCGTGAGAAACGAAGATTTTCTTGAAAGGCATCTGGATGCAATATTTGAAAACAATAATTTTGAAACAGAGAAAGTAAAAGAGAAAAATTTTAAAGTTGTTATAGATGCAGCAAATGGTGCTGCTTCCAGGGCTGCACCTGCTTTGCTTGAAAGGTTCAACTGTAGTGTTATAAAGGTTAATTGTGATAGACCTGGTGAATTTGAAAGAGAACCTGAACCCACCTCTGAAAACCTTGTATCCCTGCAGAAAGCGGTTAGAGAAAACCAGGCTGATATAGGCTTTGCAACTGATGCAGATGGTGATAGATTGGTAATAGCCCTAAAAGAGGGTGAAATACTTTCAGAAGAGTATACCCTGGCACTTTTTGTTTACTATATACTCTCAAAAATTAATACAGAGAAACCCATTATAACTAATTATTCGACTTCAAGAATGGTTGATTCTGTTGCCCAAAAATATGGAGTGAATGTTAAAAGAACAAAAGTGGGTGAGGCATTTGTGGTGGAAAAAATGGAAGAAGAGGGGAGTGTGTTGGGCGGGGAAGGTAATGGAGGTATAATTTACAGAGAAATAAATTTTACAAGAGATGCTCTTGTGGGGATTGCAGGAATTCTTTCATTGCTTTATGAGACAGGAGATTCAAGAGAGTTTAAAAATATCATTCCACGATTTTATATGAAAAAAATCAAAGTGCCCTTAAAAAAATTAGACTATGAAGACATAGATAAAGCTTTTGATTTAAAAAAGACTGTCCGGGAGGACGGCATTCTGCTAAATTTTGAAGATGGGTTCCTCCATATAAGACCTTCAAATACAGAGCCTGTTATTAGAATAATAGGAGAGTTTGAAGAAGAAAAGAGATTAAAAGAGGTTTTTGATAAAGTGATGGGTATTTTAAAATGAATCTTGCGAGAAAATATAGACCCCTTACGTTTTCCCAGGTGGTTGGTCAGACCATAGCTACCCGTGTTTTAAAAAATGCAATTAAGATAAACAAAATAGGTAGGGATATAACCGCGATATTATTTTCTGGTCAGAGAGGGATAGGCAAAACCACGCTTGCAAGAATAGTGGCAAAAGCCCTGAATTGTGAAAAGGGTGTTACCGAGGAGCCCTGCAATGCATGCGAGAATTGTATGTCCATTTCAGAAGGTAAAAATATGGATGTTCTTGAAATAGATGGTGCCTCAAACAGAGGTATAGATGAGATAAGAACCCTGAGAGAGAATGTAAAGCTTGTACCCGTTAAATCAAGATATAAAGTCATTATAATAGATGAGGTTCATATGCTTACACAGGAGGCTTTTAATGCTCTTCTTAAAACTCTTGAGGAACCTCCTCCTAATGTTATTTTTATATTCGCGACAACAGAACCTCAGAGAATACCCGATACTATTGTTTCAAGGACTCTTTATTTTGAGCTTTTTCCTATTAAACAGGAAGAAATTGCAGAGAGACTGAAAGAAGTTGCAAAAGAAGAAAATATAAAAATTGATGATGATGCTATAAATAGGATTGCGGATGCTTCTGAAGGAAGTCTTAGAGACGCATTGACACTTCTTGAAAAAGCTCATATCTATTCTTCTGAAAAAATAACATTAAAGGAAGTTAACGAGATAATTGGTTTTGTCGAAAAAGAAATTTATGATGATATTTTTCAGAAAGTTGTTAAATCAGACCTTTCAGCAATTCTTGAAAAAATGAAAGAAATTTCTATGCAAGGAATTACAGAAATTAACTTTATTAGAGGATTCCAGGAATATCTCAATGACCTGCTTAAGAAATGTGTTTTTGGCGAAAAGAGCTTGCCTGCAAATTTAAAAGAACTTGATATTGTAAGAATGATAAAAATTTTGCTTGATGCAGAGAATGTTTTGAGATGGGTTTCCAACCCACGAATATATCTTGAGTTTGTTCTCGCAAGGTTATGTTTTATTCCCAGAAGTATTGAGGTTGAAAAGATTTTGAATGCCTTTGAGACCAGAGAACTGCCTGAAGTTAAAGAGCCTAAGAAGGTAGAAGTTGTTGAAGAAAAAGAAGAGGATAGAAATGAATGGGGCGAATTTTTAGAAGAGATTAAAAAAATCAATGGAACTCTGTTTCTTATATTTGAGAATATCAAGCCCAGGTTCAAAGAAAATGAGATTGTGATAGAAGTTAACTCCAGTGTCTACAATATGATGGAAAATAAAAAAGATTTTATAGAAGAAAAGTTAAAAGAAATATACGGTAGAGAAGTCAGGTTGAATATTGTTGTGCAAACAAAGGAGACGAAAAAATCAGAGGCAAGAGAAAACCTTGAAAAAACCTTTGAACTGGAACTTTTTGGAACAGATGAAAGTAAAGGTTAAAAAAATTGAAGGACTTAAATTAGCAGGACAGAGTGCATCAAATCACAGCATTGTTCTGGACACAAAAAAACATGTGGGAGGTTTTGAGAGTGCACCCTCTCCAATGGAATATTTACTTATGGCTCTTGGAGGATGCACATTAATGGATGTAATTTCAATTCTTGATAAAATGAAGGTCAATTACTATGATATAGAGGTGGAGGTTGAAGGAAAGAGAAGAAACGAGCATCCCAAATATTTTGAAGAGGTCATTTTAAATTATATCCTTAAGGGAAATAATATAGAGATAGATAAACTTGAGAAAGCAATTAACCTTTCTCTTGATAAATATTGCTCTGTTTCAAACAATTTGAAACCAAAGACAAAAATAAGTTACAATATAAAAATAATAAAAGGAGAATGATATGAAAGAACTGATAATTTTCCTGGGTATATGGGTAATTTTCATGTTTTTCTCAATAATCTTTACATCCAGAAAACTTGGTTTTCTGTCAACAGTTCCACTTTTCTGCGGAGTGATTGCATATTTTTCTTCAAAGAGAATTATTCTACTTTTACTCTTTTTCAGTTTATTCCTTGTTTATGTGATATCTTCAAACTTTGTTCTCAAAAGAGAGGAAACATGAATATAAAGAAAATATTATGTCCTTTAGAGATGGATGAGTTTTCAAAGAATCTTTTTTCAACCGTGTCATTTATGGCAAAGAGTTTTGATGCGCGCCTTTACCTGCTCCATGTTGTTGAGAAAGTTGATATTTCAATGGCAAAAATCCTCGGTTATGAAGATAATGTAAAAGACTTTGTGGAAGAGGAAGGTAAGAAAAAAGAAGCTTTTATGATGGAAAAAGTTAAGGAACTTGAGAAAGATGGTCTTAAAGTGGAAGCAAGAATCAGGTATGGAAAACCATATAAAGAAATTCTGGAAGCTGCAGAAGAATTGAATTGTGACCTTATTGTTATGGGAACACAAAAAGAAGAAGGATTAGAAACTTATTTTATAGGTTCAAACACCTGGGGAGTAATTGAGAGAAAAAAATTTCCTGTTCTCACTGTGAGAGAACCTTTTAATAAACCTCCAGAGAACATTCTTGTGCCCCTTGACCTTTCAGAACTATCCTTTGAGGCAATTGATTATNCAAAGGGGTTCAGTAAAAAGTTTAATTCAAACCTTTTCTTCTTGCACATTCTTGTTATACTGGAAAGTATGGCAAAGTGGGAGGCAGTTAACAGGATAGAGCATGAAGTGAAAAAAAAGATAGGCAAGGAAGTAGAAGATGGGAGCAGTATAATAGTTTCGAAGTCCCCTGATGCTGCAAACGGCATTTTGAAAACAGCAGAGGATATTTCGGCAGACCTTATAATAATGACAACTCATGGCAGAGGAGGCGTGGAAAAAGCTCTGTTTGGTTCAGTGACCGAGAAGATTATAAGGAATAGTGATATTCCGGTTATTTCTTTACCACCAATCTCAGCTAAGCCAGAAGAAAAATAGCCAGTAGTATATGGTTTATACTCTTTAAACTTTTTATTTTTTATCCCCTCTTTTTATGTCCTCAATATATTTTTCCAGTTTTTCAATCGGGTCTTCTGCATGAGTTAAAGGTCTTCCTATTACAAGATAATTTGCTCCCTCTTTTAAAGCAAATGAAGGCGTTGCTATTCTTTCCTGGTCAAAACTTGCGTCTTCTGTAAGCCTTATTCCGGGAGTAACTATAATAAAGTCTTTTCCACAGGATTCTCTTATCTTTTTAACCTCCAGAGGTGATGATACGACACCGTCAAGTCCTGCACTCTTTGCCATATTTGAAAGAATAGCTGTGCCTTTTTCAACATCAAATCCTGTTATATCTTCAATTGCTGCCTTGCCCATACTCGTGAGGATTGTGACACCTATTAGTAACGGTCTTCTGCCATATTTTTCCTCAAAATCCCATGCAATTTTTGCGCTCTCTTCAAGCATTTCAAATCCACCGAGTGTGTGGAGAGTTAACATATCAACATTAAGTTTTGAAGCCATTTCAACAGAAAGACTTACAACCGATGGAATATCATGGAATTTCAGGTCCAGGAAAACCTTTAGATTTTCTTCCTTTAATTTCTCAATAAATCTGGTTCCTCCTGAAAGATAAAGAGGGATGCCCACTTTAAACCATTTAATTCTTTTTTTAAATATCTCGATCCATTCCTTTGCTCTGTCAACCGAATTTGTGTTCAGTGCAAGTATTATCTTTTCTTCTGGTCTCATCCTACCCCCTTTTTTTATTTAAATATCCTATGATACTTTTGAATTCCATATTTTTTTTATTCAAAAATTCCTCAATTCCTTTTATAATTTTAAAAGGTATCCAGGGGTCAATAAAAAGTGCTGTCCCTATTTGAATGAGTGTGCTTCCTGCGAGATGAAATTCAAGGGCACTTTTTATGTCATTTATCCCCCCAACTCCGGCAATTGGTATGTCCACTTCCTGATATACTCTGTAAACTATGTAAAGGGCGATAGGTCTTATTGCAGGACCTGAAAGTCCGGCTACCTTTCTCGGAATTTTAAAAGACATATTTTCAGCATCTATACTCATACCCATTATAGTGTTTATGAGTGTGAGGACATCAGCACCACCCTTTTCAGCTGCTTTTGAAATTTTTACAATATCAGTAAAATTGGGTGAAAGCTTTACAAATATAACACCATTGAAATTTTCTCTTACCTTTTCTACAAGATTTCTCACAACCCTTTCGCTTCTTCCAAATTCAAGTCCCCCTTTTTCAACATTTGGACAGGAGAGATTCAACTCTATACATCTTATACCTTCTTTTTCAAGAGTTTTTGCTATTTCAACATATTCTTCAATCTTTTCTCCAAATATGTTTACCACTATCTCAGGACCAATTTTTTTTATCTCAGGCCATTTTTCTTTTACGAATTTTTCCAGCCCTATATTTTCCAGTCCTATAGAATTTAGAAGTCCACATGGGGTTTCAGCGAGTCTTGGTGGAGGATTTCCCATTCTTGGTTTCAGGCTTATTCCTTTTGTTACTATTCCGCCCAGTTCATTTACAGGTATTATATCTTCAAGTTCATTGCCATAACCAAATGTCCCTGAAGCGGTTAGCACAGGGTTTTTAAACTCAACATCTTTTATTTTAAGTTTCATATCTCTATATCCTTTAAAGAAAAAAGAGTGCCATCAGTACATGTTCTTAAATATCTATTTTCTCCTTTTTTCTTTACCGCACATCCCATGCATATACCAAAACCACATGCCATAATTCCTTCGAGGGATACAAAGGTTCTCTGCTCAGGTAAAATTTTTTCAAACACCTTTAACATAGGATAAGGACCGCATACAAAGTATTTGGTGTATTCTGATTCTATATTTTTAAATTCCTTTTCAATAAGTTCGCTTAACAGTCCTTTGAATCCCATGGAACCGTCCTCTGTTGCAATAATTAATGTTTCACAAACTTCTTCAAGCCTTCTCAAAAGATAAGGTGACGGTAGATGTTTAAAACCTGCGAAAAATATTTTTTTATTTTCAGTAATTCTTTCAGCGTAGAAGCTTAAAGGAGCAATTCCTGTTCCACCTCCAAGCAAAACCACTATGTCCTCTGGTGAAGGTTCGGGAAATGGTTTGCCAAGAGGACCGATTAAAGAGATTTTACCAAATTTTTTTTCTCTTAAAATTTTTGTCCCTATCCCGACTTCTTTGCACAGAACTTCGATATAGTTTTCTTTTGCACTCCATATGCTGAAAGGTCTTCTTAGAAGAGGGAAAAGACTTCCTGTAACTTTTATATTTACAAACTGCCCGGGCCTGGCAAGTTTTGAAATCTCTGGTGCAGATATGACGATCTGATAGTAATCCTTGCCCAGGTCAATAAGATTTATTATTTCTGATTTTTCCTCAAGGAACCTCAAGTCTCCTCCTTATTTCTTCTATATAAAAACTATCAGGATATTTTTCCTGAAGTTCTTCAAATGTTTTGTTTGCCTCTTCATTTTTATTGAGAATCACCTTTTGAATGAAAAACAGAAAATAATAGGCTTTGGGTGTGTAAATTGAATCGTCAATCTGAACTGCTTTTTTTAAAAAGTATTCTGTATAGAGGGGTTTGGAGAGTTCTATATAGTAGTCTTCTGCAAGGGACAGGTATTCCTTTATATCCCTGTCTTCTTTCTCATTCATTTTTTTTAATTTTTCCAGTATTGATAAGTAGTTGTTTGCTCTTTTTCCATATTCAGTAAAAGAGGATATTTTCGTAATTTCCTTAAGCACTTCTTCTTTTTTTTCCAAACTATCTCTTTCATCATAAGTCTTTGCGATTTCAAAAAGAGCTTTTTGTTTAAGACTGTCTATCTCTGTCTTATCTTTAAATTCCAGAAGCATTGTTCGCATCTTTTCTTTTGATTCTCCTTTTAGTTTCTTTAATCCAATCAATTTAAAAAACACTTCTGGTGAAGAACTTTTTCTATAAATATTTTCAAGAGTTTCTATTGCTTTTGAAGTATCTCCCTTTGATATGTATATATCAGAAAGGGTTATATAATAGGAAACAGGAAGCTTTTCAGGTTTTTCTTCGCTGTAAAATTCATTCAAAAAAGAAAGTGCTTTGTCCTCCATTTTGTTCTCCAGATAACTTCTAACAAGAATTTCTGCTACTTTATCTTTTAGTTCTGATTTTTTGTATCTTTTTAAAAACTCTTCAGATTTTAGAACCACATTGTCATAATTTTGCTTTAAGAATTCAAAATTTACTTCATAAAACATCCTTTTTTCCTGTTTTAGCTTTTCAAATATTTTCATATCTCTTATAAGCAGGTAGATGTATTCAAAGTCATCAAATCTTTCCTTTTCAAGAAGAACTTCACTGGATTTATCAAAGGCGAGTATGCAGAACTTACTTTCAGGTGCGTATTTTAAAAGCTCTTCAAATTTCTTTATGGATTTTACATATTCTTCCAGTCTTAGATAGCATATGCTTGTGTAGTACAAGGCATCGTCCACAAAAGGTGATGAAGGATAATATTTTACCACATAGAGGAATTTTTTGATTGCATTCTCATAGTTTCGTTTTATTTGAGCATTCAATTGATAGTTGTTTTTCTTATAGAGTTCTTCTGTATCTCTGAATATTTTTCTGGCATTGTAAAAGGTATTAAAATAGGCTTTAAATGTTACACATGATGTTAAAGGGAGCAAAAGGCAGAGTATGTATATTTTATTTCTTTGAACCACAATGCACTTTTCTAAATCTTGCAGCAGGGACTGCATGTCCCACATGCATTGATTGTCCCGGTTCACCCTTTCCACAGGTAAGCAGGCCAAAGAGTTCCTGTTTTTTAGAGATTCCATCGCACGAGTTCCAGAATTCAGGTGTTATTCCCCAGTAAATCGGATTTCTAACCATTTCGGTTACCCTGCCTTTTTCAATTTTCCATGCAATTTCACATCCAAACTGAAAATTAAGTCTTTTTTCATCTATACTCCATGATTTATTAACATCCATCATTATTCCATTATCAATCCCTCCAATTAATTCTTCCAGACTTTTATCTCCTGGTTCCAGATTTATATTTGTCATTCTCACTATAGGAATTCTATTGTAATTTGATGCTCTTGCAGCAGCTGTTGAATTTTTGCCAACAACAACCGCTGTATCTCTTGAGGAGAGATAATCGTTTAAAATACCATTTTTGATCAGATAAACTTTTCTTGCAGGTGTTCCCTCGTCATCATAGCCGTATGTTCCCAGCCCCCCGGGATAGGTGTTATCAGAGGTTACATTAACTATTTCAGAACCGTATTTGAAATTGCCCAGCTTTTCAAGAGTTGCAAAACTTGTTCCTGCATAGGAGGCTTCGTATCCCAGAACTCTGTCCAGTTCTGTTGCATGACCTATTGACTCATGAACCTGCAAAACCATCTGCCCGGGAAGTAAAATCAGGTCAAATACACCTTCGGGACAGGGTTTTACAGAAAGTAGTGCTATTGCTTCATCTCTTATTCTCTCTGCATTTTCCAGTAATTTTAGACTTTCAATAAATTCCCATCCTTCTGTGTGATAGTTTCCACCGTGACTTCCTGGATAGGACCTGGGTTGAAGTTCACCATCCTTAAAAGCATAGGCAGTGTATCCTCCTCCTGATTCAAGAATCTCCTGCTCTATCCAGTGTCCTTCTGTTGATGCAAAGTATTTCTTTGTTTTAAAAAAGTTCATCTGAAGCATTGTTAAAACTATTTCCGGCTTTTTCCTTAAAATTTCATCAATCTGGAGAAGGATAGATAGTTTTTTTTCAACAGGCACATCAAAAGGGTCTTTCCTGTAAGGTGTTTTATAGGTGTCTTTGGATACTTTTTCTTCTGAAAAAAGGGTTTTTCCTTTTGATAGTTTTGAAGAGGCTTCTGCTATTTTTATTGCTGAAATTGCAGCATTGTAGGCAGAATCTTTTGTGAGAATACTTGAGGAAGCAAATCCCATGCCTCCGTTTTTATAGACTCTTATCCCGAAACCGATTTCAGATTCCTCACTGATTGTTTCTATATTGCCGTTTTTGACCGCTATGCTCTGGGAATTTCTGTCAATAACTCTTATTTCACCGTATTCAATATTTTTTCCTTCAAATGTGTTTAAAACGGTTTCAATTAACTCTTTCATTTTAAACTCTCTTTCATGGAGGTGAAGGGATTTGAACCCCTGACCCCTGCCGTGCGAGGCAGTGCTCTCCCACTGAGCTACACCCCCGAAAATCCATAAAACACTTGACAAATAAAGAAAAAAAACTGTATAATGTGAATATGAAATTTTTAATAAATTTTTTATGGTAAACAAAATGGTAAACAAATTTTTTAAAAATCATTGAAAATGAAAGTTTTATGTTTTTTAGGAAGTAAACAAAAAGGTAAACAAATTTTCCGGAGGGTAAAAGGTTCGAATCCTTTACCTCCGGAATTAAAGGAGGCTTAAAATGGAAGAAAAACTTCCTGAAATTGAAATCCATAATAATATTGTAAGGTATAAGGGAAAGGAATATCAAATTTCACAGGACGGAAAGCATCTCATTATGGGTCTTAAATGGCTCAGAATACCTACACCTTATAAAACAGGAAGAGGTAAAAAATGGAGAGTGGAAATTCAACTCGGAAAGGATCCACAAACAGGAAAAAGAATAAGAAAAAGGATGTTTTTTGAAGATTATAAAACCGCATGGAAGGCAGGAATAAAAATGGTTATTGAGAAACAACTTAAAATATCAGAAGATGCAGAAAAATATAAAGAAGAGATTTTGAAAGAGGCAGAAAAAAAGATAAAGTATGAAAGAACCCCTAAGATGGAATCCAAAAAACCTGTAATTCATAAACTGGATAAAAGAATGCCGAAAATTAGAAAGCATGGAAGGAAGTGGTTAATACAGATAAAAAAAGAAGGAAAAGTTAAATCATATCTTTTTGACACTTATGAAGAGGCAGAGGCTTTTGCACGGGAAATTGCAAGGGAAAAGATAAAAAATAAAAGAGATTTGACATTCGGAGAAGGAGTGAAAATCTATGCTGAATATCATTTCTCCAGGAAACAAGACCTCGGGAAATTAAGATATTTTTTCCATAGATTAAGCGGATTTTTTAAAAAATGGGGAGAAGATTTCCCTTGGTATAAAATTAATGAGATCACCCTGGAAAATTACATCAACGAAAGACTTAAAGATAAAAGTGAAAAAACAGGAGAATACATTACTGAATCAACAATTAAAAGTGAGTTGAAATTTTTAAATGCAGTGTGGAATTACCTTTTGAGAAATGGATATTTTACAGGAATTAATTATGCAGATAAAATTCTAAAAGAGAGGAAATTTGAAGAAAAAAGAAGAAAGAGAGTTCTATCTTATGAGGAAACCATAAGATTTCTAAAGGCAACTCTTGAGTTACCTGATGATAGAATAAATAAACAGAAAAGAGGAATTTTATGGATTGGGCTCTTTACCGGAGCAAGGAAAGAAGAAATTTTTAAACTGAGAAAGGAACATGTGAGAATTGTTAAAATTGATGATAAAATGTATGGAATGATTCATTTTACATCTGATATTACAAAAACAGGGAAAGAAAGAAAAATTGAAATCCCTTATGGACTCGCTATGTTTTTATTATCTGTATCAAAAGGTTCTGATATGCTTTTCCCTGACTTTCAGACAGGATATCAACAAAGACGATTTACCGAATGGTTTTATAATGAATTCTTGAAAAAATGTGAAATAGAGAATTTTTATTTTCATGATTTCAGACATAATTGGGCTACACGAGCAGAGGATATGGGGACTCCAATGAGAATCATTAAAGAATTGGGAGGATGGGTATCATATCACAGTACCGAAGGATATATCCACCCATTAAGAGAAAATAAAAGAAATCCAATGGTTGAATTTGTAAACCATTTGATTATGGAAATTTATAATGTAAAAAAATTAAAGGAACTTGAAGATAAAAAAGGAATTAGAAAATGAAACTCTGTGATCTGTGTGGAATGAGGTCCATTGGAAGAGAAATTATCGAAATTAAAAGGAAATTTTTTAGAGTAGAGAAAAAAGGATATATATGTAAAACCTGTTATGATAATTTCTATGCCTATCCTAATAAGATTGTCCTGGATTTGAATAAAGAAAAATGGTGGTATATTTCGGATCCAAGAAAATTCCTTGAAAATTCTAAACTGACTTTTGCTTTTTCTTATAAACAGGCATGGAATGAATTTAATCCGAAAGGAAGAATTTTTGTTTTTAAAACAGGAGAAAAAGTGAGTTATTGGTGGGTGATTAAACCCGGAAAATTCCGGAAATATTTTTTTTCTGATACAGGAGTTTCCGGGGTCGCTAAAAACCCCAGAGAACTCCTGAAAATTAGAGCAGGAGGTGGGTCATGAAAGATAAAATAGTGATAACTTTAAGGGAGAATGAAAAAGGGGAATGGGAATTTTCTATAAAAACTAATACAGAAATTAAAAAAGAAGGATTTATGAAATTGGAAGATGCCCTCACAGAAGCTAAAAAAATTTCTAAAAAATTGAAAAGATATAAGGAGGAACTTAAGAATCAATTGGAACTATTTTAAAGGAGAGAACTATATGGTTAAACAAAAAAATAAAAAATTTTATGGTAAAGAATGGAAAAAAATACGGAAAGAGATTATTGAGAAGAGGGGAAAAAGATGTGAAATGTGTGGAAGAACTGAAAAAGAAATATGGCTTACAGTCCATCATAAAAATAGAGACCCAAGCGATAATAGAGAAGAAAACTTAATGGTCTTGTGTCCGCGATGTCATTTCATAATGGAAAAGCGGATCAATTTAGGTTATGAAAACAATCCTAATCAATTGAAACTATTTTAAAGGAGGTGGGGCATGAATACCGCTATTTTGATCCCTTTGCTTACCAGGATAAAAAAACTGTTGAATGAGAAAAAGGATTTAATTTCTCCAAGAGAATTTGAAAAGTTAACTCATTTCCTGGATACAGTAACAATAGAAATTAAAAATTCTCTTTGTTATGTCTCATTAGAAAGGGAAATACAACTTAGAAATATATTGAATTTTTTGGAAAATTTAAAGGAGGTTTAAAATGATTCTGGTTCTACTTAAAAGTAAAAAGGCAAAAGAGAGAGTTTATAAGTGGATGAAAAGAAATGGAATTAAAGGATTTTTAAATGATAAAATAGCAATTCTTTTTTGCGGACTTTATAGAATTCCCTGCAAATGGTATAGAGGGTCCTGGTGGACAGCAAGTGAACCTTTTGAGGATATGGAAGTTTTGGAATTTGAAGGGAAAATAAGAAATGTGAGGGATGGGAAAGAAATTAAGGAGATAGAAAAGGTTTTAAGTTAGTCTCGTGTTTTTTGTTCTTGAATTATTCGGGCACCGTTGAGAGTTCAGGTTTCTCTTCCTTAACTGGGAAATTATCTTCCATGAGATAAAGAGAATTTATTAATGTTTTGTATCCACAATGTAGGATATTTTACACTAAAATTAAAAAATGAATTAACTATAAACTGAAATGCTCGAGGAATAAGTTCCCATTTTTCAATTTCCCGCAATTGAATTCCTGAAGGGGTTTCTTCTATAACGAGAATCTTATGCATTTTTCGAGCTTTTTGGATTTTTTCTAAATTTTCTTTTATTTGTTTTTTGGTTTTCATATTTTAATTATACACAATTTTAAAGTTTTTTTCAATGATCAAAGCCCGATGTAATATGTCTTTCGGGAAAGACAATATGGCCAAAATATCCATTATTATGGACATTTTAGGGCTGCAATTCCTTGCTGCAAAAATTTGTCCATAGATCCCTGGACATTTCACCTCGGGTAATATTTCTGGAATTCTTTTTGTCCCATTGTATTCCAGACTTCTATTTTTTCTTTAAGGTTTTCTATTTTTAACCTTTTTGCCTTTTTCTTTAAATGATATACTGTAATACGGGAAATTCCAAAACAATAGGCTAAAACATCATAAGGAACATTGTAAACTTCGTTGAGTATATAGATTGCTTCTTTTAAGTGGTTGTGGTTTTTCACTTAAGGAATTTTTTCATTTTTCTAATAAATTGTTTTACTATTTTTGAAAACTCTTCCACCGTTTCAGGAGGAAGATGATTTTCATAAAAATTCTGATGTAAATAACTTGCTATACCAAAATCAGGAGAAAGCCTTAAAGAAGGTCTTTTCTTATCAAGGTCTCTTATGAATCTGAATAGATCTCCATGAGTTCGAAGAGTCTTTCCCATTTTACTTGCGACTGCTTTCGTGATTTCTGCAGCAGCGCCCCAGAATTTCTCAGATGCCTGAACATAATCTTTTTCTTTTAAAAGTTTTTCCCCTTCCTCCAGATATTTCTTGTAAAGTTCGGTATAAGTAACAGTCATATTTGAATTATAAGGCTCTTCTGGATTAGAAATCAAATCTTTGAATCCTATTATTGCCTTTATACCGTTTCCGAAATCTTTTGTGCGGAACCTTATGAATTTCTGAGGCTTTTGTTGAGGGAATCTGTAATAGTTGGGAGTTCTCTCATAGTTGTGATATTCAAAACCGTGCTCTTTTAGCCATTCTCTCGCTTCCTTAAGTGTCCAATAATCCCTGTCAAAAAGGATTGATTGAATCTGTGAAGGATTTAATATTGCCCAGGATAATCCCATACATTTTCCTATCTGTTCTGCAAGTTCAGCTATTTTGTCATCTCCCCATTGTCTTGCTCTTTTATAGGCTGCAAGGAGCCCTTTGGGTGAAAATTCACCTTTTCTGGAAATTATAGGATATTTGAGATTTTCAGGGTCTAAAAAGGCATAAGGGCCGTATTTTTTAAGTAATTTCTTTCTTCCTGACTTTGTTTTCGGAGGTTCTATACTTGACCATTTCCTCGTGGTTAAAGGAAGTTTTGAAAGAAATTCGCAATATTTTTCAGGAGTAAGATTCATTGTCTGAAAATTTCTTTCGGGACTTGGAAAAACAGTTTTAGGAGTTGCAATATTCCCCGAATTTTTTCCCATATCAGACTTATTCCTGCTCCCTGTTTTATCATTTCCTCTATCGGGATTAATGTGGAGGAACTCGTAAGAATATAGCCTGTATCCGGAATTGTATTTCTCAAATCCCCAATCTTCAGGCTCTCCTTCGAGTAAAATATAGAAATTCCATTTGGGATGTAATTTGTGAATATAGATGGACTTTTGTAAGATATTTTCTCCGGGTCTTTTTTCCTTTGGAAAGAGATAAGCCCAAATAATCTTTTTTTGCCTTGCCATATTTCAAGTTTACGGATGGTCATCCGAAAAGGGACTTGTAAACTTTAAGAGCTTTGTAAGCATAGGAAGGATCAGTAGCATAACCCGCTTTCTGAATTTCAGAAAAGAATTTCTCAGAATTCTTCCTAAATTTCCAGGCTTTTTGATAACGGGAAGAATTTTTTAAAAGTCTTACATAATCTTCCATGCTTTCTTTTAAAGAATTGTATTTTCTGAATTTCTCCGCCGAGTATATCCAACCTCTTTGAGGATCAAATTCTTTCACCCATCTTATTTCAACGGGTCCTCTCCAGGAAGAGCCTGCCTTTATATTGAAAAGATTATTGTCTATGACATATTTACCATATCCGGTTTCATGAGCTGCATGGGCGATCAGGATTTTCGCTGAAATTCCGTATCTTTGTTCCATTTCTCTCGCTATTGGATAAAGCTTCTGATAAAATTCATAGGGAGAATTCGCTATCCTCATAACCCCATAGCCTCCTTTACTTCCAATATAAAAGAGGAAAATAAGAATGCTCATGAAAATTAAAACCCATATCATCTTTTGAAGATTAAGTTAATAATCGTTTTTACCAAGGTATAGATTCCTATCATGTTGGCAACCCCACCTGCAATAAATGTCATGAGTAAGAGATAAGGTCTGAATCCTTTGTTATTATTGAATGGAGCGGTAAAAATTTTTAGACTTTCTATAAGAGTTTGAAATTTATTTTCTAATTCTGTGAATCTTTTTTCAAACCTTTGTTTAAGGTGGTCTATTCGGTCATTTGTTCGTTCTATTTTCTCAATTATTTTAAGTTCGGTCTCGGTCATCTTCCTCTTCAGGCTTTATGGTTTCAAGATAACCTTCTACATAGATTGCAAAATGAATATCTCCGGAAATGTTTGTGAGATCAACTTTAAATTTTGAAGGTTTTGTGATTTCAAATAGAACTGTGCAGGAACCACCTGTATCTGCCAAAGCGATCAAGTCATATCCTTTATTCATTCCATTCGGATAGAAATTAACACTGGGATAATAAAAATTGTCTAACGTAGAGATTCCCCTATCAGAGGCGACAAGAATTTTGGTGATTATAAGTTTTTTCCCGTAGGGTATTTTGAATTCTTCTTCAAGATATTCCAGCATTCCTTCACGCCAGAGATAAAATTTTTTTATGAAAGGTTCTAAGACTCTTTTTTTATTCTCCTTTTTCATTTTGTTTCAGAGAGTTTTATTCTTTCAACCGAAATAGCTATATGAGGGAATGCGAAACTGGAAGCTCCACCGGCATCGTAATAAGTAGGTTCTGTTTTGATATAAAGAAGTTGCTCAAATTCTACATTCTGAAGTTTATAATAATCCCTTTTAGAAAAGATAGATTCAAGAGAAACAGCCTGAGTAATTATATTGTCATCTATGGAAATATCCATTTTGCCAAAAATATATGCATCACTTGCACCCGAGGGCTCTGTGAACTGATCATCATTATTATAGTTTTCCAGAACATATGCCCAAAAAAGAATCTTCCATTTTTCTTCATGAAATGGTTTTATGCTGGCATAACCTGGTTTGTCTTCTTCATTTCCTGATTCGGGTAACACTCTAAAAGCTTTTATAAGTCCATCATTTTGAATGTGAATTCCTTTTTGGCATAGAAGAATTAAAGATTTGTTGTAATTCCCGGATGTCTCTATCTCATAAAGTAAATTTGAATTTGCACGAACCGGAATTCTGCAAGGGAAAGGTAAATTTCCTTGAAGGAAATAAACAGGTAAAGAGTCTACTATTTTTTCTGAATCCTGGCTAAGATTTATACAGTCCTGAATCGAGGAGGGAGATTTATGGCGATCCTTTATCTGGATTCCCAAGATTGTTAAATCCTCGGTTATAAGATTGTTTCCGGGATTTAGAGAAATATATTTTTCTACTTGCATTGTTCTTTAAAGGTTAAGAGGGGGAGAATTTTTTCTCCCCCTCCTCTATTTTTACTTTTTCTTATGCTCTATTGCGAAATAGAGCCAGTAAGTGGAATTGGAAAAAGTGTCTCTGAAATCAACTGTAATTTGAAGTGTTTTCTTTGCAGGATAATGTATGTTGTCCAGCTTGAAAATTCCTTTTTCAAGTTTGGTATTTGCCATATAGATTTTATCAATGGCGGCAGTTGAACCATCCAGTCCTACAACAGGTATGAAATCTATAATGTAAGAAAGGGGGACTTTTAGTTTCTCTTCATCTCCTATTTTTAACATGACATCAGCCTGCATCATTTTTGAAAGGATATTATCTATATCCGTGGTGTTCGTTACTCTGGGTTCAAAGAAGGCAGAAATTCCTGTTATGACCACATCTTCGTCAGGTTGTATTCCGTCTTTTTTGAAATTATATCTGTCTCCAGAAGCTTTTGTTGAGAAGTATTCTATAGTGGAATTATCGGCAGGCTGTTTACCGTGATACCATATACTCATCTCTCCAATTGCGGGAAGTCTTGTTCTTACCTTTTTAATTGTCCTTCCCACCCATCTCCTGAACCTGGGCAGCCTTCTCAACCTTCTTTTCCAGAGCTTCCCATAAAAGGGAAAGAGTCTTCTGATTGCTCCAAGGTCTTCCTCTGTAAGCCCTTCTATATCGGCGACCTCCATGATCTCCTCAGGAACAATTTCAACCATTTCCTCTTCAAGAGGTAGTCCTTCAAGTTCTCTCAATGCCTCCTCTATGATAGGAGTGAGTTCAACATCGTTCATGATTTTACCTCCTTTTAATTTTTTAGTTTTATAGAAAGATTTTTAATTGCTGATATATCATCCAAACTTCCTAATCCTCCACCACCAGGTAACATTCCGCCACCAGGAAATCCTGGTTGATTTATTTGCCTTGCCTGTGGTCTTTTTATAGGCTCTTCGGATAAATGTTTTTCAAGCTCGTGTCTGTAAGCCATTACATAAGGAATCATCTTGTTCAGATAAGCAACATCTTCCGGAGTAAGCTCTCCGAGTCCGGAAATTTCTATACCTTCAAGACCAAACCTGGATTTGATATTCTGAGGGAGAACTTTTTTAAGAATTTCCATTGATACCTTTTCACCAGCAGCACCTATCGCACCCAGAGTGACTTCTTCCCCCTTAGGAATCATTCCCGAACCAATAAAAGAAACCACAGGAAAAGCGACATTCCTTATGGGACCGGGAATAACAGGATTACCGTCCTTCTTTTTGAAAAGTGTAAGGAGTTTCTCAGAAAGTCCTTGAAGAGTTCCGCCTATGACAGAAGCAATCGCATCTCCGACTCCAACTTTCGGCTTTTTGAATCTGAAAGGATTTCGTCTGGCTTTCCTTCTTTTCTTTCTGGGATTAACCAATGCTGTATTCCTTCTTGCTTTTCTCTTCTTTGTTTTTTTCTTTTTTCTTTTTCTCGGATTTACAAGTAATGTTTCAGCCATAATTTCACCTCCTATTTAATTATTCCTTCTTCTTCAATTTTAAAAAACCCTCCTAAAATCCATAATCTGTCAGGGTCCTTTGAACCTGCCAGAATGGGAAAAGGAGGTTTAAATACATGAATAAAATAATCTTTTTTCCCTGCCTTTGGAGAAAGATAAACAAGAGCTATAAGATGTCCCAGGTTTGTCATTACTTTGGGAATTTCAATATTTACTTTGGTAATATTCTTGAACTCTTCTCCCCAATGAAATTTCCTGTAGAATTCTATTGCTTTTTTTAAATCTCTTTTTGCTATCTCTGGAATTTCCATATTTAATTTTCTTTCTAAAACTGCAAATTTCATCTTGTCCTCCCAAAAAGGCTTACTCCAATAAGAACTATTATGAAAGCAATTACAAGACCTATTACCCATGCTATTCCTTCAAGTCCCGAGGCTTTTCCTGAAGACTTTTGCTGAATGGCTTTTATCATACTTTCTTTCTGAGAGGGAGAAAGAGAAGGGTCATTCATTATTTGTTCGTAAAGATTTAAATATTTTTGTTTTAAATTCTGCATTCTCTTTAAATATGTAGCTATTCCGATTACTCCTACTATTGCTCCTCCAACTATAAGCATTGTGACAGCTCCCTCAAGTCCTTCTTCAAATCCTTCCATTTTTACTTTAGCAGAAAGATATTTTTGGGATTCCTGAGTTAATTCTTCATATTCAGGATATTTAATTTTAAGATAAGGGAATTTCTGGAATATAGTATCAATTTTTTGTTTTATCTCTAAAAGGTCCTGTTTGGCTTTTTTTATTGCAGAAAATGCCTTGGAATATGTCCATTCACCAGCTTTATATAATGGACTTTTTTTAAAAATATTCTTTATCCAGTTAAAAAATCCTGCCTCAAGTCCTTCCATTTGAACAAGTTCAAGCCCTTTCATTTTTTGCCCCTTGTAATTAAAATAAAAGCTAAAATTAAAAGAACTATCCCCGCAGCTATCCAGGGAAGAATATTTTTCTGCTCTTGGGGTTGAATCGCCTGAGTACCTCCAGGAATTATACTTTCTTTAGGAAAGCTTTTCGGCTTTTTACTTTGTAATGCTCTCCTTAGGGTTCTTTTTATTTCCTCACCTGCTTTTTGTTTGAGAAGTTTTTTCCCGGCTGCAATTAGTCCACCTGTTACGGCAGGAGCAAGCATACCACCAGTAGCAACTGTAACTGCTGCACCCCCTACAATAGCGGCAACTTTAAGAGCCTTTTTTAAATCTTTCTTCGAGATTCTTATCTTAGGCTTACCCCATTTAATCTTTATTTTGGGTAATCTTAGTTTCCATTCAAGTTTTCCCAGGTCATCTCTTAAAACAAGGGTATTCATTTTTCACCTCACTCTTGTAAAAAACCATGCTAAAATTAGGATTGTAATTATAACCAAAGACCACATTAGAATATTTTCTGTCTGGGCTTTCTGTATTTCCTGCGCAGCTTTTTGTTTTTGTTTCTGAATGAATTCCTCACCAGTCCTGTAAATTTCTTCTTTGAATGCTTTTCTACCTTTACGCCATGCACGGGTCAATACAGAACCAACTTTTTCTTTGATTGATTTCATCCAGTCAAAAAATCCTTCAAGCCCTTCCAGATTCTCAAGGGATGGTTTTTGATAATCAATTGCCCATATCTTTTTTCTGACTGCATAAGGATACTGGAATCCAAAATTTGCACCAGGTATTATTGTATCAGCAGGATACCATATTCTTCCGGCTTTAACAATCGAATAGATATGTGAAAAATTCTCCGGATTCTGAGGTGTGGAGATCGTAACAAGTGCAACCGGTAAACCTATTGCTCTGAACAGGGAAGCGGTTAAAACCACATGCTCGTCACAATCACCTATTTTATCTTCCAGAATTTTCCTCACAGACCTTATAAGTTCCAGTCCTTTAGGATCCTTGGTATAAGAAATATTCTTTTTTACCCATTCAAAAATTGCCTTAGCTCTTTCAAAAGGGGTTTTTGCATGAGAAGTTTGAACTATTTTCCTGGCTGTCCAGATAATTAAAGGGTCATGAGAACCTTCTTTTATAAGTTTTATGAGATGCCGGACAGTTATCTCTGTCCCTGCATCTCCCGAAGGAAGCGTCCCGAGAGATTTTAACATTATTTTTTTCATAACGGTTGAATTATAAAAAATTTTTCATGAAAAATCTATATAAGCTCATATAAACTGTTTTTTAAATATCTTTCGGAATCAATTATTTTTAAAACTCAATTTATATAAAATTATATGGAAATAATGTTAAATTTTTCGTAATAATGTTAAAAAAACTTTTGAAAATGCGATTAAATAGCGTTTAATTTGCGTTATGGTAGCGTTAAGTCTGCGATTAAATAGCGATTCAATAGCGATCAAAGAGCGATTAAATAGCGTTAAGTTGGCGATTAAACAGCGTAAAAGGAGGTAAAAAATGGGTGAAAATGAGGAAATTCTGGATAAAAATGAGGAAAAAATAACCGAAAATGGAGAAAAAACAACCAAAAAGTCCAGAAAAAGGACTAAAAAATCTAAAAATAAAGAAATTCTGGCTGATTTTCTCTCTCAAACTATAATGGTAGATAAAAAAATCCATATCTACATTTATAAAAAAATAGAGGATCAATTTCAAATCATTAGTGAAAAACCATTTAAATCTCCTCTGAATGCAGATGTTATCTTCCAGGAATATGGAGACGGAATATACAGGATTGATTTGAGAAATCCCGGAGGGTCTCCTGTATTTCCGAATACCATTTATTTTGAAATTAAAAATGGCATTGCAAGGCAAATTCCATCAAATTATGCCCTTGAAACAGAAAAAAAGGAAAATTCACAAATAAATCCATTGCAGGGAGCAATAATTTTAACTCCTGAAGCAGCAAGAGAATTGGTTTCAGCACTTAAACAGAACCAAAATTCCATGGATCTTTCCTTCATAACCGAGATTTCTAAGAATTTTCTCCAATCCCAAATGCAAATATTTAATGAAATGGCTAAGAACCAGATTGAGATAATGAGGAATATAATGGAAAATGCATATATCCCTGAAGAAGAAGAGAAGGAAGAACAGGAAATTGACCAAGAAGCGATTGCTAATGCCATAAAAGAAGGTAATTATGATCTAATTGAAGAACTCTTAGAAGATACCTTCGGAAAAACAGGAAGAAAATTCGCAAAAATTTTAAGATTGGTTGACGGTTATTTAACCGCTCAACAATTAAAAGAGGAGATGGAAAAAAATGAACAGGGAGAAACTTGAAAATTTGACCCTACGGGAGATAAAAAAATTAATTTATCAAGGTGATAAAGAAATAATTAATGAAATCCTGGAGTATCTTTTACCAAATAAAACACAATCCTTCCTTGTAAGAAGAATGATCAGGATGACTTTTGGAATTGATTTAACCCAAAAAAACTTTAAAAGGAGGTGAATCATGGCTGAAAAAAAAGAAGAAATGAGGGTTGTAAGGGTGGTAATCCCCAAAAAATACTATGATGAACTGGAGAAGGAAGCTAAAAAGGAAGACAAACCGGTTCCGATGATACTCTCAGAAAAGGTCATAAAACAGATCTTTGAAAGGAAAAAACGCAAAAAATGAACTTAACAAAATATTACATTTTGTTAAATGGATACACAAATGATTGAATTCCAATGAATTTTGAAATACTCCTAATCTCCCTGAAATTCCTGTGTCCGCAAATACGGACATCTTTCCAGGAGAACGATTCTGACGAATTTAAAAAAAGGGGGGGAAATTTCCTATCCCCCCCTGCCTGAAATCTCATGGAATACCATCTAAAACCTGAAATACTGCAAAAATTAAAAAGGGTTAGGCAAACAATTAAAAAAATTGAGGAATGGTACAGCGAGAACCCTGAAGATTTAAAAAGATGGAAATACTGGTCATTAACAAGATTTTTAATATTACAGGGTCTCAGAATTTCAGAAGCACTCTCCTTAAAGTGGGAAGATGTCAACTTTGAAGAAAGAACCGCCTGGGTAGTGCAGCTTAAAAAAAGAGAGAAAATAACCAGGGAGATACCACTACATTCAAAAGTTTATGAAGCTCTTTTGAAGTTTCCAGAAGAAGAGAAAAAAGGGAAAATATGGAATATCACAAGACAGGCAGTCTTTTTATTCTATCAGAAATACGGACTTAACCCACATGTATTCAGACATTATTTTGCGACAATGCTCCTGAAAAAAGGAGAAAATCTTGAGAATGTAAGAAGAGCTTTGGGACACTCAGGATATTCATTTCTTAAAATATATCTAAATATTGAACTTGAAGACTTGAGGGAATCAATTGAACAAATCTCGCTTTTTTAGATTTCTATACGGATTTATACTCGGTCTTTTAACAGGGCTTTTGATTTATTCTTTTTTAATTAAACCGAAATTTGAAATTGAAATCCCGGTTATGGTTGAAAAAATTAAACCGATTAAGGATACCATACCCTATTATGAATTTCAAATTATTAAAATACCGTCCGCAAAACAGGAAACAATATATAAACCTATTTTATGGAAACTTTTTAAGTATCGGGATTCACTTCTTGAAATTCAGTTTGAAGCGGATACTTTTAGAAATTTTGAATATAAAATATTTCAAAAAGAAAAAGTTATTTTTAAATCCATTTTTAAAGGTCCTAAAAAAGAAAAATATGGAGAGGTTTTTGCAGGAATTACTTTCTCCAATATTCATATAGGACTTTCATATAAATTTTTGAGTTTTTTTGTCCAATATAATTTTAAAGATAAAAATTTTATCCCGGGGATAGGTGTGAGATGGCAATTCTGAAAATAATAAAAAAATATAGAATGAGAAAAAAATTAAAAAACTTTATAGAGCTTTTAAGAAAAGTAGATGCAAAACTGACTCAAAAGGGATTAACCAGAAATCAGAGAAGAAGATTCTTCCAGGATCTGCAAACAGAAGAAGGAAGAAAATATTTAATTAAAATTCTGGAAGATATTCTGGAAAAATGAAGAGATTTATTTTAAATGTATTTTTAATGGCTAAAATGTTGCAATATAAAACAGAAGAAAAATTTGAGTGTACTGAGTGTAAAAAGAAATTTTCAAATCCTTTACCGTTCCGATACAATATTCGGATAGTATGTTTTTCGTGTTTTAGAAGATTAAAAGACAGAGAAAAACAAGTAATTTTTCATTACGCCATAACAAAAAATCTTTTCCCACCCCACCACCCCCTACCATCACCAATTATTTTGGGTTTATAAAGAATTTTTATATATCTAAAGAGAATTTTATATGTTCATTAAACCAAACAGGCAGTGCTCTCCCACTGAGCTACACCCCCGAAATTATGAATAAAATTATATTATTTAAGAGATGAAAAAATCAATTACCAGACTCTCTTAACCTCTCCAGTTGCTCAAGAACATATTTTCTTTTTTCATCAATATCAGGAAATTTATAAATCAGTTTACCCTTCTCAAGGATTTTAAAATAAAAGTTCTCTGTCTCACCGCCACATACAGGGCAGTTTGAAATTTTATCTTCTTTCTTTAAAACAACCAGTTCCAGACAGTTTTTGCATCTCAAAACTTTTTTCTTTCCGCCGAACTTACCCTTTTTGGCACAGGGTTTTCCTTCAACTTCAACTATATCCATTGCGTAATCTATTGTCTTTGCATTTGAAAGGCTTGTTCCAACTCCAAATCCCCTTGCGCCGGCTGAATAAAGCTCCGGTATTATCTCCTCATCCAGTCCTCCTGATACAAATATTTTAACATTCCTGTAACCTCTTATATCAAGCTCCCATCTTACCTCCCTTACTATTTTTGCAAAATTTCCTCTTCTTGAAGAAGGAGTGTCAAGTCTTACCCCGTCCAAATTTTTCAAAATTTCAGCAGCCTTTATCGCTGTTACCTTTTCATCTTCATAGGTATCTATAAGTGCTATTCTCGGAACATCCTGAGAGATAATTTCATCAAAGCTTTTCCATGCATTTTCCTCTCCTAAAAGAACTATTAAAGAATGGGGCATTGTTCCCTTTGGCTCTTTTTTTATTATTTCCGCACCTTTTATACTCGAAACACCATCACATCCACCCATATATGCAAAATAATCTATAAAAGGAGCAAGGGCTGGATGCATTCTCCTTATTCCAAAAGATAAAATTATTGCGTCCTTACAGGCAATCCTCAATCTCGCAGCTTTTGTTGCAATTCCTGAAGCCTGGCATATAAAACCCAGTATGGGTGTTTCATAGATGGTAAAATTCACATAGTTCCCTTCAATTGCCATAACAGGGATAGGAATGCCATTTAGATCAGTTCCTTTAAATATTGTTCCTTCCTTGATTGACCACAGGTCAATTTCTTTTCCCTCAAGAAGCTTTACAGCTTCTTCAAGACCTGCAAAGACAGCAAACTCATAAGGAATATCTGATGCTGTAAATTCAGCCCATACATTTTTACTTACATTCTTTTTTAAAAGTATTTCTTCTGTTCTCTTAAAATAAATATCTGTTGTCAACCCCTTTTTTATATCATCATCTTTTGCTGTAAAGAACACTTTCATGTACCCTTAATCACACTTTGAATAGCCACATGAAAAACATGTGGCACAATCTTCCATCATAACAAGTGTTCCACCACATTCAGGACATATCTCACCTGCGGGTTTTGCTTTTGTTGAAACAGGATTTGTTTTTGGTTCAGGGAAAATTTTCAGTTGTTCTCCCTTTCCAAGATGCATCTCAAGAACCTTTGCGATGGTGTCAGGAATTGAGAAATATACATCTCCATCCTCCCATACAGGACTTGCAGACCTTATGCCTTTGAGTTGTTTTACAACTTCATTGGGTGACACTCCTGACCTCAGTGCAAGGGAAATGAGTCTTCCTATCGCCTCTGTCAACGCATTTGCATGGCCACCACTTTTGCCTACCTGAATGAACACCTCAAGAAGCCCTTCCTCATCTTCATTAACAGTTACATAAAGGGTTCCAAGACTGGATGGCATTTTATAGGTTTTCCCCATCACAACCTTGGGTCTGGGTCTGGGTCTTAAAATACCTATTCTTTTTTCCTCTTCCTTTTTAACAGGTGTGTCGTATACCTGTCCGGGTCTTGAACCGTGTCTGTAAACGGTTATACCTTTACAGCCAAGTTCATGGGCAAGAAGATAGGCTTTTTTAACATCCTCTACAGTGGCGCTTTCAGGCATATTTATTGTTTTAGAAACCGCATCTTCGGTGTATTTTTGAAATGCTGCCTGTATTTTCACATGATGTTCCGTAGGGATATCAAAAGTTGTGTCAAATATTTCCCTTATAAATAAAGGTATCTCCTCAAATGCTTTTATTGAAGGAACCTTTGATATTTCTTCCATCAAATCCTGAGAATAAAACCCCAGTTCAATTGCTGTCTGCTCAAGATATTTGTTTATATATAAAAGTTTTTCTCCCTCCATGACATTTTTTACATAAGCCAGGGAGAAATTTGGTTCAATACCTGCTGATGTATCCGCAATCATTGATATTGTGCCTGTTGGTGCGATTGTTGTAACAACTGCGTTTCTCCTTGTGGTTCCTTTAAATATACTTTTGTCTATATTGGGGAAAGGACCTTTTAATGCTCCCAGTTCCATTGATTTTTTATGAGACCTCTCCTGTATAAGTTTCATTATTTGCTCTGCTGCTTTAAGCGCATCCTCTGATTTATAAGGAATACCGAGCATGTACAAAAGGTCTGCAAAACCCATGATTCCAAGTCCTATTTTTCTGTTTTTCTTTGTCATGTCCTCAATTTCTTTAAGCGGATATATATTTGCATCAACAACATTGTCAAGGAAATGAACCGCTGTATCTGTTATTTCACCCAGTTTTTCCCAGTCAATCCTGTCTTTAACTTCTTCCCAGGAAGATGCCCTTTTTTCTTCCAGATACCATGGGGTTCCCTTAAAAAACTTTGCTACATTTATTGAGCCCAGATTACAGGATTCGTAGGGTAAAAGTGGCTTTTCACCACAGTTGTGCACATAAAATCCGTTTGCATCAAATGCATTTATCCCGGGAACCTGAACATCGTAGACCTTTTCTTTACCGCAGTACTCTATTCTTTCTATTTCATCAACGAATCTCTCCCTGTTTAAATTTCTTTTATAGAAATTCAGTTTATCTTCAAGTCTTTTCGCCTTTTGGGTGTTTCCAAAATCAATTTTTTCCGCAAATACCCTTAAATTATCCCCGGTTATAACCAGTTCATGTCCTTCATGTACATGATAATATCGGTACCCTCCTTTTCCATCGGGCATCAACTTTCTTCCTTCCTTTTTCCTGCTTTTATATATCTTTGAAATAATACCCATCCTTGCAAGCATCCTCTGAACAATTTTAAGGGTGTTTATATCCTTCTGCCACAGTCTTATTGATACTCCTTTTTTCTGGGCCCCCATTACTGTACCATCCGCATCAAAAAGCCCTCTCAGAAAACCTCTGTGAAATTCATATCCGGTCTTTTCAACCTTTTCGGTAAGAACCTTTTTCCCCGGAAGTATACCATATTCCTGTGCCATGTTACGGAGCGATGCCATTTTCAATCTGTGTTCTCCGGTAACACGGGATATCCTGATAAAGCCTTTGAAGTCGCTTATGTGGGGGAGTGTGAAGGCAGCCTTTTCAGCCTGAACCCTGACCGCTTTCGCACCCTCATCCTCACCCCATACACCTATTATACCTGCTTCCTTTTTTAAAGTTCCATCACTCATGAGGAGTCCGAGAAGATACCCTTCTTCAAAGGTTTCTTTACCCTTCCAGTATAAATTTCTGTTGTTGGAAAGAATTATCCTGTCCCCCGGTTTAAGATTACGCACGGGTGTCCACATTTGGTATACTCTATACCTTGTGACCTTCCTGGCAACCCTTATAAGATGGTTATCCGTAACTTTAAGCTCATAACCTTTTCTGGTTACTATTTTAAATACGTCCTTTTCGCCCGTTAAGAAAAATCCGTCTTCATTTGTTCTGTAAAATCTACCGTTTAAAGCTATACCTGTAAACTTACCCACTATTTCCCTTACCTGGACAGGACCTCCCGGTGTTATTACCCATGTATCTCCAGAAACACATGGATTTGTCGCTTCTATCTCTCCAACTCCTTTAAGTGTATGGGTTTCATTAATTCTATCAATAAAAATCATTCCTGGCTCACCGTTTTTCCAGGCCTGATAGGCAATTTTCTCAAAAACCTCTTTTGCCTTTATTCTTTTAATTTCCTGTTTTGTTCGTGGATTTATAAGGGCATATTCATCATCACTGATAACAGCCTGCATAAACTTTTCTGTTACAGTTACAGAAATATTAAAGTTTGTTATTTCACTCACATCATCCTTGCATACTATAAATTCAAATATGTCGGGATGGTCAACCCTTAGAACGCCCATGTTTGCGCCTCTTCTTCTGCCACCCTGTTTAACTGCCTCTGTTGCAGCATTGAATACCTTCATAAAGGAAACAGGACCTGATGCTATTTGACCTGTTGTCCTGACAATGTCTCCTTTTGGTCTTAATCTTGAAAAGGAGTATCCGGTTCCACCTCCGCTTTTATGAATGATTGCCGCATGTTTCAAAGTTTCAAATATTCCTTCCATTGAATCTTCAACAGGAAGAACAAAACAGGCTGAGAGCTGACCTAATGGGGTTCCTGCATTCATAAGGGTGGGGGAATTGGGAAGAAAATAACCTTCCACCATCACATTATAAAATCTTTCTTCAATTTCAGAGACCTTATCCTTAAAGGCAGGGTAATTCTTATCAACCTCTGCTATTGCCTTTGCAACCCTTTCAAATAATTCCTCGGGAGATTCTATAACCTCCCCCCTCTCATTTCTTTTTAAATACCTTTTCTCAAGAACCTTTAAAGCATTCTCGCTTAATTTTGCTTTCTTTTTCATGTTCCCTCCTTCCAGCTGCTTAAATACTTTTTTTGCTCCTCTGTAAGTTCATCTATTTTAATGCCCATTGATTCTAATTTCAACCTTGCAATTTTTTCATCAATCTCTTGAGGAAGGGTATAGACTCTCTTTTCAAGGTTCTTTCCATTTTCTTTCAAAAATTTAACCGCAAGTGCCTGGTTTGAAAAACTCATATCCATCACATCTGCAGGATGACCTTCAGCAGCAGCGAGATTAACAAGCCTTCCTTCTGCGAGAAGATAAATCCTTTTACCATTTTTCAGAGTATACTCATCAACATCAGGTCTTATTCTTTGCTGTTTGATAGAATTTTCCTCAAGATATTTTTTGTTTATTTCAACATCAAAATGTCCTGAATTTGCGAGTATCGCACCATCCTTCATTTTTTCAAGAGCATCTTTGTCTATGACATTTTTATCGCCTGTGACAGTAACAAATATATCACCTATTTCTGCAGCAGATTCTATTTTCATTACCTCAAATCCATCCATGACCGCTTCAAGTGCCTTTATGGGGTCGACCTCTGTTACAATAACTCTTGCTCCCATTCCCCTTGCTCTCATTGCCACTCCTTTTCCACACCATCCGTATCCACACACAACAAAGATTTTTCCAGAAATCAGTGTGTTTGTTGCTCTTAATATACCGTCTATTGTGCTCTGACCGGTTCCATATCTATTATCAAAAAGAAATTTTGTCTTTGAATCATTTACCGCGATCACAGGAAACAGGAGTTCTTGCCTCTTTTCCATTGCCTTTAACCTTATGACTCCTGTGGTTGTTTCTTCTGTTCCCCCAATCATATTTTCTCCATATTCTTTGAAGTTCTCTATCAGAACCGATGTCAGATCAGCACCATCATCAAGGGTTATATGGGGTTTCATTGAAAGGCATTTTTGAATATTCTGGTAATACTCATCTTTTGATTCACCGTATTTTGCAAAAACTTCTATCCCGTAATCCTCGATTAATGATTCGGCAACATCATCCTTTGTTGATAATGGATTTGAAGCACAGAGTCTTAGTTTGGCGCCGCCTTCTTGAAGAGCAATGACCAGATTTGCTGTTTCTGTTGTAACATGCAAACAGGCTGCTATTTTGAGTCCTTCAAAAGGCTTTTCCTTTTTAAACTCCTTCTTAAGGAGCGTGAGAACTTTCATTGAGTTTTGAGCCCATAAAATTTTCTTTTTCCCTTCTTCTTTCATTTTCAAAATCCGAAAATGTTAAATTTATAATTCAGAGAAATCCTTGCCTCAGGACCTTTGATTTTTATCTCTTTGTATATAAGAAGCGAATCCGCTATATACTCGGTTCCACCTTTTCTTTCATACCAGAATGAATTTAGAGATTGTGAAAGGGGATATGAAAGGTTTAAAGAAATCGCAAAATTTTTATAAAACGGAATTTCAAATTTTAAAAAAGGTGAAATAAAAAAAGATACAGAATTTGTATTTATTCCATTTTTCGCTCTTTGAGAACCAAGAAACACACCTGTTTCAACACCAGGTAAAACAAACAAATTTTTGAATTTTATTCCCTTACCAGTGGCCAGAGCCATTTTCCATAAGTTCAGGTGGTTTACCGGATAAAAGGAAAAATTAAAGTTCAGAGCATATAAGGAGAGCCATTTATAGTAAAAGGATAAATTAAATCCATATTTAAAGTTATTAAAAGGTTTTATATTTTTTTGATTCCCGTATCCACCTGTATCAGATTTGATAAACAATGAGGAAAAGGAAATTTCCATACCCCATTCATTTGAAGGAGCAAAGGATATTACCCCTTTTTGACCTTTTTTAATCTCTTTTTCAGAGTAAATATTTTTTGCATATATCCTGTTTTCTATTATATCCTGGACAACTAAATAGGCTACAGGAAATCCTTTTTCATTAAATATTTTAACCCATGTTCCTGAGGCTATTTCCGGAAAAACAGGGTTTGTGAGTATAATCTGATTATCCTTTACTTCTATAACTTTCATAAAGGGTGGAAATACCTGTGATAGAAATGAGTATATGCTGTGATTCATAAAGTCTAAAAAGCGATAAAAGGATGTGTCAGATACCTTTTCAAGATAAATAAATTTCTCAAAATTCTTTGAATAAATTCTTCTTTTATCTATGTCAAAGATTTTGATTTCACAGTGTGCCTCTAAATAGGATTCCTTTTTTCTGAACTCATAGTTTTCAAATTCAAGCTCTACGAGAAAGTCAAACTTGTTTTCCTTTGCCCAGTCAAATAAATTTTTGTTTTCAGGTATTTCTATCTCTTTTGTATCATACTGATTTTCAAAGAATTTTAAAATCTCTGCTTTTTCATAATTTAAAAGGTTTTCAGGCATATTTTTATGGAATCTGACCTCTATGCCAGTCTGAAAATTGATAAATAAAATAAAAATGAGCAAATTCATGGGAAAAGTAATTTTAGATTAAATTTTAAATGACATTAACTTAAATTGTCAAACAGAGAAGATTCAGGATGCATAATGCATTATAGGAGATAAAAAATTGCTCATTAAATATAAACTATTCGTAATTTGCTATAAACCATATTTGTTGCAATGTAAGCCTTGCAGAATACCTGATAAATAAAAAAGGGGAGCACAGAAGCTCCCCTTTTTATTTTTTTAAAAATTTGTCTTACTTAACTGTTACGATTTTTGCGGTCTGGTTGTCTATTTTAATAAAGTATATTCCTGTCTTTAAAGAGACTCTGTATGTGTTAACTCCTGAATCAAAGTATTTTTCAATGGATTTAAGATTTCTTCCTGAAGGAGAATAGACATTTATTCTTGTCATTTTTCCATGAGGTAAAGTAAACTTAATAAGGGCTCCGCCTCTGGTGGGGATTACATTGTAGGAATAAAGGGCTTTAACTTTGCCGAGTTCCTCAACACCTATATTCCACCAGTAGTCAAACCAGACATTGCCTGATCCCCATTGCCTGTAAACAATCCCTGTTCCACCCATACCACTTGTAATATCAAGTCTTGCCCCATATTCACCTGTTGCTCTGTAGTCATTATAAACACCTCTATCATTCCATGTTGAAGGGTTAGAAGAAAAAGCCCATGCAAAAACGATTGAATCCCAGGAAGTGGAAGGCACAGAAACTATAGCACTGTTAATGTCAGCAGAGTAATCATAACTCACATGAACCCATGGATGATGCATGTCCCATACATCATGACCAATGTTCGTAGGAGGCCAGGGTGTTCCTGCAGCCCATGAAGAACCTCCATCAGTTGTGTAGGTATAATGAATGTCTATATTCGGGTTATGGTCATTGGCATAAATAATCCATGCTGTTTGTGAGGCTGCTGGCTGTGTTCTTGAAGCAGCAACAGTGGGCTGGAACTCATATTCTCCATCACCGGATTCTATATCAGTAAATGGCCCCGGTGACCAGTTCTGATAGGCTCCAACTCTTATTAATTCATTATCTGCCTCGTAAACAATATATTGTTTGTTCTCGGCACCCGATGCAATCTGTGGCCAGTTTCTATCCCCTGAAGAAACAGTATTAGGTCCATCCCATGTTAGTCCTTCGTCCTGTGACCTTGTTCTGTATATGTGCCATCCTCCACTGTACTGTTTCATGTAAACCAGATAAAGGTTTCCGTTCAGGTCTCTATCAACACCAAAATGCCCTATGGAATCCCCGGGTGTTGCAATGGTTATCCAGTCCCATGTTGAACTGTCTGCTCTCATTCTTCTTAAGTAAATTCCACCTGAGTTTGTCTGTCCTGTTCTTTTTGCATGGAAAAATGTGTAAATCCATGGATTTGTTCCAGGACCTATAATTACTTCCTGCTGAAGGATTGTATCACCGTAAATACTTGGGCTAGGATACATAGCATAATGAGGAATCCATGTTACTCCATTGTCTAAGGAACCATAATGATAAATTGTATCAGCGGTTCCAGGTTCGTGTTTCAGAATTGTGACAAATAATTCTCCGTTTTGAGCATGGTCCATTGAAAGCCATCCGAATGTAAGAGTACCTCCTGAATGGATCTGTATGTCATTTCCCCATTTTAGTTCTCCATTGCCTGAATTTCCAGTATCCAGATTTTCTCTATAAGGTGATGGTGGAGAATTTTCTGCCCAGTCAAAAACAGTGTTTACAGGAATGATTGTTCCAGAAGGGTAAATCTCATCTTCAGGAACTTGATCTGGTTGAGGATGTACCCATGGACCAGTCTGTAAAATTCCTTCTCCAGTTGTAATACTTTGGGAACCAAGATATTTACCGGCTCCTATTATCATCATACCTGCTATCAGGTATTTTATTTTGTTTGTCATATAACCTCCTTTTAAAATTTCAAGTCCTCTGATAAAGTATTTTACCGAAGAAAAATACCCTCTCAGGACTTTTATTCATATCATAATAATACTATGTTTTTATTAAAAAGTCAAGTGATACAGGTCACGGATTTGAGTGAAAGTTGAAAGAAAAGGGGTGAAAAGCAAAGAGTTGGAGGTTAAAGGTGAAAAGTGAAAAATATGAATCATTCTGACAGGTTTTGAAACAGTGAAGGAATTAAATTAATTTCCCAAATATTTTATTTAAATTCTTTTTGAATATTTTTTTAAATTCTTTTTCCATTTTTTCTGCCTGTTTTTTTATCCTTTTCTTTTCATCACCTTCAAGATTTTTTAAGTTTATCAGAACATTCATATAGGCACCGTAAAAGGCAGAGTAAAGCGAAAGAAAGGAACACCCCACATCCGAAAGGGCTGATTCCATTCCGTATTTTAAAACTTTCTGAGCAAGTTCCGAAGCTCTTAAAGATTTTTTCATAACAGAAAAAGGAACATCTATTGCGTTTAAAAGGGCTTTTTTAACAGCCTTTTGTTTTTCTTTTTTCTCCTCTTCAGTTTTTGATGGTAATCTTAAAGCCTTTATATAATTGTCAAATGCGGTTGTGTCCTTATCAACGAGAACAGTTAAGGAATCCTTTAATTCCCTTAATTCATCGGATATTTCAAAAAGTTTTTCTTTTAATTTCCTGGGTTTTATTCTGTCAAAGGAAAGGTTAAGAACCATTGCACAGAGAGCAGAGCCCAGGCTACCGCAGAGTGCTGAGACAGAGCCTCCTCCAGGAGAAGGTGTCCCCCTTGAGATTTCATCAGCAAAATCTTTTACCTTTAAATCAGGGAGTTCTGAAAAAAAGAATTCAGGAAGACCTATTACTTTTTTTTCAATTTCAAAGTCTGAAACATCTCTTAGACCAAGTGATTGAATTGCTGTTTCAAGTATATCTTTAACAGGGATGGCAACAGGTTTTCCCTGCCTTTTTAGATAGTACTTACCTGCTTCTAAAAGTGCTTCATAGGGAATTAGACCCACCACTTCACTTCCTGTTACTGTCAGACCTCTTTCTTCAGCAAGTTTTTTAGCATGTTCATAAACAAGATGAGGAGGTGTTAATTTGTGGTTCGTTAAATTTATACTGATTTGAGCTCTTCCATATTCTGGAATCATCCATCCTATTGCCTTACAGTGTTTAAATTTCCCGGGCTTTTTAACGGGTCTTCCAACAGGATTTTCAGGGTCTATGCCGTGCATCTTTAAAAGTTCTTTTAAGTCATAACCATGTTTTTCCCTGCAATGTTTTGCAGTCTCATCAATCGTTTTTCCGATAAAGTTGCAGTTTCCACAGGGAAAGTGATTTTCTTTATACCTTAAAATCTCTCCCTTGAAATAAAAGGGTTTTATATCTCCTTTCCTTGCACTTCTCCCCTTTTCCCTCAATTCAAAGGCAATATCGGTTGCATACCTCTTTTCCCTTGTATTTAAATTTATGTTGTAGGCAATTAAAAAATCCCTTACACCTATAACAGTTGCGCCTGCCTTTGGATTGAATTCAGCAGGTCCATAATCGGGCTTCCATTCCGGGTTTTTGAGCTTTTCTGGTAAACCCTCGTATTCTCCCTCTCTTATAACGGCAAGATTTTTCCTCTCGGGTTTTGTGGCTGCCTTTTCATAAAGGTAAACAGGAATCTTTAATTCCTCACCCACTCTTTTTGCCACCTCCTTTGCTATCTCGACACACTCTTCATCGGTTACCTCTGAAACAGGGACAAAGGGGCATACATCGGTTGCACCCATTCTGGGATGAGCACCTTTGTGTTTTCTCATATCTATTAATTCTGAGGCTTTTTTGATTGCAAGGAATGCAGCCTCTTTAACTGACTCAGGAGAACCTATAAATGTAACCACTGTTCTGTTTGTTTCTTTTCCAGGGTCAACATCCATCACCTTCACTCCCTCAACAGATTTGATTTCTTCAACTATTTGCTCAATAACCTTTATATTTTTCCCTTCAGAAAAATTTGGGACACATTCAACAAGTTTCATTTTCATCCTCCCTGTATATTGCACAGAATCTCGGATTTTCCCATAAAATAACTCTTTTAACATCAGGAAATTTTTCTTTAACTTTATAATATATCCATTTTGCAAAGTTTTCTGTTGAGGCTATAAATTTAAACTCGTCGTTTAAATCTTTCCCCTCTGGCAGTATTTCTTTTAAATAATTTTCTATCTCAAAAAAATCTATTCCATAACCTTCCTTACTCAGCTCCTTGCACTCTATTTCAACCTCCACACTGAATTTATGTGGATGGCTTTTCTCTTTTTTGCCTTTGTAGAGAGGCAAAAAATGTCTTGCCTTAAAAGTTCTTTTAACTCTGAGTATCCACATTACAAAAATCCTTCTCTTTTTCTAAGAAAAATTTCAAAGGAGAAAATTAAGGCTATAAGGATATAGGATAAAAGGTTTTTTCTCAAATCAAAGCTGTATTTTCTGCTGTAATAAGATGTTTCTCTAAATTCATAACTTGAACGGACTTTCTTACCACCTGTTTTTCTGGTAAGAAAAGATAAATATTCTCTGTCAATACCCTCTTTTGCTTCAGGAGTTAAGACTTCAAGAGAGTCTTTTAAAGTTTTCGAAAATCTATCTTTTTGAGCAATTATCTCAAATTCATACCTTCCCGGGTCCATTCTGAGTGGAGGAGACAGGAAAATACCTTTACCCTGATAAATCATAGGATAGAAGTTTTTATTAAATTTAAGTAAAACCTTTGAATTGTAAGCAGGCTTTAGAACAGGTGTAAAGACAAATGCTTTTATATAAAAATCTTTTTTTTCTTCGGGTCTTTCAGGAATTTCATAATAAATAATTGCCGGGTTTTCCAATTCAGAAGTTTTAAAAATATAATCAAGAATTTTATTTTTTAGACTTTCATCAACAGCTGATAAGATTTCAAATAAATTTCCCAGAAGGACATAAGTGCTATTATCTTTGTTTACAATTATTGGAAAAGATTTATTTCCCGATTTTATAATGAGAGTTTCTTTGCCTTTTATTCTAACGGGAACAATCCTGAGTTCAGTAACAGGAAGTTCAACACTCAAATTCTTATCTTCTACTCGTGCCTTACCGGTTAATTTTTCTGATGGTCTGTCCTCATAAAAATAGAAAAATTTATCAGCGTGAATTAATTCAGCGTAATTCTTTGAAAAATCAGGTGAAATCACTATAAGCCATTCAGCCCTTTCAGGTATTTCTCTATTTTTCACAAACCCGTTGATTTGTTTTATCTTGCCTTTTGAAATTTCAACAAAAATTTTAATATCTTCTCTTATATTTTCCTGTAAGAATTTCTTTATAATCTTTAACAAAGGTAATGGTTTTTGACAGAATACAACAATCTCGGGTCTTTTTTTTATAACATTTATTTGATATTCCCTGCTCACCCTTTTATTGCCTTTTAAAAGTGAGACACGAATTTTTTTGGTTCCAGGCCTTTCATAAAAAAGCTTTTGATTAAAATAATTGCTTCCTTTTTTTATGTTTACATTTTTCTTTATATCTATTCCGTCGCCTTTGATATTTATTTCTGCGTCAATGGAATCCTCTGAATAAATCTTAATTGCTATAAGAAATTCATCCTTTTCCTTAACAAAAGAAGGGATTTTTATTTCAACATTTTCTGATGCTTCCACTTCTGGAAATGTGAAGGTGCTTATAGGGGTCTTGAGATTCTCAAGGAATTTTCTAAATCTGTTAGAAAAATAACCGTCAGACAAAAGCAAAATTTCTGAAATTTTTTGATTTTTTATTTCACGAATGATATTATTTGCATTTTTTTCATCAAGATATAGGACTTCATACTTACCTTTAACTTTATTTAAGAAGTTCCTGGCTTCATTAAGTTTCCCTTTTTGTTTCATACTCGCGGTTCTATCAAGGATAACAATATTTTTATAACTTTCTTTTACATTAATGTTAAATACAGGGTGAAGTATTATGTTGAGGAGAAGAAAAATCCATAAACTCCTGATGAGAAAAAGGGAGAGTTTGAAGTTTTTAAAATAGGTTAAAAAAGATAACCCGCATGAAAGGATGAATGAAATAAAAATCTTCAAAATTTATAGGAAATATCTATCCTGTGAATATCCCCAAAAACCCCGAAAGGTGTGTAAGAATAGAATAGAGAAATCCTCTTTATGTCAATTCCCATACCCAGTGCAAATCCTGAGAATAAATGTCTTATATTCTCTTCAACGTTTACATCCCTGTAGGCAGTCGTATATCCAAAAGCTACTTTTAAATATCTGCCCCATCTGTATAAATATGAAATTTCTGCATCAAAACCGCTGTTTAATGTGTAATAAAGGGAGATTCCTGCCTGGAATGTGTTGAACCTGATTCCTGAAATCCACAGGATTGTGAGGGGAAGTTCTGCTCTTTCTTTATCAAAGGACTTTATTTCAAATCCTATGTGTTTTATTATTAGAGAATTCCTCCACAGACCATCTTTAAAAGCGACTTTTTCAAAGAAGTTCCATCCCAAGCTTATTGCAGTAGCCAGGGAGTTGTATTCATCCAGAAGATTGTAATACAGCTCAAAAGCCCCTGCAATTTTATACTTCTTTATTACAGGGAAATAAAGGTCAAGAGCTATATTTTGACCGCTGTATTCTCCTTTTATATTACCAAATGTATCGGTTTTTGTGAATTTTCCAAGATGTAGAAAATGGATACCGACCCCTATAAAAGGTTTTTCTCTCCTGTAGAAAGGATAAGAAATATAACCCTGATGCATATCAATTATATAGTTTCCATAACCTGCGTCCAGACTCCTGGATGCTTCAAAGATTGATGCGGGATTCACAAAAAGGGCAGAGGGTGATTCCCCGAAAAGGCCATGGGGTTTGAAAATAGAACTTTCTTTTGATGACACAGGTATTTTCAGGTAATCGTATGTTCCCGCCCACAACAAAACAGGAAATACTATCAAAATTAATTTTCTCATCTTTTAAATTATACATAAAAATATATATAAAATTCAACAAGGATTTGAAAAATACACTCTTGATATTTTAAAATAAAACACAACAAAACAAAAAAAGAAAGGAAAATGAAAACCATAGGTGAACATTATATTGTGGAGGCATCGGGGTGTGACCCCGAAATAATAGGTAATGTGGAGAGAGTTCAGCACATACTTGTAAGGTCAGCCGAGAAGGCAAATGTTCAGGTGTGGGCTGTTTCTTTTCACAGGTTCCCACCCAACGGTGTATCAGGAGTTATAGTGATTTCAGAGTCTCATCTTTCAATACATACATGGCCAGAACATAAGTATGCTGCTCTGGATATATACACCTGTGGGGAGCATTCAAAACCTGAAGATGCGGTCAATTATATTCTTGGAGAATTTAAAGCAACTTCTGTTCATATTTCAGAGATTACAAGGGGCATTGACGAAGGTGATGAAATATATTATCATTCAATAATTACCTGGGAAGAAGAACTTGATGTTTCACAGGATAAATTGAAGATGGAAAGCGTGTTAAAAGAGGTAAAATGGTTGAAAGATAGAAGCCCTGATAACTTACTTGAAAAGACTGTGGAACTGCTTTATGATAATTTTAAACATTATAACTGGGTTGGTATATACATTGTGGATGGAAATGAACTGGTTCTTGGACCATGGAAAGGCTCTGAAGAGACAGAACATAAAAGAATTCCCATCGGAAGTGGAATATGCGGGGCAGCGGTTGCACAAGGGCAGACCATAATAGTTGATGATGTAAAAAAAGACTCGAGATATATTGCCTGTTTTCCGTCCACAAAGTCTGAGATAGTTATACCCATAAAAAAAGGTGACAGGATTGTAGGTGAGATAGATATAGATTCAGATATGCCCTCTGCCTTTACAACAAGAGATAAAGTCTTTCTTGAAAAAGTTGCAGATCTTTTAAAAGAGAGTTTTTAGAGTTAAAAAGGAGAATAAGATGAAAAAAAATATTGCAGTTGTGGTTTTACTATCCCTTTTGTTTATAGCATGTGCCAGACAAAAAACACAGGGCAATGCAAAAGCTCCTGATTTCACACTTAAGACTCTTGAAGGAGAAGATTTTCACCTTTATGACTATCTTGGAAATGTGATAATAATTGATTTCTGGGATACATGGTGTCCTCCATGCAGAGCAGAGATTCCCCATTTCATAGAACTCTATTCAAAATATGGAGGTGAAGGATTTTTAATGATAGGCATAGCCTTTGGTAGGGAGGGGAAAGATAAGGTAAAATCTTTTGCACAGGAACAGGGGATAAACTATCCCCTTGTGATAGCAGATCAGAAGGTTGTAAATTCATATGGAGGAATTACTGCTATACCAACAACTTTTATAGTTGATAAAGAAGGCAAAATAGTTGAAAAGGTTGTCGGTTATAGAGATAAAGAATTTTTTGAAGAAAAAATTAAAAATTTGATTTCAAGATGAATGAAATAAAAATATTGTCAGGACTTGCTTCCTGGAAATTAAAGGAAGACATATGTAAACATCTTGGAGTTGCCCCCTGTGCTTTAGAGGTTTCAAGATTTAAAGATAATGAAATAAGGATACAGATTAAGGAAAACATAAGAGGGTGTGATGTGTTTATAGTTCAAAGTACCCATCCTCCTGCTGAAAACTTGCTTGAGTTGCTTCTCTTAATAGATGCTGCTAAAAGAGCTTCTGCCAAGAGAATAACTACAATTATCCCCTATTTTGGTTATGCGCGTCAGGATAGAAAAGATAGACCCAGAGTTCCTATCTCAGCAAAACTCATTGCAAACTTGGTGCAAACAGCGGGGACCGATAGAGTTCTCACAATAGACCTGCACTCTGACCAGATACAGGGTTTCTTTGATATACCCCTGGATAATATTTATGCATTTCCTGTTTTTAAAGAACACCTTGGTGCCCTTGACTCAAATTTGTTCTCAGTGGTGTCTCCAGATGTGGGGGGGACAAACAGAGCCAGAGCTTTTGCAAAGAGATTGGGTGACCTGCCCCTTGCACTTGTTGATAAAAGAAGACCCGCGCCAAATATGTCTGAAATAATGCATATAATAGGAATGGTTGAGAACAAGAATCTCATAATTGTTGATGATATGATAGATACAGGAGGAACAATATTTTTTGCTTCTCAAAGGCTTAAGGAAAGAGGTGCGAGGGCGATATGGGTTTGTGCTACCCATGCAATTCTTTCAGGAGATGCGGTTAATTTGCTGGAAGAAGCACCCATTGACAGGGTAATAGTGACAGATACCATTCCGATACCCGAGCATAAAAAAATTAGAAAAATTGAAATTTTACCGGTTTCTGGTTTGATTGCAGAAGCCATACTGAGAATACATGAGGAAAAGAGTATAAGTGCATTGTTTATATGAAGAGAAAGGAGTGAAAAATGAAAACTTATAAGATTGTTGCTCAGAAAAGAGAAAAAACTGGTTCAGGACAATCTAAAAAACTCAGAAAAGAAGGTTTTGTCACAGGCGAAGTGTATGGTGCCCATGAGAAAAACATTCATATAAAAATACCGAGCAGAGAGTTTGAAAAGTTCCTTAAAGAAACGAGTCAGGAGATGGCACTTATTGATATGGAAATCAACGGTAAAAAATACAAGTGCATTTTAAAAGAGTTGCATAGAGATGTTGTGAGAGGAGAACCTCTCCATGCTGACTTTCAAATTCTGCATGCCAGGGAACCCATCCATGTTGTTATTCCTTTAGTTCTTAAAGGAACTCCTGAAGGGATAAAATTAGGAGGAATTCTTGAACACCTCAAAAGAGAGGTTAACATAAAGGCAATTCCTTCAAAACTGCCGGGACACATAGAAATTGATGTAAGTGGCTTAAAAATAGGAGATTCCATACATATTAAAGACCTTGAAATTCCAGAAGAAGTTGAAATTCTTGAAGACCCCGATGAAACTGTTTGCACGATTCTATCACCAAAGAAAGTGGAGGAAGTTGTTCCTGTGGAGGAAGTTCCTGCAGAGGAAGTTCCTGCAGAGGAGAAAAAAGAAGAGGAGGAAGAGAAGTAGTGTGGTTTATAGTGGGGCTTGGAAATCCAGGGAAAGAGTATGTATTTACAAAACACAATGTGGGGAGGTTGTTTGTAACTTACCTGGGTGAAGGCAAAGATTTTCTGCCCGGAAAAGGTGATTTTTTTTATAGGAAAAGTGAATACGGAGTTCTGGTGGTTCCTTCATTATATATGAATGAGAGTGGCAGGGTGGTGTTAGACTTAAAAAAAAATTTATGGTTAAAGAAGAAAATCTTCTGGTTATATGTGATGATGCTGACCTGCCTTTCGGTAAACCAAGATTGAGAACCAGCGGGGGTTCCGGAGGGCATAAAGGACTTTCTTCAATTATTTATTATCTTGAGACAGAGGGGTTCCCTAGGTTAAGGATAGGTGTGGGCAGGAAAAAGCCTTTAAAAGCCTATGTGCTTTCAGAATTTGAAGATGATGAAAAAGATTTTTTATTTAACACTCTTTTCCCCTTTTTAAAAAGAGGTGTGGAAATTTTAAACAGGCAGGGAGTTGAAAAGGCAATGAATTACATAAATAACTTCAGGGAGGTGCCTGATGAGTAATCTGCTTATTTTTATAACTCTTTTTATCGGTATTCTGGCAATCATATACTCTATAATTATTGCCAGATTTGTGATGGCTAAGGACCCCGGAACCAGGGAAATGATAAGAATTTCTGATGCGGTTCACGAGGGTGCTATGGCCTTTTTAAAAAGGGAATTTATAAGCATATCATTCTTTGTAATATTTGTGATAGTTTTGCTTTTCCTTACTCTCCTGACAAAGTCAATAAAGTTCGCTATTGCGACCTGTGTATCCTACGTGGTGGGAGCATCTTTTTCTCTCGCATCCGCATGGTTCGGCATGAATATATCCACAAAGACGAATACAAGAACTGCTGAAGCGGCAAGGAAGGGATTTAATCCTGCATTGGTAATAGCCTTTCTTGGTGGTTCTGTAATGGGAATGATGGTTGTGGGACTTGGAGTCATAGGTCTTTCTGCACTTTTTCTGATATTTTCAAACCTTTCAAAAGAACCGACAGTTATTTTAAGAGCTGCAAAAGCTGCATCTGTCCTTGCAGGATTTTCAATGGGTGCATCATCGGTTGCACTTTTTGCAAGGGTCGGTGGTGGTATCTACACAAAAGCCGCTGATGTTGGAGCAGACCTTGTAGGGAAAGTTGAGGCAGGCATTCCCGAGGATGACCCCAGAAACCCTGCAGTTATTGCAGATAATGTTGGTGATAATGTGGGTGATTGTGCAGGAATGGGGGCGGACCTTTACGAATCCTTTGTTGGTTCTATTCTCTCAGGACTTGTTATAGCAGGAAGCATGGGAAGTGATAAAGGTATGATTTTGTCCCTTTTCCTTGCGGGTCTCGGTATAATAGCCTCAATAATAGGTGTCTTTTCAATAAGAACTGCAAAAAAGGATGCATCAGGTGCCCTTGTAAAATCAACAATATTTGCAGCCCTGTTATTCGCGATAGCCTCTTTTGTGACAATTTATACTCTTTATAAAGGTGACATAAAATACTTCTGGCCCGTTCTTTCGGGTCTTCTCGTTGGTGTTATAATAGGCGTTCTCACAGAGTATTATACAATAAATGAAAAGTTCCTTAAAGAAGTTGCAGGTGCTTCAACAACAGGAGTTGCAACAAACATCTTAACAGGTATATCCATTGGTATGGCAAGTAGTGTGATACCAATAATTCTGATAGCAATCGCAATTATAATTTCTTATTTTACAGGAGGATTTTTTGGGATAGCCCTTGCAGGAATAGGTATGCTTTCAATTGCAGGAATCACAGTGTCTGTTGATGCATACGGTCCGATTGCTGATAATGCGGGTGGTATAGCAGAGATGGCTCATCTCGGAGAAGATGTGAGGAAAATAACCGATTCCCTTGATTCTGCAGGTAACACAACCGCTGCAATAGGTAAAGGATTTGCAATAGGTTCTGCAGCTCTTACAGCTCTTGCTCTTTTTAGTGCCTATGCCCAGACAGTAAAACTTCTTGGAATCAACCTCGCTTTAAATATACTCGACCCCAGGGTTGTTGCAGGACTTTTTATAGGAGGTGTGATTCCCTTTTTCTTCTCTGCATCAACAATAAGAGCGGTTGGAAGAACTGCAAAACTTGTTGTGGAAGAGGTTAGAAGACAGTTCAGAGAGATAAAGGGCCTTATGGAAGGTAAAGCAGAACCCGAATATGCAAGGTGTGTGGATATAACAACAAGAGGGGCTTTGAAAAATATGATAATTCCCGGTATTGTTGCCTTTTTAACTCCTCTTTTGGTTGGTATAATTCTTGGTCTCAATGCGCTCGGGGGGCTTCTTGCAGGCTCGCTTATAAGTGGTGTTCCAATGGCACTTTTTATGGCAAATGCAGGTGCGGTATGGGATAATTCAAAAAAATGGATTGAGGCAGGAAATCTCGGTGGTAAAGGTTCAAAGGAACACAAAGCATCAGTTGAAGGGGATACAGTAGGAGACCCCTTCAAGGATACTGCAGGACCTTCTCTTAACATACTCCTGAAACTCATGGCAATAGTTTCCCTTGTATTTGCACCCTTTATAGTTTATTTATACAAACTTATACCTTTTCTGAAATGATGGATAGAAACAAAGCGATAGAGCTTGTAAAAAAATACATAAAGGATGACAGGCTGCAAAAACATGTTTTTGCAGTTTCTGCATGCATGAAGGAACTTGCAGAAAAACTTGGTGAGAATTCTGAAAAATGGGAACTTGCAGGGCTTTTACATGACCTTGATTATGATTTCACAAAGGATAGCCCAGAGGAACACGGATTTAAAACACTTGAAATATTAAAGGATATTGGATTTGATAATAAAGAGATTACTGATGCGATTCTTGCTCATTGTGAAAGGAAAAACTGTGAGACAAAAATGGAATGGGCTCTTTATACAACAGACCCCACATCAGGATTTATTGTTGCCTGTGCTCTTATGCACCCTTTAAAAAGACTGGAAAACATAGATTTAAATTTTATGAAAAGAAGGTTTAAGGAAAAAAGATTTGCTCAGGGAGCAAACAGGGAACAGATTAAAAAATGTGAAAATCTTGGTCTTTCCCTGAATGAATTCCTTGAGATATGCTTAAAAGGGATGCAAAAAATAAAAAACATTCTGGGGCTTTAAATGAAAATAAAGAGAAAAGATTTATTGTCATTAAGAGATATAACAAGAGAGGAAATTGAGGGGATATTCAATCTTGCTCTTTCCTTTAAAGAGGTTCTTAAGAGACCAATACCAAAAGTACCCGCATTGAGGGGCAAAACCGTGTGTAATCTTTTTTTTGAGCCTTCCACAAGAACCAGGTCTTCTTTTGAACTTGCCGAAAAAAGACTTTCCGCAGATACTCTTAACTTCTCAGCGAGCACATCTGCTCTTACAAAAGGAGAGACAACTCTTGATACATTAAAAAATATCGGTGCTATGAGAGTAGATGCCTTTGTTATAAGACATTCTTTTGCAGGTGCGCCCCATTTTCTTGCAAAAAATACTTCTGCATCGGTTATAAATGCGGGAGATGGAACAGATGAACATCCAACACAGGCACTTTTAGATATATTTACAATAAAAGAAAAAAAGAAAAAACTCAGAGGACTGAAAGTGTTGATAATAGGAGATATATTGCATTCAAGAGTTGCTAGGTCAAACATATACGGGATGATTAAAATGGGTATGGAGGTGAACCTGTGTGGACCACCCACCCTTCTACCTAAGGAATTTGAGTCTCTTGGATGTAGAATTTTTTATAATCTCGATGAAGTATTACCCAGGGCTGATATAATAATGGCACTGAGAGTTCAGAAGGAAAGAGGAGGAAAATCCTTGATACCTTCTTTTAGAGAATACAGAAAGATTTATGGTATAACTGCTGATAGACTTAAGTACATCAAAGAAAATGCTCTTATAATGCATCCAGGACCTGTTAACTGGGGGGTTGAACTTGACTATGATGTGCTTGACCTTGATAAAAATGTAATTCTTGACCAGGTGGAAAATGGAGTTGCGATAAGAATGGCAGTTTTATACAGTTTAATAGGTCCGGGAAAAGAAAAAATAGAGGAAACTTAAACTCTTATTATCCACTCAAAAATCTTCTTACCCATGAAAGAACTTTACCTTCATACTTTCTTGTTATAAGAAGCGGGGTTTTTGCACTTCTCATAAATTTTTCAGGCAGGGTTCCAAATCTTACCCTTTTCCATAAACCTTCTCTGCTTGCACCAAGAATTATTAAATCATGATTTTTTGAAAATTCAAGCAGAGTTTTAAAGACATTTGTTCCTTCAATTATATTTTCTTTTACATATCTTTTAATATGTTTTAAATCTCTTTCTGTTTCTGAAATCCATTTTTGAGCAACTGGTAAATCTTTTTTATCTCTTATAACATAAACAAGATCTATTTTAGATTTGTATTCTTTTGCTATCATAATTCCCCATTCAAGGGCAAGTCTTGCATTTGGTCCACCTGCAGTGGGTATCATTATTCGTTTTATTTTATTAAAATTTGACTTTACATTTAAAAGACCTATATCACTGTCTGATTTTTGCAAAACAGGTTCAAGAATTCTTCCGAGTATTCTTCTCCTTGGTGATGCCCTTACACCGAGAATAAGAGCGTTTGCCCTGTATTCATTTACTGATTCAGTAAGAGCTGTGCCGGTGTCATGAGAGATTGATATATTGTAACTCACAGGAACACCTTTTTCTTCGCCTATTTTATCACCCTTTTCAAGCCATTCCTTTCTTTTCTCAATCAGTCTTTTACCAGCTTCAAGAGGGGTTTGGGGAGGAAGATTTATGACATGGGTTATTATAATCTCTCCATCCCTTTCCCTTGCAATAGGAATGGCTATTTTTAAAAGATTCTCTAACTCATCTTTGTGTTTAATGCCCAGAATTATTCTAAAATCCTTTCTAACAGGTTCTCTTTCTTCAACTATGATTTTCGGGCCAACATATTCTTTTTCTTTAAACCTTGAATAGGAATAATAAATTGCAATACCTCCTCCTATCCATAAAAGGGTTACAAAGAATGCTTTTGGAGAATATATAAACATCAGAATTATTAAAAGAGATTGTGTTATTATACCTATGACAGGAAATAAGGGAAAAAGGGGTGATTTGTAGCCTTTGAACAATTCCTTTTTATTATTTCTTAAATGAATAAGGGATACATTGACGAGGACAAATAGAAATAAGAACATTATATCAGCAGAGGATGCTATATCCTCTATCGGAAGTAATAAAGCCATCAGGCATATTACGATGTAGGAGGCGAAAAGTGCACCGTGAGGGGTTTTAAATTTTGAATGTATTTTTGAAAAAAATTCAGGGAGATTGTAATCTCTGCCCATTGCAAAGGATACTCGTGAGGATGAATATATTGTTGCATTTAGTGCAGATATTGTTGATATTAGACCTCCTATCATTATTGTTATCCCGCCTATTACAGATATATTTTTTGCGGATTCAATAAGAGCTATTTCTTTTTTAAGGGCAAGAAAATCCCATGCTGTCATATTACCGGGGTCTACAGAACCTATTGCAACAAAGCCCACAAGGATGTAAATCGGAACCACTATTAAAAGGGAATAAAATATGGCTCTGGGTATATTTTTTACAGGATTAATTATTTCTTCACCACTCTGGGCAATTATCTCATATCCCTCAAAGGCTATGTAGGTCAGTCCCATTGCCATGAATACTCCCATAAACCCCTTTGGTATAAAAGGTTTAAAATGAGAAAGCTGGGAGGGTTTTCCAATTATGAATGCGAAACCGAGCCCCACAAAAAATAAAAGTATCATTATTTTTAAAACTGTAACTATATTTCCTGCTCTTCCAGTTTCCTTGACCCCTTTATAATTTATATAGGTAAAAATTGAGACAAGGATTACAGCAAATATTTTTTTCAAAATGAGCACATCTATAATAATTTTTACACCGACTTCATTTAAAACTTCTGCGAAATAGGCACCAAATCCTACTGCATAAAGGGAGCATGCAACAGAATGAGCCATCCATGACATCCATCCTGATAAAAATCCCATTGGCTGGGGAAGAGCAGTTTTAACCCACAAGTATCCTCCACCTGCTTCAGGTATAACGCCTCCCAGTTCTGCATAGGCTGATGCGGTGAAAAATGCTACTATTCCATTCAATAGAAAAGTCAACAAAAGTGCAGGACCTGCAACTCCGGCTGCAATACCTGTTAGAACAAATATGCCTGCTCCTATCATTGCACCCACACCTATCATGGTGGCTGAGAAAAGGGATAGGTTTCTTGCAAGATGTGGTCCTTTCATAAGAGATTAAATATAACGAAACATGAAGAAAAATATCAAAAGAGAAATGAAAGCAAAAAGAAGTTTTAGATAAAATCTTAAAGAACCTCTTTGCAGTGAAATGCCGATTTTACCTGTTAACAAAGAAATTTTACCCGCTCCATTTACAATCCTGTCAATCGTGCGAAGTTCCAGAAATTTTTCAAGATACCCGGAAATTTTAAAAAGAACATTTACAAAATAAACCGATAAAATTTTATCAAAATAAAATTTATTTTCAATTAACTCAAATATAAAACCTTTTTCCTGTTCCTTGCGTATATCATAAAAATACCATGCTGATAGTATTCCTGCTATTGAAAATATTAGAGGTAACAGGGAAAGTATAAAAGGTATATGAAGGTGAATTTCTGTTTTCCCGAATATACTGTCAATGTGTCCCCTGAAGTTGAAAAATCCTGATATTATTGCAAAGAATGCCAGAATATAGGAAGGGTATACAAGTCTTTTATCCTCTTTATGAGGTTTTACTTTTTCATGCCCCTGGAATACATGGAAATAGGCTCTGAATATATAAAGAGATGTTAAAAAGGAAGTTAGAACCAGAATAAAGTAAATCAAATATCCCGCATTTAAAGATTCGTGTATTATTCCTTCCTTGCTGAAATAGGAACCAAAAGGCGGAATTGCTGACAGGGAAAGGGCACCGATGGCGAAAAGCAGGTGGGTATGTTTTAGTTTTTTTAAGAGTCCTCCCATCCTCTTTATGTTTATCTCACCGTTGAGAGAATGCATTATAATCCCTGCTGTTAAGAATAAAAGGGCTTTGAAAAAAGCATGGGTTATTAGATGGAAAAAACCTTTACCATAAAAGGAAAGACCCGCACCTGCGAACATATAACCCAGCTGGGAGATTGTGGAATAGGCGAGTATCCTTTTTAAGTCATCTTCTTTTACCGCACAAAGGGCAGAATAAAATGCTGTTAAGGACCCTATTAATGCGATGAAATATCCAATCTCAGGAATGAGTGAGTACAGAAAAGAAAGCCTTAAAACCATATATACTCCTGCTGTTACCATGGTTGCAGCATGAATTAATGCTGATACCGGTGTGGGACCCTCCATTGCGTCAGGAAGCCATATATAAAGGGGAAACTGGGCAGATTTTCCAATGGCACCTATGAAAAGAAAAATACCTGCAAAAATGAGAATCTGCGGGTCTACTGTATTTAAAAGGTTTTTGATTTCATTAAATTCAAGGGTATTACAGGCAAAAAGGATTGAAAAGATTCCAAGCAGAAATCCTGCATCACCTATCCTGTTCACAACAAAGGCTTTAACCCCTGCTTTTGATGCACTTTCTTTGTAATACCAGAATCCTATTAAAAGATAGGAGCAAAGTCCAACCCCTTCCCATCCTATAAACATTACAATCAAATTTCCTGCAAGAACAAGGACAAGCATTGAAAAAACAAATAAGTTAAGGTAGGAGAAGAATCTGAAATATCCCTCATCTTCTTCCATATAGTATATTGAATAAACATGAACAATAAAACTTACACAAGCAACTATCAGCCCCATTAAAATTGAAAGACGGTCTGAAAGGAAAAGGATATTTATTTTAAAGGGGATATTTGTCCATTCAAACAGATTCATTTCAAAAAATGCCTTTTTTATATATAAGACCAATAAAAATATAAATGACAGAAATACACCTCCACTTGATATCCATCCGATAATATGCTTTTTTAGCCTGTATCCGTAAAAGCCTGCTATTATTGATGTGAATAGTGGTGATACAATTGATAAGAATAAAAGGGTTTTCATTTATCCACCAGTATCCTTAAATTCTTCTATATCCTGTGTTCCTTTTGCTTTTACAAGATTTATCAGTATTGCAAGACCTATGGCAATCCCGGCAGCCGCTATTCCAAATAAAAGTATTGCAAATATTTCTCCGTGAGGATTTCCAAGACTTCTTGATGCAAGAAAGAAAAGAAAGGAAAGAGCATTTAAAGAAAGTTCTATCCCTATTAATATGTATATAAAACCTTTTCTCAAGACCATTATAAGGATGCCGTTTATGAAAAGTAAAATACCGCAAAAGTAGTAAAAGCCCATCATTTTTCCCTCACAATCAGAAATGCTCCTACTATTCCTGTCAGTAAAATCAGGGATATAAGTTCAAAAGCAAGTATGTAATCTTTTAAAAGGGTATCAAATATAAAATCCATTTTAAAGGCAGTTATCTTTTTTAAAAAAGGGTAGTTTTTAAATATATTCCATATAAAAAAAAGATTTAAAAATACAAAAAAGAAAGCAACAAAAACTTCCTTTAATTTGACCACATCTGTTTTTTTCAGCCCCAGTGTATATATTGTAAAAAGCATAAGAACGACAATTCCTCCTGCATAGACAAGCCACTGAACTATAAACAGGAATACAGAACCCAGTCCCATGTAAAGTATGCCGATTCCAAGAAATATAAGCAAAAGAGAAAGAATTGAATATGTTATATTCTGTGAAAAAATGATATAGTAGGAGAGTAAAACAATCAATAGTGTTGTAATGAATAAAAACAGATTCATTTTTCTTTTCTCCTGTATACAGGATAGCCGTAAGGTTTAAAAGATATCCTGGCACCACCTTTAATATCACCCTTTCTATAATATCCCATCCATACAGCTCTTGAGATTTCTTTTTCAGGAACAAGAAGGTCTTCTTTTCTGAATACCATATTTTCTCTTGAATAAAAGGCAAAATCAGATAACTCTGTCATAGCAAGGGCTTCTGTGGGGCAGGCTTCTATACAGTATCCACAGAGTATGCATCTTCCATAATCTATATCAAATATTTTCGGGTATCTTTCTCCCGGAGAAAAGGGATTGTCAGGAGGGTTTTCATCTCCTTCTATATATATGGCATCGGTTGGACAGGACCCTGCACAGAGCATGCACGCAATACATCTTTCAAGTCCATTCTCATATCTTTGCAGAATATGCATCCACCTTGCCCTGTAAGGTTTTTGAATTTTCTGTTCCGGATACTGAACTGTAAATTTTTTTGAGATCAAATTTTTAAAAGTTACAATAAATGACTTTATGAAATTCATCTTATTAAAATTATTTTTCTTTTATTTTTGAAATAAATTCCATTCTTGAATTCTTTTCTCTTTCTTCCAAAAATATCAAAAAGGATTTCCTGATTTGAAGAATTTTTCAACAGGATTCCCTGCCTTTTTTGTCTTTCTCTTGCAAGCCTGAAATGTTCCTTGATACCACAGCAGTTAAAATATGTAAGGTCATAAGTTATTTGTCCTGTGGCGTTTGCTCCTTCAGGATAGATATTTATTTTAAAAATTGCCCTGTTTGCAGTATCAGGAGCCTGTCTTATCGCAGACAAAGTTTGCCAGTAATTTAGGTCTTCTGAGCGAGATGTCATACTGTAGGTTAAATAGCTTGAGTCTTTATACCATGTTATTACAACACGGGCATATACATTTGTATCGTTGTCAAAAACATAAACTCCAAAAGAATATTCAAGTCCACCTGCTATCGGGTTTATTTCCTGGGACAGTGCTGTTCTATAAGAGGTGGTAGCACTTTGTTTTACCACCTTTACTGAAAGATTTCCCGAATATACATTCAGAGATTCTTTGAAAACAGGTATTGCCTGGGGATGTTCCATATCCCAGTATAAAGGGCTTCCGTTCTGCCACTCTTCAAAATCATAGTTCTGAAGGACAAAAATAAAATAAACTGTTAAAAATTTCATAGTTTTAATTTTAAAATATAAGTTTTAAATTTTTCAAAGATATTACTCAAAAACCCAGATTTCTTTCCTTTTTGGTGTTTTCCTGACCTTTACTTCTCTTCCCACATACTTTATATTTTTCTCACCTTCAAGGAATTTATGGATGTCAAACAGTTCAAAGGCGACACTGCAGGTTCTATAGTGCATGGGGACTGTTACAAAGGGTTCAATGAGGTTTATAATTTTCTTTGCCTCAGAAGGCCCTATGGTAAATTTCCCGCCAACAGGAATAAATAAAAAATCAGGATTCCTGATTTTTTCAATTATATCATTTTCAGGAATTCCTCCAAGGTCTCCAAGATGTAAAAATACCATTCTGTCCATCTCTATTTTAAAGATTAAATTTTTTCCTCTCTGTTTCCCTTTTTTTGAATCATGAAAGGTTGTAAAGCCTTCTATTCGAATATTGTCTATGGTGTGACTCCCTTCCTCTTTTATTACAACTGGATTTCCTTTGACCTCGTCATAGGCATTGTGGTCATCATGGTCATGACTTATTGTAACGATATCAGCTGATTCATCTATTTTAGGATAGGCTATTTTACCGTTGAATGCAAGATATCTGTAAGGGTCCATTATAATTCTTTTACTCCCCTTTACTCTGAAGCAGGCGTGACCGAACCATCTAATTTTTATCTCCATATTGTTCCTCTTAAAATGGTTATAATTCCAAGAATACAGAGTGCGATTGATATTATATATTTTAATTTTTTACTATCAAACTTTTTAACTGTAAAAACTGAAAATGGTGTTGAGAGAATAGCTCCTGCCAGTAGGAATAGGGCTAATCTGAGGTCTATTTCATGGGGTTTGAGTATAAGATAGCCTAAGAAGGCAACCATGGCGACTATGCTTTCTGCAAGAGCTGTTATCCCTATTGCACTTTTTGTTTCTCTTCCTGTGAGAACTTGTCCTCCTATAACCACCGGTCCATAACCACCACCACTTATTCCTTTGTTAAAAGCGCTCAGGATTGCAATAAATGTGAATTTGCCCCACGAAAATGAGAACCCTTTTCCTTTTCTTATAAGCAGAAAAATTCCTATTGAAAAGACCATTAAACCTATATAAATTTTTACAACAGTTGAAGGCAAACTTATTGCAGAAAAGACTGCAAGAAGTGCCCCCATAATACCGAATCCTGATAAAACATAGGCAACCTTTGCATCACGGGACTTTGGTATATATCCCCACCCGGAAAGACGTCTTTTGACGGCCTCTTCATCCCTGCTAAAATCAAACCTGACATGTCCAGCTCTATGATGAAGAAGAGCAAGAGTGAATCCTGCTACAAATTGAGATAATAGAACCCCTGGAACAACCTGAATGGGAGAAAAGCCCAGTGCAACCAATATAGGGGTTAATGTTGTTCCATAACCCATTCCTATGGAAGAATCAAAATACTCGCACAGGAAAGCTATAAATCCGCTTAAAAGAAATTTAAACATTTTAAGATTATATTAGAAATAAAGAGTTTTTTTCAAATCATTTAAAAATTGAAAATTAATGTTTATTTTCTTTAATATAAACTTCATAAAAAGGAGGTGATATGAAAGTAATATTGATGTTAGTTTTAAATCAGGTATTGCCCGGCTTTGAAACATGCCGGCTTACTCCCCGTGCGAATTTTGGAGCCTATTTCATTGTGGGTAATAGATTTGGTTTTGCAGGTTCTTTTAAAACAAGGTTGGGTCATAGTTTTGATGCAGGAATAAAACCTGCCTTTTTATTCAAGGGTGATGGAAACACAAAGGTTGGTATTGGGGTAGATGGCAACTTTAAGTTTCATGTTTTTAAAAAAACTTCTGAGTATCCCTTTAATGTGGCAATAATTCCTCATTCAGGAATATATTTTGAGGAGGACCTTTTTCATTTTTCTTTGCTTACCGATGTGCTTTTTGATTTTCCAATACCCCTTGAGAACAGACTTTACATTGTTCCTTATGTGGGTGGTGGACTCGGGATGGGTTTTGAATCAAAGGAAAGACAGGGCGATAGGGTCACAGATGTTTATCCTTCCCTTGAAATAAAGATGGGTTTTTTATTTAAATTTACAAGAAAAACAGGGCTTTTAACAGAAATATTTCTTTCAAGTTTTAACACTGCTTTTGGAATGGGAATAAATTTTGAAATATGAAGAGAATTTTATCAGGTTTAAGACCCACGGGTAGGGTACATATAGGTAACTATTTCGGAGCTTTGTCCAACTGGGTAAAGCTTCAAAAAGAGTATGAATGCTTTTATGAGATCGCTGACTGGCATGTTCTTACAACTGATTATAAGAATACCCAGGACCTCAGAGAATATATAATTGAAGCGGTTTGTGACTGGATTTCTGCAGGAATAGACCCTGAAAAATCCTGTATATTTGTTCAGAGTCAGGTAAAAGAACATGCAGAACTTGCTCTCCTTTTCGGAATGATTGTTTCCGTTGCAAGGCTGGAGAGAAATCCAACCCTGAAAGAGCAAATTAAGGAGTTAGAACTTGAAGAAAATATTTCCTATGGTCATCTCGGTTATCCAGTTCTCCAGGCCTCTGACATACTTGTTTATAAAGCAGACCTTGTTCCTGTGGGCGAGGACCAGCTTCCTCATATAGAGATAACAAGGGAGATTGCCAGAAGATTTAATTATCTTTATGGCGAGACATTCCCAATTCCTGAGCCTGTTTTAACCCCCACTCCAAAAGTTCCGGGAATTGATGGTAAAGCCAAAATGAGTAAGTCTTTAAACAATGCGATATTTGTTGATGATGAACCAGAAAAAATTAAAGAAAAGATAATGAGTGCTTATACTGACCCATTAAAAATAAAACTCGGTGACCTTGGCCATCCTGATGGTTGTGTTGTGTTTGCCTATCATAACCTTGTGAATAAAAAAGAGGTCCCGGATATAAGAGAGGGATGTGAATCAGGGAAACTTGGCTGTGTTGAGTGTAAAAAGAATTGCATAAATAAGATGGTAGATTTTCTTGCTCCTTTCAGAGAGAAAAAAATAGAGCTGAAAGAGGATATAGATGGGATTATAAACATTATAAAAAATGGGAATAAAAGGGCAGGGGAGGTTGCCAGAAATACTCTGGAAGATGTCAGAGAAAAAATGAAACTCTGGAAAGGTTAAAATGTTTACAGGTATAATAGCTGCAAAAGGCAGGATAATGGAAATAAAAAGAGAAGGGTCAGGTAAACGACTCGTAATCTACATGGATAAAGAAATTGAATTAGAAGAAGGTGATAGTATAGCAATTGATGGAGCCTGTATAACCGTTGAACGAGTGAGAGGTAGAAAATTTGAAGTTTTTCTTTCAAAAGAAACTCTTGAAAATACTAAATTTAATAAAGTTAGTAAAAAAAACTATCCTGTGAATTTAGAACTCTCTTTAAAACCTTCTGATAAAATGGGCGGGCATTTTGTGACAGGTCATGTGGATAGTGTGGGTAGAATAAAGGGTATAAAAAAGGCTAAAGGAGAGGTAAAGCTTGAAGTGGAATTTGATAAGAAATTTGAAAAATATCTTTACCCAAAAGCTTCAATTGCAATAGATGGTATATCCTTTACCCTTCAGGAGAGAAACAACAATATTGGATTTTTCACAATAGTGCCTTATACTTACAGGAATACAACAATTTCTTTGAAAAAAAAGGGTGACCTTGTGAATATAGAATTTGATGTGCTTGCAAAAATTGTTGAAAATTTAATTAAAGGAGGAAGAGTAAAATGAAGAAAAAAGATTTTATATTTACATCCGAGTCTGTTACAGAAGGACATCCTGATAAAATCTGTGACCAGGTATCCGATGCTATTCTTGATGAGATAATAGGCAGAGATAAGCAGGCAAGGGTTGCTATTGAAGCTCTTACCACAAGGGGGATGCTTATAGTGGCAGGAGAAATAACAACAGAATGTTATGTTGAGATTCCTGATGTGGTTAGAGATGTGGTTAAAAAAGCGGGATATACAAATCCTGTATATGGTATGGATTATGAGTCTGTTGCTGTTCTGACATCCATTCAGGAACAGGCAGGAGATATAGCCATGGGAGTTGATACAGGAGGGGCAGGAGACCAAGGGATGATGTTCGGGTTTGCTATAGATGAGACCCCGGAGTTTATGCCTCTTCCAATTATGCTCGCTCATAAATTTGTCAGAAGACTCTCAGAGATAAGAAAGAATAGAATCCTGAATTATCTGAGACCCGACGGTAAATCTCAGGTTACTATAGAGTACAGGAGTGGGAAACCTTATAGGGTGGAAGCAGTTGTCCTTTCAGTTCAGCATGACCCTGACATAAACATAGAGGAATTGAGAGACGACGTGTATAAGCATGTTATAGAGTATATTTTGAAAAAGGAAAAAATCAAAGCTGATGAGGAAACAAAGTATTTTATAAATCCTACAGGAAGGTTTGTTATAGGTGGACCCCAGGCAGATACAGGTTTGACCGGTAGAAAGATAATGGTTGATACTTATGGGGGATACTCAAGACATGGAGGAGGTTGTTTTTCTGGAAAGGACCCTACAAAGGTTGACAGGTCAGCAGCTTATATGGCGAGATATCTCGCGAAAAACATGGTGGCTGCAGGTGTTGCAAAAAAATGTGAAATACAGCTTGCCTACGCTATAGGAGTTAATCAACCTGTTGCAATATTTGTAGACACCTTTGGGACAGGTAAAGTACCTGAAAAAAAGGTCATTGAATTCATAAAGAGAAGATTTGACCTTTCTCCAAGAGGAATAATAGAATATCTGGAGTTGCTTCAACCTATTTTCAGAAAGACCGCGTGTTATGGTCACTTTGGCAGGGAAGAAGAAGGATTTTCATGGGAAAAGCTTGATGCTGTTTCTGATTTTAAAGAATTACTTGATTAAATTCCTTTATAATTAATGGTCTTATGAAAGAATGTATGGAAACCAGATACAGCCCTGAAGAAATAGAGAAAAAATGGTACGAGTTCTGGCTGGAAAAAGGTTTTTTCAAGGCGCATACAAGGAGTAAAAAACCCGCCTATGTTATAGTCATGCCTCCACCCAATATAACAGGTATGCTCACAATGGGACATGTTTTGAACAATACATTTCAGGATATTGTTATAAGAATGAAGAGGATGGAAGGGTATGAAGCACTCTGGCTACCCGGTATAGACCATGCGGGGATAGCGACTCAGAATGTGGTGGAAAGAAAACTGGCGGCTGAGGGTAAGACCCGATTTGAGATAGGCAGAGAAAAATTTATAGAGAAGATATGGGAATGGAAAAAAGAGTATGGTGAAGTGATACTTACCCAGTTGAAGAAACTCGGTGTTTCCTGTGATTGGTCAAGAACAAAATTTACAATGGACCCTCCTCTTTCCAATGCTGTTCTTGAGGCATTTGTGAGATTATATGAGAAAGGTATGATTTACAGAGGGCTTTATATAATAAACTGGTGTCCAAGATGCACCACTGCTCTTGCTGATGATGAGGTTGAGAGAAAAGAGATAGAAGGAAAGCTCTATTATGTGAAGTATCCTCTTAAAGAAGGTGGGCATATAGAGGTTGCGACTACAAGACCTGAAACTATTCTCGGTGATACTGCAGTTGCAATACATCCTGATGATGGGAGGAGGAAAGAACTTGCGGGAAAAACAGCGGTTTTACCTTTTGTAAACAGAGAAATACCTATTATAGAAGATGGAGCGGTTGACCTTGAATTTGGCACAGGCTGTGTAAAGGTTACACCTGCTCATGACCCTGTGGACTTTGAAATTGCTGAGAGACACGGACTTGAAAAGATTGTGATAATGGATAAATTCGGGAAAATGAATGACAATGCAGGACCTTTTAAAGGACTTGATAGATTTACTGCAAGAAAAAGGATAATTGAAGAGCTTGAGAAGAAAGGACTTCTATCAAAAATTGAAGAGCACAAACATACTCTTGGAGAGTGTTACAGGTGCCACACGGTTATAGAACCCTATCTTTCAGAACAGTGGTTTGTTAGAATGAAACCCCTTGCTGAAAAGGCAATTGATGCTGCAAGAAAAAAGGAGATTGTATTTTTCCCTCAGAACTGGGAAAAAACTTATTATTACTGGCTTGAAAATGTTAGAGACTGGTGTATTTCAAGACAGATATGGTGGGGGCACAGGATTCCTGTTTATGAGTGTGAGAAATGCGGGAATATAATAATAAGAAAAGAGAAACCCAAACAGTGTCCAAAGTGTAAGGCAAGCAGGTTAAAACAGGATGAAGATGTTCTTGATACATGGTTTTCTTCTTGGCTCTGGCCCTTTTCAACAATGGGATGGCCAAAAGATACTTCTGATATGAAAAAGTTCTACCCAACAACTACCCTTATAACAGGATGGGATATACTCTTTTTCTGGGTGGCGAGAATGATAATGGCAGGTATTGAATTCACAGATAAGGTTCCTTTTAAAAACATTGTGCTTACAGGTATGGTAAGAGATGAAAAAAGAAGAAAACTCTCAAAGAGTCTCGGCAATTCACCGGACCCACTGGAACTCATAGGAAAATATGGCGCTGATGCAGTGAGATTTTCAATGTGCCTTATAACTCCTGAGGGTCAGGATGTCCTTTTTTCTGAGAAGAAAATGGAAATGGGCAGAAACTTTGCCAACAAACTCTGGAATGCGGGAAGACTCCTTTTGCTGAATTACGATGGTAAGGCTGTTCTGGACAGTGAAAGATTCACTCTCGAAGATAAGTGGATTCTCCATATTCTGGAAAAACTTATAAAGGATGTTACAGAATCCTTAAATGGTTTCAAGTTTGTGGATGCTGCATGGCTCTTATACCGATTCTTCTGGAGTGAATATTGTGACTGGTATCTTGAATTCATAAAGGACAGGTTGAAGAAAAAAGACGAAAAAGTGTATGCTCTGGGAGTTGCTTTTTATGTTATGAATAAATTTCTAAAACTCCTTCATCCTTTTATGCCATTCATTACAGAAGAAATATGGCAAAAGTTACCTTTAAAAAAAGGCGCTGAAAGTATAATGGTTTCAACTTGGCCAGAACCAGAAGGTTTGACTTTCAAAAAAGAATACGAAAGTTTTGAATTTTTAAAAAAGATAATTTCAGAAATCAGAACTCTCAGAGGAGAATACAGAATTCCTGCTCAGAAAAAACTTGTTCTATTTCTCAGATGGATTACAAGTTCTGATAGAAAAAATGCAGTGTTTGATAAAATAGCAGAAATAAAAAGACTTTCATTTCTGGAAGAAATTGGTTTTACTGAAACTCCTCTTGAAGAATCTGCCTTTGGAACAGTTGAAGGAATTGAAATATACATACCTCTTAAAGGAATTATAGATATAGAAAAAGAAAAAACAAGAATAGAAAAAGAAATGAATGATTTGAAAAAACATATAATTAAAATACAGAAAAGACTGGAAAATGAAGATTTTATAAGAAAGGCTCCAAAAGAAGTTATATATGAAAATGAAAAAAGACTCAGAGGCTTTAATGAAAAGTTTGAAAGATTGAAAACTTATCTGGAACATTTATGAAAAAATACAAGTTTAACAGAATGGATGAATTTATACGGGAATTACCGACTCAACTTGAAAAAGGACTTGAACTGCAAATCCATAATCCAAAAAATTATAATGATGTAAAAGGTATAGTTTTGATAGGTATGGGCGGTTCTGGTATAGCAGGCGATATTCTGAGCAGAATTTCCAGTGTGCCATTCTCTGTGGTCAAAGATTATAGAATAGGAGAAGAATACATAAAAGATGAATATCTATATGTATTTGTGAGTTATTCAGGAAATACAGAAGAAACTCTTGAAAGTTTTGATAATCTTGATAGAGAAAAGGTTTTTGTAATCACCTCTGACGGGAAACTTCTTGAAAAAGCCGATAAAAAAGAGTTCCCTTATGTAAAATTGCCATCAGGATATCCTCCGAGATGTGCTCTTGGCTGGATCTTTTCAGGAATTTTTGGTTTTGTAGAGAAATATCTGAGATTTAATAAATCTGACCTGATTAATACTGTCAGATTTTTAGAAGATAAAACTACTCATTATCTTTCAGATGAGGGAGAAGCTTTCAGGATTGCCTCTAAGGTGTATAAAAGACCTGTCTTCCTGTATACATCTGATGAATATTTCCCCTGTATTTTAAGATGGAAAACTCAGATTAATGAGAACAGTAAAGCCTTCTGCCACATAGATAAATTGCCCGAAATGAATCATAATGAAATAGTGGGGCTCAGACATCCAGAGGATTTCTTAGAAGATGGGTGGCTTGTTTTTATAAAAGGACCCGATATGCACCCCAGAAATATCATAAGAGTGGAGGAAACAAAGAGTATTCTTGAAAATAGTTTTCTTGGTTTGAGTATTGTTGAGCCTGATGGCAAAAGTTACCTTGACAGAATTTTTGATTTAATTTTACTGGGTGATTGTATAAGTTATTATCTCGCAAGGTTTTACGAAGAAGACGCCTTTGAAATAAAAAGGATAGACCTTTTAAAAAGGAGGATGAGTGAAAAATGATACTGGTTCTACCTGTTGCTGGTAAAGGAACAAGATTGAGACCTCATACTCTAATAACTCCAAAGCCTCTTTTAAAAATTGCAGGAAAGACAATTATCTCTCATGCAATTGACTCTCTGATTCATCTACCTGTTGAGAAAATACTTCTTGTTGTGGGAACAGATGGAAATGGTGTCTTTGAATATGTAAAAGAAAGTTATAAAATACCTGTTGACTTTGTGGTTCAGGAAAAGCCTCTTGGTCTGGGACATGCGATTTATGTTGCTCTTGAGAAAATTAAGGAGAATAAAGAGGTTTTAATTCTTCTTGGAGATACAATATTGAAGGCAGATTTGAAAAACTTTGATGAAAACTTCATAGGTCTTTCTCCGGTTGATAACCCGTCAAGATTTGGTGTTGCAGTGTGTGAGGGTGAAAGAATAGTTAGATTGGTTGAAAAACCCAAGGAATTTATATCAAATCTTGCAATTGCAGGAATTTACTTTTTTAAAGACTCAAAAGAACTAAAAAAAGCAATAAAAGAGACGATTGATAAAAATATAAAAACAAAAGATGAATATCAGTTGACCGATGCTATACAAATCCTTCTTGAAAAAGGTGCTCAAATCAGGAAGCAGGATATTAAACTGTGGCTTGATTGTGGAACCCAATCAGCGCTCCTTGAGAGCCAGCGAGAAATACTCAAACAGAGAAATGAAAATAGAGGGATACTAAAAAACTCACTTGTTATCCCCCCTGTTTATATTGAAGATAATACCCTTATTAAAGATTCTGTAATAGGGCCTTTTGTTTCAGTGGGTAAAAATTCAAGAATAGAACATTCTCTTATAAGAGATTCAATCATAGGCGAAAATACAGAGATTTATAACCTTAACATAACAAGTTCTCTTATAGGTAATAATGCAAAGATTGAGGGTGAGGAAAAGGAATTAAACATAAGTGATTTTTCACAGGGGAAAATTTGAGGTAATTCCTTTATACAGGGAATTTCTGAAATTTCTGAAAGAAAAGGATTTTGGTTCGATTGAAAAGAATTATCTAAAAAGATATGAAGAGTATTTCAAAAAGTTATGCTCAAGATGGAATATCTTTGAAGAAAAAGATATAATAGAAAGAGTTAAAAAATCTAAGATTTCTCACTATTCAAACGTTTTCGAATTCGATTCAAAAGTTTATCCCCACATGGATAAATTTTTAAAAGAAATAGATAAGCATCTTTTAACCGACCTTTCATGCAAAATAATACTCTACATCGGGTTTTTCTGTCCTGATGGAAAAACCATTGTCCATAATGACGAGATTATAATAGGAATTTCTCTTGATAGGATAAATGATATGCGAAATTTCCCCTTGATTTTGGCTCATGAAACAGGGCATGCCCAGAGGAGAAAATTTTTTCCAAACCCTGAAGATTCCTTTGAAGAAAACTTTTTCTCAGAAGGGATAGCCTTTTATTTCTCATATAAAGTTTTTCCAGGAAGCAAAATTTACAGGCATTTATTTATAAAAAGGGGAGAGTATTCTTATATTATGAAAAACATAAAAGACATTCTTGATAATTTAGACAGAGAAAATATGAGAAGAGAAGTCCTGAATTTTTTGAGTTTCAATTATGTTAAATTTCTTGTTGAAAAACTCGGGTTTAAATTTAAAGAACTCATTCAAAAAGAGAGTATGCCGTTGTCATTAAAAGAATTTCTTCCCCTTTTTAAAAAGAATATAATCCCTTAAAATTTTTGCATGGTCAAAATTGACTTTAAATATCAAATTTTTTTATAATAAAAATGCAGATGAATAGATTATTGATAATAATTGTAATTTTATTAGAATTTCTCTATTCTCAGGGATGGGGACCTGAAATAGTGGCGGTTTGGAGGGATAGTGCAGAATATCGTCCTTCAATGTATAATGTCCAGATTGCGGTGAATGGTGATACCCTACACATAGTTTGGTACGGGTATGGGGTGGATAGTGCAGGGAATTTTATACCGGATGAAGTCTTTTACACCCGTTCCTTAGATGCAGGTTTTACATGGGAAGAGCCAAGGGTATTATCAAATCTTGATTCCCTTGATTCAAATATGCCCTCAATATGTGTTAATGGTAATTCTGTGCATGTGGCATGGCAGGAGGATGATGCTTTTTCTTTTCAATACAGAAGAAGTATTGATGGCGGTGAGACATGGGGACCTATTATAACTTTAATTCCCGAAGAAGAAAGTAATGGTGGATGCATAAATAACAAAGGAGATACATTGGTAATGGTGGCTCTCGGAAGCAGCTCCATTTATGATAAATTCTGGTTCAGGAAAAGTTTAAATAATGGGTATACTTGGTCTGATCCTGTGCTTGTGAATTACTGGATAGGTGGGTATACAAGAATCGGGGTAAATCCCCCTTTTATTTCCATTGTGGGGCAGAGGATGGATGAGAATACGCAACTTCAGGAAATTTTTTACATAGGAAGTTCTGATTTAGGTGTCACATGGGAGAGGGAGACGATAATTTCCGAGCCATGGAATGATCACAGTTTAAATCCTTCTTTATATGTTGATAATTCCAAAATATATGTAATATGGATTGATGGTAAATACACCCCTTATTCCTGGACAGGAGATATATTTTTAAGAATAAGTTATGATAACGGATTCACATGGAAGCCCATAAGGGAAACTGTATCAACCTCTCATTTGGCAAGTCCTTTTTATGGTACCATTTGCGAAGTTAGTAATGAGATACATATAGTATGGGTGGAAGAGGATGGTTTTGGCTCTGAATTATATTACAGGTATGCCATCCCCACAGGAAATGGTTATAAATGGTCAAGGATAGATAGGTTAACATTTGCCCAGGGTGCTTCTACTTATCCTTCGCTTGCTTATTCAAAGGGGAGGTTGCATCTTGTTTGGGTGGATACCCGAGCGGAAGCTTACGGTATTTATTACAAGCAAAAGGCTTTTATAAATGTAAAAGAGAAATTTAAATTATGTTTCAAAAAAGAAAATTATAGTAAATTAAGAAATTTAAAGATTTTTGATATAACAGGCAGGAGAATAAAGAATAAGTTAAGAGAGGGAGTATTTTTCTTAAAGGTAGATGATAAGTTTCAAAAAATCCTAAAAATAAGGGGGTGATAGGTATGAAGGGTGTAAAGGTGATATGTACGGGATATATGCTAATAGGGCTTCTATCTGCATGGACACATGTTGAAAGCCCTCCTAAACTAAGCGTGAAGGATATATCGATTGGATATGATGAATATGGCAGGCGATATATCTATCTTGTAGATGAGATAAACAAAATCTTTTATAAAAAAAAGGGTGATTTCCCCTGGGACTCTTTGGACCATCGCCTTTATCAACATATTCCTCAGCAGGATGTAAATCCCACCTGTATAATCACAGAGCCGAATAATTCTGATACGGTTTATGTAGGTATCGAAGGTTATAAGGTTTATAAATCTGAGAACGGTGGGGATATATGGGAACCCAAATATAACGGCATCACAAATCCTTATCCAAGATGTTTTGCTATGGACCCTTTATACCCAAATATTCTCTATCTTGGTTGTGCAAGTGCTGCTGGTGTTTCTGTTTTTAAAACAGAAGATGGAGGGGAGAACTGGATTCCTTCAAATTTAACCGATGTCGAAGTTATGGATATAAAAGTGAATCCTGCGAATAACTAGGAAGTATATTTGATAACAAATTTGGGTAGATTATACAAGAGCACAGATGGTGGTATGAATTTTGAACATCTTCCTCATGACCACGATATAACAGCGATAGGTCTTACAAATACAGGTGTGATATACATAGGAAGTGTAACTGCAAATAGCATGATGCTGATAGAAAGGAGTTTTGATGGAGGTGCAACATGGGAAACAGTTTATGAAGAAGGTCCTACCATTAATTATATTACTGATATGGAATATTCTTATATTCCAGGAACCGCCGGATTACCTTATTTCATTGCAACCACAAATTGGAAAGGAATTTTGAAAGGAGGAGGAACAAACTGGTATTATTCAAACAATGGAATAGAATACAGGAAAAGGTATTTAAGAAAGGTATGTTTTGACAAGGAAACAGGTTATATCTATGTGGGGAGTGATTTTACCCTCTTTTATTCAGTTGATAACGGAAATACATGGGATGATATGAATATGAATGGAGTTCTTACTCAGAATAATCTGGATATTTTAAAATCAGCAGAGTTTAAAATTTATACGGGTTTTAGTAAATCTATATGGAAAAGGATAAATGAGGTATGGAAATTGAAATTTGTTAACTCCCTTTTTCAAATCGGGGATTTTGATATAGCATATGATGATTTTAACAGACTTTTCCTTTCGTTTATAGGAACACTAGCGGATACTGGTGGTAAAATCTATATGAGTTTTGACGGAGGTGAGACATGGGAATTACATAAAGTTGCATCTGAAAAGATAAGACTTATTGATTCTAACAATAAAGATACCGCTTTTGCAATGGGAGATGTTACCCTAGGAGAATATATAAGTGCATACAGAACAACCAATGGTGGACTTACATGGGTAGGTGGACCAATAATTCAGAATACCGAAACTTGGCTTACTGACCTTTCTGCTGCAACAGGGAAAATAGCCTATGGGGCGTCTGTAAATAGATTCAATAATTACTTTTTCAGAACTTTTGATGGTGAAAACTGGGAGTATTTTATTTCACCTATCGGAAAGATTTATTCTCTTGAAGCATACGGCAGGATAAATTCTTCAAGAGTTTTTGCAGGAACGGGTTATAAGATATGGAGAAGCGATGATTACGGTGATTCATGGAGAGAAGTTTTTTATATAGAGGGTTACGGCATAAATGATATAACTTCTGACCCTGAAGACCCTGCAATTTTATATGCGGTTGCGTCAGGAATGGAAAATCCTCCTCAAAATTGGGGGTATAGTAAACTTTTTTATTCGGTTGATTTGGGAAGGGTATGGTTTGAGATGAGTTTTCCTGTGCCTGATGCAACTATTGAGAAAATTGAGGTTGATCTTTATTATAAAGACACTATTTTTGTGAAAGCAGAAAATAAAGGAATATATTTCATAGAAACACCCTGGGAGAAGGACCAGCTGACCAGTTCATCAGAGAATGCTTTGTATTTCAACGGTGGTGTGAAGTTAAAAAGGGCAAGGGATACACTGTGGGTGGTTTATGAATCCGGTAATGGAATCTTTGTCACATATTCTACTGATAACGGTAATACCTTTACTCCAAAAAAGGAGATCTTTGATGGGAAAATTCCTGCAATTGATATAAATCCTGATTATAATCCTTATATAATATTTGTTAAGGATGACACGCTTCTTTACGGAGTGGGAAGGATTTCAAACGGATGGCCTTCTGAGCCGTGGCTTCTTTACAGGACTTCCGAGGTAGGAGGATCAATAACCTCTCCCTGTTTTCACATAAGGGATGATGGTATGGGTTTTGTTGCATTTATTACGAATTTCTGGAGGGAGTTAAAGGTGGGCGCTTTCAATACCAGGGTTCCGAATCCTACCCTTTATCTTTATCCTGCCGCAGCTATGGGTTGTGACGTGAGATGGGCTTCACTTACAATTTTACCTGATGGTAATCCCGCGGTTGTATATCAAAGCACTGACGGTGGTTCAAAGATAATTTACAAATACTGGACAGGTAATGAATGGAGTTCTCCTGAACAGGTATCTCCTACAACTCATTATGCGGTACATCCCTTTCTTGGTATAAAATCTGATGGTACTCCCTGTTGTGTGTGGATTCACAATAATATAGTTTATTATTCAGAAAGGGGTGATAACGCATGGGGGATTCCTACTCCTTTAAGCAGTTCAATTTACATTTCAGATTATCCTCAAATACATTATCCTGAACCTTTGATAGTTACGTGGACTCAGGTGCACAGTGAGTGGTTGAGGAATGAGGTGGTATTCAGGAGGTTAACAAATACCGGTTGGTCAGGGATAACGGTTATTGACAGGGGTTCTGAGGAGAGAAAATATGTGAGTATAGAGTGTGGGAGGATTTTAACCACGCCTTATCTTTTTTCAGTTTTTCAGAAGAAATTAGTGCCCATTTATGATTTACCCTTCAGAAAGAATGTACTTGTTGAACCACAGGCTACGATTTTATATACGGGTGAACCTTATCAAACCTCTTTTACACAATATAGGGAAGGCACACTTATTCTGGGTAAAGATGAGTATTATCAGTTAGTAGACCTTGGTGATTCACTTGTTTACAATATAAAACTCCCTTCAGGGACATACGTTATTACACTAATTGCATATTCGGACCTTCAAAGGGAAGAGGAAGTTTATGTAAATTCAGAATTCAGCGGGGTATGGAATCTCAATTCAGGAGATTTAAGTGCTTTTATAACCCATGTGCCTGTTTATGACAGTGTTTTAAATTTAAAATTAAGGGGTTTGGGCTCCAAGGCGGTGTGCGGACTGATAGTAATTCTCCCTTATAGAGGCGAAGGTGGACCTCATGGCAAAGGATTTACTCCAGAGGTTAATTTAGAAGTTTATCCCACTTTCGTCAAAGATAAATTTTTGCTTATACACAGTGTAAGAGAATCCTCTCCAATTAAGATAATGCTTTATGATGTTATGGGGAGAAAGGTTTCTGAACTTTTGAAGGAAAAGGTTGTTTCTCCGGGTATTTATCGGGTGGAGTTAAAAAGACCAGAGGGTTTATCTCCCGGAATTTATTTTCTGAAAATTAATGCAGGGAATTTAAAAGGTACCAAAAAGATAATTTTCAGTAGATGATGAGGTAATGGAGAGATATAATACAATAATTGTTTTTTTAATCCTCTGCATTTTTCATCTTAGAGCATGGGAAAAAACTTACGGGGGTGCGTATTCGGATGGGGGATATTCAGTAAAGCAAACTTCTGATAAAGGATATATAATTACGGGGTATACCTATTCTTTTGGCTCGGGATACAGTGATATTTATCTCTTAAAAACAGATTCACTGGGAAATCTGGAATGGAGTAAGACATTCGGTGGTGAGGTTGAGGATATGGGGTTTTGTGTGGAAGAAACTCAGGATGGATATGTTCTGGTGGGACATACCTGTTCATATGGGGCAGGAGGATATGATATTTTGCTTATAAAAGTTGATTTAAATGGAAATCTAATCTGGCAAAAAACCTACGGAAGTTCCTCTGATCAATGCGGTTATGAGGTTGAACAGACTCAGGATGGAGGATACATTATCATAGGATATACACAAGTTGTCTCAAATATTTATTTTTTAAAAACAGATTCCCAAGGAAATATAATCTGGGAAAAGACATACGGTGGTTATAATACAGATAGGGGATACTCTGTTGAACAGACCTCGGATAGTGGTTATATCATAACAGGATATACCAGGTCTTTTGGCGCAGATAAAGGAGATATTTATCTTGCCAAGTTAGATTCCACAGGGAGTGTTGAGTGGCTAAGAATATTCGGGGGGCTTGAGTCAGAAGCTGGTTATTGTGTGAAGGAGACATATGATAATTCATATGTAGTTGTAGGATATACCAATTCATACGGCTCAGGTGGATACGATGTTTATCTTATAAAAGTAGATTCAACTGGTAATCTGATATGGGAAAGGACATATGGAGGAGTGGGCAATGACTTTGGATATTCCCTTAAAGAGACAGAAGATAAAGGATTTATCATCGTGGGGTGGATGGATTCCCCTGGTGCAAATTATAAAGATGTTTATCTTGTAAAAACAGATTCCTCAGGAAATCTCCTCTGGGAAAAAACTTTGGGTGGAACAGGTGATGATTATGGATACTGGATAGAAATTACTTCTGATAGTGGATATGTAATTTCTGGTTGGACTAATTCATTCGGTTCAGGTGAATACGATGTCTATCTTATAAAACAAAAGAGTTTAAGAATAAAAGAAAGTTATTCTTCAAAAAGTTATTCTTTTTTTATACCCACTTTTTTTAAAGATAGGATATTTATTAAGGCAAAGGATTTTACAGAAAAAAAGATATGGTTGTTACTTTACAATTCCAGTGGAATTCTTGTTTTCAAATCTCTTTGTTCTTTTAATACCCCGTTATTTATTCTTTCGGACAAAAAAATATCCAATTTGCCTGCAGGAATATATTTTCTTTCTTTGTTTTTAAACCAGAAAAAGTTGAAAGAGGTTAAACTTATAAAACCGTAAAATTTTTTAAAAAACTTTCTTCCCCTTTTTAAAAAGAATATAATCCCTTAAAATTTTTGAATGGTCAAATACAAGTTTTTCAAAGGGAATTTCATCTGGTTTAAATATAAATGTCCTTTTTGCATCAGAGCCTGCTCTCGGCAATTCATCGGCTTTCAGGATAAATACGAGTGATACGGTGTGGATTCTCGGGTCTCTTTCAGGGTTTCCGTAAAAATTCAGGAAATTTTTTATCTCTGCCTTTAAGCCTACCTCCTCCTGAATTTCCCTTAAAACAGCATTTTCGGGAGTTTCACCGTATTCAACAAAACCACCTGGTATTGCAAGACCATAGGGCGGATTTTTTCTCTCTATGAGAACTATACCTTTAAACTTTTTTTTCTCATAAACTTCAACAATTCCATCAACTGTTAAAAAGGGTGTTTTTATTTTCCCCTCAATTATTATTCTTGAAATTAAATAATCCACTCTTTTTTCTATTTCATTCCTTATTTTCCTGAAAAACTCAATATCCTTGCCCGCAGGGTCTTCTATATTCCAGTAAATCATGTTTTTGCCGAAATTAACATCCTCAACCATATTCACCACATAGTCAAATTTCGATAAATCAAATTCATCAATTGATTTAACACGATTTTTTGATATATCTATTCCCTTTTCCTTCATAACCTCTATTGCCAGGGGATGAACAAAAAGGACAGGTGAAATACCAGCGCTTTGAACTTCTATATCAAGATTTTTTTCTTTTATTTTTTCCTTAAAAATTGCCTCTGCCATCTGACTTCGTGCAGAGTTTGCAAAGCATATAAATATGACCCTTTTCATACTTTAAAAGTATAAAGATAATGGGAGCAAAAATTAAAATGAGAAGATTGTTTGAGTTAATCCCTACAAAATCCTTTCAAAGAACACCTTTTCATCCCAGTATTCCCTTAAATAGTAATCAATTGTGAAATCATGAAGATTTTTATCCCTTGTAAAAAGCAATTCACCGCTTATTATTTTAAATCTTAAATGAGGATTTGCAGAATTTATTATTATTAAATCAACAGGAATTTTGATTTTTCTTTCTATCTTTGTCCCAATGTCAAGAGTGATGTCTATTTCTCTTTCAGGGTTGTATTTATCAGGTAAAATATATATCCCTATGTCAATGTCACTGAATTCCCTTTCATTTACAAAGCTCCCGAAAATATATGCAAAACCGATTGTCTTTTCTTTAAGTAATATGTTTTTTATTTTTTTCTTTATTATTTCTTTTTCTTTTTTCTTTAATTTAAAAAAAACTTTGTTCATGTTTTTAAGAATTTCCTTTCAATAACTTTCATATATTCTTCAATATCCTTAATTCCGTTCTTCAAAATTTCATAAACTTTTTCGTCATCAACCTTTTGATACATATGGATTATTAAATTACGGAATCTTGCCATTTTACACAGGTTATTTGCAAGTTCTTTGCTAATGATTTTTTTCTCTTTCAGAATTTCAAAGCATTCTGCATAAGAACTTGCCCTTATACCGAATTTTTTGACTATGATATGTGAACATATTGATGAAATTGCTTCAAAAGTCTTTATTATTTCATATTTAACTGCACTGATTAATTTTCTGTCACTTAAAAAATCTTTCCTGGATATCTTCAAAAAATTTTTAAGATTTTCTAATCCCTCTTTTATATGTTTAAGCCTTTCATTGATAACCACATGATTTATTTCTTTCATATTTTAATTATAGGCTTTTTATAAATTTATAATCAATTTAAATGAATGCAATTTAAGATAGAAATTTTCAGAACTTTATGCATATTCAATAATTTTTTTCTTTAAAAGTATAAAAGGAAAGGGTAAAAGGATTAAGATGAAGATAAAATGGGCTATAAGGGAAAAGAGCCAGTCAGGTGGTATTTTGCCCAGATAAAGGGGTCTTACAAGGTTTATTGTGTGGGTTAAAGGTAAGATAAGAGAGAGTTTCTGGAATAAAACAGGGAATCTTTCAACAGGGAAAAATGTTCCTGAAAATAAAAACATCAGGGAGATGTAAAGGGTGAAGTAATAGTCAAACTGGTCTATTATGCTTATAATGGATGCAACAATTATTCCCATGATGGAAAATATAAAGCCCGATAGAAAAAGGACAGGGAATATTAAAAGGCTTTTAAAAGAAGTGCATAAACCGAATGCACAGGTTACAATGAATATGAAAAATGCATCAATTACCGCTCTTATTGCACCCGTTAAAATTTCTCCGAGAACCACATCGTAAAAGGAAAGCGGGGTTGAAACTATTGCTGAAAATGTCTTCTGATACCTCATTTTTACATAGGTTCCATAGGTTGTTACAAAACTTGCTCCGAACATACATGCTGATGCTATTAAAGCGGGTGCAATAAATGATGGATAGGGGATTCCATTTATTTTGCCTATGAAGTGTCCGAGTCCAAATCCTATTGAAAAAAGGAAAAACAAAGGATACAAAGTTGAATTTATGAACCTGTTCCAGAAATACCTTTTATAAACTTCAAAATTTCTGTTAAATACTTTTAAAGCACCTTTAATACTAATATCCATTTAGCTTTCTACCTGTTAATTTTAAAAACACATCTTCAAGATTTGCCTCCCTTAAAAGATAATCGCATTCAAAATCAACCCTGAATTCTTCGTTTTCCTTTAAATATACAAATATTCTGTTTCTGAAAACTTCATAGTTCCTGCCCTTTAATTTTTCTTTAATTTTTTCCATTTTTTCATCCTTAATCCATATTTCAAGGGTTTTTTTACCTATATGTTTTTTTATAAGTTCGTAGGGGTTTCCTTCTTCGATTATTCTTCCTTTATGCATTATGGCAACCCTGTCACACAGGTACTGGGCTTCCTCCATATAATGAGTTGTAAGGATTATTGTTTTGCCCTTTTCCTTTACAAGTTTTATCTTCTCCCATATATAATGTCTCAATTGAGGGTCAAGCCCTGTTGTCGGTTCATCAAATATAACGAGTTCAGGGTCATTTACAAAAGCCCTTGCTATGGTTAGCCTTCTTTTTAATCCTCCTGAAAGGTGTTCTATTATCTCATCCTTTTTATCTTCAAGTTCAAATTCCTTTAAAAGTTCTTGAACTCTTTTTTTGATTTCTTTTCCCTTTAATCCAAAGTATCCTGCATATATCATTAAATTTTTCTGGACAGAAAAATCAGGGTCAAGGTTGTTCTCCTGCGGGACAAGTCCCATTTTACTCTTTATAAACCTTGCATTTTTCCTGACATCTCTCCTGAAAACAAAGAGATTTCCCTCGGCAGGAGGGAAAAAGCAGGTTATCATCCTTATTGTTGTTGTTTTACCCGCTCCGTTGGGACCCAGAAAACCGAATATTTCACCTTGTTTTATCTCAAAACTTATTAAATTAACCGCAACAAAATCATTATAACTCTTTTTTATTTTTTCTGCCTTTACAATACTCATATATTTTTTTCACAGTATCTGTTCACAGGACATGAGTTGCATCCGGGATTTCTCGGAACACATATTTTCTGACCCAGAGCAACAAAAAGATAATTTATTTTATTTCTTAAATTTCTATCGGTTATCCTTTCTAAATCCTCTTCAATCTTTAATGGATTTTTCTCCTTTGTAAAACCCATCCTCCTTGAAATTCTTGCAACATGTGTATCAACCGCAATAACAGGTTTTTTAAAAGCCTCTGCAAGCACAATGTTTGCCACCTTTTTCCCGACCCCGGGTAATTTTAAAAGTTCTTTTAAATTTGATGGAACTTTTCCTCTGTATTTTTTAACTATTATCTCGGATACCCTTTTTATATTTTTTGCCTTTATTCTATAAAATCCTGCAGGATATATTATTTCTTCTATTTCTGATAATTTTAATAAAAGAACATCACAAGGTCTTTTAACTTTTTTGATAAACTTTTCTATTGCCCTTTTTGTCACCTCATCCTTTGTTCTTGTTGAAATCATTGCTGATATAAGGATATAAAAGGGACTTTTTTTATTTTTCTGTTTTAAATTCTTTACAGGAACATCCCATTTTATATATTCCCTTTCAAGGATTTCCAGAATTTTTTTAATCCTATTTTTCAAATTTAAAAGAAAAAAGGGATATTTCCGAGAATTAATTTCATTATAATTTCTGAAGGAAGAAAAACAATGGGGTAGAGGATGTTAAGCCCCGGAATAACATAGGATACGAAAATTATTCCGAGAAGTATAAAGGGAGAGTATCTTGCAATTTCCCTGTATCTCATTGCGTATTCTGGAGGAAGCAGGGCTTCAAGTATGTGGGAGCCATCAAGAGGATGAAGGGGGATAAGATTAAAAAAGGCAAAAAAGAGATTTACCATTACAGTAAAAAGGAGCATTAAAAGGAGAATTCTGGTGACCGGGTTTGATACCATCAAAGGATATAAAAATCTCAGTATCAAACCTATTATAATTGCTGAACCTATGTTTGAGAGAGGGCCTGCAAGTGCAGCTATTCCCATATCTCTCTTGGGATTTTTAAAATAATAGGGATTAATAGGAACAGGTTTTGCCCATCCTATATGAGCAATTAGCAGGGCTAAAAACCCAAACCAGTCTATATGTTTCAAGGGATTAAGAGTAAGTCTTCCTGAAAGTTTAGCAGTTGGGTCCCCAAGTTTTAAAGCGGTATATCCATGAAAAAATTCATGGATTGTCATTGCATATAAAATTCCAGGAAGCCATAAAAGAAACTGCTGCACCTTAACCTCGCCTTTTCTACTTTCTGTAAATTATTCTTCCCCTTGTTAAATCGTAAGGGGAAAGTTCAAGCACAACCCTGTCGCCAACCTCAATTCTTATAAAATTTAATCTTAATTTACCTGAAAGATGCGCGAGAACAACAGGTCCTTTGTCCAGTTTAACCCTGAACATTGTGTTCGGCAGTTTTTCAATAATTGTTCCTTCAAGTTTTATTACATCTTTTTTTGCCATTATTCGGTCCTTGTAAGGATTACGGGTTCTTCATCCACGAGTACTGTGTGTTCAAAATGTGCTGAAGGGGAATTGTCAAAGGTAATTACAGTCCATCCATCAGGTGAAACTTTTACCTTTGATGTTCCCATACTTACCATTGGTTCTATTGCAAGAATCATCCCTTTTTTCAGCACAGGACCTTTACCTTTTTTACCAAAATTTGGAACAGGAGGGTCCTCATGAAGTTGAACACCTGTTCCGTGTCCTGAAAGTTCCCTTATTACAGAAAAACCATTTAACTCAACATGGGATTGTATGGCATTGGAAATGTCGCCGATCCTGTTTCCGGTTCTTGCCAGTTTAACGCCTTCATAAAGAGATTTTTCTGTTATCTCAAGAAGTCTCTGCTTGTCCTTTGCAACAACTCCAACTCCATAGCTTCTTGCCCCATCACCGTAATATCCGTTTTTTCTAACTCCAATATCTATAGAGACTATTTCTCCACTTTTTAAAACTCTACCATTTGGTATACCGTGTACCACTTCTTCTTCAACGGATATACAGGATGCAGCAGGATAACCTCTGTAGCCGAGAAAGGCAGGTTCTGCTTTATATTTCCTTATCCATGTTTCAAGAAGTTGATTTAATTCAAACTTGGTTACATCGGGTTCTATATATTTTTCTATTTTCAAAAGGCATTCTGCAACGATTTTACAGGCTTCCTTTATCTTTTCAATTTCAGTTTTTCTTTTTATAATAATCATCTTCCTTTAAAAAACTTTTTATTTTCTCAAAAACATCTTCTGGAGATGCATCTCCTTCTATCTCTATAATTTTTTCTCTGTAATACTTCAAGAGGGGTTCGGTATCCTTCTTATAAACTTCCAGCCTTGTTTTTATAACATCTTCTTCATCATCTGCCCTTTTTATAAGCTTTACATTACACAAATCACATTCTTCATCTTTTTCTGGAGGGTCTGTTATAAGGTTATAAACCTTTTTACATTCAGGGCACACTCTTCGTGAAGAGAGCCTTTTTACTATTTCTTTTTCTGAAGAATTTAAATAAAAAACTTTTTCTATAACCAGATTGTTTTTTTTGAGAATATCATCAAGCCCTTTTGCCTGAGGAAGGGTTCTTGGAAAACCATCAAGGATGAATCCTGTTTTACTATCCTGCAAATTTTTTTCTATTATTCTTAACATTATCTCATCGGGCACAAGTTTTCCTTTTTCCATATAACTTTTAGCCAGATTTCCAAGTTCAGTCTGTTTTAAAACTTCTTCTCTCAGAATATCACCGGTTGATATAAATGAATAATTTAAAAAATTTGCCATTTTCTTTGCCTGTGTCCCTTTTCCTGCTCCAGGGGGACCCAGAAAAATGATGCCTTTAACGCCTTCTACCATAAATTCTTCCCTTACGGAGAAGGCCTTCGTATTGTCTCATTATAAGGAATGATTCTATCTGCTGAAGTGTATCAAGAGCAACTCCCACTATAATCAGAAGCCTTGTGCCACCGAAATAAAAGGGTATATGAGCCCATTTTATCAGATAAAAGGGCAGGAGTGCTACAAGAGCAAGGTATATACTTCCGGGGAATGTTATCCTTTTAAGAACTTTGTCAATATATTCGGCTGTTTTTGGACCGGGCCTTATACCGGGTATAAACCCACCATACCTTTGAAGGTTGTCTGCAAGGTCCTGAGGGTTTAAGATTATTGCGGTATAGTAAAAGGTGAAAAATACAATTAAAAGCCCGTAAGGTATATCGTATAGAAAGTGTCCCGGAACAAACCACTGGTTAAAGGTTTCTGCCCATCCAAATTGAGGAAAAAAGGAGGCAAGTGTATTTGGAAAAATCATTATACTCTGTGCGAATATTATAGGTATAACACCCGCTGTTACAACCTTTAAAGGAACATGAGTTGTCTGACCGCCATATACTTTTCTTCCCACGATCCTTCTTGCATACTGGACGGGTATTTTCCTTGCAGCTATTGTCATATAAACAACCGATGCGGTTACAAAGAACATGACCCCGAACACAAGAAGCGCAAGAGGTATTGAAAGGGCTCCACTTCTTATTAGCTGGATTGTGCTCGCGATTTCCTGAGGCAAAGTTTCAAGAGTTCCTATGAAAATCAGAAGAGAAACACCATTTCCTATTCCTCTTTCTGTTATCTGTTCTCCAAGCCACATTGCAAATATAGCACCTGCTGTTAGAGTCAGGACTGTCATTATCATGAACACGGGTCCCGGATTCGGTACAATCGGCAGTCCCGAAGGCGAGGTGAATCTTGTAAGTAAACTTGCAACTCCAAATGACTGTATTGCAGCGACAAGCACTGTTGCATATCGCGTATACTGGGTTATCTTTCTTCTACCTGCCTCTCCCTCTTTCTGGAGTTTTTCAAGATAGGGCACCACTGTAACAAGAAGCTGGAAGATAATTGATGCAGATATATAAGGCATAACACCAACGCCAAGGACTGATGCTCTTGAAAGAGCTCCACCCACAAATAAATCATAAAGTCCCAGAAAGCTTCCCCTTAATTGTCTTGCAAAAAGCTCTCCAAGAGCTTTACCATCAATACCAGGAACAGGAATATGGGTTCCTATTCTGAAAATGATGAGTAGAAGTGCGGTAAATCCTATCCGGTTCCTTAAATCTTTTATCCGGAATATATTCCCTATTTTTTCAGCAGCAGCCATTATCCTTTAATTATTTCTACTTTGCCCCCTGCTTTTTCAATCTTCTCCTTTGCAGAGGAAGAAATAGCATGCACTTTTAAAACAAGAGGTTTTTTAATCTCTCCCTTTGCAAGCACCTTTACCGGAAGATTTTTCTTTATAACCTTTCTTTCCCTTAGGACTTCAAGATTAACCTCTTCATTTTCTTTGAATTTTTTCTCAAGGGTTTCAAGATTTACTATTGCGTATTCTTTTTTAAAAGGATTTTTAAACCCCCTTTTAGGAAGTCTTCTGTAAAGGGGCATCTGACCACCCTCAAAGCCGGGTCCCTTTTCCTTACCACTTCTTGACCCTGCTCCTTTTGTTCCTCTGCCTGCTGTTTTACCTTTACCTGAACCAATTCCTCTTCCCACTCTTTTTTTCTTCTTTTTAGAGCCCGGATTTGGTTTCAGATTAGATAGAGTCAGCATATTCTACCTCCACAAGATGTTTAACTTTCTCAACCATACCTCTTATCTGGGGTGTGTTTTTATGAACAACTGTTTTTCCTGTTTTTCTTAATCCAAGAGCGTCAAGGGTTCTTTTAGCTTTCCAGTTCGCCCCTATCCTGCTCTTTATTTGCTTTATCTTCAGATACTTCGGTTCTTTGTGACTCATACATAAACCTCCTCAAAACCTGAGAAACTGGTTTTCCTCTTGTTCTTGCAACTTCATAGGGGTTTTTAAGTTTTAAAAGAGCGTCCATTGTTGCCTTCATCAAATTTACAGCATTATTTGACCCCATTGATTTTGTTATAACATTTTCATACCCTGCAGCTTCAAGAACACTTCTAACAGGTTGACAGGCGATAAGTCCTGAACCAGGAGCTGCGGGTTTTAAGAGAATCTTTGCTGCACCACATTCTCCGACAACCGGATGAGGTATGGTTTTGTTTAAAATGATCGTTTTCTTTACATTTCTTCGCGCTTTTCTAAATGCTTTTTCCAGAGCTTCTGGTGTTTCAGAGGCTTTTCCGTGTCCTATTCCAACTGTTCCATTTCCATCTCCAATAACTACCCATGCAGAGAGCCTGAATTTCCTGCCGCCGGATACAACCTTTACAACCCTTTTTATTGTAACCACATTTTCAATAGGAAATACTTCCTTCTCTTCTTCTAACATTTTTCTCCTTAATTTTAAAAATTTTTAAAAAGTGAGTTTTTAAGTATAAGATAAACAAAAGATATTGTCAAATAAGGCTTTATTTATATTGTTAATTGACAGATTAGATGTTCCATATTATTTTTTCAAAAAGTTCCCTTTTCTTTTTTTCATATCCTGTTAAATCTTCTTTAAATGTAAATTTTATCTCTCCTTGAACTATTTTTTTTATTAAATCAGGAATTTCCCTTATAACTGTTATCTCTTTCCCCGCATTTATGCTTTCTAAAAATTTTACATTTCCCTTTTCCTGACCCGGGACCGCATCTATTGCAATAAGAGGGGTTTTTGTGTAAACTGCTTCTGCAACAGTTGAGCCACCGGGTTTTGAAATCAGGAACTTTGATTTTCTCATATATTCTGCAACTTTATCTGTGAAGCCGATTAATTCGATATTTTCAAGATTTCTTATCTGCAGGAATTTAGCAATTTTTCTGTGTAATTTTTTATTTTTTCCGCATATTACAGTTATTTTTAAATCTCTGAATTCTTCTGTTAAAATCCTTAAAATTTCAAAGATTGGTCCCCTGCCCGTTCCTCCTCCCATCAGAAGAACCCTGTCTTTTTTTAATTTTTTTCTCTTTAAAAAATCTTTTCTCACAGGATAACCTAATATATCAAATTTTATATTTTTTATTCTGTTTTTTATTTCATTATATGTATATTTTGACGGAATCCATAATAAATCAGAGCCCTCAAAAAGCCAGCTCTCGTGGATTTCACCAAAATCTGTTAAAACAGTTATAAGAAAAAAGTTAATTTTTAATTTCTTTTTAATCTTAAAAAGAGGAGGTATATAAAAGGGATGAGTTATAAAAACAACCTCAGGTTTGTAAAATTTGATAAGTCTTTTTAAAGAAGGGTAGAGCAGTAATGTCTGAATTAAAAGAGTTGTTTTATAAATTTTTTTAATATTTGAGGAGTAAAAAACAATTCTCCATAAAAAAGGTATTTCTGACAATAAATCCCATAGAAAAGGCATTAGAGGATACGGAAAAAAAGCATTTTTTAAACCATCCACATTTTTTATTTCTGCGATTCTGAAATTTTCTTTTATGTAGTTCTCAATACTCCTGGAGGCAATATAATGTCCACCGCCTGTTTTTGCATGAATTATCAGGAATTTCTCGGGGTTTCCCTCCCTGTTTTTAAATCCATCCATTTTTTAATTCCTATTGTAGGAATGATTAAAAGGGCAAATAGAAAATGGGGAAAGGGTACACGTAATAAAAGGGCTGATATCAAAAGTGTTATCATTCCGAATGCCATACCCCTTTCAAAGGTTTTTAGAAAAGGTATTGAAAAAAAACCAGTAAAAAGACCTATTAGAACGGGTAGAGGAAACATTGCAAACATTATTCCGTATATTGATGCCATTGCTTTCCCGCCATAAAACTTTGTCCATAACGGAAAGTCATGACCTATTATGGCAAAAAACGAACAAATATAGGAGAAGGTATAATCACTGAAAAATACATAGGGCAACAGAAATGCGAAAAAACCCTTTAAAAAATCTATTACCGCGACTGTTGTTCCTGCAAATCTGCTTACGCTTCTCCAAACATTTTGAGCACCCGGATTCCCGTCTCCTATTTCCCTTATATCTCTTTTATAAAATATTCTGGAAATTAAAAAGGCGGTAGGAAAAGAGCCCAGAAGATAACCAAGAAGGGCTGAGATTATCAATTTCATATCTTTATTTTAAACTACCCGAACTGAAATTTCAATTGAAAAAAGATATTCAAATTTAGTATAATTTATTTTATGATTAAATTACCAGAACCAGATTTTAAAGGGAAATATTCTCTTGAGGAAGTTCTTCAAAGAAGGAGAACATGCAGAGATTTCCACAGAGATAAACCATTAACCATTGAACAAATTTCCCAGCTTCTCTGGGCAACATACGGCATAACAGAACCAACACTTGGTCTTAAGACAGCACCTTCAGCAGGTGCAAGATACCCTCTTGAAATATATGTGGCAAAGGAAGACGGTGTTTTCAGGTATCACCCTGAAAATCACTCCCTTGAAGAGATTTCAAAGGAAGATGTGAGAGAAAAACTTGCAGTTGCATCACTCCATCAGGATTTTATTGCAGATGCGCCCTGTGTCTTTATATTTTATTCTGTATATGAAAGAACCCTCTCAAGATATGGTGAAAGGGGAATAAGGTATGTTCACTTTGATTTGGGACATGCAGCTCAGAATCTTTTGCTTCAGGCTGAAGCCCTTGACCTGGGAGCCTGTCCTGTGGGAGCTTTTGATGACGGAGAAATTAAAAAAATTATGAAAGTTAAAGGAGAACCCCTCTACCTTGTTCCTGTGGGCTATCCTTTCTAATTGGATTAAAGACCTGAAAAAGGTTAGAAAAGTTTTTAAAACTTATAGTTCTCTGCTTCTTATTATGTAACCTGTTGCTTCAGTGCGAGGGAGGGGACTTGAACCCCCACGGGCTTTCGCCCACCAGATCCTAAATCTGGAGCGTCTGCCTGTTTCCGCCACCCTCGCATTTTAAAGATTTAAAACATCCTTTAAATCAACTTCAGGATAATTTTTTAATTCACTTAAAATAATTTCTTTAATTTCCTCAAGTTTTTCCCCTGTTTTTCCTTCAAATCTTAAAACGAGAACAGGCTGTGTGTTTGATGCCCTGACAAGCCCGAACCCATCCTCAAACTCTATTCTTGCCCCATCTATATCAAGAACTTCATACTTTTCAGAAAGTTTTTCCCTTACCTTTTTGACAACCTCAAATTTTCTTTCATCCGGACAGGATACCCTTATCTCGGGTGTAGAGTAATAAAAGGGTATTTCATCATGGAGTTCAGAAAGTTTTTTATTCTCTTGCTCCATAACTTCAAAAAGCCTTATTGATGCATATATTGCGTCATCAAAACCGTAGAATCTTTCATTGAAAAATATATGTCCTGACATCTCACCCGCAAGCGGAGCATTTTCCTCTTTAAGTTTTGCCTTAACAAGAGAGTGCCCTGTTTTCCATATCACGGGAATACCACCCAGTTTTTTAATATATTCAACAACACCCTTTGAAGTTTTAACATCAAATATTATCTTCGAACCAGGATAATCTTTGAGAATTTTCTTTGCCAGAATTGCAAGAATTTTGTCACCAAAAACAATCCTCCTTTTATCATCTATTATTCCTATCCTGTCACCATCCCCGTCAAATCCAACTCCTGCATCAAACCCGTTTTTTTCAAGCAGATTAAACAAATCTTTAAGATACTTCTTTACAGTCGGGTCAGGTAGATGGGATGGGAAATTTCCATCGGGTTCCATATTTATTCCTTTAAACTCTATGCCGTAACTTCCCCAGAGTTTTTCCACAACCGGTCCGCATGTCCCGTTTCCAGGGTCAACCGCAAATCTGAATTTTTTATTTAACTTAACCTTTTCATTCAAATCCTCCACATAATCTGATAAAATCTCATTGTAAAATTCAGATTTTCCATTTCCGTTGTCAAAATCCTTTTCTTTCACCATTTTTCTTAATTTCTGAATACCTTCTCCATAAAGGGTTTCTTTACCAACCATTATCTTCATACCATTGTATTCCTTTGGATTATGACTTCCGGTAATCTGGATTCCTCCGTCAGTATCAAATTTAAATACAGAGAAGTATAAAACCGGGGTCGGTATTACACCCAGGTCAATTACATCCACTCCTGAGTCGCATATACCCCTTTTAATTGCTTCCTTTATTCTTTCAGAACTCAACCTTATATCACATCCCAGAGTTACCTTTTTTCCGACTCTTCTTTTAACAATTGTGCCGTAAGCCCTTCCGATGTGATATACCAAATCATCCTTTAAATCTTCATCCGCAATCCCCCTTATGTCGTATTCCCTGAAAATATAAGGATTGATTTTCATCTTTTCTCCTTTATTTAGCCTTATAATTATACTCGGAATAAATCCTTTGTTTCAAGACTTTTTAATCAAGGAGGTGAAAATCCGGGATGATATTTATTACTAATTAAAAAGGGAATTGAGTGAAAAATAAATCTAAGTTCAATGTATCGTTATAATTGACTTATAATTGACTTTTTTTTGATTTTCCTATATTATATAAATATGATAAATAAAGTTAAGACATTTTCATTACTTGCAATTTTAAGTGTGATATTCATAATAGTGGGCAAATTGCTTGCAGGAAATACTGGCATGACATTATTTTTTATACTATCCCTTGTTATAAACTTTTTCTCCTATTATTTCTCGGATAAGATAGTTCTTGCTCTTTACAGAGCAAAACCCCTTCCTTACAACGAGTTTCCTGAGGTTCACCATATTGTGAAAGAGGTTGCCCACAAAGCAGGTATTAAAAAACCAGGGGTTTATATAGTGCCTGTGCATCAGCCAAATGCCTTTGCGACAGGAAGGAACCCGGAAAATGGTGCAGTGGTTTTAACCTATGGTATTTTAAAGCTTTTAAATTTAAGAGAACTTCAGGGTGTGATTGCTCATGAGATTTCTCATATCAAAAACAGAGATACCCTTATTCAGACAATAAGTGCAACCATAGTGGGGGCTTTAACTTATATTGCCAATGTGTTCAGATGGATTGCTATCTTTGGTATAGAAGGGGAAGATGATAGAGGAAATGCAATATATTTGTTTGTGCTTTCAATAATAGCACCAATAGCAGCTCTTTTAATCCATTTTGCAATTTCAAGAAGCAGAGAATATCTTGCTGATGAAACAGGAGCAAAGATGATAAGAGACCCTCTTGCCCTTGCAAATGCCCTTGAAAAACTTGATTTTTCAACAAAAAGAATGCCTGTTAATGTAAATCCTGCAAATTCTCATATGTTCATAGTTAACCCCGCATACAAGCACGGTTTTATTACCTCTCTTTTCTCAACCCATCCACCTGTTGAGGAGAGAATTAGAAGGCTTAGAAAACTTTCCCATGTGATATGAAATTAATTTTGATATTTTTATTTAACTTCTCACCTAATATATACGGTGATTTTTATTATTTTCCAAAACAGGAAAAAGACTCCATACTGATTCATATAGAGATACCTATCCATATCCTGATTTTCAGTAAATATCAGGGCAAATACTCCACAGACCTTGAAATTTCTTATGTTGTTTATGATGATAAAAACAGAGAAACGAAAGGGGAAAGATTTATGGAAAGAATAGAAATTATGAAACCGGTTAAATATCTGGATAAGGATTCATTAATAGTTAGAAACTTCAGTATTGTTGATGATTTGTATAGAAAAAAAGTTGTTGTTAATATCAAAAACCTTGAGAAAGAGTGGAGGATGCAAAGAGAATTTAAAAGGGATGGTGACTTTATTCTGGGTGATATTGTTTTTACTGATGACGAGGGTAAATTGATTCATAGAGTTGAAAATTTGAAGAAAATATATCTTGTCATGGAAATTTATTCGAAAAAAAACATTAAAGAAAATTATAAAATAGAATTCTTAAAAAAGAACAAAATTAAAAAAAGTTTTAAAGGGAATTTGGAAGGTAAAGGTAATATCAGACTTGTTGAACAACTGGACTTATCCAATCTGGTATCAGGGGATTATAAAATACGGGTCTATTTTGAAAAAAATAAGAGTTTTAAGGAAAAAATATTGCCTTTTTATGGAATTTATATTTTCACAAATGAAGATTTTTATATGATAGTTGATGCCCTTTATTATTTTGCTGACCCCAGAGATGTTGATTCATTGAGACTTGCACCGATTAATAAAAGGAAAGAATACTGGGAAAAATTCTGGAGAAAGAGAGACCCTTCTCCTGATACTCCACAGAACGAATTTGAGGAAGAGTTTTTACAAAGATTCTATTATGCAAACGACAATTTCGGTGTTTATAGCCCAGGATACAGAACAGCAAGGGGTAGAGTATACATACTTTATGGTGAGCCTGATGAAATAGAAAGGCATCCCTTTGAAGTGGATTCTTATCCTTATGAAATATGGTACTATTATAATAAAAAACTGAAGTTTGTTTTTGTTGACAAAAAAGGAGTTGGAGAGTATGAACTGGTTCCTTCTGATTCTTATAGGTATATTTCCCCCTGGAGATGAATATATTCAGGGAGATTTGAATGTCTTTTATCTTAATGACTCAACTTCCTATGTGGAATATGTGTATTTCATCTCTCCTGATTATCTAAAAACCCTGAGAAACAGATTCTTTGACCTGAAAATAGAGGTTGGTGTATTTATGGAAACAGGGAAAAAGATTACATCTGATTCATGGAAAAAGAGATACAATTTTAAAAAAGAGAGCTCCTATATAGCAGATATGTTGAGTTTTATTCTTAACCCCGGAATTTACAAACTATCTCTTAATTTTAAAACAAGGGATTTTGAATTTCAAAAAGATACTTTTATAGAAATAGAATTTCTCAAAGGTGCAAGGACATCTGATATTCAGATAATTAAGAATATTTCCACCGAGAAAGACAGATATCCTTTTAAAAGATACAACCTTTCATTTTTACCTGCTCCTTATTTTTCTTACCCTGATTCTTTTGCCTATTATTATTTTGAGATTTATAATTCACCTTTTAAGTTTTTACTATCTCTTGAATTGAAAGACAGCACCGGAAAGGTATGGCTTTCTAATGTTGAAGAAAAGAGAGTTGAACAGAAAATGGGCTATATATACGGTAAGATTCCGCTTTTTCCTCTAAAAGCAGGAGAATATACTCTAAAAATAAGCATAATGGATACTTCTGAATATGTTATTACAGGAAAGGAAAAAAGTTTTTCCTATTTTTCTCAGAAATACCTTTATAAAAAACTTGCAACTGAAAAATACGAAGATTATCTTTCGTTTATAGACTTTTTTGCAACAAAAGATGAAATGGATGAATTTAAAAGTTTAAAAAGAGAAGCAAGGATAACTTTTCTTAAAAAGTTCTGGAAGAAATTTGATACTGACCCTGAAACACCTGTCAATGAGTTTCTTGTTGTTTTTATTAACAGAGTTAAATACGCTGATGAGAACTTTGGCACAGTGAATAGAAGAGGAAGATACACTGATAGGGGGAGAATATACATAAAGTATGGGCCGCCCGATGAAGTTAGAAGAAATCCCTATCCTCTTGGTAGTTATGCATGGGAGTCCTGGTTTTATAGAAATCCCACAAGAAATCAATATATCTTTATAGACTTGAAGAATGATGGTAATTATAGATTAATTTATTCTTCAGACCCCGAAGAACCAGGAAGGGCAGATTGGCGGAACTACGTTCCTCAGGAAGAAATAGAGGTTCTGAGATAACCAGAAACCTGTTCTTTTTTCTCGGCGGGACATTTATAAGCCGTGTATTTGGTTTTTTACGAGAAATTTTTATAGCCTTTTCCTTAGGAACAAGTCACCTTGCAGATATACTTTATGTTTCTTTTAGAATTCCCAATTTTCTCAGGGACATTGTGGCAGAAAATGCAATCCAGACCGCTTTTGTACCAAGCTATATAAAGTGGAAAGAAAAAAGTTTAAAGGAGAAACTGAGCTCAAATGTGTTTATTATATATGTAACTTTTGCCATAGTCATATCTACCCTTGGTATTATTTTTGCACCTCTTATAGTTAAGATAACCGCCTTTGGTTTTACCAAGATTCCCTGGAAGTATAATCTAACTGTAAGGCTTACAAGAATACTTTTCCCCCTTATAGTGTTCCTTTTTCTTGGCTCTTTCTTGGGTGGTATATTAAACGCAGAGAAAAAATTTTTTCCTCCTGCACTGGCTCCTGCATTTTTCAATATTACTTTTTTAATTCTGGGAGTGTTTTTTTATTTTAAATATAGAAGCAATGAAAAGATTTTTTTAATCTTTCTTGGTGTCTCCCTTCTTCTGGGTATATTTATGCAGTTCTTTTTTCTCATTCCTTTTGTATTTAAAAATAAATTATTCTTTAAAATTTCACCCGATTTTAAAAAGGAAAAGTTAAAGGAGTTAAAGCCATTTTTCGCTCTTCTTCTGCCTGTTGTTCTCAGTACTTCTTTGAATCAAATAATTCTTTTTATCTCCACCCTTCTGGCGTCATTGCTTGGAAAGGGAGCGGTCGCAACTTTGAACTATGCTTTCCGGGTTATGCATCTTCCAATTGCTTTTCTTGGTGTTGGTATGGCCGTAACCACATTACCCGATATGGTGAAGGAGAAAAATAAGGAAGAATATCTCTTAAACGTTTATAAGGAGGCTATAATTATTTTGCTTCCTGCAGTTATATTTATGGTCATAAATGCAGATGGAATAATCAGAATTCTTTTTGAAAGAGGTGTTTTCTCAAGGGTGGATACTTATCAAACATCAGGTGTTTTTTTAATGTATTCCTTTTCCGTGATTACTGTGTCCCTTGCCAAAATAAACCTGAACTATTTTTACAGTCAGAATAAAATAATAGAGCCAATGCTTTCATTCCTTTTTAGTACTTCCTCATACTTGATTTTTGCTCCGATACTGTCAAAATTGATGGGAGTGCCCGGTCTTGCTCTTGCAAGCTCAATTGCCTCCTTTTTCCAGTGGATATTTTTACTTCATAAAATCCCCTCTTTTATAAACCGTTTCAGATATAAAATTGGATTTTTGATGGCTCTTCTTGTTTTTGTTTTTCTATTGTATATAAAGATATTTAACATTATAATTATTGAACTTATATTTGATGGAATTTTGACAGTAATATTTTATTTGGGACTTAAAAAACTATGGAAATAGAGAGAGTAATTGAGGCAATTTTGTTTTCTGTTTCAAAACCGATATCTATCAGGAAACTGCGGGAGATTACCGGTAAACAAAAGGGAGAAATAATTTCCGCAATAGAAAAACTCAAAGAAGAGTATAAAGAACATTCCTTTCAGATTATGGAAGTGGCAGGAGGTTTTCGCCTTTATACAAAACCCGAGTATTCTGAATATATAAAAAAAATATCAGGAGACAAAAAACTGAAACTTTCAAAATCCGCAATGGAGACCCTTGCCATAATTGCCTACAAACAACCTGTTTCAAAACCCGAAATTTCCAGAATAAAGAAAACATCTCCTGAATGGACTATTAAAGTGCTTCTGGAAAAAGGGTTGATAAAACCGATGGGCAGATTGAATGTTCCAGGAAGACCCATCCTTTATGGAACTACACAACGATTTCTTGAAGTATTTGGTTTGAGTTCCATTGATGAACTTCCAAAGCCAGAATGAAAAATTTTAGAGTTTTTGTCTGGTCCTTCAGGATTTCTATTATTTTAATTTCAGCTCTTCCCATTTTTCTGATATTTATATTCAAAAATATACAAATTCAGATAGAAAAGTCTTTTTTAAAAAAAGAGTTATTGAATGCGAAAGTTATGACCAATATCCTTAAAGTCAACAGAGAAGAGCTCTTTAATTTCTATCTCTACAGTTCAGTGTTTTTAACTGATACTTCTTTTAAATTCAGAAAAGATATATGGAGTACAGGAGAGAAAATGTTACTGGGTAAAGAACTTATTGACTACAGAAAAGGCAATATTACAAAGACAGAACTTTTTCTGAAGCGGGGTATTTTAATTGAACCTTACAGATATGACACAATAGCTGTATTTGTCCTTAATCCTGAAACCTCTTATATTTCCAAAATCAGGGCATTTGACAATTTTTATATTTTCTCTGTTTTTCTTTCAGGAGTTTGGATTCTGGGAGGATTTGTTATAGGATTTTTACTGTCAATACCTTATGACAGGCTTTTAAAAAAATTAAAAGAGGGAGATATTGAATCCACAGATTTTTTAAGGGACTTTTTACAAAAAGAATTTATAGAAAAACTTGAAAAAGAAAAACAAAAAAAAGAAGAATTCATAAAAATAACAGAAGCAATTATGACAGAGATTCCCAGAGCGGTTGCTATTTTTGATAAAAAGGGGGAAGTTGTTATGAGTAACAGGCATTTTCAGAAACTTATTAAACACCCGGATTTTAAAAATGTTATTGAGAATATTCCTGCAAAGTTCATGGAGAAACAAATAAAATCAGGTGATAGAATATTATATTTAAAGAAAATCCCATTGCTTAAAGAAAAAATTTTCTATTTTGAGGTAGAGGATATAACAGAACAGAAAAAAGAACAGGAAATTAAAGAAAGAGAAGAAAAGTTTATGTTAATTTCAGAAACAATGTCCTCTTTTCTTCATGAAATAAGGAATTCTCTCTCATCTTTGAACACGATGGTTTCTCTCATAGATTTGAAGTCCCCTGAACTGAAAGAAAAATTTGTTCCAATAAAAGATGAAATAAAAAACATTACCGAATCCCTTGTTTATTTCAACGATATAATAAAGAGTAAGAAAATAAAAAATTTAAAAAAAATAAACCTGAAACAGCTGGTGCAGGATGTGGTGAAAGAATTTTTCAGGAAATTTGCTGATAAGAAAATTGAAGTGAGTAACAGAACAGAAGATATAGAGGTGGAGGTTTCCCCCTTTCTTTTAAAGAAAGCTATTTTTAATATCCTTAAGAATTCTTATGATGCCATTGACAAAAGAGGCTCTATTGAAATTTTTTCTCTTATAGAGGATAATATAATATCTTTAATAATTGAAGATGATGGTTCAGGTATGAAAGAAGAAGAAATGGAGAAAGCATTATTGCCCTTTTATACCACAAAAGAAACAGGGCTGGGTCTGGGGCTTCCTCTTGTAAAAAAAGTGATGGAATTACATGCAGGAGAAATACATCTGCAAAAAAAGATGCCAAGAGGAACAAGAGTTATTTTAAAATGGAAAAAGTCATGAAAAATAAAGTATGGATTCTTGACGACAATAAAAGTTTCTGTGACCTTATTTCTCAATTTATGAAGGAAAAGGGGTATAATACAAAATCCTTCTATTATCCTCAGGATTTTTTAAAGAGTCTGGAACAGGAACTGCCGGATTTTGTGCTTCTTGATTTAAAACTTCCTTCAATAAACGGGATAGATGTTCTGAAAAAAATTAAAGAGGAAGATGAAAATATTCATGTTATAGTGATGACTGCATTTGGCTCAATTGAGAATGCAATTGAAGCTATAAAAAACGGTGCTTATTATTTTCTTACAAAACCCTTTGAAACCGATGAGATAATAGTTCTTATCCAGAAAGCTCTTGAAGAGGAAAAAATAAAAAGAGAGAATGTGAAACTTAAAAGAAAACTTCAGGAGGAGGAGAAACCTGTAGAGATTATAGGAGAGACAGATACCATAAAAGAGGCAATTGCTCTTGCAGAAAAGGTTGCGCCTATGGAAACAACTGTTTTGCTTGTTGGAGAATCAGGGACGGGTAAAGAGCTTTTTGCAAGAAGAATTCATGAGAAAAGCCACAGGAAAACAGGTCCTTTTGTTGCCATAAACTGTGCCGCAATACCAAAAGAATTACTGGAAAATGAACTTTTTGGTTCTGAAAAAGGTGCATTTACAGGAGCAGTTGCAAGGAAGATAGGAAAGTTTGAGGTTGCTGATGGGGGAACTCTTTTTCTGGATGAAATAGGAGAATTACATTCTGATTTGCAGGCAAAACTCTTAAGAGCAATAGAATTCAAGGAGATAGAAAGACTCGGGGGGGTGAAGCCAATAAAGGTGGATGTAAAAATTATCGCTGCAACAAACAAAAATCTGGGAAAGCTTATGAGGGAAGGTATATTCAGGGAGGATTTATATTACAGAATTTCTACCTTTCCTATTTACCTGCCCCCTCTTAGGGAAAGGAAGGAAGATATAATGTTGCTTGCAAACTATTTTCTGGAAAAACTTAAAAGAACTCTGAATAAGAAAGACCTGTATTTTTCAGAAGAAGTGAAAAAACTTTTTCTTGAATATGAATGGCCGGGTAATATCAGAGAACTTCAGAATGCTGTGGAAAGGGCGTCTATACTGGCTGATAAAAAAATAATGCTGGAGCATTTTCAATTTCCACCTGACAGAAGGACATCAATGGATTCACTTCTAATACCATCAGATCTGCCTCTTAAAGAGGCAGTAAAAAAAACAGTGTCCAGAATTGAAAAGTATATGATAGAAAAAGCAATGCGCAGGGCAAAAGGGGACAAGAAAAAAGCGGCATCTATTCTTGGAATCTCAAGAAAAACCCTGTATGAGAAATTAAAAGAGTTTGAAATAAAAGATTGATTTTGTTAAAAAATATTTTTTACTTTATACTTAAATAAAATTTTTAGGAGGTATAATGAAAAAATTCTCATATGTAGTGGTTGGTTTCTTATTTTTTGCACTATCTTGTGCAAAAGAAAGACCCAGAGATATATTCAAGAAGATGAATAAAGCAATAGAAAAAAAGGATGAAAATGCTCTTAAAAATTGCTATACACAGGAGACTCAGGATTTGTTTGCGAAGCTGGATGAGTTACAGGGGAGTCCTTTTCCTTGGTATACTCAGATTATACAGAGTGGAGTTCAGCAGGAGCCAAAGGTTATAAGCGAGAAGGTTGAGAAAGGTAAAGCGGTTTTAACAGTGGAACAGAACCAGAGGCAGTTAAATCTCACCCTTGTGAAAGACAAGGATCAGTGGAAGCTTGACCTTACAAAAAAATTATCCATGATACTGTCTGTAATTGAACAACAGAAAAAAATGATGGAGGAGAAGAGCAAGGGGAAAAGCCCCGAGAAAAAGAAAAAGTAGTTGAAAATAAAACATCTTTTATTATAAAATTAAGTTCTTATGGCAGAAGCAAGTCCCACAAGAATGAACCTGCTTCTTAAAAAGAGGCAGGTAGAGGTTGCAACATCAGGCGCTGAGCTTCTCAAAAATAAAAGAGACGCACTTCTTGGAGAATTTATGAAAATAATACCTGAACTTTTACAAAAGAAGAGAGAGATAGACAAAGATATGCAGAGGGCAATAAAAACCCTTGTTGTAACTCTTGGAGTAGATGGTCCTGAAGAGTTGCGCTCTGCGTCTTTTGCTGCCAAAAAAGAGTATTTTATAAAAGTGCTTGAGAAAAAGTTGTGGGGAGTAAAGTTTTCTGAGATCTCTCCTGCAGATGGCAGAAAAACAATACTTTTAAGAGGATATTCTCCTCTCAGTGTTACTTCCAGAATTGATGATACTGCCGATGATTTTGAAAGACTTGTGGATACTCTTGTTAGAACTGTTCCCCTTGAGATAAAGATGAAGAGAATTGGTGAAGAGATAAAAAAAACCACGAGAAGAGTAAATGCCCTTGAACAGAAGATAATTCCAGAAATGAAAGAGCAAATTGCGTACATAAGGAGAACTCTTGAAGATAGAGAAAGAGAGGATAAATTCAGACTAAAAAGGCTAAAGGCTAAGAGGGTTAAGTAACATGTTGATGCAAAAGTTAAGAGAGAAAACCAAAGTAATTCTCTGGATAGTAACAATAGCTTTTCTGGGCTGGATACTGCTTGACCTTGGTATGGATATAGTGGGCAAGAGAATAGCAAAACCCTATGAGCAGGGCTTTATTGCCGAAGTTGACGGAGTTAGAATTCCCTATGATTTTTATAGAGATATAATGTATCAAATGCTACAGGATTCTTCAAAACTGAGAGGCGAACTTACTGATTTTCAGGAAAGAATGATAGAAAAAGAAGCATGGTTTAGAGTTATAGAAGAAATAAGATTAAGAAAATTTATAGAAAAGAGAAATCTTTTCCTTGATGATTCCACGGTCTTTTTCTTACTGATGAATTATCCTCCGCCTCAGGTTTATAACGACACTTTTTTTAGAAAAGGAGATACCTTTGATATACAGAAGTACAGAGAGTTTATGCTGGACCCATCCAATTATAATTTTGCGGTTCAATATGAGAAACTTATCAGAGAGACCTTTCCAAAAGAACTGATGAGATTTGACCTTATGACACTGATTCATTTGGGTCAAAATGAAATAATTGACAACCTGAAGAAAAATCTTACCAGTTATAACCTGGAATACATTGTTCTGGACCCCGCATCCTATTCTATGAGTGAAGCAGATATAAATGAGCAGGAACTTCTTGATTATTACAATTCTCATCAGGATGATTTTAAGCAGACTCCGATGATTAATTTGCAGATGGCTATATTCTGGAAAAGACCCTCAAAAGAAGATACAATGTCCAAAATTGAGGAAGCAGAGACGGTGAGAGAGGTTATACTGGGAGGCACTTCCTTTGAGGAAGCTGCTGAAAGCTATGCAAGTTCTGATACCCTCAGGAAAACAGCTGGAGAAATGGGGTGGTTTTCCACAAATGAGTTTACCAAAGAGCTTAAAAATGTAATTGATACTCTGAAAGGAGTGTCAAAGCCTCTTGTATGGAGAGGAAGGGTTTATCTTTTTAAGGTTGAAAAAAGAAAGAGTAACAGGGTATTTCTCAGAGGCATAGATTTTGTTATAAAAACGGGTGAAACCACCAAGGCGGAGATTAGGAATAAAGCGACCGACTTTGAAAGAATTGCAAAAAAATTTGGTTTTGAAAAGGCAGCTGATTCAATGAAAATAGATATTAAGGAAACAGGTCTTTATCCTGTTACTCTTAAGTTTATACCATTTATTGGTGAAAATGAGGATGTCTGGAGATTTGTCCAGGATGCAAAGGAAGGGGATATAAGTAATTTGTTCTGGACGCCTAATTATTTTGTATTATGTAAGGTTAAAGAAAGGAAAGAAGGGGGTATAAAAGAATTTGATAAGGTCAAAAGCATTGTAAAAAACAGAGTATTGATGCAGCGAAAGAAAGAAAAGCTGAAAGTAGAGGCAGAAAGTTTAAGAAAAGAATGGCTCTCCAAAGGAAAAGTGGAGCTTAAAGGTAAAAGTTATGCTTATTACCGAGAAATAAAGAGTTTTAAACCGGGTCAAAAATTATATGGAATTCCAAATACAAATGAGATAATGGGTGTTGTTGAAAACCTTAAAGAAGGGCAGATAAACAGACCTCTTGAAGTAGATAATAAATTTATACTTATAAAACTTGTCAGCAAAAGCCTTCCAGATGATAAAGATATTCAAAAGATGTTACAGCAATATGCACAGAATATAAGTGGTTATCGTTTTAACCAGCTCTGGAATGCATGGAAAGAAGAACTTCGAAATACCCGCAACATAAAAGACTATCGCCCATATCTCCTCTATTAATATTTTTCCTTCTCCCCTTTTTGCTCATTGCACAGGAAAAGATAAAGATTGATAAAGTTTATTTTGAGGGTATAAAAAAAATATCATCCAAAAAACTCAAAACAATAATAGGTTATAAAGAGAATACTTCTATAAGAAAAGGAGAAATTCTTCTGGCAGTTCAAAGGATAGAAGATTTTTACCATTCTCAGGGGTTTCTTGATGCAAGAGTGGTGAATTACAGGTTTCTGAAAAAAGATGAAAGGTATTATATTTACTACTACATTTATGAGGGAAATCAGAAGATAATAAAGACCATTGAGCTTGAAGGAAGGGCAAAGGAGTTTCTTCAAAAAATAGAGATGCCTTTTACCCCTGTGGTCTATAAAAGAAAGATAATAGGGGAGTTTGAAACTTCCCTTTACTCTATTTATAGAAAAAACGGCTATCCTTTTTTTGAGTTGGAGCGTAAAGTATATGAGTTACTAGGTGATAGTGTTGTTATAATTTATATTTTAAAAGAAGGTAGAAAAGCTACTATAAGTGATATAAAAATAGAAGGACTTAAAAGCATAAGAAAGAAAATAGCACTCAGAGAAATTGAAATTAAAAAGGGTGAAATATTCAATATAGAGAAAATAGCCAACTCCGTTTCAAACCTCTATTCTACAGGGCTTTTCAGTAATATTGAATATCTTATAATTCCAGAGAAAGACTCGACCCTTGTTGACCTGATATTTTCTATGAAAGAGAGGAAAGATAAAATATTAAATATTGGAGCGGGTTATTCATCAGAAGGTGATTTTCAGATCAGGACAAATTTTTCTCATTTAAATATCTTTGGTAATGGTCAGAGATTTTTTCTTGAAACAAATATATTACAGAACCTGAGATTTACAAAACATTTTGAAGGCAATGTTACATATCTCGAACCCTTTTTGCTGGGATATAGATTACCTTTTAGCTTGACTTTATTCTATTATAAGGATACTGAAGAAAAAATATTAAGAAGGGGTTTTGAATCACAGATTACGAAGAACATAACGCGTTTTTTACAAACAGGAACAAAACTCAGCATGCAAAGAGTTGAGGGGAAAATAGAGGAATATAAAGCTTACCTTAATTTTCTATCTTTATCACTTATTTTTGATGACAGAAACAGTTTCATAGACCCTGACAGAGGAACTTTTTTCCTTATAATACCCACTCAATCAGGCTGGATTCTTGGAGGTGATGCAGATATAAGGAAGCTCCTTGTTGATTTTTCATTTTTTAATCGTTTTTCATTTTTACTTCTTGCAACAAGATTCAGGACAGGTTTTATATGGACATTTGGTAGAACAGATGCTGTCCCGATATCAGAAAAGTTTTTGCTTGGGGGAGAGGGTAGTGTAAGAGGAGTAGGTAGATTTTCCATAGGTGAGCCTGACCCGAGAGGAATTAAATCGGGCGATTATTTTATAAATATGAATCTTGAATTCAGATTTAAGTATATTCCTTTTAAAGTTTATCCGGTTCTTTTCTTTGATACAGGTGTTCTAAAAAACGAGATAAGGAGTCTGAACCTTAAAAGTTTTGTAAATACAATTGGAGCAGGTTTAAGACGGAAAGTCCTTGGCATAATCTTAAGAGTGGATGTGGGCTATAAGTTGAGAAATCTTGATTTCACGAAAGGATATCTTTATCTCGGTCTCGGGCATATGTTTTAAAAAGAGACCAATTAATAGACTTTTCTATTTGATACAGAGATTAACCAATAACATCCTCTTTGAGTGAAGAATTCCTATTACCCTTCGTGACCTCATTCTCCCTTCCCCCTGCCCTTGTTCACCAGGGGAAAAGGAGTATATTAAGGTAATAAAGGATAAATAAAATCCGTTAAGGAAACCTGTATTCTACTTTTATCTCAGGAGAAAGTAAGTTATTTTTTAGTTCAAGCATTCTTCTCAAAAATCCTTTTTTTGGAACAGGCGCTTTTAAAAATCTTATTTTCTTTAAATTTAGTTCCTTTTTGAGTATGTCTTTAAAGTCTTCAAAACTTCCTGTTGTGTCAACAAACCCAAGTTCTTCGGCTTTTTTACCTGAAAATATCCTTCCATCAGCTATCTCTTTCACTTTATCCACTGGCAAATTTCTTGATTCACTCACAATTTCTACAAACTGTTCGTATACATCCTGTATGAAATTCTGTATTATTTTTTCTTCCTCTTTACTCATTTCTCTAAAAGGAGAACCTATGTCCTTGTATTTTCCAGATTTTAAGGTTTTTTCATAGACCCCTATTTTCTGGAGTAATTTATAGTAATGCAGAAAAGAGGCCCTTACACCTATGGAACCTGTTAGAGAGTTGGGGTCAGCAATTATTTTATCGGCTGAACAGGCAACATAATATCCTCCTGAAGCACCTATGGATGAGATATAGGCGTAGACCTTCTTTCCTGTTTTTTCTCTGAATTTTCTTATTGCTGAGAATATCTGATAAGAAGCTGAAGCGCCACCTCCTGGTGAATTTATATACAGGATAAGTGCTTTGATATCGGGATTTTTTTCTATGAAATAGTTTATTTCTTTTACCTTGTCTTCATAGTCCCATATAACCCCTTCTATTTTGACAATTCCAATATTGCCGGAGGGATAACATGCAAACAGAAAAAAACACAGGAACATAAATAACATCTTTTTCATTTTATCCTCCTATTTTAGATTTAAATAAAACTTTATCCTTGCTTATAAGACTTATTTCATTGTTTTCAATTTTTATATAGCTTTCATGACCGGGAAAATCTCCGGTATTTAAATATAATTTTTTATCTTTTTGCATAAATATGGGTAAATGAAAATGTCCCAGTATAACCACATCATAGCCTTCCTCAAAATGTTTTATAACTTTTGGTGGGATTTCATGGGGCACTTCTTTCTTTGAGGAATTATGTCTTGAGATTCTTGATATCCCTTTTGCTATCTGAAACCCGATGTCAGGATGAAACATATAAAATATGCCTGTTGTAATTTTATTTCTTAAGATTTTTGTCAACAGATTACCGAAAATATCTCTCGGGAAATAGCCATCGCCATGAGCCATTAATATTTTTTTATTCTCTATATCAAATGTAAAATGGCCTTTTGTTGTTTTTATTCCAAAGAATTCAAGAAAATTTCCTGTCCACCAATCATGATTTCCTGCAACAAAGTAAAAGTTGAGTTTATCCTTATACTTCCATATCCCTGAAAGAAAGGGGAAGTATTTTTTTAAAATAACTTCCTTGTATTCAAACCAGAAATCAAATATGTCACCCAGAAGCACTATATTTGTTCCTTCTGGCAATTTTTCTATTGTCTTGAGAAATTTTTCTATTATTTCTTTATCCCTTTGTTCATTTATACCTAAATGGAAATCTGCAAATATGTAAAACCTATCCACTTCAGCCTCCAAATTTCTTTTTAAGTTTTTCAAGTTCCCTCTCAATCTCTTTTTTAATTTTCTCTTTTTCCTTCTTTAACTTCTTTTTAACTTTTTTTTCAATACTACTTTTAATTTTACTCTCAAGTTTTGACAGGTCAATTTTTAACTCAGGCTTTCCATAAGTTCCCCTGATATAGATAGAAAGAGGTATTTCATTTATATTTGAAACTATCCCGGGAAGTATACCGGAATTTCTTAGCTTCCGAATATAATTGCCTTTAAAAAGAAAATCTACTTTCAGATCAAGGATGCCCTTTAAAGAAACTTTTCCGCCAGGCAGAATATCAAGGTCATTCGCCTTGATTTTAAAATTCGGGAAATATAAAAACCCTTTCCTTATCTCAAATTTCAGGTCCATCCTCTGAAAATTAAGTTTTTTAAGTTCTTTAATATTTAAAACCTCTGAAAGTTTTTTTAACACATTGTTGCCTTCAAAATAACCGTTTATTACAATACTTGAATTTGAGGAATTAAGGCTTTCCACTATGTTTTCCAGATTCATGCTGGTACTTGAATTTATGGTCATATTACCTGTTAGTTTACCCGGTATAAACTTGTAAGAGGAGAGGATTCTTTCAATCTTTATATTTCTGGCTTTCAAGTTTGTTGATAACAATAGACTACCTTTTTTTAATGTCCCGGAGCCTTCTACAACTCCGCCAAAGGCTTCTCCCCGAAAATTTTTAATTTCTATTTTTGTTCCCTCTCCTTTCAACTCAAATTTCAGGTTTCTAAAAGAATCTTTCCTGTAAATAAATTCTTTCATAAAAAGGTTTATTTTAATTTTTAAATTGGGGGGTAGTAGAAAAGGTGGTTCTTTCCCTGGTTTTTGCTTTGAGTCTTTGTTTTTTTCTGTTTTTACAATCTCATTCATATTAAAATAGGATGAAGATATGTTGCCTGATACATCAATCTTTTTATCAATGTCCAGATTTAAATCAATGTTTAATTTATTCTTACCTGACAGAAAATTTCCTTTTAAATTTGCCTTTTTGTTGTTACCAGAAAGATTCAATTTTAATTGAAAATTATTGTTTATTCCTGTAAAATCTTTTAAATTGCCTTCAAATTTTGAATTTACCCTGAAATAAAGAGATGGTAGAATGCGTAAACTTCCGTCCACCCGGGATTTAATGTTTTGAAGAACAGTAGAAAACGAGAAAAATATTTTTTCGCCTTTAAAATCTGTTTCAAAGTTTTTTATACTGAATGAATTTTTCTGAAATCTCAAATCTATATTTTCACTCTTTATACTTCCATAAATAAAAGGTACCTTTGCACCCTCTATGTTTAAATTGATGTCCAGAACCCCATTGATTGAAAGTTCATTTCTTAAAAAGGTAGAAAGTTTACGCAGTTCAAATTTTTTAGAAACTACACTCAATTCATAATTGGGATTACCTGCAAGCATATTTTTGATATTTCCCTTTATATTCAAGACATTTTCCATGATGTTTATATTCAAATTTTTTATTTCAAGCAGGTCCTTTTTCATATTCATCTCAAAAGAGAATCTGTTTGACATTGTAAAATCAGAATTCTTGATGTGGATTTTAAATCGGCTTTTTCCATCTGCTATAAAGATATTTCCTTTTAAAGAACCTCTAGAAGATAAATTGAAGTTTTTTATCTCAATCTTTTCACCATTGTATATTTTAAAGTTACCATTTTTAATCTCAAAGTTCTCAAGCAGAAGAGTAAAAGGGAGTTCTTGGAGTGGTTCCTTTTGTTCTGCCTTTTGTTTCTTGATTATTTTTTTCTTCTTCAGTCTGTATTCAAATTCGGGTTCAATTACCGATACTTTTCTTATTTCTATCCTTTTAAAAATAAGAGGAATTAGTTTGAGACCCAGTTCAATTTCTCTGGAAGATACCACTTCCCTTTTCTCTTTATATAGTTTTAAATCGTATACCACGATGTTTACACCCGTTAATGATATTCTGGGGCTAACTTTTTCAATCTGTGCATCCAGCCCGGTTGCTTCCTCTATGGTGTTTTCTGAAAATTTTGTTATTCTTTCCTCAGTCAAAAAGGATTTCACCATAAGGTAAAAGGAAACAAAAACAATCAGGATTATTCCAAGAATAATTCCAGAAATTATTGCTGTTTTTTTCATTTTTCCCCCCTTTTCAAAGGATTTTTAAATAAATAATAAAGGGCAGGCAAATTGCCTGCTGTGCTCACAAACCAGTAAAAAAGGGAAATAAGTATTGCATCTTCTTTAGAGATGTAATTTTCAAATAAAATAAAAAAACCAGCTTCTCTGAGCCCCAGGCCACTTATTGTAACAGGCAGGAAATTCAACGCATTTATAACTGGAACGAATGAAAGAAATATTAAGGTACCTGTATTTACTCCGAAAGATTTTCCTACAAAGAATGCCTGAAAGGAAAAGGTCATCTGAAGGAGTATTGAAATCAGAAAGGCATAAATAAGCAGTAAGAGTTTGTCCCTGTAAGAGTAAATGGCATTGTAAAAATCATAAAGCCTTTCTCCTGCATGTAATATTTTTATTTTCCTGCGTATCAGTTCCATAATTTTTTTAAAGAAAGGGAAAAATATTAAAATCATACCCAGAAGAATGATGATAAAGAATGATGAAAAATATATCACCAGATTCTTATTTGAGAAGCTTCTATATTGTAGTAGTATACAGATTACAGCAAGAAAAAATATGCCGAGCATTCCTGCTATCCTGTCCACCAGAACGCTGGCAAATCCTTTTGTTTTACCTGATGAGTGCCCTGAAAGAATCAAGCCTCTTGAGATGTCAACCCCCATTGTTGCTGGAGTTACAGTGTTGATAAGCATACCAAGCATATACACCTTAAATATCTCAAAAGTAGATACTCTTTTTGAAAGAAAGGGCGAAAGCAGTAGTTTCCATCTCACAGAAAGAAAAAAAAGAGTAATCCAGTAAAAAAGAAAGGCTATTATTATAAAAAAAGGGTTTATCTTTTTTATTCCTTCAATAAAATGTTTTATGTCAATCTTCGTGAAGATGAATAAGAGTATAGAGAAAGAGAGTATTATCCGAAAAGCTAAAAAGACTGTTTGCTTTATCTTTTTTGATACCATAATTTATAAAAAGATGAAAAATCCGCAGATTCCATAATTTTTATATATAGATCTTTATTTTCTATATACCAGTCAACTGTCAATTTCAGACCTTCTTCAAAATCAGTTTCGGGTTCCCAGCCAAGAGATTTTATTTTTGAACTGTTTAGAAAATAGCGGGTATCGTGAGAAGGTCTGTCCTTAACAAATTCATAAATATCTTCATTTTTGCCCAGAATATTACCTATTTTTTGGACAACCTCAAGGTTTTCAATTTCAAAGCCACTCCCTATGTTATAAATCTCTCCCGCTGTACCTCTCAGAAAAACCTGATAAATTCCTTTAACACAATCATCTACATAGATCCATTCCCTTTTTTGTTTACCACTTCCATAAATCGGAACTTTTTCTCCCTTTAAAATTTTGATTATTGAAAGAGGAATTAGTTTTTCAGGATACTGTCTTGGTCCATAATTATTGGATGGTCTTATTAAAATGGCAGGTGCATTAAAAGTCTTGTAAAAGGCAAGACATAGCAAATCTGCTGATGCCTTTGTGGCAGCATAAGGACTTGACGGATTGAGTATACTGCTTTCGTTAAAGCTACCTTCTATTGAAGAGCCATAAACTTCATCAGTTGATATCTGTATAAATTTTTTTACATTCTTATATTTTATCAATACTTTTAAAATGTTGTAGGTTCCCAGTATATCGGTAAAGATGAACTCCTCCTGAGATAAAATTGACCTGTCGACATGAGTTTCTGCTGCAAAATTAAAAAAGCAATTTACATGGGGTAAAATTATGTTTATTAATTCTTCGTCAGTTATAGAGGCAATTATAAAAAGTAATTTCTCGTTGCTTTCAATGAAACTTTCTATTTCCCTCGTGAAATCTTCTTTATTTTCAAACAGAGTGATGTTATAACCTTTTAATTTGTTATCCGGAATCTGACACAAAACTTTATTTGAGAACACTTTTTTATATATCCGGTCATGCCTTTTTTCAATGGAAAAATTAACTCTGGAAAAATCTTTTCCATTTTTTAGCCCCAGAATTCTACTTTTTAAAATCCATGGTTCGAGATTAAATAAAAAACCCGGATAAGAAAGGCTATCAATTGCTATTACCTTGTGACCTTTTCCTATTGCGAAGTGGGTGAAATTACTTCCAATAAACCCTGCTGCACCTGATACACCAAAAGTTTCCATTAATAATTTTTCCTTTCCCAATCGTATGAAATTTCCTCTGTGTTGAAAGGTTTTCTTTTTTCATCGGGACTTTCATAGCTATATGCCCTGTCAGGTATATTTATCACAAGACATTCTTTCTCACCAATATTTTTAAAGCCATGCCAGACTTCCCTGGGAATATGGACAAGTAGGGGGTTATGAATACCTATAAAAAATTCATTTATCATTCCCTTTGTTTTGCTTCCTTCTCTGTTATCGTACAGGACAAGTTTTATCATACCATTGATGCAGGTTATATTATCATTCTGATTTTGATGAGCATGCCATGCTTTCACCACTCCGGGATATGCGGTGGTCACGTATACCTGTCCGAATCCTGTAAAGAATTCATCGTCATTTCTCAGAATTTCAAAAAGCCTGCCTCTTTCATCAGGTATCACTCGTAATTTCTTAACTTTTACTCCTTCAATTAAATTCATACTCTAAATTATAATGCCCTTTTAGAATTTATTTCAAAGATTTGACTTGTATAATTTTTTTCCTTTAAACTTAAAATCTTCCTCCGGCCACTATACCGGGGGGGAAACACCCGTTCCCATTTCGAACACGGAAGTTAAGCCCCCCAGGGCCGATGGTACTGTCTCCGCAAGGGGATGGGAGAGTAGGACGTGGCCGGGGTTTTTTTATTCATAATAAGGTATAGCAAATATTCCGTAGGCACCATATCCAACATGAATTGCGATAACCGGAGAAAGAGAGGATACAAGCAATTTTCTAACCTTAAAATTTTTGTGCAATTTATCTTTGAAAAAATTTACAACATCTTCTCTTTCTATGTGGGCTATTCCAAAATCATAATATATTGATGGGTCAAGTTTGTTTTTTAAAATAGAAATTATCTTTTTCATTACCCCCTTATCACCAAAAGCAACTCCTGTTCTATTTATATCTCTGCCTTTTTCAAGGGTCATAATCGGTCTCATTTTTAAAAAGGAGGCAATTTTTCCCTGCGCCCATGAAATTCTTCCACTTTTTACTATGTTTTCAAAAGTTCTTAATGTGAAAAAAAGAAAGCTCTTTTCTCTTATTCTTATAAGGTGATTAACCACATCCTGAAATTTCTGACCTTTTTGCAATTTCTCTCTGGCTCTTATTGCAAAAAGAGTCAGAGCAAGACTCACAAATTCTGAATCAAACACAGTGACTTTACCTTTCCCTATTTTATCCGCAACGCTTTTCACCGTGTTCCATGTTCCTGATAATCCTTTTGATATGGTAATTATTAAAATTTCTTTTGACCTGTCTATAAGACTTTTTATTGCCTTTTCTATATCAAACTTTGATGGCTGAGATGTGGTAATCTCTTTTTCCATGAGTTTTATTTCTTTATAAACCTCCTCTCTGTTTATTTCAAAACCTTCACGAAACCTTTTAGAACTTATTATAATTTGAAGAGGAATTATACCCACTCTGTAAATATCCATAAGCTCATTGGTGATGTCAGCAGAAGAGTCAACAAATATCGGGAAGTCTCCCTCATATATATTCATATTGTTCTCTTTTTCCTCTTCCACATGCTTTAATTTTTCATAAATATCTGATAGTTCCTCCTTTGTTTTCAAGCCTTTCATGAATTTTTCAAGGAATAAACATAGAGCATAAAGACCACTGTCAGGAACTCCTTTTTCTTTCTGCAAATCCAGCTTATTTTTCCATTCATTAAGTTTGTGAGCGATAATATCTGAAAAATTTTCCCTGAAAATTACTTCGGGTTGCTCCTTTAAATAGCTAAACAGGGAAACAGGCGTTCCTTCAGGTGCCCAGGTAAAAACTGATTTTATCCTTTCAATCATCCTTACAGAAAAATCTTTTATGCTTTCTGGTTCAGGTAATAAGCCTTTTGTGAAGAGAGATAAAAATTCGGGTATAAAAAGATGTAGTATAATTCCAATATTCCCTGCACTGGAGTATTCCAGTTTTTCCTCTATCTTTTTAATAAATTCATTTATGTCCTTCTCACGATATTCTATCAGTTTTAAACAGGGTTTGAGAGTTAAATATGCATTTATACCGGCATCATGGTCAGGAATTGGAAATTCATTGTAATTGTTAAGTTTTTCTTTGCTTTCCATGATTCCCAGTATCGCGTTGAAAAAGGAGTCTATGAGCTTCTTGGATTTCACCATTCTTATTATTATAACATATAAATCTATAATTTTCCAAATATTTTTAAGATTCTGTTTTAATTTGAACTGTAATTCTGTTTTTTTAGAGTATTGTAATCACATTTGGAAGTTTCATTTTTATATCTTTATAATTAAACTTATGCATTTTATTGTATTCTTTTTTCTGCCCCTGGTATTTGTATTCACTATATTTTTAATCCCTTCTAAATTTAAAAAATTAATTTTTTATATATCTTTATTTTTTCTTTTGTTCCATTTTATTTATTTTCTGTACGCACTTTTCAGTGTAAATATTCCTTTTATTTATTCAAAGCCATGGATAAGAGTTTTTAATATCAATTTTTCTTTTTATTTAGATAAAATATCAGTTCTCCTTGTAATTTTAAACCTTGTTTTATTTATAAGTGGCATAATTTTCTCATTAACCGAGATCGAGGAAAAAGTTAAGGAATTTTTAATATGGACATTTCTTTTAGAATTCGGAATAAATGGGATTTTCATGGCGGGCGATATTTTTTTATTTTTTATTTCATGGGAATTTATGCTTATTCCTATGTTTTTTATAATCTATGGATGGGGCTATGAAAAAAGAGAATACGCCGCTTTTAAGTTTCTATTGTATACAATGGCTGGTTCTGTGCTTTTAATAGTTGGAATTTTAATTTTAATATTCTACTTTAAAAATACACAGGGGTATTTTTCTTTTAATATCAGACTGCTTTCCAAGTTATATATACCTCCGTCACTTTCAGGAACTTTATTCTTTCTCTTTACAATTCCCTTCTTTATAAAGGTGCCTCTTTTCCCTTTTCATACATGGTTGCCGGATGCTCATACACAGGCGCCTTCTTTTGGTTCTGTTATCCTTGCAGGGATTCTTTTGAAAACAGGAGTTTATGGAATCATAAGATTTACAATTCCCTTTTTTCCTCAGTTTGTAAAAGTGATGTCAAATGCCATAATCATGCTTTCTCTTTTTAATATAATATATGGTTCCCTTATGGCCTGGGTTCAAAAAGACCTGAAAAGACTCATTGCCTATTCCAGTATAGGTCATATGGGGTTTATAATTCTCGGAATTTTTGTATTTCAGAAAGAGGCTTTTTTAGGGTCGGTTTTTCAGGTTTTCAATCACGGTATAACAACAGGAGCCCTTTTTATGATAGCAGGTGCTATATATAAAAGAACAGGGACAAGAGAGATTAGAAAACTGGGTGGACTTGCGGGTAAAATTCCTGTTCTTGCTTTTATATTCGGGTTTTCTATACTCTCATCCATAGGACTTCCCGGTCTTAATAACTTTGCAGGTGAATTCTTAATTTTATACGGGGTGTTCAAAAAATCAGTTGTTTTATCAATGATAAGCGTGCTGGGAATTATTCTAACCGCAGTATATTTTCTTTCTGCATACAGGAAAACAATTTTTGGAAAGGCAAAGGATTTCGAGGTAAAAGATTTAAAACTTAATGAGGTTCTTTCATTTATTCCTCTTATATTATTAATGCTTTATCTTGGACTTAAACCGGTGACATTTTTGAAAAACTTTAAAAATACATCAAATGACAATATTTCCACTCTTAACATGATAGAGGATAAAGGCAATGAAGATTTTACCGCTCGCCACTGAAATCGTTATTTTTACAGGTATAGTTCTTGTGTTGATTTTTTTAATATTTTCAAAAAAGGCTCTTTACTTCTATCTGATAGCTGTATTTTCTCATATAATCGGTATATCATTAGAGTTATATCTTTTAAAAAAACAAATATTTACAGATTTTTATTTTCTATATTTTTCTCAGGAGACGAGAATATTTGCTCTTGTTGTGATTTTTGCTTCTCTTTTTTCCCTTCTTATTTTCTGGAGTTACACTAAAAAAGAAGTTTTAAATAAGGAGATACCCTTTTTATTGCTCAATTCATTACTTTCCATGATTTTAATGGTGAGGTCAAACAACCTGTTTTTCACGTTTCTTGCCCTTGAATATCTTTCTTTTTCAATATACATTATGATTGCATCTTTTAAAAGGATTGGATTTCCTTATGAGTCAGCACTGAAATATTTTGTGCTTGGTTCTTTTGCATCTCTTTTAATGCTTTTTGGAATATTTTTACTTTATCTTGACAGAGGAGGGCTGAGTTATTCTACTCTTGGAGAGGGTGGAATAAATTCTCTTGTTATTCTGGCTCTTTTATTCCTCTTCACAGGATTTGCTTTTAAGCTTGCCTTTGTTCCTTTTCATATCTGGACGCCCGATGTTTTTGCGGGAACGCCTTTCCCCTTTATTTCTTTTATATCCACAGTGCCCAAAGTCTCAGTATTTGGATTTTTATTTATTATTAGTAAAAAATTAAATTTAAATTTCCTGAATATAGTCATAATTTCTATCCTTACCATGTTCCTGGGAAATCTTTCTGCTTTGCTTGAAAAAAATATTAAGAAAATATTTGCTTTTTCCTCAATTGCTCATTCCGGATATATTTTATTAATTTTTATATCCCGGAGTAGAACGGTTTTTGACGCTCTTGTATTTTATCTTATCACATATTCTATAATGCAGATGGGCGCACTTTTATGCCTGCAACAACTTGACAGAGAAAACCTCACCCTTGATAGTTTGAAAGAAAAAGGCTCTCTTTTACTTTTTTTCTTTTCAGTAATCTTTTTACTTTCTCTCACAGGAATACCTCCCACAGCAGGCTTTTATGCTAAGTTTTATATATTCTCAATTCCTTTGCTTGAAGGTTACAACTTTGCTGTATTCCTGGCTTTTTTGAATTCAGTGATTTCAGCATATTATTATTTGAGAATGAGTGTTGCTATATTTCAGGTGAAAGAAAAGGATAAGCCGATAAAGAAGTTTCCTCTTTTAATAATTTCTGTCCTGTTTTTTCTTGTTATTTTGCTTGGAGTGTATCCATCCTTTATAAATATCCTATTAAAATGATACTCAACAGGCGGGAAATAAAAGAGTTAGTTAAAGAGTTAAAAAAAGATGGTAAAAAGATAGTTTTTACAAATGGCTGTTTTGACTTAATTCATAAAGGACACATATATCTTATAAGAGAGTCAAAAAAGCTCGGGGATATTTTGTTCATCGGTTTAAACAGTGACCTTTCGGTTAAAAAAATTAAGGGAGAAAAAAGACCCATTTTGAAAGAAGAAGACAGAAGCTTTATAATAGATAATATAAAGGGAGTGGATTATGTGGTCCTTTTTGATGAAGAAACTCCTGAAAAACTTATTATGGAGATTGAACCTGATGTTCTTGTTAAAGGAGGAGATTATAAAGAGGGGGAAATTGTGGGAGCAGAGTTTGTTAAGAAAAAAGGCGGAAAAGTAATAGTGATTCCCTATTTAGAGGGATTTTCAACAACTGAAATAATAAAGAGAATTAGAAATGGATGAGCTTAAAAAGATATTGAACATAGAACAGTTTAAAGCGGTGACTCATAAAAAAGGTCCTGCTCTTGTTCTTGCAGGCGCTGGAACAGGTAAGACAAGAGTTTTAACATATAGAATTTACTACCTGATAAAATATAATAATGTTAAACCTGTAAATATATTCGCAACCACTTTCACAAATAAAGCTGCTGAAGAGATGCGTGAAAGAGTTGCCTCTCTTCTGGGAAAAGATGTGAAAGGTATATGGCTGGGGACATTCCATTCTTTAATATTAAGAATATTAAGAAGATATGCTGACAGGGTTGGCTATTCGTCAGATTTTTCAATTTATGATAGAGAAGACCAGAAAAACATACTGAGAGAAATAATGAACACAGAGGGTGACAGCATAAATTTTATGCTTCACAAGATTTCAAGAATAAAGATAGGAGTTGATGAGGTTCAGAATGATAAGGAAGGAGATATTATGATAAAGTATAACCAGAGGTTGAAAAAGTCAAACGCCATGGATTTTGACGATATTCTGCTTTATGGGGTTTATTTGCTTGAAAGCCATGAAGATGTACGAGAGAGATATTCCAGTCATTTTAAACATATACTGGTTGACGAGTTTCAGGATACAAACTTTGTTCAATATAAGTTTGTAAAACTGCTTGCTTCCAAGTATAAAAACCTTTTTGTTGTTGGAGATGAAGACCAGTCAATTTATACTTTCAGAGGAGCGACAATCAGGAATATACTGGAATTCAGACATGATTTTAAAAACTCCAGAATATATAAACTGGAAAAAAACTATAGGTCAACAGGCAGGATTTTGAAAGCAGCAAGCGAGCTTGTAACAAAAAATAAGCTCAGGGTGGGTAAGCGTATTTATACCACAAAGAAAAACGGTGAGTTTATAGAGATAATTGAAGTTCAGGATGAGAGAGAAGAAGCAGAAAAAGTTTATGAGATAATAATAAATGAAAAAAGAAGATTTAATGATTTTCTTATTCTTTATAGAACAAATGCTCAATCCCATCCTTTTGAAGAGGTTTTTACCATTAAAAATTTACCTTACAGGGTTATAGGAGGTATTCATTTTTTTGACCGCAAAGAGATTAAAGACCTTCTTTCATATTTATGGGCAGTGGTGAACCCGAAAGACGACATAAGTTTTAAAAGGATAATAAATGTGCCACCAAGAGGGTTTGGTAAAAAAAGACTGGGCTATCTTGAACAGGTTGCCAGCAAGCAGGAAAAAAGCCTTTTTGAAACTCTGATTTCACTGGATGATAAAAAGATACCCGGAATGTATAAAAAGGAGTTCAACAATGTAAAGAAAGTATTTAAATTTCTTCTGGATGCTACCGGGAAATATGATGTTTACGATGTTCTTGATAGACTCATAAAAAAGATAAAATATTTTGACTATCTTAAAACCCTGTGCAAAGAGAAAAGAGAGTATGAGGAAAAGGTTTCTCATGTAATGGAACTACTCGCCTCTACAAAAGAGTTCTGTTCCAGAAGTGAAGATAAATCAATAATTGCATATCTCTCTTCTCTTGCAATAAAAACAGATGCTGATGAATACAGCGAGAAACAGGTTGTTGTACCTCTTCTTACTGTTCATAATGCTAAAGGTCTTGAAGCCCCATGTGTGATAATAGCCGGAGTTGAAGATGGGACATTTCCCCATAAAGCGGCCTTTGATTCTGATGAAGAACTGGAAGAAGAAAGACGCCTTTTCCATGTTGCAATGACAAGGGCAAAAGAAAAGCTTTATATTCTATACGCAAGAAGCAGGTTTGCAAGGGGTAAAGGTTTTCTGGAGCCAAGCAGATTTTTATTTGACCTGCCAGAGGACACATATATATGGAATAAAAAGCCTGAAATTACAAGGAAGATAGATTTTGAAAAAGGAGACAGGGTTCTTCATCCTGCATTTGGCATAGGTAAAATCCTTGATATTTATGATGGAAAGGCAAACATAATGTTTTATAAAAGTGGAATTAAGAAAATCGTTCTTGAATATGCAAAGGGGATGAAAAAGATATGAAAAAGATAGATATCTATCTTTTAAAAGAATTTATAAAATATTTTATAATTTTTCTTTTTGGTATAATAATCCTCTACATAGTTGTGGATTTTTTTGAGAAACTTGATAAATTTTTAAAAGCAGATGTTAAACCAATTTTCGTTGTTGAGTATTATCTATATCAGATTCCGGACCTTTATATTCTATTATTACCTGCTGCGCTGCTTCTAACTCCCTTTTTTGCCATAGGAGGACTTGCCAGAAAAAAAGAGATTGTTGCAATGAAAGCTTCTGGTATAAACCTGGTGAGGCTTTCAATGCCTTTAATAATTTTTGGTTTTTTTTTAACCTCTACATCTTTTCTTGACCAGGAATTTGTAAAACCTGTTGCTCAAAAAAAGTTTACCGAAATAAATTACAGGTATATAAAAAAAATACCTCCTCCTGGTGAAAGAGTGTCTGCAAGAGACCTGTCCTTTCTAGAAAAAAGAGGTAAAAACTTTTATATATTTGGCTATATTTCTTCAAAAGATAAAAGGGCAAAAAACATAATAGTTTTAACCTTTGAAAAAGGTAATCCTGTGAGAAGAATTGATGCAGAGTCAGGAGTTTTTGAAGGAAATGGATGGAGATTTTATAATGTAATAGAAAGAGTTTTTTATATTAACGGTAATATAAAACATGTTAAGGACTTCAAGGAAAAGTTCTACTCTGATCTGCTTTCATCTCCGTTAAATATATTGAAGGAAAAAAAGACAGTGGATGAGATGGGTTTTTTTGAACTTTTATCTCTTATAAATTCTTTAAAAGATGCAGGTTTTGATTTTTCAAGAGAACTGGTTGAAGCCCATTCAAGAATAGCATTCCCCCTGGTGAGTCTCTTAACTCTGTTTTTCGCTTTACCTCTGTCTTTTACTCTTGAAAAAAGCGGGCGGACTTTTGCCTTTGCACTGGGTTCTTTTATTTCTTTTGTCTACTGGGGATTAATGGAAATAAGCAGAGCAATGGGAGAGACAGGAAAATTACCACCCCATATAGCTCCCTGGATTCCCAACATCATTTTCTTTACCGCAGGTGTTATCACAATGATAAAAATAAGAAAATAATGTCTTATCCTTTAAGGGAATGTCATCTTTGCAGGAAAGAGTTTGATTATATTTCAAATACACTTCCTTTTTGTAGAAAATGTATCCTAAAAGAATTTGGTAATTTAGAACCGGTTATAAGAAAAATACATAATGAAACAAGAGAAAAATTCAATCTTCCAGGGTTTCCACCTGAAAAAGGTTTGAAATGTGGATTGTGTAAAAGATACTGTAGAATAGGTAAGGGTGAATACGGATTCTGTGGTTTGAGGAAAACAGTCAGTAGAAAGATAGTTCATACAGGTGGAACAAAGGATAAGGGTTTTTTAAAATATTACTATGACCCTTTACCCACGAACTGTGTTGCTGACTGGATGTGCTCTGGACATACAAAGAGCGGATATTACAACCTTGCGGTTTTCTATGAATCCTGTTCCCTTAACTGTCTTTTCTGCCAAAATTATCATTTCAGATATTTGAAACCTGAAGAGGAGGTTTCCCTTACTTCTGAAGAACTTTTAAGGGCAATCCATCCTGCTGTTCACTGTGTATGTTTTTTTGGGGGAGACCCCACCACCCAGGCGTTACATTCCTTGGAAGTTGCAAAAGAAGCCGTAAAAAGAGGGATGGTTGTTTGCTATGAATCAAACGGGCTCTGGAATGATAAAATTCTGGAGCAGATAATTGATGTAGTGAGAAAATCAGGGGGATATCTAAAATTTGATATTAAGGCCTGGAACAGAGAAATCTATTTTTCTCTTACAGGATATGATGGAAAGGGAGTTCTGGAGAATTTTAAAAAATGTGCTGAAATGTTAAATAAAGATGCTAAAAAGCACCTGTGTGTTTCAACCCTTATGGTTCCGGGATATGTAAATGAAGAAGAAGTTTATGAAATAGCCAGATTTATTGCCAGATTTGACCCTGAGATTCCCTACGCCCTTTTAGCCTTTGCTCCTAACTTTGAAATGAAAGATGTAAGAACAACAAAATATGTTGAAGCGGAGAAATGCATGAAAGTGGCAAAAGAGGCGGGTCTTAAAAATGTAAGAATAGGTAATTCATTTCTGTTAAGATAAAAGAAAATTAGCGGTTAGCCATCTGGATTCTGTCGGGTTCAAATTCAGGATAGAAAATCCTTTTTATCTTTAAAAGATATTCTTTTCCCTTTTGATAATAAAAGTATTTTATCTGCGAGTTTTTCAGCAAGTTTTTTTTGATGGGTTGAGAAGATAACAGAATTACTTTGATTTCTGAAATCAAGTAGTTTTTTAATTATGATATCTTTGCCTTTTTCATCAATTCCTGTAAGTGGTTCATCAAGGATAAGAATTTCAGGGTCATTTAAAAAGGCTCTAACGAATCCCCCTTTTTGAAGCTCTCCCCTTGAAAGATTTTTTGTCTTTTCATTCAACCTGTGATTTATTAGAAATTCTTTTGAAAGGTCTTCTATTTTTTTAAAAGAATTTTTTATTCCGAAAAGACGCGAAGTAATATAGAGATTTTCATAAAGAGTGAGTTCTCCATAAAAAAGAGGCTCGTGAAATAAAAATCCAATTTTTGAATAAATTTCCCTTTGTTTAAAAGCATCTTTACCAAAAATAAAAATTTCTCCTCTTAGAGGTTTTATAACCCCTGCGATTATTTTTATAAGGGTTGACTTACCGGAACCGTTTTCTCCAAGAAGGCACAGAATTTTGCCTCTTTCTAAAACAAAAGATACATCAGAAAGAGCATTTACCCTGCCAAAACTTTTTGAAATAGACCTGACCTCTATTATTTTTTCTTCCATCTGTAAATAAGAAATATAGCGATGAAAATTAACACGATTAAAACAGGGAATATATCTTTTAAATTTATAAGTTTTTTGGATTTCGTAACTTTAAAAAAAACTTCCTTGTTTGCCTGAATGTTCTGAAGAACAAATCTTCTATACTTTTTCTCACCTATTTGTTGACTCTCTCCTTTACCATAACCTTCAACTTTTAACTCAGGAGATACGAAAATTTCAAACAATTCTGTTCTGAAAGGAAATGTTCTTTTAAATTCAAAACTTTCAGGTACAAGGTACTGAAAAGAGATAACCTGTTTGCCAGGAACGAGGGGAAGATAGTAGAGCAATTTATTGTCTGTTAAATGAACTTCATCAGGAAATATTCCTGAAAAGGGAGAAAAACTTTTTATTTTTGAGGGTAATTCAATTCCAAAAGGTTTATAAAAAGCTTTGTTATTAAAGTTATTAAAACTTATAACCTCTGTAACTGTTATGCCATCTTTTTCGGGCAGGACTGCAATATGAACTCTTGAGATTTCCATTCCATCGGTGGATTCGGTGAGTTCCCATACGGAAAGAACCAGTGAAGTGTCTTTTTTTATCAAGACGGGATTCTCTCTGAAAATACTGTTTTTGTAAAAAGCTTTCAGTAGGTACATTCCTTCCCCGGATTCAAATTGGAATGTTCCTTTTTTGCCTGAAATTGTTGAATCAATGAGATTTGTTCCTTCCTGAGTGATTTCATAAAGATAAACCTCAACATTGCTTTCAGGTTTTTTAAAAGTTTGATTTATGACCTCTCCTTTTACCAAGAAAATGTACAGAAAATAAATGGCTATTTTCATTCTTCCTCCTTTTTAATCTTTGGGTTTTTACCTGTGAAGCAGAAATCCACAAAAGCCTGATATGTCCAGGGCATCTTCTCTCTGAAAATTTCTGCAATTGCCTCTGCATATTGCCTTATTTCCCATTGAGCATGATAATCGGCTCTCAGGTTTATAAAGTTCATAAGAGACCGTGCATTAATAGTCCAGTAAAACTGCGTATATAAACTCAGTGGAAGCACCATCCTTGCAAGTTCTCTTGCCACCCCCTGTTCAAGTAGTTTTCTATAGAATCCAAAGACTCTTTCCTGAATTTCCTCAATTTCTTTAATGAGTTTTTTCTCATCAGGGATGCTGATAAAGTCGCTTGACTGTTTGTCCTTCTGGCTCTGTCCTCTTAATTTTACAGGCATATAATATTCATCAGGGTATTCTGTATATCTTCCTGAAATCTCATTATAACTTGCCCATCTATGTCTGAACCATTGTCTTGCCACAAATATGGGGCATTTTATATGAAATTTAAAAACTGCATGTTCAAAAGGTGTCATATGTTGATGTTTTAAAAGATACCTTATAAGTTTTTTATCCTTTTCTTCTCCTTTTAATCCTTCTCCATGTGAAACCCTTGCAGCCTGAACAACCGCTCTGTCTCCTCCCATAAATTCAACAAGTTTAACAAATCCTTTATCAAGAATTTTATACTCCATTTTATCTCTCCATTTTTTTCTCAACTTTATCCACAATAATGTGCCATAAACTCATGTATACTTCCTGTATAATCTGTTTGTTATCACTGGGTATATTAAAGACAAGGTCGCAATTTTCTGCTCCTGAGGGTTTTTTGATTCCTGTAAAATAAATCACCTTTAGTCCCTTTTCCTTTGCCTTTTCTACGGCACTGATGATGTTTTTTGAAGAACCTGATGTTGAGAATACAATTAAAACATCTCCTTTTTTACCAATAGCTTCTATTTGCTTTGAAAAAATGTGTTCATAACCGTAATCGTTGGCAATTGCTGTTATAACGGCCGGGTCTGCGGATAAGCTTATTGCAGGAAGAGGATTTGTATCCTTATGTTTTACCTTACCGATAAATTCAGCGGTTATATGTGAGGAATCTGATGCGCTTCCACCATTTCCGCAAAGAATCACTTTACCTCCATTCCTCAAAGAACTGATCAGAATATAGCACACTTTATTTATTTTTTGTTCCGACTCTGAAAGCTTTTTTAAAACCTCTATTCTCTTTTCCAGTTCTTTTTTCATTTTTCCAGCTCCATAACCAGATATTTTTCACCCATCATTCCGGGTGTTATCAGAGTTTTAAGCTCTGATTGTTTTTTAATTTTAAAGGATGAAGTTGTGTCTATTGAAACTTCTCTTTCAAAAATATCAAGAATACCCTCTTCTATTAAAAATTTTGAAAGAGATGAAAACCTCCTGATATTAAAACCATTTTTTTGAAAAACCCTTTTTAAAAGAGAGAAGTCAGGTGTATAGGTTATGTCAATCTCTCCTGGATAAAATTCATAGATATTCTTTATGACTTTATGTTCTTTAAAACCTCTTATTGTTCCTTCTGGATAGGAAATTAAGTTTTGCTTTTCAAGCCCATAGTCAATTATTATAACTTTTCCTGCTTTAAATTTTTTTGAAAAATCTTCAAACCACTTTATAAAAGAGAAGGGATATTCAAAATAATATCCTTCAGGTAAAAATTTATAGTATTCAAAAAATGCATGATCTTCTGACTCTTTCAAAATTTCTCTCCTCTCATTAATGTTAACCCATACTTCGTAAATTTTGCCCTTTTTCAAAAATCTTTTAACAGGAAAAGCATCCACAAACTCAACCATTATAACAAAACCTTTGATTTCAAAGGCCTGTTCAATTGATCTGTATAATTTAACTTTCTTTTTAAAGTTCATAAGTTTTTTTTCTATCCTTTTTCTCATATTTTCGCTTATTTCAAAAATTATATACCTGTCAATTTCATGGTTGGAACAGAGCACATCAAAGGCAAGATGTCCATAACCTGCTCCAAACTCGTAAACCTGTTTAAATTGCTGCTTTCTTATAATTTCTGCCAGAACTTTTCCAAAAAGTGATGAAGCTGTCTGAGGTGTGTAAAAATCGCCTCTTTTACCAAAAATCCTCTGTTTTTTTGCATAATATCCTGTTTCTTCATCATATAGACAGTGTTCCATATATTGATTAAAAGGAATGATTTTATCCATCTTTGAAAAATATCCAGGATGTAAAAACCAGAATTATAAGTGCGAAAATTATGCATGAAATAAATGTACCATAAATACCTGTCAGGTCATAGAAAATGCCTGATAGAACAGGTCCCACGAGAAACCCTGCTGAGAATGCCGAACTTATAAGACTTGTTGTGGAGCCCATACCCAGCTTTTCTCCCTTTTTTGTTGCAACTGAAATCGTTGTTGGAAAAACAAAACCTGTACCCAGCCCGTAAACTATATGAAGAGGTATTAATTTATAAGGGTTTTTTATAAAAAGATGGAGGAAGATAACGATTATAGCCACTATCATGGCAACAGGCAAAATTCTTTCAGGATTTTTAAGTTTATCAACAAATTTCCCTGATGGGTATTGAGAAAGGGCAAGGGAAAATGTTTGAAAGGCAAATATAATACCGATCAGACTTTTTGAAGCACCGAGACGAACAGCGAGTAAAGGAAAAAAGGAAAGAAAAAGACCTCTTGTATAGGCTATTCCGAATCTGAACATAATTATTCCTGACATTGTCTTATCCTTAAATATTTTGTAAAAAGGAGGAAGGGTGGGTGGTAGTTTTAGATCAGGAGGTTCTTTAAAAAGAAATAGTGCAAGCAGAAAAGATAAAAATACCATAATGAAAAGAACCCAGAAGGCATGAGAAATTCCCATTCTGTCTGCTATCACTCCTCCTATGAAGGGCCCCAGACCGTTTCCCAGAAAAAATGAACCCGCATAAACAGATGAAAAGGTGCCTTCTTTACCTCTTGGCGCAATATGACCTATTGCTGCGAGAGCAATCGGAAATATAAAAGATGCACCTATCCCCTGAAATAAGCGAGCAACTAAAAGATGAGCAGGATTATTCGCGTATATAAATATAATGGGTGCAAAGAGATATACAAAAAGACCAAAAACTATAAGGTTCTTTAATTTTTTAAATATATCTGCTATTCTTCCTACAAAAGGTGTCATTCCTATTCGTACTATTGCTATTCCTGAAAATATAAGGCCTATCAGAAAACCTGTAGCACCCATATCCCTGGCATAAGAAGGTAAAAAAGGAGTTATTATTCCCACCCCAAGTCCTATGGAGAATACAATCAAACAGAGCACCAGGAGAATAAAATATTCTTTTTTCATTTTGAAGATAAATTATAAAGAATGAAACCTATGGAATACTAATTAAAAGCGGTTGAAAAGTGGAAGTTTGAAAGATGACATGTGACAGGTGAAAAATTCGGATTTCGGAATGTGGATTGCAGAATTGTCTTGATTTTCCCGGTAGCTTCATCTTTTTTGTAAACGCGATGAATGCATTTTGTTTTTTCCGGGACCTACCATTCCCCCAGATTCTCTTTATAGTCTTTTACCACTATATCAACAATCTTTTCGTCTATTTTTTTCTTGTTCATACTGAACGCGGCAAAAAGGGAATTGGCACATATTATGTTTATTAGCCTTGGTATACCTTTTGTAAATTTATAAAGTTTTTTGATTGCATTACTGGTAAATAGATTTTTATCTGCTCCTGCAACTTTCAAACGATGTTTTATGTATTCGTCTGTTTCACTTTCTTTTAAAGGTGATAAATTGTAAGCAATTCCTATTCTTTGTTTAAGGGCTTTTTGTTTTTCCAGCTTTTTCTTTAAATCAGTCTGCCCAAAAAGGACTATCTGAAGCAGTTTTCCCTCAGAAGTTTCCATGTTTAATAGCAATCTCAACTCCTGCATTGTCCTCTGTGGAAGCAACTGGGCTTCATCAATGAGTATAACATGTTTTGCCTCATCAGGATTTTTTAAAAGTTCTTCCTCTATTTCCTGATATAGACGAACCTTTGACCTCCTTCTTTTTTTCTCGCCAAAAAAAGTTTTGGTTATTTCAAAAAGAAGCTGGTAGGGGGTTAGAAAGGGATTTTCAATTAATGATGTCTTTTTGCCTTTGTTTTCCATATCCTTTTTCAATGCGTGACACAGCATTGTTTTTCCACATCCTATCTCACCGAGAATAAGAGATAATCCTGTTCTTGATTCTAATATGGAATATAAGAGTCTTGCATAACCTTCCCTGAATTTCTCGCTCCAGAAGAGAAATTCAAGGTCAACGGTGTTTAAAAAGGGATGTTTTTTTAAATTAAAATATTCCTCAATCAACATAGGCCTGTAATTTTTTCATTGCGTTTTCTGCAATTTTTGTATCAGGATTTATCTCTATTGTTCTTCTTAGATATTTTTTTGCATCAAGTATCTCTCCTTTTCTCTCACAGGTTATTGCAAGGTAATAGTAAGCTTCCTGTAGATTGGGACCTTTTTCTATTGCTTTTTTGAAGAATTCCTCCGCGTCGTCAAACATCTCCCTGTCAAGGTATACAAGCCCCATATAGTACAGTGTATAAAGGGTTGCTGTTGGATTATTGTTTAATTTTAATACCCTTGCAAAATGCTCAATTGCTTCTCCATATATACCTTTTTTATAACATATATAACCCATATCTTTCATGGCAAGGGTGTTGGCAGGTTCAATTGTCAGGACTTTCTGATAAATTAAAAGAGCGTCATCATATCTACCTGATTGGGCATACGCCCATCCCAGGAGAGTTAAAACCTTTGTATTTTCAGGTGAGAGTTCTTTTGCCTTCTCAAGAATTTCTATTGCCTCTTTATAGTTGCCTTTGGCTATCGCGTTCCATCCCTTATCTATAAAGGTGGTTAAATCAACTTCTGTTATTCTGAGCCTCTGAACAAAGGCAGAAGGATTTACGTACACCTTTACCTCCTCTTTTTTCTCACCCTTTATGCTTAATGTAAAATCTTTTATTTCATCAAGAAAATCTTTTAAAGAGTCCATCTCGCTTTTAATTTCTATATAGAGCTTTTTTAAATCCTCTTTTACATCTTCATATTTTTCTCCCTTTTCAACTCTTTTTCTTATTTCATAAAGTTTTTTCCTTTTATCTTCAATCTTCATTTTTATATATCACACATACACATATTGAATAATCTTTTTCATGAGTTATTGAAATCTCGGTTTTTCTTTTCCCAAGTATTTCCTTTGCTTTACCATAGATGTTTAAAAAAGGAGCTCCTTTTCCCCTTTTTACCTCTATTTCTTTTAAGCTGATGCCTTTTGATAAACCTGTTCCAAGAGCTTTTAAAAAAGCTTCTTTTGCAGCAAACCTTGCTGCAAGATGATTTAAAAAAGTTTTTCTTTGCATTGAGTAGTTAATTTCCTCATCAGTAAACACTTTTTTCAAAAATCTTTCACCATATTTTTCATACAATCTTTCTATTCTCTCTGTTTTCACAATATCAATTCCTATGCTGATCATTTTTATTAAAGTGTTCTATTATATCAAGAATTTCTGATATATCATCTATTTCAAAATCTGCACCGGAATCCTTTGTTCCAAATACATTGCCGTACTTGGCAAAAACCGTTTTCATTCCAATTTTTGCACCTCCTGAAATGTCCCTTTCTGGCCAGTCTCCAACCATTATTGATTCTTCAGGTTTTACTTTTAGTTTCTCAAGGGCAAGTATAAATGGCTTTGGAGAGGGTTTTGTTTCTCCTGTGTCATCAAAAGTTATAACAGCATCGAAAAAGTTATGAAGTCCTACCTGTGCAAGGCGTGTCCATGCCTGAATCCGCGGTGCATCAGTTACCACACCTAACTTTAATCCCCTTTTTAAAAGTTCTATAAGAGTGTAATGAACATGGGGAAATAATATTAGTGCTGTGTTCTTTGCTTTTCTATAGGCAACAATACCAGCAGCATGAATTTTGTAATCTATGCTTCCACATATTTCAGCAAGGAATTTATCAAAAACCTTTTGGTCTTCAATACCTTCTCTTTCATATATTTCAAATATCTTTTTGTAAGCTCTGTCTTTATCAATTTTTAGTCCTGCATCTACCATTGCTTCAACAGCATACTTCACTGCTTCCTCTTTCATTCTGTAAAAATCAACGAGAGTATTATCTAAATCAAAAACAACCGCTTTTATCACTTTATTATTATAAAGAAAAGTACCCTGTTGACTAAAACAAGTTTTACCATTATAATTAAAACCTTTTTTTCAATTTTTTCAATGAAAGGAGGCAAAATGAAAGTTACAATTTCTGTGATAAAGGCTGATATAGGTGGTTATGTGGGACATTCAGGTATGCATCCTGCTCTGATAGCAGAGGGCGAGAAAAGGCTTGCAGAGGCAAAGGATAAGGGTATAATAGTTGATTATCATGTTACTTCTGTGGGGGATGACCTTCAGCTTATAATGACCCATACCAGAGGTACTGACAACTCTGAAGTGCATGGTCTTGCGTGGGAAGTGTTCAAGGCAGGAGCGGATATTGCAAAGGAAATCGGACTTTATGGTGCCGGACAGGATATACTATCAGAAGCATTTTCAGGTAATGTAAAGGGTATGGGACCGGGTGTTGCTGAGATGGAAATTGAAGAAAGACCTTCAGAGCCAGTAATTATATTTATGGCCGATAAAACTTCCCCCGGGGCATGGAACTTACCTCTCTTTAAGATATTTGCAGACCCCTTTAATACAGCGGGGCTTGTTATTGACCCGAAACTTCATCCAGGGTTTATATTCAAGGTTCTTGAACTTAAAAAGGGAAGAGTGGTTGATTTGAAATGTCCTGATGAAATGTATGACCTTTTATCCCTTATAGGTGCTGTTGAAAATTTTGTTGTGAAAGAAGTTAAAAGGTATGATGGGGTCATTGCGGCAGTTGCATCTGTTCAGAGACTTTCCCTTATAGCAGGAAGATACGTGGGTAAGGATGACCCTGTTATGATAGTTAGAGCCCAGTCAGGGTTTCCTGCGGTTGGAGAAGTCCTTGAACCCTTTTCTCTTGCTCATATGGTTGCAGGATGGATGAGGGGTTCTCACTGGGGGCCTCTTATGCCAGTGTCTGTCAGAGAGGCAAACTGCACAAGATTTGATGGACCACCAAGAGTTATAGCACTTGGATTTCAGCTTAAAAATGGCAAACTCGTGGGACCAAGGGACCTTTTTGATGACCCTGCCTTTGATCTGACCAGGAGGAGAGCACAGGAAATTGCAGATTATATAAGAAGAATGGGACCTTTTGAACCTCAAAGACTTGGAATGGAAGAGATGGAGTACACCACGCTTCCAGCGGTTCTGAAAAAGTTGGAGGAGAGATTTAAAGAAGAGGAATGAGAGAAGTTAAGGTAGTTGTCCCGAATACGCTGGGCCTTCATGCGAGACCGGCTTCTCTGTTCGTTAAAACCGCAGAGAAATTTAAATCAAGAATAACAGTGGAAAAGGATGGCATGGTTGTTAATGGTAAAAGCATAATGAGTCTTTTAATGCTTGTTGCAGAATCAGGAAGCACCCTTATAATAAGAGCAGAGGGCCCGGACGAAGGGAAAGCAGTAAAATCTCTTCAAAAACTTGTTAAGGAAGGATTTGGCGAAAAATGAAAGAAAAAATTCTTGAAGGTGTGTGTGGTGCAAAGGGTATAATAACAGGTAAAGTGGTGGTTTTTGAACCTGATAAAATAAAAATAGATTATAAGCCTGTGAAGGATGTTAAAGCAGAATCCCTCAGGTTTGAAAAGGTCAGAAAGAAAATAATAAGTGAATGGAAAAAAATTTCTTATGGCTGGAGAGGCAACATCTCAAGAGTCCTTGACGCTCAGATTATGATCCTGGAAGATAAAGAGTTTGTGAGCAAAGTCAAGGAAAAGATAAAGCAGGAAAGGATGAGGGTGGAGAGTGCTTTCCTTGAAACTCTTGAACAATTCCTTAAGAACCTTGATGAATCAGAAAACGAACTTTTCAAAGAAAGAGCTCAGGAGATAAGGTATCTTGGCAAAAGAATAGTCCTTGAAATGCAGGGACAGGAGGGTTTTATACCTGTTGATTCAGGGAGTATACTTGTTACTGATGACCTTTTACCTGTTGATATTCTTGAGCTCAGAAATAAAAAGCCCGTTGGAGTGGTAACTGAAAAAGGAGGTGCAACTTCTCATACTGTCATTCTTGCAAGGCAACTGGAAATTCCCATGATATGTGGTATTAAGAACCTTTTAAAGGATGCAAAAGATGGTAAAGATGCTATTCTGGACGGCTGGAACGGGAAACTGATACTAGATCCGTCAAAATCCACATTGCAGCAGTATGAGGAGAAGATTAAAAAGGTTGAAATTCTTGTTGATAAGTTTGTAAAAAAGAAACCTCCAAAATCAAAAGAAAGAAAAAAGATTTCGGTTCTCGGAAATATCGGTATGTTTGATGATATAAAAACAATTAAGAAGTATGATGGACAGGGCGTGGGTCTTTTCAGAACAGAAATATCTGTATGGGACCCAATAAGATGGAGAGATGAGAACTATCAGACCGAAATATATCAGTCATGTGCACAGGAAATTTTCCCTGACCCACTTGTTGTCAGGCTCCTTGATGTTGGGGCAGGTAGATATTTGCCGGGTTATCCCGAAAAAAATCCTTTTCTCGGAGTAAGAGGCATAAGATTTTTAATGAAAGAAAAGGAAATTCTAAGAACCCAGCTTCGTTCGATATTGAAGTCATCCGGAATGGGAAATGTTAGAATTCTACTTCCAATGGTTACAATTGTGGAAGAAATCCAGGCGATTAAAAAATATCTTGAAAAACTTAAAAAAGAGCTTAAAGTAGAAAGAGTTCCCTTTGATAATTATATATCAGTTGGCATTATGGTGGAAGTTCCATCAGTTGCACTTATGGCAGAGAAAATAGCTCCTCATGTTGACTTTTTCTCTGTAGGCACAAATGACCTTACCCAGTATCTTTTTGGTGTTGACAGAACCAATTCAAATGTTGCGTATCTTTATAATGATTTTCATCCAGCAGTATTCCGACTTGTAAGCTCTGTTGTCAAAGGAGCGCATCAATTCAGAAAAAGGGTGTGTGTTTGCGGTGAAATTGCTTCTGACCCCATTGGAGCAGTTGTGCTCATGGGTCTTGGAATAGATGAACTTTCTGTTCACCCGTCAGATATTCCCTTTATAAGAGAAGTTGTTACAAGGGTGGAGTATAAGAAATCCAAAGAGCTTGCAAAAAAGGTACTTGAAATGAACAATTCAAGAGAAGTCAAAGATGAAGCAAAAGAGTTCATAAAAAAACATGTTCCTAAGGTTGCGGAAATTATGTTGGGATGAAATCTTATACCGAATATCTGTGGTTTAATACAAAAAGCCTGAAGGAGATAATTCACATAACTCCCAGAGTAGAGGAAATAGTTAAAAAGAGTGGAATAAAAGAAGGATTTTGCCTGATTTCAGCAATGCATGTTACTGCTGCTGTTTATGTGAACGACAATGAGGAAGGGATTATTCAGGATATAATGGAGTGGCTCGAAGGAATTGCACCCTTTAAAAAAAATTACAAACATCACCTTACAGGTGAAACAAATGCAGATGCGCATCTTAAATCCCTTTTGATGCATCAGCAGGTGATTGTCCCTGTCACAGAAGGAAAACTTGATTTGGGACCCTGGCAAAGAATATTTTATGCAGAGTTTGATGGGAAAAGAAATAAAAGGGTAGTTGTAAAGGTTATAGGGGAGTAACTTTTAAGATAACCTCTTACCTCCAGGTCTTATAAGGGGTATATTTTTTTCACATAAGGGACAATTTTCTGGTTTATAGTTACGAAATTCTCTTTTGTAAAGGGAAATTACAGGCACACCAAGATCAATTTCCTTTTCGCTTCTATCTATTATTACAAATACTCCCTGGACACTGAAATTTTTTTTGAGTTCATTAACTACCTTTGACAAGGAATGTCCGGTGGTTAATACATCATCTGCTACAATAACTTTTTTACCTTCCACTATTTTATCAAAATTTCTCTTTATAACAAAATTATCCTCTTTTTTTTCAAGATAAAAGGCTGTTTTATGGAATTGTTTTGCAACCTCATAAGCTATAAAGAAACCTCCCTTTTCAGGACCCGCCACGTAATCAAAATCAAATCTACCTATCAGCTCTTTGCCTGTTTTTACAAGCTCTTCAAGATACCATGGAAATTGAAATATTCGAAATTTTTCAAAATAAATATCTGAGTGAAGCCCGGAGGTTAAAAGAAAGTGTCCTCTTAAAAGAATATTGGCTTTCTCAAGAATCTTTTCTATTTTTTCGGTCATTTTTGACCTCCTTAATTTTTGTAAATATTATTCTGCCTGCAGGTGTCTGGAGCACACTTGTTACACTTACTTTGACAGTCTGACCCAGAAGGTTTGCACCGTCCTCTATCACAACCATTGTTCCGTCAAGCAGATGACCAACGCCCTGTCCGGGTTCTTTACCTCTTTTTGTTATCTTTATATTGAGCTCCTCACCCGGTAAAAATACAGGTTTCAATTTCATTGCAAGTTCATTTATATTCAATATCTTAACCCCGTGCAGAGATGCTATTTTATTGAGGTTATAGTCATTTGTTATTATCTTTGCTTCAAGTCTCTTTGCAAGTCTCACAAGCGCCATGTCAACTTCCTCATCTTCTTTTAGATCTTCATCAATAAGTCGCACTCTGATCAATGAACTATCCTGCATCTCCTCTAATATCTCAAGTCCTCTTCTGCCTCTCGTTCTTTTAATATGGTCTTTTGAATCAGAAAGTTTCTGCAATTCCTTTATAACAAATTTTGGAACAATTATCTCGCCCTCAAAAAATTCTGTTTCCGCAATGTCCTTTATCCTTCCATCAATTATGCTGGATGTATCAAGCACTTTCAAACTTCCACCAAGCTTTTCTCCAACCCACAGGTCAAGCACCTTGATCTCGTATCTCTTATAATAAGAAAAAGCCCCGAAAAGGCAGGCAAAAACCAGATTTGCAACAATGAATACATATTGCTTTATGTTCTGAAAGGGAGGAAACATTATCAGAATAAAAGCAGTGATATTTGCTATAATCATGCCTAAGGATACACCGAATATAAAGGAAACCACATCTCTTGTAGATTTTCTGGCAAGAAATATTTCTATAAAGATGAGGAGGAAACCTGCAAGTGCACCAAAAATTGCGCCCATGTAGGGCTGCAGATTTATACTCTGAGACCCTATATAACCTATGATACCGAATACTATAATTACTAATGCACGAAATACATACATCATTTTAAGACCTCCATTATTTGTTCCAGTTTGTTTATTTTTATTAAGCTGATTTTTTTAACTTCTACACTCTGTGCAGGGATAAAAGCTCTTTTAAAACCTGTCCTTTCTGCCTCTTTTAGCCTTATATTTAAAAGGTGAACCGGTCTTATCTCTCCACCAAGTCCCACTTCTCCCACGAATAAAATATCTTTTGGAATGGATATATTTTTCATTGAAGAAATAAGAGAAGCACATATACCCATGTCACAGGCAGTTTCATAAATTCTGATCCCACCTGTTACGTTTAGATAGACATCGTATTTATAAAAGGGTATATTAAACCTTTTTTCCATTACAGCAAGCAGAAGTGACAATCTCCTTATGTCAAAGCCAGCACTTTCTCTTTTTGGTATAGAAAAAGGTGTTTTTGTGACAAGGGACTGAACTTCCACAAAAAGGGGTCTTGTTCCCTGAGTCAGCGATATTATTGCACTACCTGGAACTTCAGAATTTCTGTTGAGAAAGAATTTCTCAATTTCTTTAACTTCTTTTAATCCTTTTTCGGTCATCTCAAATATTCCTATTTCTCCTGTATTGCCAAATCTGTTTTTAACACTTCTTAAAATTCTCAGATTTTCTTTTTCTTCTCCTTCAAGATATAAAACACAATCAACCATATGTTCAAGGGTTTTTGGACCCGCAATTTCTCCTGTTTTTGTTACATGTCCTATTACAAAAGTAGAGCATTCACCTTGCTTTGTCATTCTCAAAATTTCTCCGCCACATTCCCTGACCTGAGTGATGCTTCCAGGAGACGAAGCAAAATCTGGCGAATAAATTGTTTGAATAGAATCTATTATAAGTATATCAGGATTTGTTTCCCTGATACCTTCTATTATACCTTCAATATCGTTTTCACACATTACAAATATGTTTTTTGAATCTGTTCCGATTCTTTCGGCTCGCATCTTGATCTGGAAATCAGATTCCTCACCAGATACATATAATATTTTATACCCCTTATTGGAAAGTATACTGCTTATTTGTAAAAGCAGGGTTGATTTACCTATACCCGGTTCTCCTCCAAGCAGGTAGTAAGCTCCTTTGACGATTCCTCCTCCAAAAACTCTATCTATCTCGGGTATGTCCGTTTTTATCCTTATTTCTTTCACAGGTTTAGCAGATGCAAGAGGCACGGGTTTTGAAAATTCCTTATTGGTTTTTCTCGTTTCTTCTTTTTCTTCTACAAAGGTGTTCCATTCACCGCATGAGGGACACCTGCCCATCCATTTAAAAGATGTATATCCGCATTTCTGACATAAAAAAGCCATTTTCCCTAAAAAATTTCAATTTTTAGATACTTCCTGGGATTCTTCTTTATATCCTTTATAAGGTCGTTCAAAGAGGTAATTGTAGAGTCTATTTTATTGTAAAGGGTTTCATCTTTGAGTAGTTTACTTAGACTGCCTTTTTCATTTTCAAGATATGCTGATACTTTTTCAATTCTCCCTGAGATTTCTGTGAGATTTTGAATCACTTTGTCCACATCATCGCCCTTTTTAACAAATTCTCTTAAGGTCATGCTGGTTTTTTTCAGGTCCCCTGAAAGAATCACGAGACTGTTTTTTACCTCTTCTATTGTCTTATCAACATCGTCAATGGTTTTATTAAGGGAAAGCACAGTAGTTTTCACCAGTTCTAATATTTCCCCACCCTGTCTCACAAGGTCTCCAAGATCAGGAATAACACCTCCTTCAATTCTTGTTCCTGAAGGTAATTCTCTCCCTTTTCCCTGTTTTACAACAAGTCTTTTTCTCCCTAAAAAACCCTGATTTTCAACAAATATTCTGGTACCCTCTCTCAACTTTATCCCATCAAGAAAGAATTTTATAACCACCTTATCCTTTTCTATATCAATGTTCTCAACTCTTCCTTTGTTTACTCCCATAACAGTAACTATGTCGCCCCTTTCAAGCCACGAAGCGTCATCAACAGTTACCTCATAATAGTATCTCTGTAAATTTACTTTAAATTCTGTGAACCACATATATCCGGCTATTACCAGAAATATGGCGATAAGAGAAAATATAGCCACTTTTATTCTATATCCTTTTTCCATTTTTGAACTTTATTATAATTTCAAAGCCCTTGATTTTTCAATACTTTTTCAATTTCTTTTTTCACAAAAATGTTGTCCTCTGTTTCCCTTTTTAATTCTAATAGATTTTTTATTCCTTTACCCCCGATTTTACCAAGCCCCTTTACACTTATTCCCCTCAAAAGCCATGAACGAGAATCGAGATATTTTAAAAGTATTTTTTTAACCTGAGTTGAGGAAGAAACTTGCGGAAGTATTCTTAAAAAATGAGATAGTATGACAGGGTCTTTTATTTTTTCTATTTTTTCAACCACCTTTGATTCTACTTTTTCTCCCTGGTAAACAAGTGCTGATTCTGCAGCATATCTTATTGTGCCAATTTCTTTTTTTATAGCTTCTGCAAGAAAATCAATTGAAGATGTATCTTTCACTTTTTGAAAATATTCGCATACAGAGATTTTCAAAAATTCCTTATGGCTTTTATTAAAAGTGTTTTTTATTTCTTCTACAAAATTTTTATTTTTAAGTCTTCCAAGTGCATATATTATGACACTTTTTACTTTTTCATTCTTTTCTTTTGATAGGAGGTTGCCTATGCTATCAGCGAGTTCTTCTATTTTAGCTTTGCCTGTGAGGTATATAGCGTTTTTTCTCACCGTATCATTTTTTGAATGTATTGCTTTCAAAAGATAAGGGATACTTTCTTTTTTATTTCTCTTTATAACCTCTGTTATCGCTCTTATCTCAAGTGTTTTAATGGTGTTTATCTTTTCTTGAAATATATATTTCAGGCTTTCTTTTCCTCTTTTTGCAAGCATTTCCCTTGCTTTTCTGACTTTTTTCTTATTTTCCCTTACTCCCCATTCAGATGCTACTTTGAAAAGTTCTTTTATATTTATTGTGTCCGGTATTTCAAATTCTTGTCCTTCTTCTTCAGGATAGATAACCTTAACTGTATCAGGGTCAATTTTAACTCCATATTTCCCTTTGACCTGAATAGAAAAATTATCTTTGTAATCTTTTGAAGGGTACAGATCTTTTCCCTTTAAGTCCAGGAAGATACCTATCCCACAGAAACCTCTTGCCCATGTCCCTGAGCCCTGACCCAGTTTCTTCTCCCATGTTGTATAAACATCGTTACCATCCGAGTCAATAAAAATACCGATTGAATTTGTAAGCCCTATGCCCTGTCCTCCTGAGACTTTGTAAAAATCATCACCTTTTTTATCAATTAGAATTCCCACAGATAGGTCATGTCCTTCACCCTGGGCAGGACCGTATCTTGAAATATAATCATCGTGTCCTTCAAGGTCAACAAGTGCGCCTGCTGAAAGGTGTATTCCGCTACCCTGAGCATATTCAGAAGCAGAATATAAGTCGTTACCTTTTTTATCAAGAAGCATTCCTATGGAATAGAAATAGCTTGTGCCCTGGCCGTACACTTCTGAATAATAAAGGTCGTTCCCTTCTTCATCAATCAGGACTCCTATTCCTCCTGATGCATAGGGTCTCCATCCAATGGAAAATCCCTGGGCAAAAGAGCGGGTTTCAGAAGGCAGAAGAGGATGATGAACAAATTTCCCATAGGCAATATAAGAATCATTCCCTTTTTTATCATATAAAATTCCATATCCTTTTGTAGATGCAAAACCCTGTCCGTAATTCCATAATCTATAAGTATCATTTCCTTCAAGGTCAATTAAAACCCCTGTGCCAAAAAATGCGCTTCCCTGAGAAAATACCTTGCCTTGATATGTATCATCTCCCTCTTTGTCAAATAGAATTCCTGTGCCGAAAAATCCTGAACCTATTGAATAATATCCACCCTTATAAAAATCATCGCCTTTTAAATCAAGTATAACACCTGCCCCAAAAAATCCGGATGCTATAGAGAATACTCTTTTACAGGTATATGTGTCATTACCTTGAAAATCAATAATAATGTTAAAAGGGTTGAATTTTCCAAATCCTGTTGCCCTTGTGGTGTTCCCCCTGTATAAATCATCTCCTCCCGCGTCTATTATAAGAATATATTTCCCCTCATATACATTGTCCTCTTTTTTAAAATTAAATGCCATCTTGCCATAGTCGGTTTCAATGATTTTTTTATATCCTGAATTTTTTCCATAAATTTTTATGGAAGTTCTGTAAATCTGTTCCATTATTTTAAGAATTTCTAAATTATAGCAGAGTATTTGTTCATATCTTATTTTATATATTTTCTGAAAAAATTTACTTTCCTTTATATTGAAAGATGTATCAACCTTTATTCCTCTTTCTCTATGTAAGATGCCTTTTAAAGTGTCATCTGATTTATCATCTTCGTCTTCAAATAAGCAGGGTAAATATATTAACAGACTGTCAAATTCTTCAGGCGATAACCCGGAAATTGCATCTTTCAAAAAATTGTTGTAATTCTTTATGTGAAACATGTATTTTGATAGCAGTTTGTTGAGGTCTTCAAAAGGTGTTTCAGGAAACGGGACATTTTCAAAACTTATTTTTATATCACATTTTTTTATATCCAGCTGGTTTAAAAGATATTCCAGAACAAAGACATGATTATCTAAATTGCTTCCCAGTATGCTGTCGGTTTCCTCTAAATAGCGGGGTAAAGACAGAGGATTTTTCATTATATTTTTAAACACACGGCTCATAAATTTGTCCTCTTTTATCCAGAATTTGTCATAAGAGAGGTCCTTTTGAGTTAAAGAAAGAGAATGTAAAGCTTCCTTTATTTTTTCATTTTCATCCTGATTTATAAAAAATATTGTAAAAAACAGAACAAATTTCATTGTAAAAATTATAAAGCCTGCTTGACTTGAAATTAAATCGGGTTTATAATAAAAATAATTAAAAAGTTAAAAAAGGAGGAAAAAATGCCTCTATTTTATTACAGAGGGACAACACCTGATGGAAAAAGTGTTGAAGGTGAAATGTCAGCAGAAACACAAGCTGAGGTAATAACAAGTTTAAGAAAAAGAAACATTATTCCTGTTGCAATAGAACTCAAGAAGAAAAAACCATTAATTTCCCTGGAGGCTTTAACACTTGGTAAAGTTTCTGCAGCCGAACTTGCTATGTTTACAAAGCAGTTTGGAACCATGCTTGATGCAGGACTACCTCTACTTGAAGCCCTCAACACTCAGTATAAACAGACAAAAAACAGACTTTTAAAAAATGCAATAAGAGAGATTGCAAAGGATGTTGAGGGTGGCTATACCCTTGCTGAAGCAATGAAAAAACATAAAAAAGTTTTCTCGGATTTGTATGTAAACATGGTGGAAGCAGGTGAAAAAGGTGGTGCTCTGGGCGAGATTCTTGCAAGACTTGCTGAATATCTTGAAAAAATGGCGGATATCCAGCGAAAGATTAAAGGTGCGATGATATATCCTGTAATAGTTATATGTGTGATGATTGTTGCCCTTGCAGCTCTCCTGATATTCGTTATCCCTACTTTTGCGGGTCTGTATCAGGGATTTGGTGCACAGTTACCCACACTTACAAGAATAGTAATTGCAGTGAGTAATTTTGTTAAGGGAAATATATTGTTACTTCTGGGTGTTACCATTGGTGTGGTTGCCTTGATTTATGGATGGTATAGAACTACGAGTGGTAAGGAAGTCCTTGATAGAGTGATATTAAAAGTGCCCATACTGGGTGGTCTTGTTCATAAGACATCTCTTGCAAGATTCTCAAGAACTCTTTCCACACTTTTAAATAGTGGAGTTGATTTAATGGAGGCAATGGAGATTACCGCAAGAACAACAGGAAACAGGGTTGTTCAGCATGGAATTGTACGGGCAAGAAACTCAATAAGAGAAGGTTCAACAATTTCAAGGCCCCTTGAGCAGGCCAGGATATTCCCGCCTCTTGTTGTCCAGATGGTAGCAATAGGGGAGCAATCAGGTAATCTGGATGAAATGCTTTCTAAGGTTGCAGATTTTTATGACAAAGAAGTTGATGCAGCTGTTGAGGCTCTTACAACTGCTCTTGAACCTATAATAATGGTTCTACTGGGTGGTATAGTAGGAACAATGGTTATAGCAATGTATCTTCCTATATTTAAACTTATACCCACACTTATGGAGAAATTTGGCCACTAATGTGAAAAAGAAGCAAGGGGAGCCAAGATTAGCTTATATACTCATTTTTTCAAGACCATTGGTAGTTCTTCTCATTCTGGGAGTGGGTATTTCATTATACAGAATGATAGGTGTCAACATACTCCCCCTTCTATGGATAATTATATCAAGTTTCCTGCTTTCTTTTTTCTTTTTTGTTTCCACCTCTGTGGGTAAACCCTTATGGTATCTTCAACTTCTCGGAGACCTTTCAATTGTGACAGCAATAATATACTTTACAGGAGGATATGATAGTGTATTCTCAATCCTCTATTTTATACCTCTGATTCTATCTACCATCCTGACAGGAATAAGAGGGGGTTTTTTAATAACAGCTGCCATCTCTCTTTTTTATACCGGAATTTTAATATTCCATTTTATAGGATATATTCCCTATTCTATCTCAGAGAATATAAATGCTCAATCAATTTTCTATAAAGGTTATATTCACAATTTCTCTTTCTATATAGTGTTTTTACTTTCTTCCTACCTTGTTAGAAGATTAAAAAAGGAAACTGAAAAAGTGGATATTATGAAGGTTACCACCCAGGAGATAATTGAAAGCCTGCCAGAAAAAATATTTATTATAGATAAGAATAAAAATATAGTTTACAGAAATGATTCAACAGTTTTAATTGACCTGGATGTTTTAAAAGACAGAGAAGAGATAGAGATTGATGGAAAAACTTATAAGGCGAGTATAACTGAATTAAGAAACGGGAATTTAATCATGTTTTCATTGAGAGATATAACTGAAGAAAGAAAAAGAGAGGAAGAACTTAAAATTAAAGAGAAGATCGCATTTGTGGGAGAAATCAGCTCAGGACTTGCTCATGAGATAAGAAACCCTCTCTCTGCTCTTCTTGGATGTGTGGAAACATTTAAAAGGGTTAAAGAAAAGGAGAAGAAAGAAAAATTACTGAAGCTTATAACAGAAGAAGCGAACAGAATGGAAAGGATAATAGATACTTTTATAAGATATGCCAAATTAAGAAGACCTGTTTTTGAAGAAGTGAATCCAGAAATAGTTGTTAAAGCCCAGGCTGATGGATGGATGAAAAAAGGCAGAAGATTAAATATAAACACTCAGGGAGCCTCATCTGACTTTAAACTTGACCCGGAGCTTTTTCTTATGCTTTTCAAAAACATTATGGAAAATGCCTTTGAAGCCACTGATGGAAAAGACCCTGTTGAGGTTAATCTCATATTTCAAAGGAACAATTTTATTCTGGAAGTTTGTGATAAAGGCAAGGGTATACCAGCAAGTATAGGTGATAAAATATGGAGCCCTTTTTTCAGCACTAAAAAGGGTGGGGTGGGAATGGGGCTTGCTCTTGTTAAAAGGATTGCAGAATCACACTTTGCAAAAATAAATATTGAATCAAAAGAAGGTAAGGGAACCAAAATCTCTGTTTCTTTTCCAAAACTATGAAAAAGGCCAGGGTACTGATAATAGATGATGAAAAAGGGGTGCTTGAGTGGTTGCGAATAGCCCTTGAAGAATACTATGATGTTGATACATTACAGAACCCTGTAGAGATAAATAAATTTATTGGTAAAAAATATTATGATTGTGTTGTGTGTGATATAAGAATGCCAGAGCGGGATGGGTTTTATGTTCTTGAAAAGGTTAAAAACAAATATCCTGATGTCCCCTTTATATTTATAACCGCTTACGGGACTCTTGAACTGGCAATAGAGGCTTTCAGAAAAGGTGTAAACGATTTTATATTAAAGCCTTTCAAAGAAAATGAGTTAATATTTAGAATTGAGAAAGCTCTGGAAAAGAAAATACCTTTTAAAGAAGTGTCACTGGAAGATACTTTTGTTGGCGAAAGCACTGAAATAAAAGAAATCAAATCTCTTATATACAAGGCAGCACAGCATGATTCAACTGTTCTTATTTCAGGGGAGAGCGGTGTTGGCAAGGAGGTAGTTGCAAGACTCATACATAATCTTTCCAGAAGAAAAAAAGAGCCTTTTATAACAATTAACTGTGCAGCAATACCCGAGACTCTTCTTGAATCAGAGCTATTTGGTTATAAAAAAGGCGCTTTTACAGGTGCATATGAGACCAAAAAAGGACTTTTAAGTGCAGCCCATAATGGAACTCTTTTCCTTGATGAAATAGCTGATATGCCCTTTGCCCTCCAATCCAAACTTTTAAGAGTTATAGAGACCCATTCCTTTATCCCTCTTGGAGGTGTAAAAGAAGAAAAAGTTAATGTTAGAATAATTTCTGCAACAAATAAAGATTTGAAAAAATTTGTTAATGAAGGTAAGTTCAGAGAGGACCTGTATTACAGATTAAATGTATTCCCGATTTATATCCCGCCTTTAAGAGAAAGAAAGAATGACATAGATATACTTGTCAAACATTTTCTTAAACTTTATTCAAGAAAAATGGCAAAAGAATTGAAGATAACCCCTGAAGCAATGAATGTTTTAAAAAATTACAGATGGCCCGGTAATGTCAGAGAGCTTGAAAACCTTCTTGAAAGACTTGCTATTCTCTCAGAAGATGGAATTATTAACGAAAATATAATACCCGAAGAGATAAAAATGGAAAGCGAAAGTGAAGATTTAAAAAGGATGGAGCACGAATTCTTAAAAAAAGTGGTTAAAGAGTGTGAGGGTGATATAAAAAAGGCTGCGGAAAAACTCGGGATTCATCCGTCCACTCTCTACAGAAAGCTAAGGAAGTATGAGAAGGATGAGCAAGTTAAATAAAGAAATTGCTGATATATTCTTTAAAATGGCAGACGCCCTTGAAATAATCGGAGAGAATCAATTCAAAATTATTGCATACAGAAAAGCTGCAAGGGTTATAAGTGATATTCCCGAAGATTTGAGAAAAATTTATAAAGAGGGTAAATTAAAAGATATCCCGGGTATAGGAGAGGGTATAAGTAAAAAGATTCAGGAATACATAGAAACGGGCAGTATAAAAAAGGCAGAAGAGGTGTTCTCTAAGATACCTGAAGGTATTATTCCTCTTTTATCTGTGCCTTCTCTTGGACCGAGAACAATTGCTGTTGCCTATCAAAAACTGGGTGTTAAAAACCTCAAAGACTTGAAAAAGGTGCTAAAAGATGGTTCTCTTGCGAAGCTTCCCGGAATGGGACAGAAAAAAGTTGATAATATCATAAAGGGGATAGAACTGTGGCAAAAGGGTAAGGAAAGGTTTTTGCTTGGTGAGATTTACCCTGTTGTAGAAGATATAATACAGGAACTTAGAGGTCATAAGAAAATAATGGATGCTGTTCCTGCAGGTTCTTACAGAAGAATGAAAGAAACAGTTGGTGATGTTGATATACTTGTTGCGACAAAAGAAACAAAGAAGGCAATTGATGTTTTCTGTTCCCTTAAAGGGGTGGAAAGAGTGCTTGCTCAAGGAGAAACAAAAGGTTCCTGTATATTTGAGGGAGATATTCAGGTTGATTTGAGGGCATTACCTCCTGAGTCTTTTGGTTCAGCACTTCAATATTTTACCGGCTCAAAGGCACATAATGTCCATTTAAGAGGCATAGCAAAACAAAAAGGATTGAAGATAAGCGAATACGGAGTTTTTAAAAAAGATAAAAAGATTGCCGGTGAAACAGAAGAAGAAGTTTATAAAAGCATAGGTCTTATCTGGATACCTCCTGAGATGAGAGAGGATACAGGTGAAATAGAACTTGCCCTTGAAGGTAAATTACCTGACCTGGTAGATTATGATGATTTAAAAGGAGATTTACATGTTCACTCAAAATATTCGGATGGTTCCGCAACCCTTGAAGAGCTTGCAATCCAGGGCAGGAAAATGGGTTATGAGTACATAGCGGTGTGTGACCATTCACAGGGAGCAAAATATGCTGGTGGTCTTGACCTGGATGAACTTAAAAAGAAGATGGATGAAATTAAAAAGGTGAATGCAAAGAGAACAGGATGCTACCTTATAATGGGCGCAGAAGTTGATATTTTGCCTGATGGCTCGCTTGATTACCCTGATGAAATTTTAAAGGAAATAGATTTTGTCGTTGCATCTGTCCATACAGGGTTTAAAAAAGATAATACAGAAAGAATTTTAAAGGCACTTGAAAACCCCTATGTTCATGGACTATCTCATCCAACAGGAAGGCTTTTGGGTCAGAGAGAAGGTTATACTCTTGATATTGAAGCTGTTATAGATAAAGTGGTTCAGGAAAACAAATTAATTGAGCTAAATGCCTATTATGAAAGGCTTGACTTATACGATGTCTATTTGAGAAGGGCAAAAGAAAAAGGAGCAAAATTCTATATAGGAACCGATGCTCATCATACAGGACAGCTATGGATGATAAAGCTGGGCATCGGTATGGCAAGAAGAGGCTGGCTTGAGAAAAAAGATGTTATAAATACGATGGGATATAAACAAGTTTTGAAATTTCTGAAAAGTCAAAAGTAAAATCTAAAAAGTAAAAACTACAGCTGAAAAGTAAAAAGTTATTTATTTTTTCTCCATAAGCTATACGCCATAAGCCAAGTCCCGCAGGGACTTTTACCATAAGCTATCCGCTATAAGCCATCAACCATAAGCTATAAGCCAAGCTCCGAAGGAGCTTAACGGAGAGGGTGGGATTCGAACCCACGGTTCCGAGGTTATCAGAACGCACGATTTCCAATCGTGCCCCTTCGGCCAGGCTCGGGCACCTCTCCAATTATGGCGTATGGCAAATGACATATGGCAAATGGTTAATAGTTATTAATTATATAAAGAGAGAAAAACATTTTTCAATCCTCTTTTGCTCCCAGAAATATTCCTGATAAAATCAAAATGCTTCCTGTTATCTGGATTACTGTAAATTTTTCATTGAGAAAAATAAAAGAAAGTATTACTGCAAATAGGACTTCAAGTAAAAGGAAAAGTGAAGAAGTGAATTCATGTGTTTTTGATAAACCGAGATGATAAAGAAAATAGGCCAGGAATGTGCAGAAAAAAGCAAGATGAAAGACCCCGTAATATCCCTGAAAATTATGAGGGAGTTTAAAATCTATAAATAGGAAGGGGAAAAGAAAGATTGTTGTTAAAAAAATCACAATTGCTGAAAATTCAAGAGGATTGATTTTCTCAAGTAGTTTTTTGGCAAATATTATGTAGAATGTCCAGGAAAAAGAGGAAAGCAATGTTAAAAAATCTCCTTTTAAATAATTTATCTCAAATGTTCCGAAATTTCTGTAGAATAAAAAGAAAAGACCCGCAAGTGAGAGAATCAAAGCCAGAATGCCAGTTTTTTTAAACTTCTGTTTTTTTAAAAAATAAAGCAAAAAAGGTATCCACAAAACATACATGTTTATGAAGAGGCTTGCCCTGCCTGCCAGAGTGTATTTTTGTCCTGTAAACTGAAAAACATAACCTCCTGCAGAAAAAATACCCACCAGGATAAAATCTCTGTTAAAGATTTTTTTTAAGTTTCTTATTTTTATAAAAGGAAGATAAAATAAAAGGGCGAGCAAAAATCTGAAAAAAACAAATGGCAAAGGGTCTATATAGGAAAGTCCCCATTTTACAACAGGAAATGATGTTGACCATAAGAATGATGCAAAAAAAAGATAGAGGTATCTCATTAAAATAAGGGTAGTTCTTTTTTATCCTGTTCTGAAATTTCTCCTTTTGAAATTCCGTTCAATTTAAAGCTTATCTTTTCTATATTTTTTCTTATGTCTTCGTACTTATTTCTTGCATTTCTCAAATGGTTTCCCAGGGTTTCAAAATCTTTTGAGAATTGAACAAAGTTTTTCCTTAACTCCTGCAAAAATACCAGGATACTTTTTGCCTTTTTTTCTATTTCCATACCCTGAAGTCCCATTAATATTGCCTGAAGATAAGCATAGAGGGAATTTGGCGATACAGGAATTACCTTTCTGGATAGAGCATAGGAGATGAGATTTTCTCCTGCTTTATCCTCTTTTAATATTACTTCGTAGTAAATATTTTCAGCAGGTATATACATCATGGCAAAATCAAGGGTATTTTCCGAAGGTCTTATGTATTTCCTTGAGATGTCATCAATATGTTTTTTTACATCTCTTGTGAATTCTTTTTTGAACTTTTCTTTTTCCTTTTTATCTGCATTCATGAAATTTAAGAAGTTTTCAAGAGGAAATTTTGCATCTATTGGTAAGATTCCATTTTTTAGGACTATCACAGCATCAACTTTTTCTCCTGTTCTGAAATTATACTGAAGTCGGAAATATTCTTTTGGAAGTATCTGTTCAAGTATCTCTGCTAAAAGTGTTTCACCCAGTGCACCCCTTAATTTTGGGGGTTTTAATATGTCCTGAAGCGAAGATATATCCTTGCTTATATCTTTTATTTCTTCAGTAACCTTTTCAAGGGCTCCTAATGACTTTTGAACATCTCCTATGGTTCTTGCAGCATTATCAAGCCTTTGTCCAACATTTTTCTGTAAGAAGTCAATCCTTTCCTGCATAAATTTTATCTGGTCATTTGTTGTTTTTGTGAGTTCAAAAACTGCATCTGTAAGGCTTTTTCTTAAAGATTCTATCTGCTGGTGGATAAGGGTTTCTTTTTCTCCTTTTTTTGAAATTAAAAGATAAATTATTATTCCCAGAAACCCGGAAATCAGGATGATTAAAATTGTAAGGAGATATATGCTCATTGAACTTAATTATAACACCTTAATTTTTAAATTTTCAACTTGACATTCAGGGTTTTTTACCTATATAATGATTTCTGACTAGCCTACTAGCCTAAAAAAGGGGGTTTTATGAGGTACTTTTTTATAACAATAATAGGGGTGAGTTTTTTATTTGGTGGTATAACAAAGGAACTCAGAGAGAGACTCAATAGCGCCCGGGACAGAGAACTTATAGAGGTAATTATACATGTAAATGGATATCCTGATTTAATGAAATTGGGTAAAGGTAAATACAAGGAAAAGGTGGAACTATTAAGAAAAGTTGCAAGGGAAACCCAGAAAGGAATAATAGATTTCTTAAAGACAAAATCCAAATCTGAAGTGGCAGAATTCAGAAGCTTCTGGGTTGATAACACAATATACCTTAAAGCTACAAAGAATATTATCAGGGAAATAGCAAAAAGAAAAGAGGTGAGGTGGATGGACATATCAAAAACGTATCACATAATAGGAGATATAAGACCTGTTAATCCTGATGTTCTCAGAGCTGTTGCATGGGGAGTTAGAAAAATATGGGCGGATTCGGTATGGTTAAATCTTGGAATCACAGGGCAGGGTGTTATAGTTGGAATAATGGATACCGGCTGTGATGTGAACCATCCTGCATTGCAGGGGAAATGGAATGGTTACTGGTTTGATGGTGTTCAGGGACAGTCAAATCCTTATGATGACCATGGACATGGGACTCATGTGACAGGGACAATACTTGGTGGTGATGGTCCAGGACCTTTTGGTGAAGACATAGGTGTGGCATACGGTGCTAATTTTTGTTCTGCAAAAGCCTTTGACCAGAATGGTTCGGGTCAGGATCCCTGGATCAGAGCATGTTTTCAGTGGTTTGCAAGCATAAAGGCAGATTCTGGTGTCGATGTGAAACTTGTTTCAAATTCATGGGGTAGTTCTGCGAATGATACAACCTATTGGGACCCCTGTATGACCTGGAGGTCACTTGACATAATACCTGTTTTTGCCGCTGGAAATGAAGGTCCAAATCCATCCACTTTAAGAAATCCTGGAAGTTTTCCCATTGTTATAGGTGTTGGTGCTACAGATTCCCTTGATGACATAGCAAGTTTTTCCTCAAGAGGACCTGCTCCTGATCAACCTCCCTGGAATGACCCTCAGTACTGGCCAAGAGATGACTGGAATCTTATAAAACCTAATATTTCTGCTCCTGGGGTTGATGTGTATTCTTCAATGCCTGGTGGAAGTTATGGGTTAATGTCAGGGACTTCAATGGCAACTCCTCATGTATCAGGTGTTCTTGCGTTGATGTTTGAAAAGAATCCGAGCCTTGATTTTTATTCGGTTTACAGTATAATCCTTGACAATGCAGACCTTCCACCTCAGGGGGCACCGTATCCTAACAATGACTATGGATGGGGAAGGATAAATGCTTACCATGCAGTTATCGGAACTCCTCCTCAGGCGGAGCACAATATAGGTGCAATTACATTTTTGAGTCCATCTTCTGATATAATTGAACAGTATACATATCTTTACCCTGTTGTAAGATTCAGAAACTGGGGACAGCATAAAGAATACAACATATATGTCCACTGCGATGTTTATGAGAATGGAACCCCTATCTTCAGCAATTCAACAAATGTAGATTCCCTTGATGTTAATGAGTATGTGGATATTTCTTTTGATTCTGTTCTTGTTGGAGCAGTTGGAAACAGATATGACCTGGTTGCATACTGTGTGCATAATCTTGATACAATTCCGGATGATGATACAACCAGAACAACCACCTGGGCAGCTCATTACTATAAAATTATTGAGCCAGGGTGTAATGCATGGAAATTGCCGAATACTGATACTACCAATTTCCCACCACCAGGAGACCCTTCATGGATACCCGCAACACCTGAAGAGCTTGATTCAATTGCCTATATTGACCAGACCTACTGGGTAACATCAGGAGCAACCGATACTGCATTTCAGGATTTACAGCTTTATGGGTTCAACATTGTTGAGCCTGAAACCCTTATAACAAAGTTTAGAATTAACTGGATAGGTCACTTTGGAGGCGTTCATAACCGGGTTCAGATGAGGCTGTGGAATACAGGTTCAAACTCCTATGTGATGAAATCTTTTCAACAGCAATTTACAGGTGATGCGACCTTGTCCACTGTTCTTGATGATTCTGCCCAGACTTATATAGATGGAAATGGTTATGTGTATATAAATACAGCTGCGAATACCTATGTGAAGTCCAGCTGCCCCCTTGTTTTTACATGGGATGGAGAAAAGTACAACTATGCAGGAGATATAATTCTGGGAGGTGTTATAGGACTCTCCTTCAAAAATATTCTCGGTCAGAATCTTTACCTGCCCTCTGACCCTGATGAATATATGCTGCTTGATAAAAACAGAATAAAAGAGGTTGATGGTAAGATAAGAATAAACATAAATGAGATGCAACAGGAGATAACCTATCTTGATTATGTATCCCTTATTGCTTTTGACCATCCTGAAGATATACCTGTATATCCTATGGAAGCCTATAAACTACCTCCTTACAAAGGCTTAAATCTTATTGCTTCTGCAAGGGAAATTGAATTTTCAATAACCGATGAAAAAGGCGGGAACCTTTCAAAATATGTAAGTGAGGTGGATAAGAGTTATGTCCCGTTCAAAAGAAGCAGGATAAAAGGACTTGCAAAAACTCCCTATTCAATGATTATAGAGATAAAGGAAGATGTTAAACCTGAAAATACATATCTTTTCATTCACGGGACAGGTGTGTTTATAGAATCCGGTGAGGTATGGCCTGAGAGTGACAGATTAAGAGCAGAAAAGGCAGAACTTGAGGTTAAATTTCCTGATGTTGAGGTATGGAATGGTAAAAAATGGGTGAAACTTGAAAGTTGTGGATTACCTGCTGGTTATTCAAAAACAGTCGTTTATCCTCTGAAAAGAGCACTTGAGATAGGGAATAAAATAAAAATAACATACACCACAGAAGTTTATATTGATAAGATATGGGTTTCAGAATCAAAAAATCTGGATTTAAAAACATTTACATTGAGACCTTCTAAAGCACACCTTCATTACTATGGAGTATCAAAATATGTTGCTGATGATGACAGGCTTCCTGGTGAATACAATTATAAAGATAGAATGAACTGGGAATTTGTTATTGCAGAAGGAAATTATACCACTTACGGAGATGTTCTTGACCTTCTTGAAAAAGTTGATGACAGGTTTGTAATAATGAAAACAGGAGATGAGGTTTCTTTTGAATTTAATTTAACTGATTTACCTGATTTACCCGAAGGTTATACCAGGGATTATATTCTCTATGTAAACGGATTTTATAAGCCCATAAGACCCGGAATTGCTTATGCTTATACAGTAGAACCTCTTCCTCATCATAAAATGGGAGAAAAGATTGTGGGTGAAGGACTTGTTTACTATCCCGTGAATCCTGCGCCAACACCTCTGCATGCAATTATTTTCAGAATATATTCGAGTCTGAAATACGGTTATTCATTCTCTTTTAAAGATGCAATAAGCCTTTTATCTTCGTACTTTGATAATTATACGCTGAAGCCCTATACACCTGATAGAGAATATCTTGCAAGAAATGAAAGACATCTAGGTCATTATTATCCACCCACCTATGCTGATTTACCACCCCATGCAAATTATGAAAGAGTTCCTCTTTTTGATGAGCCAGCATCTCAATATGCTGAATTACCTGATAATTCCTTACATTCAGATTTTGTTGAGGTAATAGTTGTTACCAGTGTGCCCTGGATTGGTGTTGCTGAAAAAGGTGGCATCTCTACTTCTCTTAGACTTTTCCCTAATTACCCGAACCCCTTTAAAAATAAAACCACATTTGCGTTCTCGATACCTCATAAGGGCAGGGTTACCCTTAAGGTGTTTGATATAACAGGAAGAGAGGTCAACACTGTTTTAAACAAGGTTCTGGAACCAGGACTTCACAGAATACAGTGGAACGCAAAGGATAAATACGAAAAGGTTCTTAAACCAGGAACTTATATCTATCATCTTAAATTTGAAAAGAAAAATCTCAGAGGAAAGTTTATTTTAATGAAGTGAGATTACGAAAGGAGGGGGAGTTTTTTAGAGCATGAATAAGTGGTTAATGCTTCTTAGAGATTTTCCATTTTTTCTTTCTCAGGGTTTTAAATTCAGGAAAAAAGGGTTTGCTTTCAATAAATACATTAAATTTATAATGGATGGGACCAGAAATCACAGGATTATAATGTACGAAGGTAAATTCCTGATTTATTCATTCTTGCCATTTTTACCTTCACTCCAGTTCAAAAAGGCATTTATAAATTTAATTGAGAATTTTTATCTTGGTTCTACTCCAAAACCTTATCTTGCAATGCTGTCAATTACTTCAAAGTGCCCTTTTAATTGCTTTTACTGTAGTAGCAAAGCATTTCATGAGGGTGAACTAAAAAGGAAAGAGGTGGTAGAAATATTAAAAAAATTAAAAAAAATGCAGATCACAATGATTTCTCTTACCGGAGGAGAACCTCTACTGGTTGATTATTTACCCGATGTCATAAAGCAGTTTTCAAAAGACTTTGTATTTCAGATATTAACATCTGGCTATAGTCTTGATGAGCATTATGCAAGAGATTTAAAAAAGGCAGGGTTATCTGGATTTGGTTTCAGTCTTGATACATTTAATTCAGAGGAATTTAACAGAATAAGAGGTGGCAAACTTGCCTTTGAAAAGGCATTAGAGGCAATTGAGATAAGTAAAAGAACGGGTATTTATACAATGGTTAATGCTGTTATAACAAAAGACAAAGCCAATTTTGAGTTCCTTGATAGATTCTTGAAATTTCTTAAAAATCTGGAAGTGGATGAGGTAAGGTTTTTAGAACCTTTACCCTGTGGTGAGCTGACTCATCGTCCTGTAGAACTCTTTGATCCAGAACATTTAAAAATTCTTATAGAGATTCAGAGAATAGCCTGTAGAAACAGAGCATATCCAAAAGTAACTTCTCTTCCCTATATTGAATCGCTATGGGGTTGTGGTGCAGGAAATCAACATGTATACATAGACCCTCAGGGCTTTTTGCATCCCTGTAATTTTTATGCTTCATCTCTGGGAAACATACTTAGGGATGATTTTGATAAAATTGTGCAGAATTTAAATAAATTAGGAAAGTTTGAAAAAAATTTCCTGTGTAAAAAAGAAAGGAGAATATATGAAAAGGAGCTTTATATCAGGGATAGGTCATTATGTGCCTCAGAGAGTGATAAAATCAGAAAAAATTGAAGAGAAAGTCGGGATTGAAAAAGGTCTTATTGAAAGTTTAACAGGAGTAAAAGAAAGAAGGTATGTGAAGAAAGGTGTTTTGCCTTCTGATATGTGCACGCTGGCTTCTAAAATTGCAATAAAAAGAGCAGGCCTTAACCCTTCTGATATAGATGTGATAATATTTGCTGGGGTTTCCTATGATATAACAGAACCTGCAACTGCAAATATAATTCAGGAAAAACTGGGCGCTAAAAATGCGTGGGCCTTTGATATAAAAAATGCATGTGTTGCCTTTCTGAATGCACTTTTTGTGGGGGACCTCATGATTAAAACAGGCAGAGCAAAAAATGTTCTTGTCACAGCCGGGGAAGTAATTTCCCCTTTTGTTGATTTTAAAATAAAAAATAAAGAAGATGTGAAATATAAATTTGCGGGGCTTACACTGGGTGATGGTGCAGGTTCTGTTGTGCTTTCTGAAAGTAATGATAAAAGAAGGGGTATTCTTGAGTCAGATGGATTTTCCATAGGAAAGTACTGGGACCTTGCAGTTGTCTGGGCCGGAGGTAGTATGCATCCGAGAAGACCTGATTTGGAATATTTTTATTCTGATAGTATGAAGATAAATATGGTTGCTTACAGAACAATTCCGGATTTAATAAAAAGGGTTATCAAAAAAACAGGATGGAAACCTGAAGATGTGGACATGGTTTTTCCGCATCAGGTTAGCATTTCAATAACCAGGAAAATACTTGGAAAGGTGGGGATACCTTCTGAAAAGCAGTATATAACCGTGCATAAGTTTGGTAATACCGCTTCAGCATCAATTCCAATGGCACTGGGAGACGCATATGAGAAAGGTTTAATAAAGAAAGGAATGAGAACAATTCTTGCTGCGGGTGCTTCGGGTTTCGCAGCAATGGCAATTAGTGTTATTTTCTAAAGTCTCTCTTCCTGCAATTTTCCAAAAGTTGTCGTAAAGGTATAGTTGCAGTTTGCACATTTGTAAGGAATTGAATTTTTATCTATAAGAAACTCGTATTCGCATTCCGGGCACCTGTATTTCTTTAGCTTTCTTTTGCTTCTGTCCTTAGATTTACTTTTAATTTCTGCCATACTTGTTCTGCAAACAGGACACCATAGAGGTTCCTTTACATTTCTTTTAATAAAAATTATCGTTGAACAACCTTTACACTCAAATGCCTTCATACACCCTCTCTGAAATTTTTTTGCCAATCAGTTCCATTATAATAGTTGCACACTCTTCAATAGATTTTGATGTTACATCTACAATTTTCCAGCCTTTCTCTCTAAAAATCCTTTCCGCCTTATATACCTCACTTTTTATGATTTTAAAATCAACATATGATGAGTTTTCAGGGAGTTTCATCTTTTTTGCTCTTACCTCTCTTATTTCTTTTAGTCTTTTAGGGTCTATGGTCAGCCCTATGACTTTATGAGAAGGTAGTTGATCTAATTTTGCGGGTAAATCATGTTCCAGAGTGACCGGTATATTTGCAGTTCTAAAACCTCTGTAAGCAAGATATATACTTATAGGTGTTTTTGAAGTTCTTGAAACTCCGACGAGAACAAGGTCTGCTTCATCTATGTTCTCAACATTTCTACCGTCATCGTGTTTCACGGAAAAATCAATTGCTTCTATTCTACGATAGTATTCTTCCCTCAATTCTCTGAAAAGACCCGGTATTGAAAGAGGTGAAATTTCCAGCAGGTCCTCAAGCCTTGAAAGTAAAGGACCCATTATGTCAATTGTGGGAACACCTTTTCTCATACCTTCTTCAATGGCTTTTCTCCTCAACTCAGAAACAACAAAGGTAAAAACCACTACGGCTCTTTCTTTCTGGGCTTTACTCATTATTTCATCAATTTTTTCTTTCTCTCTTATGACAGGGTATCTATGTATTAAGACCTCTGCACTTTTAAATTGGGTCAGAGCTGCATTAACAACCATCTCGCATGTCTCACCTGTGGAATCTGATAATATGTATATATGTCTTTTTCTTCGCATATAATTTTATTATAAGGAATTTGACTTTTAAATTTAAATTTCATAAAAATTTTAAAACTATGAAAAAAGAAATAGAGGAAATTTATAGTAAAATAAAAGAGGAATATTCAGGAGAAAAAGCAAAAGAGTTTACGCTTGCAATTTCCCGATTCCACAGAATACAAGTTTCTCCATGGTTTTCTGAATCGGTTAAATTCTGTAGCAGTATTCTTAAAAATACAGGAATAAACTTTAAAGTATATAAACTTCCTTCTGATGGTAAAAAAACATACTTTACAATGAATTCCTTTAAAGAATGGGTATGTAAGAAAGGTGTTTTGTACCTTGAGGAGCCTTTTAAAAAGAAAATCGCAGATTTTGATGAAGTTAAATTAAGGGTTATACCAAGAAGTGGAAAAGCAAAAGGGTTTTATGATGTTGTTTATTATGATGGGGGGAGAAAGAAAAATTTTAAAAATAAGTTGATTCTTACCTCAAAAAGAGAATTTGTGAATGAGGATTTTTTGCAGAAAGTCGGTGCAAAAGGGGTTCTGTTTTTCGGAATGGCAGAAATTGAAAATCTCAGAAGAGTGGAGGATTTAATGGATGCCCTTCAGTATGTGTCGTTCTGGCCGGAGAAAAAAAATAAGTTTTTTGGGTTTATTCTTTCACCGTTAGAGGGGAAATATTTAAAAAATCTTTTAGTCAAAAATAAAGTTTTAAAGGTTTATGTTGAAGTTAAGAGCGAATTCATGGATGGATTTATTGAAGTGCTTGATGCCTGGATAAAAGGGAAAAAAGATGAAGAGGTCTGGGTTGTTGCACATCTGTGCCATCCTGCTCCTTTTGTGAACGACAATGCTTCAGGTGCGGGCTGTGCGCTTGAGCTGGCGAGGTCTTTTAAAAGACTTTTTAATCAGGAGGCATTAAAAAGACCTTTGAGGACAATAAGATTTTTGCTTTTACCAGAAATGACAGGGACATACGCTTACCTGAAATTCAGGGAAAGAGACCTTGATAGAGTAAAAGGAGCTATTAATCTGGATATGGTGGGTGAGGAGCAGGAGAAATGTAAGAGTACCTTTAATTTAATAAAAGAGCCCTACGGAATAATGTCCTACGCTTCATATCTTTCACAAATTATTTTTGAATGGGCACCTTTTGGCTATAAAAACTTTTATGGAACTGATTTCATACCCTTTTTCAGGAAAAAAGTTTCGGAATATTCAGGGGGTTCTGACCACTATATTTTAATTGACCCCAGAATAGGTGTCCCCTGTGTTATGCTCGGTCAATGGCCGGATAAATTTTACCACACATCCTTTGATAACGAGGATAAAGTAAGTAAAAATTCTCTTAAATTTGCAGGAAGCTTCGCAGGCACATTTATTTATTACCTGGCGAACCTTAACAATAAAAAGCTGTATAAACTGGCAGATAAAATGAATGAGATGTTTCTGAAAGGGTTTGCCGAATTAAAAATTAATGAACAGGGGAAAGCAAAAGAAAAACTTCTTTATTTTTCCCACATGAATGCTCTTAATTCTCTCAAAAAATTTGACAGGGGATTCAAAAGTGACAGATTTCTGAAAAAGGTTGAGAAATATGTGGATGAAAAAGCATTGAATATTGTTAAAAGAGCAAAAAGGGATGTGCCTGTGAGAAATTTTAAAGCGCCTTTGTATATGAGAGCCTTGATTAAAAAAATGAGCAGGAGTGAAAAAGTGTGGCTTGAAGAAATGCTTAAGAAGAAGAGATTTTTGAGGCATTCTATAGAGCTTTTTATATATTATATTGACGGAAATAGAACTTTATCAGAAATTATGAGAATGATAGAGATTGAAACAGGTAGAAGGGAAGATATTTTTATTAAAAAATTTTATAATCTACTTAAAAAATATGGATTTTTGAAAACAATATCATTGACAAACAAATGTTAAAAATTGTATAATTTAGTATATTGTAAAAGCACTAAAAGGAGGATTTTTATGGTAAAAAAATTGGGTGCGTTATTTATGGTAGCAGGTATAGTGTATGTAACAGGGTGTGCAAGAGGTGTGTCTAAGGAAACATTGAACCAGCTGGAGGAAGCAAGAAAGGCTGTGGAGGCTGCCCAGACCACTCTTAATGAATGCAATGCGGAAAAGGAGAATCTTGCAAATCAGAAGATGGAAAAGGATGAAATGCTCAAAAACCTTCAGGCAGAAAAAGATTCTCTTGCTGAACTTCTTGAACTTATAAAACAGGGATATTAAAAGGAGGTAGAAAATGAAAAAAATTACAGCAATTTTGGTCATTGTTTTTCCTTTAATTCTTTTTGCACAGGAAGAGAAACTTACAGAGGAAAGGGCAAAGGCTATGATAGATTCTCTACGGGCATTAGAACAGAGTTTGCAAACAGAAATACAGGCCTGTCAGAATGAGGTAGAAGGCCTCAGATCAGAAATTTCTGCTCTTGATGAACAGATAGGGTCACTCCAGGGAGAAATTAATTCTCTCAAAGAAGAACTTGCCAAATATCCATCTGAATACGAAGTAAAACCAGGTGATTTTCTTGCTAAGATATCAGAATATGAATTTATCTACGGTACATATAAGGCATGGCCCAGAATATGGAGAGCCAATATGGACAAGATAAAAGACCCGGACCTTATTTACCCTGGATGGATCTTGAAAATACCGCATGGTCTTGATAAAACCTACACGGTTATAAGGGGGGATTACCTGTGGAAAATAGCCAGTTTCTATTGGATTTACAGAGACGGGAAACAGTGGAAGACAATTTACGAAGCCAATAAAGATAAAATTAAAAACCCTGACCTTATTTATCCTGGACAGGTTTTTACAATACCCCGATAAATTTAAAACTAAAAAATTGAGTAAAAGGGGACACTCTGGTGTGTCCCCTTTTTGTTTATTTTTATAAGATGGAGGGAATAATCTCTTTAAAGAAAAGCCCCTTAAAAGAAATTCTGGGGCTTGCAAATAAGAATTTACAAACCCTTAAGGAAGTTTTTAATGGTAAAATATACATAAGGGGAGAAGAGCTTTTTTTTCAGGGTGATGAGAAAGAATTTGAAATTTTGAAAAAAACCTTTGAGATTTTGAAGAAAGAAGCAAGGGAGGGAAATTTTATGGAAAAGGAAGAAATAATTTCAGCAGTTGATAGAGCTAAGAGAGGCGAGACAGATAAACAGGAAAAAGAATACATAATAACCCCTAAAAAGATAATCTATCCAAAGTCAAAAAATCAAGCGAGATATGTAGAAGCACTGAGAACTAAGGATATTGTTTTTGCGATTGGTCCTGCAGGAACAGGCAAGACATTTCTCGCTGTTGCAGTTGCAATAGAATTTCTGAGGTCCAGGAAGGTTGAAAGAATTGTCCTTACCCGACCTGCTATTGAAGCAGGGGAGTCTCTTGGGTACCTTCCGGGTGATTACAAAGAAAAGGTGGCACCCTATTTAACACCTCTTTACGATGCCCTTTTTCAAATGTTTCCCTTTGATAAAATAAGAAAATATACAGATGCGGGAATAATAGAAATAGCCCCTATTGCTTATATGAGAGGCAGAACACTGTCCAATGCTTTTATAATTCTGGATGAGGCTCAAAATACCACCTCCTTACAGATGAAAATGTTTCTGACAAGAATTGGTACATTCACAAAGGTTGCTGTTACAGGAGATATTACCCAGATTGACCTTCCCAGAAGTATTCCTTCAGGTATGAAAATAGCAATGGATATTTTAAAAAATATAGAAGGAATAGATTTTTGCACCTTTGACAAAAATGATGTGGTAAGGCACCCGATTGTAAAAAAGATAATAGAGGCTTATGAAAAATACGAAGATAAAGAAAGAACAAAATAGTTTAAAAAAAACTACCTTTTATAAGCTTCTGATTTCAACAGGGTTTATTTTGCTTGCCACTTTGCTTCATCCAACTCATAAAAGTGGTCTGAAAAAAGTGTATTTTGAAACGGGTGAAATAGCTCCTTATGATGTTATTTCGCCCGTTACTTTTCAGATTCCCAAGAAAAAAGAAGATATAGAAAAGGAAAAACAAATTGCCAGAAGCAGAGTTAAACCTTATATAGTTAAAGTAGAGGAGTCCTTTAAGAATATAGAAAAGATAGAGATAAAGAATTCCCTTTCAAAAAATGAAGAAAAAAAACTGCTTTCAAATTTAAGAAAATTGCAAAAAGAACTGAGTGAAAAAATAATAATAATGGATAAAAATGTCTTAAAAAAATATGGAGACAAAGCAATTGTTATTGAAAATGGCACACAGAGATTGGTGGATATTCAGGGGCTTATGGATACCCTGGATGTAAAAAACTTTGTTAATAAAAGAAGTAAAACATTATACCCCGGAAATAATCATCTTCAGAGTATTTTTTACGAAGCTTTTTTTGCCACTTTTAAACCAAATTACAGATTTAATTTTGAACTGACAGAAAAAAAGCAAAAAGAAGTAGAGTTATCTGTTATACCTTTTAAAGGAATTGTTCTTGAAGGTGAAAAAATTATAGGAGCTCATGAAAAGGTTACACCGGAGATAGAGGAAAAACTTTTTGTCTTAAACCAGTTAATTTATAAAGGGTATGGGGCAAAAGATGTGATTCTGAGGAAATTTTATATCTTTGTAGTATTTGCCCTTATTTTTCTTATTTTTTATTATATTACCAGATTCCATTTTAGAAAAATATATGAAAACATACAGCTCATTACTGTGCATTTTATCAATCTATCTCTGATCCTGATTTTTTCATATATTTTGATCCAACTGAAACTTCCCTATTATTTCATACCTTTACCTTTTCTTTCTATAATATCAGGTGTTGTTTCTTCTCCTCTCTTTGGTATTATTTTAACCTTTATGGGAGCTGTTTATCTTGCCATTTACTTTGATTTTATGTTCATTCCCTTTTTGTTTTTTATTTTAATTGGAGGGGTTGGTGTTGTTCTCATAAAATTTTTGAAAAGAAGATTTTATCTATATTTTAGTGGTATAATAATATTTCTGTGTGGAACCGCACTGGTTTTATTTTTTTCTTACCTTTTTGAATTAAAGTACCGTATACCACAGGTTTTACTGGGAAATTTATTGTCGGGAATAATTTCCATATCCTTACTTTCATTAATGCTTGTTTTCTATGAAAGATTTTTTGGTATAACAACTGATTTCATACTTATGGAACTTTTAAATATAAATCACCCCTTACTTTTAGAATTAAGCAGGAAAGCTCTTGGGACATTCGCTCATGCCAACCTCATTGCGAATCTTGCTGAATCTGCCGCAAGAGCTGTGGGCGCAAATCCCCTTCTTGTAAGGGTGGGAGCTTACTTCCACGATATAGGTAAGATGGCAAATCCTGAATACTATGCAGAAAACCAGAAAGGTGTAAACCCTCATGACAAACTCTCTCCACAAATAAGTGCTCTTATTCTTAAAACTCATATAAAATATGGAGTTGAGCTTGCTCAAAAACATAGATTGCCAGACAGTGTGGTAGATATGATAAAAACCCATCATGGTACTACACTTATGGTGCCTTTTTATGAAAAAGCCAAGATGGCCAATCCAAATGTTAATGAAGAAGATTTTAGATATCCCGGTCCCAAACCTAGGACAAAAGAAGAAGCAGTTCTCATGCTTGCAGACACAGTGGAGGCTACCGTGCGAAGTATTGAATCTCCAAATCCCTTGAGAGTGAGAGAAGTGGTGGAAGCGATGATAAAGAGAAGATTTCTTGATGGTCAATTTGATGAATGTGAAATTACAAGAAAAGACCTGGATAAAATAGAGGAGGCTTTTATACCGATTTTAATTTCCTACTTTCATGAAAGACCGGAATATCCCAGAAGTGGCAGTTAATTTTTACAGAACTGTTAGAAAAAAATTACCATCAGTATCTAAAAAAACGGTTACAAATATAATTAAAAAGGAAACACGCAACTCAGAATTAAAAGAGATAAATATAATAGTGGTCGGAAAAGAGAGGATAAGGAATATTAACAAAGAATTTCTTAAAAAGAACAGGATTACGGATGTTATTTCTTTTAATCTTGGTGAAACAGGTGAAATATATATATGCAGAGATTTTATCAAAGATGAAAGAGATTATATAAGGCTTATGTTTCATGGCTTTGCTCACATCATGGGGTATGACCATAAAAATGACAGAGAAAGCAATATAATGACTGTCTATGAAAACCGGCTCATTATGGATTATTTTAAAAGAAAATGAGTATTTCAATTTTAGTACTTATTTTTCTTCTTATTATATCCTTTCTTGTTTCAGGCACTGAAACTGCCTATTTTTCTCTTAAAGAGAAAGATATACTTACCTTTGAGAAGGAAAGAAAATTTTTTTTCAAACTGTTTAATTCTCCTGAAAGGTTCCTTGTTATTATACTCATACTTAACAATATAGCCAATTCTTTTGCATCTGCTATCTTTGCATCAATTACCTTGAGTATTTTTGAGAAAGGATCCAAATTTTTAATTGATGTTATTGATACTATAGTATTCAGTGTTATACTTCTGATTTTTGCAGAAATAACACCGAAGACGATGGCTTTGATGCAGCCCAGAAAATTTGCTTCCTATGTGACCCCTGTCTTTAAAGTATTTTACAGCATTTTTGAAAGAATATTCTTCCCCTTTATAATTTTATTTCAGACCTTTAGAAAATTTCTTGCAGGGAAGAAGAAAAAGGTAGATTTTACAGGAGAACTGATTAGAATTGTGGGCACAATAGAGAGAGCAAAAGGTTTTGAAAAGGATGAAAAGTTTTTTATTGAGAAAGTTATCGAGATGAGAAAAATGACTGCGAAAAGTATAATGGTTCCTTATGAGAAAGTAAACAAAATTCCATACAACAAAAAAATTTCACAGCTTTTAAAGGAAGAAATCCCCTATTCGCATATGCCTGTAATACATAATGATAAAATAGCAGGGATTGTGAAAATATGGAATCTATTAAAAGAAGATAACAGAGATAAAAAGGTCTCTGATGTTATTTCCCCATTCTCCTGTTATGATGAAAATATAAGTGTAGCAGATATATTTTTAAAAATGGTTAAAAATAAGGAGGAGTTTGTTATTCTCAAAAATAACGGGAATTATACAGGATGCGTAACACTTGCTGATATTTTTAATTTATTTCTGAGAACCAGTCCTTGATTTTTAAAAACACTTCTTCTGGTTTTATATCATACAGACATTTCAACTGATATGGACAGTTTCCTTCTCCGTGAAGACTGCATGGCCTGCATTCAGGAAATGTTTGAAATATAAATACCTTGCCCTTTGGTTTAAATCCAAATTCGGGTAATGTAGAGCCATAGATTTCAAATATTGTTTTCCTGTAAGCATCTGCTATGTGAACTCCAGCAGTATCGTTTGAAACTACGAATAAAGAGTTTTTTATTATATAAAAAGTTTGTTTCCAGTTTGTTTCACCTCTCAGGTCTATAAAAAATCTATCTTTAAAATTTCTGTCTTCTTTATCCTTTTTATCTCCCATGATCACTATATCTATATTGAGATTGTCTTTTATCATCCTGCCCAGTTCTTCATAGTGTGTGGTAGGCCATCTTTTCTTCTGGTGGGAGCCTCCTGTGAAAAAGACGGCGTACTTTTCTGGTAAGTTTCCAAATTTTTTTTCACCATAAAGGAAAGGCAATGGCAAAGGGTCATTTAAATTCAGAACTTTTTTTACCTTTTCATAAAATAAATCTGAAAAGTGAAACTCCTCTGGTTTAATTTTAAACCATACTGCCATTCTTCTTATGTAGTTCTTACTTGTTCTGACAAACTTTACAGGGAAAAGACAAACAGAATAAAAAAAAGATAAAGGCTTTTTATCAAAATCAACTATTAGATTAAATTTTTGTTTTCTTAAATTTCTGATATTATTAAAAAATCCATCTTCAATAAAAAAAAATCTTTCTATTGCTGGATGACCTGTGAGTATTTCTTTATATTTCTGACTGATCAGAAAAGATACTTTAATTGAGTTTTTTTTTAAAACTTCAAGAACAGGGGTTAATAAAATCAGGTCACCTGCTTTGCCGAACCTTATAAATAGAATTTTCATTCACTTTGCATTTCAGGGAAATATCTCTGTTTATTGTTTTTAAACCAGTTCCATGTTAACATGAGCCCCTCTTCAAAATTTGTGGAGGGTGAAAATCCGAAGAGTCTTTCTGCTTTCTTATAGCTCCCCCTCAATTCATCTATTTCAACCTCTCTTGGCCTTTCTCTTTCTTTATCTTTTATTATGTTAAATTCTGTTCCTGAAATTTCTTTTATCTTTAAAATAGTTTCTTCCACGCTGAAACTTTTACCCGAGCAGAGATTTACCTCTTCTCCAAAACCTCTGTCGCTTTCAACTGCCTTTATTAACCCATTCACTATATCTCTGACATAGGTAAAATCTCTTTTTGGATACAGGTTTCCTATACGAACATGTCCATTCCTTAGAATCTGGAGTATTATGCTTGGAACCAATGCTCTGGGAGACTGTCTTGGTCCAAAGGTGTTAAAGGGTCTTAAAATCTTAAAAGGGATGTTGTGATATTTAGCATAACTTTTAAGAAATTCATCCATAAATATTTTAGATGCTGCATAAGGAGATTTTGCAGATTTTGGATGTTTTTCATCTATAGGGAGATACTCAACATTTCCATATACTTCTGAAGTGGAAATATGAATTAAAGGTTTTTTTCTGGATTTTAAACTCTCAAGTAGATTGATAATTATTGATATGTTGTTTAATACTGTAGTTCGAGGGAACTTAAAGGAATAAGGTATGGATATTAAGCTTGCTAGGTTTATAACGTAGTCAACATCTCGGGTTTCTTCGTAAAAAATTTCAATATCCTGAAGGTCTCCAAAAATTATATTAACCTTTTTTAAAATTTCATTTGATACAAAAAACAGGTTTCCCATATTACCGGTGGATGTGTATCTAAGGATTACCTTTACCTCGTATCCCTTTTTTATAAGTTCCTCACATAAGTGTGAACCTATAAATCCACCCGAACCTGTTAAAAGAATTTTCATTCTTCCTTTAAATTGTTCTCTATTTTCTCAAGCCTGTCATATATTCCAGCAAGCCCTTCACCGATAAACCCTATGGCAAAAAGGAGTAATCCTGATATTATTAATAAGATTACAAGAAGAACAATTGACCTGTTCCCTTGTTGAAATGCAAACCGCATGATTATAGCTATTATTCCTATTATTGTGCCCAAAGATAGAGAAAAAAGTCCTATGGTACCAAAAAAGAGCATTGGTTTATGTAGAAATGTTATCTGAAATTTAACCGCAAGTAAGTCCATAAACCCAACGATTATTCTGCCTATACCCCGATATTTGCTTTCACCCATTTTCCTGGGTCTCAGGCTGATAGGTATTTCAGTGAGTGCAAACCCCTGTTCCCATGCAAAAGGTATTATATACCTGTGCCAGTCTTTTCTCAAGGGAACTTCTTTTAAAACACTTTTCCTGAAGGCTTTCATGGCATTCATGTCAGATACAGGAACCCCAAAGACAATTTGTGCAAGACGGTTATAAACAGTGGAAACGAATTTTTTCTGATATTTTCCCATCTTTTTACCCGCAACCAGGTCATACCCTTCCTCTATTTTGTTCACCAGTTTTTTAGCGTCATCAAGGCTGAATTGCAAATCAGCATCAAATATTACCAGAACTTCCCCTCTTGATTTTCTATACCCAACTACAAGCGCCCTTGTTTTTCCCTGATTCTTTATATAACGGAATGCTCTGAGATACTCTTTTCCCCTGGATAACTCCCTGAATCTGTCGTATGTTCTATCTGTGGACCCATCATCTATCAGAATAAACTCCCAGTCATTAAATTTATGTTTTTTTAAAAAACTTTCTATTTCTTCAATAAGATAGGGCACATTTTCTTCTTCATTGTATGCAGGAATTAAAACCGAGACTTTAATCAAGCTTTTTTTCACCTATATCTTTCCGTTGTTTTGCCGCCCACTGAGAGTAATATTTTTCTATATATTCTCTTTTTACACGGGTTAATTCTGTTGTAGGGAATGTTGTTAACAGTTGCCAGCCTATGTCAAATGTTTGTTCAATCACTCGTTCTGCAAATCCCTGATTTATCATTTGCCATTCAAAGGTGTCCGCGAAATTAAGGTATTTTTTGTCCATTTCGCTTAAAGCATCTTCTCCGACAATTGCAACAAGCTTTCTCATATCTTTCCCCTTTGCATAACATGCATAAAGCTGGTCAGCAAAGTTACGATGGTCTTCCCTTGTTTTGTCCTTTCCTATACCGAGATTCATAAGTCTTGAAAGAGACATTAAAATATCAATAGGTGGGAAAACACCTTTTCTGTGAAGTTCTCTTGATAAAACTATCTGTCCCTCTGTAATATAACCTGTTAAATCAGGTATGGGATGTGTTATATCGTCATCGGGCATTGTCAAAATCGGTATCTGGGTTATTGAGCCTTTTTTACCTTTAATTCTTCCTGCTCTTTCATACATGGTTGCAAGGTCTGTATACATGTAGCCAGGATATCCTCTTCTCCCTGGAACCTCTTCTCTTGCAGCACCTATTTCTCTTAATGCCTCACAATAGTTTGTCATATCTGATAGTATAACAAGGATATGATAGTCAAGTTCAAAGGCAAAGTATTCTGCAGTTGTTAAAGCAAGTCGTGGTGTTAAAAGTCTTTCAATTGCAGGGTCATCAGCAAGATTTATAAAGGCAACAATTCTTCCCAGTGAACCTGTTTCCCTGAATTCTTTTAAGAAGTACGCATATTCTCTTGATGTAATCCCGAGAGCTGCAAATATTATAAGAAACTCTTCACCTTCTCCTCTTACCTTTGCGTATCTCATTATCATTGAAGCAATTTCATTTGCAGGCAGTCCTGACCCTGAAAATATAGGTAACTTTTGACCTCTCACAAGGGTGTTAAAACCGTCAATTGCAGAAATTCCTGTTTGAATAAAATCGGATGGTTTATCCCTTGCAACTGGATTCATTGGTGCACCCACAACGGGCAGTCTTTTTTCAGGAGTAGGTTCAGGAAGGTCATCCAGAGGCTGCCCTCTTCCATTGAATATTCTTCCCTTCATCTCTCTTGAGACTCCCAGTCTTATCTGGTCTTCTATAAATCTTACTTTTGTTTTTGCCACATCAAGTCCGAGTGTTCCTTCAAGAACCTGAATAACAGCAAAGTCCTCTGATACATCAAGAACCTGACCACTTCTTTTAGTATCATCAGGGAGAATTATTTCAACAAGTGCTCCGTAAGATAAATCCTTTGCCTTTTCAACAAAAAGAAGAGGCCCTGATATGTAAGATATTGTTTGATATTCTTTTGTTGTCAAATCTTTTTCCATCTCCTTTTCTCCTTATTTTTGAGTTTTAAATTTTAATATATTTGTGTAAAACTTTGCAATGGAGAATGAAATAAGAGATAAGATGAAAGGTAAAATAGGGACTGATATGTAAAATGTGAAAAAAATTGATACAAGATGCAGGATAAGATGAAAAGATTAATTTATTATGCAACCAGCGCAAATAACCCTACAAACCCCATAAACCATCCGCCATAAGCCATATGCCAAGTCTCTCAGGAGCTTTCACTCTGACATCTCAGAGATTAATGCATTCATTTTGAGTTTTACTACTCTTTTCATTAAAATCATAAGAATGCAATTTCAGAAAATTTTAAATCGGATTATGAATTATGAAGACCTGAAAGCTGAGGAAACCTACATGGTTCTTAAAAAAATTGTTGAAAAAAATGCCCCGGCATCCCAGATTGCAGGTTTTATAATGGGTATGAGAATGAAAGGCGAAACGGGTGAAGAACTCTATGGCCTTGCAAGGTGTATGAGAGAATATTCTAAAAAGGTTGAAATAAAAAGTAAAGATGAAATTATTGATATATGCGGAACAGGGGGAGATTATTCAAATACATTTAACATAAGCACAACAGCTTCCTTTATTTTATCAGCGTGTGATGTGTGCGTTGCAAAACATTCAAGCAAGGCAATGACAAGCACCTGTGGAAGTGCAGATGTTCTGTCTAAGGCGGGGTATAGCTTAAATACCGAACTTGAAAAGGTTAAAAAATCAATTGAACAGGAAAACATAGGGTTTTTGTATGCGCCCCTTTATCATCCCATGATGAAAAGAATTGCAAAGATAAGGGCACAGCTTGGTGTTATAACGACTTTTAACATCATAGGTGCCCTTGCAAATCCTGTTAACATAACTCACAGGCTCATGGGTGTTAATAAGAAGGAGCTTTTAATGCCCACTGCCCTGGCAATCCAAAAAACAGGAATTAAAAGAGCAATTGTTGTACACAGTAATGACGGTCTTGACGAGATTTCTGTGAGTGATAAAACTTATGGGATTATTGTGGAAAATAATAGATTAAAGGAAATTGAGATTTATCCTGAAGATTTTGGTATTGAAAGGAGTCAGGATATTGAAAGTATCAGGGTTAGGGGCAAGAAGAACGGGTTAAAAATTATGCTTGATATACTGAACTGTAAAATTCCTGTTAATTCTCCCCCTGTGAAAATTGCCCTTGCAAATGCCGGGACAGGACTTTATATAATGAATAAAGCAAAGGACCTCAAAGAGGGTTATGAGATTGCCAGAGAGATGCTTTTAAAGGGTAAAGCCTTTGCTAAATTTAGTAGATGGCTCGACATATCAAATGAATAATCAGGTTGAAAGAACTTCTCTCAATTTAGTTGCGAGTTCTTTCGGAGTGAAGGGTTTTGGAAAAAAATAAGCTTTTATTCCCTCAAATTTTTTACCATTTAAAAAATCATAGGCGTAGCCTGACATAAAAATAACTTTAATTTCCGGGTATATTTTTACAATTTCTTTTGTAATTTCCGGACCCTTTTTGTCAACCAGAACAACATCACTTATAATAACATCTATGTTTTCCTGCTCTCTGGCTATTTTTATAGCTTCCTCACCTGTTTTTACTTCAAATACGGTATAGCCGAGATTTTTCAATGATTCAGAAAGTAAATGCCTTATTGAATCATCATCTTCAACAAGCATTATTTTTTCTTTACCCCTGTGAGATTTTATTTTGGCAGGTATAAAGGCGGGTCTGGCTTTTTCTTTATGGGCAACCGGCAGGTATATTTTAAATTTTGTTCCTTTATTGACCTGGCTTTCAATATCTATGTATCCTTCAAGTTCTCTAGCAATTCCGTATACAGTTGACAGTCCAAGCCCTGTTCCTTCGGGTTTTGTCGTAAAAAAGGGTTCAAATACTTTATCTTTTATTTCAGGCGGGATACCGCAACCTGTATCTCTAACTTCAAGAAGGATATATTCGCCCTCTTTTAAACCACAAGTTTGAGAAAAATTAAGGTCAAAGGTTACAGCTTTTGTTGAGATTATAAATTCACCTCCTTGTGACATTGNATCTCTTGCGTTTACAGCTAAATTCATTATTATCTGTTCAATCTGAACAGGGTCCGCAATTATTGACTCTATTTCAGGGTCAGGGAAAAAACTGTACCGGATATCTTCTCCAAGAACTCTTGGTAAAATTTTTCCTATTTCCTCTATCTCTTTGTTTAAATTTATGAAAGTTTTTGTTTCTATTCTCCTCTTGCTGAATGTCAGAAGTCTTCTGACAAGCTCTGCACCTCTCTGTGCAGCCTCTCTTACGAGTTGAAGCTCTTTGTAACCTTTTTCACCTTCCTTTAAATCCATTAATACAATTTCGGTCATTCCAAGAATTGTTGTGAGCAAATTGTTAAAATCATGAGCGATACCACCTGTTAACTTTCCTATTGCTTCCATTTTCTCAATATGCACAAGCATTTCCTGCATCTTTTTCTGCTCTGTAATATTTCTTGCAATTCCCTGAAAACCAACGAATTCACCTTCTCTTATATAAGGAACAGAACGAACCTCAACAAAATAAATTTTGCCATCTTTGCTCTTCACTTCATATTCCATTGGTTCTAAAAGGATTTCACCTTTAAGAAGTTGTTTAAATCTCTGTTCGTGAGTTTCCCACTGGTCCTGTGATATTACTTTTTTAATGTTTTTGCCTATGAGTTCTTCTGGCTTATACCCCAGAAAATCACAGATTGTCTTATTAATCATTATGAATTTGCCTTCTTTATCTACAATAAATATACCATCAGGGGAACTCTCAACAAGGCTTCTGTATTTTTGTTCACTTTCTCTCAATTTTTCAGCAATTTCAACTTTATCAGTAACATCAAGAAGTGTTCCTATTATCGCGGGTTTTCTGTTATAGGTTGTTTTTGAGCCAAATACTTCAACAAATATTATTTTCTTATCTTTTCTTAAACCCCTGAAAGTGTAGTGAATTGAGGTTACCTCTCCTTTTAACATTTTTTCTATATTATGTTTCACTTTTGATATATCATCCGGATATGTTAAATCAAGAGGACCTTTTTTATTTATAATCTCTTCTGTTTTATACCCAAAAATTTCTGCGAGCTTTGGATTTACATATTTAAAAACCCAATCCTGTACAAGATAAACACCAACAGGAGATTTTTCAACCATTTCTTTGAAAAGATTTGTATCTTTCATACTATTTTTAAATTTTGTATCTATTATAAGGCAAAAAAATTTTTCAGTCAAATAGGTTCTTTTTCATAAAATATCAAGGAAATTGCGCCAAGAACGCCTGTGTCGTCACCGAGTTCTGAAACTCTGATTTTTAAATCTTTTAAAAGATGAGGAAAGGCGTTGTTTTTCAATGTTTTAAAAAAATTTTTTTTGAATAAGTCATAGCTTTTTGATAGTCCTCCTGAAAATATTATTGCAGAGGGATTAAATATATTGACAAGATTACCGCATGCAATGCCAAGGGCATACCCCATTGTTTCAAAAACTTTTATGTACTTTTTTATGCTCTTTTTAGCCCTTTCTGCAACTTCTTCGGGTTCAATATCCCTGTTTAAAATTTTTTTTAAACCCTGTTTTGAAGCATACATTTCAAGGCAGCCCTTTTTACCACAACCGCATTTTATGCCTCCAGGAAAAACCGTGATGTGGCCTATTTCTCCTCCGAGAAAATCCTTACCCCTTAAAAGTTTTCCGCCTGAAAAAATCCCGCCTCCCACACCTGTCCCGAGAGTTAGCACGATAAAATCTTTTAGATTTTTCCCATGTCCGAAATATTTTTCTCCGAGAGCTGCGCAGTTCGCATCGTTTTCAATATAAAAAGGAAACTTTAATTTTTTTGCAAGATATTTCTTGATTTCAAATCCTTCAAATCCTCTCAGGTTTGGTGCCTGAACTACCCTGCCTTTATAAATCATTCCCGGAATACCAATACCGGCATATCCAGGGTCTGGACAAAGAGTGTAAATCAGGTCTATTATGGCGTCACAAATGTTTTTACCACCTGAGGGGGTCTTAAATTTTAGCCTTTTTATTATCCTCTTTTTATTGAACAACGCACCTTTTATGTATGTGCCACCGAGGTCAATACCCGTTATCATAACCTGTCCTGAATAGCTTTTTTTACCCTTTCAAAATCAATATAAAAGTAGGGATATTCTCTGAAATATTTTACCCTTTGCTCATTTAGTTGATTTTCAAGATTTTTTATATTTGTCTCTATATCCTCAATCAAATTTTTTAATTTTTGTTTTAAACTTTGATTAATTTTTTTTATTTCTTCTGATATTTTTTTCTTATTATCTGCCCTCTGGATTTCTTTAATTAAAGTCTGTTTTTTTAACACAAGTTCATCATCCTTTAAAAATTTTTCAGGGTGATGTATTATAAAGTTTTTTCTCTCATAAAGAGAAGAAAGTTTAGCAGAAATGTTTTCAGGATTGTCAGGAAAAATATAAAAAGTTCCTGTTAACAAACCACATTCAGGCATCTTTAAATCAAAAATTTTTTCAAACACCTTTTCTGTAAATTCGTCGTATAATTTACCACCATAACCGTGAATAAAAAAATCGCAGACAAAGACTCTCTGGTATATGGAAAGGGTAAAAGCTCTTGGCCTTATCTTAAATTTTTTTATTATCTCTATGTCCTGTTCAATTTTTTCTGTAAGTTCACATAATTTCTCATTATCTGCATAAAGGTAATTCCTGTTTTTAAATAATTTTTTTCTGCCATTTTTTAAATACCAGAAAGGAATTTCAAGATAGTTATTTTGTTTTAAAAGGAAAGGAAATGGCTCACCCTGTTTTTTAATTCCTCTGATTTCTCTGAATTCTTTTAATTCGTGGTTGTAAACATCCAGAAATTTTTGAGCATTGTAAAAGATGTATAGAAAAAATTTTAAGAAATTTGAGTCTTTTGATATTTCAGAAACTTTTATCTCTTTATAGCTTATTCCTTTTTCAAAATTTTTTCTTGTGTTTATAAGACTCTGGACAGGGTTTTCGTGGTTTCTTACAAACTCAATAAAACATTCAATTTTTTCTTTTATGTCCTTTTTTACATAGTTTTTCATTTCCTGAAATTTTTCAGAAAACCATTTTATACCTTCTTCAAATTTTTTATTATCATATTCTTCAAAGGTTCTGTTTTCAGAATTTAAATATATGTATTCCCTGAGTTTTTTCCATTTATCTGTATATGCGGGTATATCAAGAAAAAGTCCATTTTTAACATCTGCATCATGGGTTATAAATACCTTTTCGAAATCTTTAAAGCAGTTAAGAAAAATTGTTTTTGCCCATATCCCGGCATGAAATAGATAGGGTTGATGACCCGATGCAATTGTAACTTTATTTTCTTTAAATTCAAAAAAGTTGAATTTTTTAAAAAATTTTTGCCTTAAAACTCTGTTCTGTCTGGTTTTAGCAATTATTTCTTTAAAAGAAGGGTATAAGTATACTTCATCGTTTTTTTCAGGAATCATTTAAAAAGAAAAGATATATCTTTTACACCAAAGGCTTCTTCTAAAAATATTGCCTCCCCGTATTCTGCACCAATTCTTGAACCATAAAATCTGTTCGTTATTTCAACATATTCAAAAATTCTTGTTCTTGCAGGATTTACAAGAAACTGGGATTCGTAGCATCTAACCGCTTCCATTTTCTTTTCAAATTCTTCAGTTATGTCTATTATAAGGTCGGGTTTGAAGACCTTTCTTTTATGAGAAGCAAGATAATAAAATATTTTTGAAGGATATCTGGGTTCGCCTTTCATATCGGTTTTGGTAAGTTTTGCATAAAACCTTGCAGAATCTGTTATACTTCTTGTAGCAATATGGTCTGGATGGGCATCTTCTCCCTGATGAGTGAATATCACATCTATTTTATGTTCTCTTATGACCTCTGCAACCATAATTCTTGCAGACTTTGTGTCAAACAGATATCTGTTGGATAGAGGAAGCGTAATCCTTTTTTTTACGCCCAGAACTTTTGCTGCCTTTTGAGATTCTTCCATTCTCTTTTCAGGAGTTCCATAAGGGGTTGGTTCTCCGTTAGTTAAGTCGAGTATATACACGTTATAACCTGCTTTAACCATCTTGACTATTGTTCCGCCCAGACCGAGTTCTGCGTCATCGGGATGGGCATCAATCACTAAAATATTCATCTTCTATCTCCTTTTTTGCTCGCGAAAAAATTTCTTCTAAATTTCTTTTAAAAAGATTTTCAAGAACACTTTTATAATATGCAAGCCTTTGTTTTTTATTTTTAATATTTCCAGGGAAATCCTTTTTTTCAGGATAATAAAGCTCACAGGGGATTTCTTTTAATCTGGCTTTTTTCTTATAAACATAATACCACATCTCAAGGGGAAATGCATATCCTTTTTCTTTTAAATCAATGTCCTTCAGGAATTCTCTTTTATAGGCCCTGAAACCACAAAAGGCATCAGTTATTTTTATACCTGTAAGATAGAATAAAACTCTCTGAATTAAGAAATTAACATATTTCCTTTCAGATGGAGGAGGTGTTAAAATTTTTGCATTTCTGTGGTATCTTGAGCCTGACACAATATCGTATTCCTTTATATATTTTAAAAATTCTGGTATTCTGTGAGGTAGATGCTGTCTGTCTGCATCAATAGTAATTATGAAGTCACAGTTTTGTTCTATCGCTTTTTTGAATCCTGATATAAGTGCAGCACCATATCCCTGATTGGTTTTGTGAGTTATAACTTCTATATTTTTAATCTTTTTGATTATATTCCTGGTCTCCTGGTCAGAACCGTCATCAACAAGAAAAACTTTTTTGTCTATATTGATTTCAAGAACTTCCCTGATAACTGCTTCAAGATATTTCTTTTCATTATATACGGGCACCACAATTCCTGTTCTCATCTAAACCCTCTCAAATATCCTGCAAAAACCGCATATCTCTTTTAAAGTAGGCATCCCGCATATCTTACACTCTTTTTCTTCACCCATAATTTCAGTATATTTTTTGTGAACCTTTTTAAAATATTTCTTTTGAATGTCCAGGAATCCTTTGTAGAATCTTAGTTTTGCACCGGATGAATTCTCTTCAACTCTGTTGAGTATATTTTTATAAAAAATTGTCTTTGCATCAATTGAATAAGGACATTCGTTTCTTACATATTCAATACCCCTTAAATAGGCATAGAGAGCTGTTTGCTTTTCGCTGATAAAGCAAAAAGGTTTCACCTTTTTTAGAAGTTTATTTTTTTCTTCTTCAAGAACAGGATTCTGGTGTAAAAGATAACCTTCCTGCCAGAAGACTATATTACCGAAGAGTCTGGAAACCTCATCATCAAGATTGTGTCCTGTTGCCAGAACATTGAAGTTCTTTTCAAGGGCAATTTTATTCATTATATACCTTTTAACTATTCCACATACAGAGCAGGCTTTATAATTCTTTCTGTGTTTCATTATATCAGTTATGCCTTTCCCTTTCTCTTCTTTTAAATTGTAGGTATATATATCCATATGAAATTTTTCAGAAAACTTTTTAACATATTCAAAGGATTCATCAGAATATTCTCTTTCCTCTATACCCAGGTTTATATAGAGCCCCCTTGTATAATAGCCCAGCTTATTCAGCAGGTAAAGTAAAGATAAAGAGTCCTTTCCACCCGAAACAGCGACAAGAATTCTATCTTTATTATCAAACATATTAAATTTTTTTATCGCTCTTTTAGTAACCTCTTCAACTCTTTCCAGAAAATGATTTTCACAGAGATATAGATTAGAAGGTTTAAGATGAACTACGGGTTTATCAGAACAAAATTTACATTTCATCAACAAAATAGGGATTTTTAGGCCATATAAAAGGGATTTGAAAAAATCTCTGTATTCTTAAACTGCTAAATATATTGTTTGCATGAGAATCCCATGAAAAATATATTATAAGAGGAATTCCTTTTAAATATTTTTCAGGAACCGGTCCCCAGAACCTTGAATCAGAGGAGTTATCCCTGTTATCACCGAGCACAAAATAGGTTTTTTCAGGCACAACTATCGGACCGAGGTTATCCCTGACCTTGGGCTCGTCAAGAAGTTCCCTTTCCTCCCACATCCTCTGGAACTCTTCCCTTGTAAACTCATCTCTTATTTCCATTAAGGCTGGAATTATGTTCGCGTCTTTGTGGATTGCATAAGGCTCAAAAAGTCTTCTGCCATTTACATAAACTGCTTTATCTCTTATTTCAATAGTATCTCCGGGAAGTCCTATACATCTTTTAACAAAATCTTTTGAAGGGTCTAATGGAAACCTGAAAATAACTATGTCTCCTCTTGAGGGTTTCGCAAACTGGAAAAATTTTATCTGGGTATATGGGATTTCTATTCCGTATACCGGTTTAAAAACAAGAAGAAAATCGCCTGGTAAAAGTGTATCCTCCATTGAGCCTGATGGTATTCTATAAGCCTGAAGCACAAAATATCTCAAAAAAAGAGCGACCACAAGTGCCCATACCCATCCTTCTATCTGCTGTCTTAATTTTGATTTTTTTTCTTTTGTCAAGGTTTGACCGCTATAACCCTTTTAACTCCCTGTCTTTCTATGAAGAAAGGAATTGGTTTTGTATGTTTCTCATATCTCTGTTTTGCTTTTTTGTAATCATCAGTGTTGTTGATTTGTATTTTTCCTATTCTGTAAATCAAATCACCTTCTCTTAAACCTGCTTTATATCCCTTCCCATCCATGTCAATACTTACTATCAAAACACCTTTATTCTCCTCTATTCTATACATTTCTTTAAGGTCTTTATCAAGAGTCTTAACTTCTATTCCAAGCCATTCCCTTACTTCCTCTTTCTTTTCTACTCCACCTTTTACAAACATCTCTTCTTTCAGTTCTCCCAGTTTAACTTCCAGAACTCTCTTTTTCCCATCTTCATTAACCAGGGTAAGTTTTATTTTTTCGTCTGGAAAATAACTGGTTATCTTTAATCTCAAGTCCTCAACATTTTTAATTTCATAATCATTGACTTTTATTATTATTTCACCTTCTTTTACACCCGCCTTGTCAGCAGGACCATCCTCTGTAACTTCCACAACAAGGGCTCCCATAGGCTTTTCAAGGCCATAGGCTTTTGCAATGTCAGCATCAACCTCCTGAATTACAACACCGAGATATCCTCTTTTAACTTCACCTTTTGATATGATCTGTTCTGCAACATTTTTTGCAGTATTTATTGGTATTGCAAAACCTATACCTATGTTTCCCCTTACCATTGTGGTGAAAATTGCAGAATTAATCCCTATAACATCGCCATTTATGTTAATTAAAGGCCCACCCGAGTTTCCAGGGTTTATGGCTGCATCGGTTTGAATAAAGTTCTGGAAAACAGGTCCCTGCTCTCTTCCAAAAGAAAGATGTGACCTTCCGAGAGCAGAAATGACACCAACAGTAACAGTTCCATTAAACCCAAAAGGATTTCCCACTGCTATTGACCAGTCTCCAACATTTATTTTATCAGAATCTCCAAGTTTTAAAACTTTTAATTTCTCCTTTGTTTTAATCGAGAGAACAGCGACATCAGTTAACTGGTCTTTGCCAGCTATTTTTACTTCATCTCCTTTAAACTCTCTTCTGTCCCAGAGAGTAACAATTATATCGTCAACATCTTTAACAACATGATGATTTGTCAGGAGGTAATAGGTATCTTTATCTTTTTTAAATATAAATCCAGAGCCGAGAACCTCTGTTTCATATTCTTGGGGATGTTCGGGTGGCATAAACTCTCTAAAAAACTTTTTGAAAAATGGGTCTTCAAAGGGAAAAAAGTATTCTATTTTTCTCTTGATTTTCTTTGTTGCCTTTATATTCACAACACCGGGAATCACATCTGCTGCTATTTTTGCAAAGGGGTTTTTTGAATCAAACTTTATCTCTTGCCGAACTTCCTGAACAGGATTTTCTGCATAAACCCGGTTGTCTACTTGTAATTTCGCTGTCATTACAATACCCACAACTATACCTGTGAAAAAGATTATTGAACCTCCGAGAAGTAAAGAAAGTCTTTTCATTTTAACCTCCTCTTTTTTTAATGTTTAAACGAACTAAACTCTTCTTAAGTTTCAAAAAATGATAGTTTATGCCACATACCTGGGGGGCAGGGACTCGAACCCCAATTACCTGGTCCAGAGCCAGGCGTGTTGCCAATTACACCACCCCCCAAAGTCGCTCTGCGACACAAGTAGCAAATAGCAATTAGCCTATAATAAAAAGTCTTAAATTCTTTCTGATTAGCAGCCATATGCCAAAAGCCATTTGTGTTTCGCCATTTGCGAAACCTTAGCGCCACCGGGATTTGAACCCGGGTCTCCTGGCTGAGAACCAGGCGTCCTTGGCCTGACTAGACGATGGCGCCACATTTAACACTTTTAAGTCTTTTAATTATAATGTAAGAATAGGATCTCTACAAAATCAATCTTTTAGATTCATTATACTTTGTTCTATTTTCTGATTCACATTTTCTTTTCTTAATTTGATTCCCTCAAATATCGCATTCTTAATCGCCTTTGCAGAACTTCTCCCATGGCATATTATGACATTACCGTTAATTCCGAGAAGAGGCGCTCCCCCGAAACTTTCATAATCCAATCTATTCAAAAGAGATTTTAAAGAATCTTTTAAAAGAAAAGCACCTATTTTACCTCTAAGGCTTTTATCTATTTCTTCTCTTAAAAGTCTAAATGTAACTTCTATTGTTCCCTCAGCAAATTTCAGCAGTGAGTTACCAACAAAACCGTCCATAACAACAACATCTGCATATCCTTTTAGAATGTCTTTGCCCTCTATAAAGCCCACAAATCCAGGAATGTTGTTCTCCTCAAAAAGCTCCTTTGCTTTTAATACAAGTTCATTTCCTTTTATTTCCTCTTCTCCTATGGATAAAAGGGCAATTTTAGGTTGTTGTTTGTTTAAAATATGTTTTGTGAAAAAGTATCCCATTATCCCGAATTGAACCAGATATAAAGGTTTAGAGTCAACATTTGCTCCCACATCAAGAACAGCAACAAAGCCTTTTAAGGAGGGAAAAAGAGCGCATATTGAGGGTCTTTTTACCCCTTTTAACCTTCCCAGGTATTTAAGAGCAAAAGCCATCACAGCACCGGTATTTCCGGCTGAAACAAATATGTCAGCTTCTTTATTTGCCAGGATTTGCATGCCTACTGATAGGGTTGAATTTTTCTTTGAGACAAGTGCTTGAGAGGGTTTATCCATGAAAGTAACTTTTTGTTCGGCTTCAACAATTTCTATTCTTGAAGGAATCTTTGATGGGAGTTTACCTTTGTCTTTCTTTGATATTACCAGAAATATTTCAAAGTCTTGTCTTTCCTGAACCGCTTTTATACATCCTTCAATTTCAGGAAGAGGATGTCTCTCGCTTCCTGCACCGTCAACTACTACCCTGTGCATTACTCTTTCTTTTTCTCCACAATTTCAATTACAGGCATTTCCTTATAATATCCACATGAAGAGCAAACCCTGTGAGGAAGCTTGAAGGCTCCGCATCTCGGACATACAGAATCTCCTGAAAATTTTATTTTCCAGTTAGTTCTTCTTTTTCTTCCTCTTGCTCTTGAATGTCTTCTTTTGGGTACAGGCATTCTCTCCTCCTTTTAAAAGGTTTTAGAATATAAGGGAAGAGGGCATATGTTGTCAATGTAATGAACAAAGATAAGTTAGGCTTGAGTGGTGTGAAAGAAAATACAGGATAACTGACAGGTGAAAAGTAAAAACTTTAAAGACAAAAAATCGGATTTCGGAATTGTCTTGTATTTCTTACTTATTTATAAATGCGACCAAGACAGTAAACCATAATCTATGAGTTATAAACTATTTGTTTTAAAAGCATCTTTTGAAACTTTTTGAAAAATTTCCTCGTATTAAATAATGAAATGAAATGTGAAACCATAGAACAGCTGATAATATTAATTCTTGAAGGCAGAGAGCCTGAAAAAGAAGTTAAAGAGCATATTAAAAAATGTGCTTCCTGCAAAGGTTTTTATGAATACATTAATGAATTAAAAGAGGAGTTTACAAACATAACAGAGATTGAGCCATCTCCTGATTTTGAAGATATGGTATTGAGAAAGATTTTAAAGGAACCTGTTTATGGTAAGGTTTTTGCGTTTTTAATGTCTTCATTAACATTTGTATTTATAATTTTTATTCCTTATTTTTTAAAATCATTTTTCCCTGAAATTATTATTACATTTTCAAAAATTATGGTTTTATGTAATATTTTTTCAAAAGTATTTAATTTTAATCTATGTTATATAATTCCCCCATTTGTTTTTATATTTATTCTGACAAATTTATTTATTTTATATATCTCTTTTTTCCTGCTAAAAAAAATAACATTTAAGGAGGTGAGATTATGAAAAAAGTGATTATAATGTTTGCCTTATTTTCCTTGCTACAGGCAAAAGATGTTTATCATATTAAGAAAGGAGAAAAAATTGAAGGTGATATCTCTATAATCGGGAAATCTGCAATAATTGAAGGTAAGGTAGAGGGAGAAGTTGTGATTATAAACGGAGACCTTGAACTTTATGGAGAAGTGGATGGAGATGTTGCAGTGATTGGGGGAGACGCAAATTTGTATTCAGGCTCAAGAATTGAAGGCGATTTTGCGGTTGTCGGAGGGAAAATGTATAAAGAGGAAGGAGCAGAGATTGAAGGAGAAATAACAGAAGCGTCTCTTGGACCCTTTAAGGCTCTGTTGAAATTCATCCCTCCCTTAACAAGTATGCCAGGAAAGGTGGAAATAAAGGATGAAAGAGAAGCAGAAGAGGAAGGCAGGGTCGTGGTGAAGATAGATAAGAAAGGTTTTAAACCTGCAAAAACCATATTTATACTTGTATGGGGTATCTCTCTTTCTCTCCTGATTCTGATTATAGGGCTTGTTATACCGACTCCTGTAGAAAACATGAATATGTTTATTGAGAAAAAAGCAGGCTATTCTTTTCTTGCAGGTTTTCTGGCTGAGATACTCTTTGTCCCATGTATAATTCTCCTTGCCATAAGTATTCTTGGTATCCCCATTATCCCTTTCTTTGTGATTGCTTTTATACTTGCCCTTCTTTTATCTCTGGCACCCTCATCGCTTTTTACAGGTAAAATTTTAAAGAAAAATCTTGCATTTTTGCCCGATAAGCCCTATCTTCTTTCCTTTCTCGGACTGGTGTTTGTATTTATTGTCTGGGTTCTGGGAAGCCTGTTGAGTATGGGTAATTCAATACTGGGTGTTTTTGGATTTGTTGTGAGTTTGATAGCAATTTTTATCCTTTATCTCTATTTCACATTCGGACTCGGTTCCATTATACTATCAAGACTTGGAACGAGAAAACCGTGAATGGAATTAAATGGGGAATACATTGAAAAACTCAAAGAAAAGGATGAAGAAGCTTTAAGAATGCTTGTGAGAGAATATAAAATTCCACTTTACAACTATATTTACAGGATGGTTTATAATAGAGAAGATGCAGAGGATATTCTTCAGGAGACCTTTTTAAAAATTTTTAGAAATATAAAAAAAATAGATTTCAGAAAGAACTTTAAATCATTTATCTTCAAGGTTGCAAAAAATTCCTGTATAGATTTTTTCAGGAAAAAGAAAAATGCTCTCCCATTTTTTGATGAAGTTTATGAAAAACCCGATAATTTTTATGAAAGAATAAAGTTGAAAGGCAGGCTTGAAAAAGCCCTTTCTGTTTTAAAAAAAGAGGACAGAGAGATTATAATTTTAAAATATATAGAAAATTTTAAAATAAGAGAAATTTCTGAAATGCTTGAGATTCCCGAGAATACGGTTAAAATAAGGATTTTCAGAGCCTTAAAAAAAATGAGAAAACATTTTGAAGGGGGTGAGGAATGAGGAATTTTTTGTTGATGTTAATATTTTTATCTTCCTGTATAGTTGTTGTTGAAAACGGAGAAAAAAGAGAGAGAAAAAAAATTCCGAGAATAGAACAGAGGAAGATTGCCCTTTCTTCTGAAAATATTTTCCTGGAGTGTCCGTCAGGAGATTTAAAAATATATGGATGGGAAAATGACTCTGTTGACCTGAATTATGAAGTTTTAAAAGGCGAAGGTGAAATTGAATTTTTTGAGGATAAAGGTGAAATCAGAATAAAGGTTATAAATAAAACTGATAATGATTTTGAAGTGGATATGACAGTTATGGTGCCCTATAATTCTCAAATAAAAATTGAGATGGGTGGAGGTAAGATTTTTCTTGAAAATCTGGCAGGAGAAACAGATGTGCAGCTGGGTGCAGGAAGCATGGAAATTAAAAACTCAGAAGGAAACTTTAAGATTGAGACAGGCATTGGTAAAGTGACAGGACTTTTTGAGAATAGAATACCCGATAAATTCATGGCAGAACTCGGGCTGGGTGAGGTTGAGATTGTAATGGACGAATATGCAGATTTAAAATTTGAGGCAGAATGCGGAATAGGCAAGGTTGAGGTGATTTTTAAATTTGATGAGATTCAGGAAAAAGGTTTGTTCATAGGTAGTAAATTTGAGGGCCTTAAAGGAGAAGGTGTAAACGATTTTAAAATAGATGTGGGTATAGGTAAGATTTCCCTTTTTGCATCAGAATAATTAAAAGATATGACAGGAATCCTGATATTTATTATGTTTCTGGACTTTGAGACTCATGCAGAGTATATTCCAGAGTCCCCTTTTCTTGATGGATACATAGAAGAAATCTGGCATAAAGCAGATTCGATTACATCCTTTACCCAGCAGTTTCCTGATGAAGGCAAACCCTCAAATTATAAAACAACCCTTTATATCCTCTATACAGAAAGTTCTATATACTTTGCCTTTAAATGTGAGCAAGAAGATGTTTATGCTGTTGTTGACCTGTGGGATAGGGGTAGAGGAGATGGTGTGGGTATTTATCTTGATACCTTCGGAGATAAAAAGACCGCCTATTACTTTTTTATAAATGCAAAGGGTGTCCAGAGCGACGGGATAATCTCAGAGGATGGAAGGGAAAAGGATATGTCGTGGGATGGTATTTGGAGGGCTGTTGCAAAAATTTATGACCGGGGATATGTAATTGAGGTTGAAATTCCTTTTAAAACGATAAGATATGCTGAAAATCTTTCTGAATGGGGATGCAATTTTATGAGGTTTGTTTATAAGGATGCAGAGTCTTCCTACTGGGTTCCTGTTAAAAGGAATGAAGGTTTGAGGGTTTCAAAGTTCGGGATTTTAAAGGGAGTAAACCCTGAAGTTAAGGGAAGGTTTTTTGAAGCATATCCTGTTGGTATTTTAAGGCATGACAGGATTATAGATGAGAATCCTGAAACGAGCCCCAAGGCGGGTCTTGACCTCGCATGGAATCCTACATCTCAAATTTCTTTAAATGCAACCTTTTTCCCTGATTTTGGCGAGATAGAAGCAGACCCTTATGTTTTAAACCTTTCAAAGTATGCAACCTATTATAAAGATAGAAGACCCTTTTTTATTGAAGGAACAGAACTCTTTAAATTCCCGCCTGAAAGAGAAATAAATATAGGTTCAGGATATCATCTTTTTTATACAAGGAGGATAGGAAGAAAACTATCTTCGGGTAAGGAGGTTCCCATCTCTGCAGGTGCAAAGTTTTTATCAAAGACAAAAGATTTTGAAACAGGGTTTATTTTTACAAGATGTGAAAGAACAGAGGATGAGGAGGAGGTTGAACCTCTATCCTATTTTCAGGTTTTGAGAATAAAAAAGCATCTCTTCGGGAATTCTGATATCGGATTTTTATATGCTGGAAAGGACGAGATAAGACCCTATTATTATGAAAGGGTTTTAGGTCTTGACCTGAATTTAAGGGATATTCAGAATGATGCAAAGGTAATCTTTGCGAGGTCTTTTGAAAAAAATAAAAATAAGGAAGATTTTTTATTTGATGCAAGCTTTATGCATGTGGGGGAGAAATTTATTGCTTTTGGTTCTGCCCAGACTATTGGAGATTCCTTTGATTTGAATGAGGTAGGATATGTTCCCGGGTATGGCACAAAAAGTGTGGGTTTGGTGTTCGGTCCCAACATCTATCCTGAAAAATATCTTTACAGGTTTGGATGGTTTGTGGGAGCAGGATTTATAAAGGAATTTGGAGAAAGAAAATTTTCAGGTGGATTTACAAATAATTTTGAAATAACCTTTAAAAACTGGTGGGAGTTGAACGGCGGAATGAATTTAAGCAGGGAATACGAAAATGGCAAGTTTTATAATGCTTTTAATTTCAACTTTGGATTTCATACTGACTGGAGAAAACCCTTTGATTTGGGATTATGGTCAGGAAGGTATTTCGGTTATTATGATGAGGATGAATACATGCCCTATTATGTTTACTGGAGTAATTTTTACACAGGTTATAAACCTTTGTCTTCAATGGAAATAGAATTCAGTTTAAATGCTTCAGTGCTTACAGAGGAAGAAGATATAAAGAATTACTATATTATACCAAGCCCCCGTTTCTGGTGGAGCATTTCCAGAAATTTAAAATTTTCAATTTACACCGAAGGTGTTTATACAAAGGAAGATAAAAGATTTATTCAAATAAGATTCGGCGGAATCTTGTCCTTTATGATTGCGCCAAAATCCTGGTTCTACATTGCCATAAATGACCTTGAGGGGTATGAAGGGAATAAGTATCTTCCCTATGAAAGAGTTTATGTTGCTAAATTGAGGTATCTTTTTTATTTTTGAAAAAGATTTTTTAAGCTTTATAATAAAAATAATAAAAAAATTAAACAGAGGAGGTGTTTTATGAAAAAATTTTTATGGACAGTTCTGATAGCAGGACTCCTAAAAGCAGGATGGATTATGAAATTTGAAGAGAAAGGTCCCAAGATGCCAGCAGATACATCAACTTACTATATTTCCAACGGTATTTTAGCTAATGTAAGTAAGGATGATGTATTTATTATAAACTTTAAGACCGAGAAGATCACCTTTATTTCTCACGAGGAAAAAGAATATTATGAAGGGACTGTTGATGAATTTGTTTCTGCCCTTTCGGGTATGCATTCAGCCATGAAAAAAGAAATGCAGGAAATGATGAAAGATATGCCTCCTGAGCAGAGAAAAATGATGGAAAAGATGATGAGTGGTCCTGAGGTAAAAATTGAAAAAACAGGTAAAACAGCCAAAGTGCTCGGATATAATACAGTTATTTACAACATAAAAGTTACAACACCTGGACCCATGAAATCAACATATAGAACAGAGGATTATATTTCACCCGACCTGAAGTTCGTCCCCTCAGAAATAAGCAAAAAAGATGCAGAAAAGATTTCCAAGAAATTTGAGAAATTAGCATCTCAAGCGGGTATGTTTAATATTGGTAAGATAGAGGAAGGATTTAGCCTGAAATCAGTGACCTATGGCCCTGATGGTAAAAAGGTGAGTGAAACCAGAGCAATATCAATTAAAAAAGGTGATATCCCTTCATCGGTTTTAAAAATTCCGGCAGGATACAAAAAAGCAGGAAATTTTAAAGAGCTTTATATGCCACAGAAGTGAGATAAGAACCGGCAGCTGAATCAGTTGAATTAATTGCGTTTTTGCATTACTCGCGTTTATAAATAATCGAGAAAAGAGAAATCAGCAGTAAAGGCAGGGTGGATTCATCGGGTTTTCAGAAAAAATCTTGAAAGCTATTTTCCCAAAATAAAGTGTTTCCCCCCTTTTTATTTTTTACCTACCATTTTTCTTCTTTGTAGAATATTTCTTCACCACCGTTTTCATATTGAACTCTGTAATACCCCTTTATGACATTTATTTCCTTTACTCTACCCACTCCTTTTGGTGTTTTTATATCCTCCCCTATTTTGGGAAACTCTCTTGAAACCTCCTCATAAAAAGGTAGTTCATATCTTAAACAGCAGAGAAGCCTGCCACATATACCTGTTATGTTTTCAGGGGCTGAAAATATGTATTGATTTCTTGCCATTTCAAGGGTAATTGGAGGGATTTGTTTCAGCCATTTTTGGCAGCATATTTCCCTTCCGCATCTTCCAATCCCGCCCATTTCTCTTGCATAATCTCTTGCCCCTACCTGTTCAAATTCTAAATGAATATGTAAGATCTTTGCAAGTTTCGGAGCAAAGATGGCAAGGTTATATCTTTTTTCTGCAGTAAACTGAAATTTAAATATCCCGTCTTTTAAATTGGGAAATACATTCACAATCTTTATGTCATTAAACTCCTTTTCATATATAAATCCCTTAACCATATTTTTTATAATACGCACAACCTCTTCTTCTGTGGCAGGCCTTATTGATAATACCTTGTGTTCTGTTTTTTTAGTTGACCTGACCCTGAATTTAACGAGTAGCTCTCTCTCGGGTTCTTTTGTGGTTTTTATAAACATAAGAGAATGATTACTTAATTTTAATTCTTCTTCATAAAAGTATCTTTCAAATCCTGCACCTATTACAGAAACTTCAAGAGTGTTTTTTGGCCTTTTATCCTCAACTTTTTTCTTTTTAAAGAACATAATTACATTATAAAGTAAGTCTCTTTTTATTGACAAATTACTCTTTTATACAGCAAAATATATATATCCATGGACAGAAAAGAAGCAAAAGATTTAATAACTCTGGCGAGACTGAGCATAGAAAAGGGGTTAAATGGGGAAAGGTATGACTCTTCATTTAAGGCAGAGGAAAAAATTAAAAACAAATTCTCCTTTAAAAGAGGTGTGTTTACAAGTATTTATAATTTTCCAGAAAAAACATTAAGGGGTTGTATAGGAATCCCTTTTCCCCTTTACCCTCTGTGGAAAGCAGTGGTAATATCTGCCTATGAGTCTGCTTTTGAGGACCCCAGGTTTTCTCCTTTAAGAAAAGATGAACTTAACAGGATAGTTATAGAAATTACAGTTCTTACAGAACCGGAAAAACTTGAAGGTGAACCCTATGATTACATAAACCAGATAGATATAGGTAAACATGGTCTTATGGTGCAGAGAGGGATTTTCAAGGGTCTTCTTTTGCCTCAGGTAGCGGTTGAATGGGGATTTGATGAGGAGCAATTTCTTTCCGAAACCTGTATTAAAGCAGGTCTTTCACCTGATGCATGGAAGGATGAAGATACATCGGTTTTCAAATTTTCAGGAATTTTGATTAAAGAAAAAGAACCATCTGGTGAAATTGAACTAAGGGATTTATCTTCTTTATAATTTGAGATTCAAAAAAGGAGGTAAAATTGGAGATTTTGTTTGAAAAGAGTAAAAAAGGTAAACGGGCATTTAAATTTCCGTCAATCCCTGAATTTGACATAAAAAAATACATCCCTGATGGGTATATAAGAAAAAACTCTCCTGAACTTCCAGAAGTCTCAGAGACAGAAATAGCCAGACACTTCAATGCACTTGCAGAGTCAAACTATCATGTTGACAGGGGATTCTATCCTTTAGGTTCATGCACAATGAAATATAACCCCAAGCTGAACGAAGAGCTTTCAAGAAATGCCGGTTTTACAAATATTCATCCTCTTCAGCCTGAACAAACAGTGCAGGGAGCATTAAGGCTCATGAAAGAACTTGAATTACTTCTTTCCGAAATTGCAGGTATGGATGCAGTTTCTCTTCAGCCTGCTGCCGGTGCCAATGGAGAGCTTGCCGGCATGCTTATTGTCAGGAAATATCATACAGAAAAAGGTAATCCGAGAAAAGTTGTTCTTGTCCCTGACTCTGCTCATGGGACAAATCCTGCCTCAGTCACCCTGGCAGGTTATGTTGCAAAAACAGTTAAGTCAAATGAAAAAGGTTTAATTTCTGTTGAAGATTTAAAGAAAAACCTTAATGAAGAGGTGGCAGCCTTTATGGTCACAAATCCAAATACTCTCGGTCTTTTTGAATCTGAAATATGTGAAATTACAGACCTTGTGCATGAGACTGGAGGGCTTGTTTATTTAGATGGTGCAAACCTGAATGCTCTTCTGGGAATAATAAAACCGGGTGAAATGGGTTTTGATATCGTGCATTTTAATTTACACAAGACCTTTTCCACACCTCATGGCGGTGGAGGACCCGGTTCAGGCCCTGTTGGAGTTAAAGGAGAACTTGAAAAATATCTTCCTGTTCCCAGAATTGTTGAGAATAACGGAGAATATAGATTATCCTATGATTTTCCTCATTCCATAGGTAAAATGCATACTTTTTATGGTAATTTCCTTGTCATGGTAAAAGCATACGCCTACATTCTTGTTATGGGAAAAGATGGATTGAGAAAGGTTGCAGAAGATGCGATTCTGAATGCCAACTATCTGAGGAAGAAGATAGGAGATATGTTTGAAAATCCTTATAAGGACAACCCCTGTATGCATGAATTTGTTGTTTCCGGTGAGAACTTAAAGAGAAAATACGGTGTAAGGACCCTAGATATAGCCAAAAGACTTCTTGACTATGGATTCCATGCTCCCACTGTTTATTTTCCTCTTATAGTTCCAGAAGCTCTTATGATAGAACCTACAGAAACTGAGTCAAAAGAGACCCTTGATGCTTTTGTGGAAACATTGAAAAAAATTGTTGAAGAAGCAGAAAAGAACCCTGATTTGCTCCATAACGCTCCCCACAATACACCTGTCAGAAGACTTGATGAAACGAGGGCAAACAGGACACCTGTTTTAAGATGGAAGAAAAATATGACGAGATAATAGAAAGAATTGTTAAAAGGATACTCCAGTTAAAACTGGAAGTTCCTGCAATTTTACTTTTGGAATCAATGAAACCTCTATCCTTTGTGGCGTCTCAATTTTTTGTTTTTCTTGAACCTTTTGTCCAGTCAGTATTTTCCTTTAAAAATTATGGAAAATTTTATAGAATGCTTGAGAATAGAGAAAACATAGAGAAAATTATAGAAGAGATTGAAAAGGGTATGGTTGAAAGGAAAAAATGAACAGGATTTTTCGTATAGAGATAGTTCCTTTTAATGCAAGGAGAAGAGATATTGAAGAGAGTATTATAGAACTGGGTATTCAGAAAAAAATTGAGGTGTATGAAACAAAAATCTACTGGATAAAGGGTGATTATCAGCCAGATGATATAAAAAAAGTTGCAGAGGAAATTCTGTGTGAGGATGTGACAGAGGATTACAGAGTGAATCAAAGATATGAAGTGGGAGGTAATGATTTTGAAATTACCTATCATTTCGGAGTAAGAGACCCTGTTGAAGATTCTGTTAAAGAATCAATAAAACTTTTTGGTCTTAAAGAGCCTGAAGCAGTGAAAACAGGCAGAAGGTATTTTATAAAAGGGGAGCTGACAGAACAGGAAGTTGATTATATAGCAAGGAAAACAATGTACAACCCGGTTATAGAAAAAAAAGGAAAGACTGCAGAGATAATTTTTACTGAGCCTCAGCCTTATAAATTTGAGTTAATTGAAATTCCTGTAAATTCTTTTAGTGATGAAGATCTGGTCAGATATTCTCAGGAAAAAGGTCTTGCCCTCAATCTTGAGGAAATGAAAGCAATAAAACGATATTTTTCTGAGAAGAAGAGAAACCCTACTGATTGTGAAATTGAAACGATTGCCCAGACATGGTCAGAACACTGTGTTCATAAAACTTTTAAAGGAAAATACTATTATGGAGATGAATATATAGATAATCTGCTACAAACTTATATAGCAAAGGTGAGTGAGGAAGTTAAAAAAGATTTTTGTTTAATTTTATTCAAGGATAATGCAGGAATAATAGAATTTGATGAGAAAGATGGAATAGCTATAAAGGTTGAGACCCATAATCATCCTTCTGCAATAGAACCTTATGGTGGCTCTGCTACAGGAATAGGTGGAGTTATCAGGGATATTCTTGGTGCGGGCAGGGGAGCAGAGCCTGTTATGAATACCGATGTATTCTGTGTTGGACCTCTTGATATCCCCCATTCAGAACTTCCTGAAGGAGTTCTCCATCCAAAGAGGATATTAAAAGGTGTAGTTGCAGGTGTGCGTGATTATGGTAACAGGATGGGAATTCCTACATGTGCAGGAGGAGTTTTTATAGATAGTGGTTATCTTGCAAATCCTCTTGTTTACTGCGGAACAGTGGGTATTATACCCAGAAAGTATATTCAAAAGAATTTAAAACCCGGATACAAAATTGTTCTCATAGGTGGCAGAACAGGTAAGGATGGGATTCACGGTGTTACATTTGCGTCTCTTGAACTTGAGGAAAAATCTGAAGAAGTTTCTATTGGTGCTGTTCAGATAGGTGACCCGATAACAGAGAAAAAAGTTCTTGATGTTATTATTTCCGCAAGAGATGAAAATTTAATAGAGTTTGTAACCGATTGTGGGGGTGGAGGGCTTTCCTCTGCTATAGGTGAAAGTGCCGAGATTACAAATGGTGCGAGGGTATATCTGGATAAGGTTCCACTTAAATATGAAGGGCTTTCTTATACTGAAATATGGATTTCAGAATCTCAGGAGAGGATGATTCTCGGAGTAAAAGAAGAGAACATAAATAGATTGAAAGAAATATGCGACACATATGCGTGTGAGATTAGTGTGATAGGAGAATACACTGATTCCGGGAAACTGGAAATTTTCTATAAAGGGAATAAAGTTTGTGATATTGATATTGACTTTTTGCATCGGGGAAGACCGGATGTTATAAGGAAAGTTTCGAGGATGGAATACCCGGAAGAGGATATAAATGTTCCGGAACCCAAATCCCCTGAGGAGATTTTGCTTAAACTTCTTTCTTCTTACAATATAAGAAGCAGGGAGAGAATAATAAGACAGTATGACCACGAAGTTCAGGGAAAGAGTGTTATAAAACCTCTGATAGGTTATTTAAAACTTTCCCCGCAGGACGCGGTGGTGATAAGACCAAAGTTTAACTCCGAGAAAAAACTGGCTATCTCAAAGGGTATATGTCCTTCATACTCTTATATTTCTCCTTACTGGATGGCTGCAAATGCAATTGATGAAGCCGTTAGAAGTCTTGTCTCCTGTGGTGTTAATCCTGAAAAAATAGCACTCCTTGATAACTTCTGTTTTGCCAATCCTGAAAATGAGGAGGTTATGGCAGAAATTATAGAAGCCTGCAAGGCCTGTTATGAGATTGCCAGAGTATTTAAAACACCTTTTATTTCAGGTAAAGATAGCCTTTACAATGAATTTAAAACAGAGAATTTGCGAATTAAGATACCCGCCACTCTTTTAATAACCGGTGTGGGAATAATTGAAGAGCATGTCAACCCTGTTACCGCATGCTTTAAAGAAGAGGGTAATCCTCTATATCTTATAGGTGAAACCAGAAAGGAACTTGGTGCCTCAGAGTATTTTATACTTTTAGGCATTGAAAAAGGATTTGTCCCGAAGGTTCATGCTGATAAATTTCTAAAAATATATAACACTCTCTATGAGGCAATTAAAAGAGAACTTGTTGTGGCTTCTCATGATGTTTCACAGGGCGGACTTGCAGTTGCTATTTCTGAAATGACTTTTGCCAGGAATAAAGGTGCAAGGATAGGGATTAAGAGTCAATTGAGATGGGATGAATTTCTTTTTTCTGAATCCGCAGGGAGAATTCTGGTAGAGGTTAAAAAGGGAAAACAGCGGGAATTTGAGAGGCTTTTTGAAGACCTGCCCTTTCTTTTCCTTGGCAATGTGACATCTGAACCTTCTCTTAGGATTGATTTTAACAACAAGCTCATTATAAAATTAAATATTGAAGATATGTACAGGGAGTTTTCAAAACCAATAATATGATAAAAAAAGTTTTACTTCTATCAGATGCTTCTGCTGTACATACAAAGAGATGGCAAAAAGCCTATGAAATGATTGGATGGGATGTGTCTGTTGCATCTTTTGAAAAGTCATTATATGAGTTTAAAAAATTTGAAAAGATAGAGCCAAAATTTTCTGGCAGATTCAAATATGCGGGAAGTTATTTGAGATTGAAGGAAATAGTCAATAAGGTTAAGCCCGACCTGATTTTGCCTCATTTTATACCAAACTATGGATTACTTTCCTTTTTTGAGAAAATAAGAAAAAAGATACCCTATGTTTTAACAATATGGGGCTCAGATTTGCTTCTGTTTCCACTGAAAAATAGATTAAAAAAGTTAATTGCAAAAATCATAATTGACGGAGCGAGTGGAGTTGTAGTTGATGCCAAGTTCATGAAAGAGATTCTTGTTGAAAATTTTGATATAAGAGAAAATAAGATAATTGTTATTCCCTTTGGTGTTGAAAGGAAGTGGAGAGAAAAAGGCAGGAACAAAAAAATCGGAAATGAAAAACCGGGCATTATAACTTACAGGAAGATGGAGCCTCTTTATAATCAGGAAATTATCATAAAGGCTCTCAAGAAATTCAGCGACCAGGAAAGAAGAGGTTTCTATGTGGACTGGGTGGGAGCAGGTTCTCTTTCATCAAAATTTAAAGAGATGATATACAATGAGGGGCTTTTTGATATTGTAAATTATAATGGCTATGTTACAGAAGAAGAACTGCAATCTCTCCTCTTAAAGAACCAGATTTATCTTTCCTCTTCTTTTTCTGATGGAACGAGTGTTTCCCTTATAGAAGCGATGAGCTTTGGACTTTTTCCTGTTGTATCTGATATAAAGGGGAATAGAGAATGGATTGTTGACGGTATAAATGGATTTTTATTTGACCCCAGGAGTTTCAAAGAACTTCATTTTAAACTTAAAAAGGCTCTAAAAGATAAAGATTTAAGAGCCAGAGCATGTCTTTTAAATAAAAAAATAGTTGAAGAAAAGGCGAACTGGGAAGACAATATACTCACCTTTAAAAATTTTGTTCTTAAAAATTTATGATGGATAAAAAAATTCAAATAAAAATTATAGGAATTCTACTGATTATTTTATCTTTTTTTCTTGTTCTCTCTTTTTCTTCTTATCTTTCCAATGCTCTTCAAAAACCTGTAGAAAATCTGGGAGGAGAGATAGGGTATTTTGCATCAAATTATTCAATACATTTTCTTGGTAAAATTTTTCCTTTCTTTATTACATTAATTTTGCTTGTTACAGGAATATATCTGATTTTAAAAATACCTGATAGAAGTGATGCTCGAAAACTTATCTTTTTATTGCTCTTTCTCTTATTTACATCATCCTTTTTTCATTATTTCTTCAAAGCTCTCTCATCAAACAAAGATGTATTTACTCTTTTTAATTTTTTAATGAAAAAATATACAGGTAAGTATTTCCCACCCATTATATATGTTTTCCTGGCTCTGCTTTTTATTTATTTTCTTTTTCCTGAATTCAATATAAGATTACCAACAATAAAATTGACCCGAAAAACAAAAAAGTTAGAAAAAAGTGTGGAAAAGAAACAGGAGAAAAAAGAAAAAAAAGAGGAGAAAAGGGAAAAGGGTAAAGGGATGTTTTCAAAGATAAAAGAAAAGGCATCCGGGAGAAAAGAGGCTTCCGAGATGAGCTATCCCGGTATTGATGATTTTATTGAAGAACTGATTTCTGAAAAAGGCGGTGATGGTGTTGATAAAAAGGAGCTTGAAGAAAACGCAAGAATGATAGAGGAGAAGTTAAAGGAATTTAATATTTACGGGAAGGTTGTAAGTGTATCTCCCGGACCTTTTGTTACAAGGTATGACTATGAACCTGCGCCGGGAATTAAAATAAGCAAGATTCTTTCCCTTGCAGATGACCTCGCTTTAAGAATGAAATCCCATAAGATAAGAGTTGTTGCACCGTTACCCGGCAAAGGGCTTGTTGGAATAGAGATTCCAAATAAAAAACAGAAAATAGTTTATGTAAAAAACTTTCTTGACAAAAAAGAATACAGGAGTTCAGAAAGCAAACTTATTTTTCCATTGGGAGTTACAACTGGAGGAGAACCATTTTTTGCAGACCTCAGAAAGATGCCTCATTTTCTTATAGCAGGTGCGACAGGTAGTGGTAAGACCGTTTGTATAAATGTTATGCTTGCCTCACTTCTTTTAAGAAATAAACCTCATGAGACAAAATTCTTGTTTATAGACCCTAAAAGGGTTGAACTATCTTTTTATGAAGGTATTCCTCATCTTCTGAAGCCGGTTGTCAAAGACAGGAAAGAGGCTATGAGAATCCTTTCTCTTGCAGTTTACTGGATGGAAGAACGATACAGACACCTTGCAAAAGATGGAGTTAGAGATATAGAATCCCATAACAAAAATTTAAAGAGACTGGGTTGTTCTTCAATGCCTTATATAGTTATTGTGATTGATGAATTTGCAGACCTGATGCTTGCAACAGGCTCCCAGGTTGAGATGCCTCTTGCACGGCTTGCACAGATGGCAAGGGCAGTGGGAATTCACCTTGTGGTTGCAACTCAAAGACCATCGGTTGATGTTATAACAGGCACAATAAAAGCAAATTTCCCTGTAAGAGTTGCATTTAAAGTTCCCTCCAAAGTTGACTCAAGGACAATCCTTGACCAGATGGGAGCTGAAAAACTCCTTGGAAGAGGTGATATGTTATTTATTCCTCCTGGTAGTTCTGAATTGATGAGATTGCATGGACCTTATATTACAGAGGAAGAGATAAAAAAAATTACGAACAGGATAATAACAAATTATCTCCATTCAAAGCTGGAACAGGTTTTTGGCCCCGGAGATTATAATCCCTGGATAAACAAGATATTAAATTACGGGCTTATTTCGACAATTACAGGTGCGGAAAGGACCGCTTTTGAAGAAAAGATTGAACTTGCAGTTGATTACTTTTTTGACTATTTTCCTGATAGAGAAAAAGAAAAGGATAAAATTGTTGAAAAACTTATTGAACTGAGTAAGAATTATTATCCTGTTCTTCCTGAACTTGACTGGGAGGTCCCTGAAGTTAAGGTTAAAATAGAGGGAGAGGTGGGTGAGGGAGAGTATGACTCCCTGCTCCTCGAAGCTGCTAAGCTTGTGGTCTCAACAAAACAGGCTTCTGCAACCTATCTTCAGAGGAAGTTAAAACTTGGTTTTGCAAGGGCAGCAAGGATAATAGACCAGCTTGAAGAACTCGGAATTATAGGACCTTCTGAGGGTTCAAAGCCCAGAAAAGTTTTAAAAACAGAAGACGAACTTGTAGAAGTTTTTAAGAAAAAGGCTTAAAGGATGGAAAACGAAAACGCAAATAGAATTGCGGAATTGAATCAGGTTATAACAGGAATTATGAAACATGATGACCTGGTTGATGGGAATATTGAAAAAATTTTGCCTTTTATTGTGCGGAAGGTTTCAACCGCTATTGATGTTGAAAGAGTGAGTATATGGAGATTTACCCCTGATGAAACCGAAATTCAGTGTATTGCGGGTTATAAAAAGAGTACAGACGAGCATTTTGCAGGTGAAAGGATAAGGATAAAGAATTATCCGTCATATTTGAAGGCTGTTGGTGATGACAAGATATTGGTTGTGGAGGACGTTAGAAAAGATGAGAGAACAGAAGAAATGTATAGGGGTTACTGGGAGCCAAAAGGTGTTGTATCCACACTGGATGCTCAAATAAGAATTCATGGAAAGCTTATCGGAATTTTATGCTGTAAACATGTTGGTTCCATAAGAAAGTGGAAACCCTGTGAAGTGAATTTTGTTTCTCAGATTGCAGACCTTATATCACAGGCTTTTCTGAATTGTGAATTAAAAACACTAATAAATTCCGTGAGGAAACAATCGGAAATAATGCAGAGAATTTTGAATTCATTACCCGAAGGTATTATTGTAATTGATCAGGATAAAAGAGTTATTATGGTAAACAAAACCGGGAGGGAATATCTGCCAAGGCTTACAAATGTAGGAGTGGGGAGTAAGGTCAGCAAAATAGGCAGATTTCCGATAGATAAGGTTCTTGAATTAAAACCCGGTATACCATTGGAAGTCAGTGTAGAGAAACCCTTCAAACTTTTTGAGATTTTTGTTTATCCCCTGCAGGAAGAAGGATATTTACTGGTTTTAAAAGATATTACATACAGCAGGGAGATACAGATGAAAACAGAATTACAGAACAGGCTTGCTTCAATAGGAGCGCTCTCAGCAGGTATAGCTCATGATTTTAACAATATCCTTATGAGTATAATGGGGTTTGCAGAAATAATAAAGTATGAGGAATCTCTTTCTCCTGTTGCAATGGGGCACCTGAGTAGCATTATAACTCAGAGCAAAAAGGCATCAAAACTCATCAGACAGATACTGGATTTTGGCAGAAGGACTGTAATTGAACCCAGACCTGTGGATATGGTTTCATTCATAAAAGAAATGATAGAGGTTTTTAAAAGAACTTTACCCGAGAACATAAGTTATAAATTTAATTATGAGCCTGGAACTTACTGGATCAATGCAGACCCTGCCCAGATCCAGCAGGTGCTATTGAACCTTGCAACGAATTCCAGAGATGCTATGCCCGAAGGTGGTAGAATAACAATAGGTCTTGAGAAATTTAAATTAAAGGAAGGCGACTATCCTCACTGTCCGGGCATGAAACCAGGAGAATGGATTAAAACAATTTTTCAGGATACAGGCACTGGTATACCCGAAGATGTTATGCCGAAAATTTTTGACCCCTTCTTTACAACAAAACAGAGAAATGAGGGAACAGGACTCGGGCTCTCTCAGGTTTATGGTATCATATCACAACATGGTGGGTTTATTGATGTTGAAAGTCGAACAGGAGAAGGAACAAAATTTATTATTTATTTTCCTTGTTTTAAGCCAGAAAAGTTAAAGGAGGATAAGTTAGATAAGCTTGCAGAGGAGGAGAAAATCAGAAGTGTGGGGATTCTTTTAATTGAAGACGAACATTCTGTAAAAGAGGTTACCAGAAGGATGCTCGAGAGGATGGGACACAGGGTTTTCACCGCATCAGATGGTCGGGAAGCCCTTCATATTTTTGAAAAAAATAAGGACGAGATAGAGATTATTCTGAGCGATATGGTGCTTCCAGATATAAAGGGGATAGATATCTTTAAAATCTTAAAACAAAAAAATTCCAGAATAAAGTTTTTAATAATGACAGGATACCCTGTTGGGGCAGAACATGAAATCTCAAAATCAGAAATTTCAGGCTGGATTCAGAAACCTGTGGAGTTTGCTGAACTCAAAAAATTAATTAAAAGAACAGTAGAGGGCAAATAAATCCACATCCTATTGACAAAACCTTTAATAACATAGTATAATTTAGTTTATCATGAAGATAAGGAAAAAAAGAAAAATTACAAAAGAAGAACTAAAAAGAGACAGGTTTGAAGAAACTGTTTTATCTCTTTTTGATTCTTTTAAAAAAGAACCAGGCAAATGGGGTGGTATCTTACTTGTAGTTGTTGCAGTGTTTGTTGTTCTGGTTTTACTGAATCAGAAGAGGATTACAAGGAGCTTTCAGGGAGAAAGGATATTCATTCAGGCATTGACATTTTTAAATGCAGGTCAATTTCAGGATGCTGGAAATCTCTTTAAACAGGTTTATGATGGTGCAAAAGGTTCCTTTGAGGGTAAAAAGGCAACCTATTATCTGGGACACATGGGTCTTTTAAAGGGAAGTTTTCAGGAAGCAGAGAGATATTTCAAAGAATATATTTCCTCAAAACCGCAGGATGAATTTCTGGAAGCAGCTGCTAATGAGGGGCTGGCGGTAATTTATTTCTACAAAAATGATAAAGACAGAGTTCTGAAATATATTGATTTTGCCATACAGAAAGCACCCTTTAAGTTTCAAAAAGGTTATTATTTTTTAAGAAAAATTGAGATGTTGAAAGAACTTGGAGGGGATGGTGAGACAGTACTGAGTATGATAGACGCTAATAGAGAGTTATGGGAGAAATCAGTGTGGGAACAGGAGATTGTTTTGCTAAGAGATTATTTTAAAGGGGCTGTTGCTGCAAAAGGAGGGTGAATATGCCGAGAAAAAAAATAGATAGAGAGACAAAAACGCTTCTTGCATTAATGAGTTATGTTCCTTTCCTGTGTCTTGTTCCTCTTTTTACAGAAAGAGAGGATGATTTTGTCCATTTTCATGCAAAACAGGGTTTTCTTATATTTGTTATAGAAATATTCGGTCTTTTGTTTTTCCTTGCTTTATACCTTTTATTCTATGGAGTTCCGATACTCAGATACCTGTTTTTCAACTTTTTCTTCGCACTGTTTTTACTTTCAGCTTTGATTCTCATGATAGTGGGAGTATATTTTGTGCTGAAAAAGGAAAAAGGAGAAATTTTGTGGATAGGTGAGATTTCCAAAAATCTGAAAATTTAAGGAGGTTTTATGATAGATAGAGATAACAAGTTTACAGAAAGAGCCAGAAAAGTTTTATGGTTCGCAAAAGAAGAGGCAATAAGACTCAGACATCCTTATGTTGGAACCGAACATATACTTCTTGGTATATTGAAGATGAGTGATTCAATTGCATCTTTGATTTTGTCCAATCTTGGTGTTGATTTTGAAACCATCAGGAAGCATATAGAAAATGTTGTTCCGCCTGGTATGAATCCTGTTCCTCATACAGAGCTTCCTCTTGACCCTGACGCAAGAAGGTCCCTTAACTATGCAATAGATGAAGCAAAAAAGATGGGTCACAACTACATAGGGACAGAACATCTTCTACTTGGAATTTTAAGAGAGAGGAGGGGAGTTGGGTCAAGAGTTCTTTCTGATTTCGGTGTTACCCTTGAAGATGCAAGAGATGAAGCTTTAAGAATACTTTCATCCATGGAGTTGCCTTCACCTACAGGACAAAGAAAAGGGAAGTACTCTTCAAGACTTCTTGAGCAATTTGCAATTGATTTGACCCAGCTTGCAAGAGAGGACAAACTTGACCCTGTGATAGGTAGAGAAAGAGAAATAGAGAGAGTTATACAGATTCTTTCCAGAAGAAAAAAGAACAATCCGGTGCTTATAGGTGAGCCCGGTGTTGGTAAGACTGCAATTGTTGAAGGGCTTGCTCAGAGGATTGTGAGAGGAGAGGTTCCTGAAGCCCTGCTGGATAAGAAAATTCTGGCACTTGACCTTGCCGCAATTGTTGCAGGGACAAAATACAGAGGACAGTTTGAAGAGAGGTTGAAAGCCATCCTGAATGAGGTTGTTAAATCAAAGGACATAATACTCTTCATCGATGAAGTCCATACACTTGTTGGTGCAGGTGCAGCTGAAGGCGCAATAGATGCGTCAAATATATTAAAACCCGCTCTGGCAAGAGGCGAAATCCAGTGTATAGGTGCAACTACAATGGAAGAGTACAGGAAGTACATAGAAAAGGACGGTGCTCTTGAAAGGAGATTCCAGCCTGTGATGGTTGACCCGCCTACAATAGAACAGACAATTGAAATACTCAAAGGTCTCAGAGAAAAATATGAAAATTTTCATCAGGTGAGATATGACGAAGAGTCCCTTGAAATGGCTGCGGTTCTCTCGGATAGATACATATCTGACAGATTCCAGCCTGATAAGGCCATTGATGTGATAGACGAAGCAGGTGCCCGGGTAAAACTTTTAAACAAGGCTTCTGATGAACTTCTTGAAAGGTATAAAAAAGAACTTGAAAATTTGAAAACCCAGAAAGAAAGAGCTATAAAATCTCAGGAATATGAGAAGGCCGCAGAGTTAAGAGATAACATAGAGGCGATTGAATCAAAAATAGCCAGAAGAAAACGCGAATTACAGACAAAGGCTGCAAGACCCAGGGTGAAAATAGAAGATGTTTCTTATGTTGTATCGCGATGGACAGGGATACCTCTCGCCAAAATAGAGGAAGAGGAACAGGCAAGACTTCTTAAAATGGAAGAAGAGGTTAAAAAGAGAGTTGTTGGTCAGGACCAGGCTATTAAAGTGCTTGCAAGAGCCATAAGAAGGTCAAGAGCAGGAATAAAAGACCCCAGAAGACCCATAGGCTCTTTTGTATTTATGGGACCTACGGGTGTTGGTAAAACCCATCTTGCGAAGGTGCTTGCTGAATTCCTTTTCGGTGATGAAAATTCTCTTATAAGAATTGACATGTCAGAATATATGGAAAAATTCAATGTTTCAAAACTTATAGGTGCGCCTCCGGGTTATGTGGGATATGAAGAAGGTGGTCAGCTTACAGAGAAGGTCAGGAGAAAGCCCTATTCAGTGGTTCTTTTTGACGAGTTTGAAAAGGCACATCCTGAGGTGTTCAACATACTTTTGCAAATCCTTGAAGACGGGGTTCTTACAGACAACTATGGTAGAAGAGTTAACTTTAAAAATACTGTAATAATTCTCACATCCAATATAGGAACAAAATATATTAAAAAGGTGAAAGGGATGGGTTTCCATTCTGAGAAAGAAGAGTTTGATACTGATAAAATGAAAGAATTTCTCAATGAAGAATTAAAGAGGATAGTGCCTCCTGAATTTTTAAACAGAATTGATGAGGTGATTGTTTTTAATCCTCTTACAAAAGATAACTGCAGAAGCATACTGGATATACTACTTGGAGAACTTGCTGAAAGATTGCAGAAAGAAAGACGCGTTAATATAAGTGTTAGTGATAAAGCAAAGGACTTTCTTGCTAAGGAGGGGTTTGACCCCGAATACGGTGCAAGACCCATAAAGAGAACTTTAAGAAAATATATTGAGGACCCTCTATCAGAGGAGATTTTAAAGGGTAGATTTAAAGAGGAGGATGATATCTTAATAGATTTTGAGGAAGGAGAGATAATTTTCAGAAAAACCGAAAAAATGCCGGCAAAAAAATAAATGTTTAAAATTCTGCTTTTAATTTTTATATCACAGGTTGATAATTTTTATTTAAAAACCATAAAAGTTGAAGGAAACAAGAGAGTATCTGCTGAATTTATAAAATCAAATTTTGGAATTCAGGAAGGTCAGAAGATAGATGTTGAAGATATAAGAAAAGGAATAAAAAATCTATATAAAACAGGATATTTTGACCACATAGAGATTGATGTTCAGGAACAGGACACCCTTGTTACTCTTGTGATAAGGCTGGTTGAAAACCCGAGATTGAATAAAATAATTTTTAAAGAAAATTATAAGATAAAATCTAAAGACCTCGAAAAAGAGATAAACCCGATCAAGGGAGAACCTCTTTCTAAGATAAAAATATTTAAATGGAAGAACAAAATTAAGGATTTTTATAGAAAAAAGGGTTTTGTGGGAACCGACGTTTATGATAGCCTTGAAATTTTGAATGGTGATGCGAATCTGATTTTTAAAATTAAAGAAGGTGTTAAGGCTAAAATAAGGAGTATAGAAGTCTACGGGAATGAACATTTCCCTGATTCAAAGATTGAAATACTTTTAAGAAACAGAGAAAAAACATGGTACAGGAAGGCAAATTTTAAAGAGGAATACTGGGAAGAGGACCTGCCGAAGATAGAAGCATTTTACAAAGAAAAGGGATTTTTAAGTGCAAAGGTGGATTCCTATAAAATAAGGGAGATTGAGGATAACTGGATAGGGATAGATATCTATGTGACAGAAGGAAAAAGGTTTTATCTGGGAGATGTTGCCTTTAAAGGTGACCTGCTATTCTCTGAGAAAAAACTTTATGGGAAATTCAAAATCAAAAAAGGTGACCCTTTAAATTACAAAAAACTGCAGGAAAGTGTAATTGAAATACAGGGAATGTATGCTGATAAGGGATACCTTCTGGCAAGGGTTATGCCTTTTGAAGACCTTCAGGACACTTTTGTGAACCTGGAAATAGATATTAAAAAGGGTAAAGAGGTTTACATAAGGAAAATTGATATAAAGGGGAATACAAGGACAAGAGATTATGTGATACTGAGGGAACTGGATGTTTTCCCCGGGATGAGATTTTCCAGGGAAAAATTGATAAAATCACAGAGAGACCTTTATTTTCTTAATTATTTTGAAGATGTAAAAGTTGATTTTGATATTCTTCCTGATTCTGAACATGTTGATCTGTCTTTCAATGTTAAAGAGAAACCCACAGGTACAATACAGGCAGGTGCTTCCTATTCACAGCTTCAGGGCACATCAGTTTTTGTTCAATTTACCCAACCAAACCTTTTTGGTAGAGGTCAGACCATAAGTTTACTGGTTGAATATGGTAAATACAGGAAAAACTATCAATTTTCTTTTATAGAGCCATGGTTATTCCAGAAACCCTATGCTGTTGGTTTTGATGTGCACGATTTAACGTCCGGAATACCTGGTGAGTATGATGAAAGAAGATTGGGATTCTCAGTTTTCTTTTCAAGACCAATTCTTGGGTCAGATTATTACAGATGGAGAATAAAGTATTCTCTTGAAAAGATAGATGTGTTTAATATTTCATCAAGTTTTGTCCCCTCACCTGTTTACGACATAAGAAATGAGAAATGGCCTAAAATTTCGTCACAACTGGAAAACTCATTTACAAGAGATTCAAGGGACAGAGTTTTTAATGAAAAAAAAGGCTCCAGATTTCAATACCTTAATGTGCTCTCAGGATGGGCGCTCGGAGGAGATATACCTTTTCATCAGCACATATTAAATGGAGCAGTGTTTATACCTTTATTTAATGAAAAAATTGTTAATATGTTTTTTGTTAAATTCGGTGCAACGGGCAGGTTCAAACCCGGTGATGAAATCCCTATTTATGAAAAGTTCAGACCCGGTGGAGTATATACAGATTTTCAAGTCAGAGGATATGATGACAGAAGTCTTGGTCCGAAAAGCAGGGGAGTTAGCATAGGAGGTGAATACGCGTTTACATTCAACTACGAATTAAGGGTTCCTGTATCTGATAATCTGTATTTTCTCGCTTTTTATGATGCGGGTAATGCATGGCTTAAACCACAGAGTCTATGGAAAAGTTTAAAAAGAGGTTTTCCTCTTTACAGGGGCATAGGCCTGGGGGTCAGAATTCAAATTCCCATGATGCCGGTTTTAGGACTTGATTTTGGATACGGTCTTGACAAAGAAAGAAAAGGATTTATACCCCATTTCCAGTTTGGAATGCAATTTTAACATGAAAAAATTACTGTTTTTAATTTTTATTCCAGCCTTTCTCGTTTTTTCAGAAGAATTAAAAATTTCCTTTATAAATATGGAAAGGGTATTAAAAGAGTATGCAGGGGTTAATGAAGCTAAAACAGAGCTTGATAGAATGGTAAAAGAATGGGAGGATGAATTAATACTCAAAAAAAGAGAGATAGATAGCCTGAAAAACCTTTATGAAAAGGAGAAACCTTCTCTTTCAGAGGAAGCAAAAATTGAAAGAGAAAGACAGATAAAGGAAAAGGAAGAAGATTACAGGAGATTTCTTGAGGAGGTATGGGGTAGAAACGGAAAATTAAAGGAAACCACAAAAAAATTAATAGAACCTCATGTTGCAAAGATTCAGAAAACCATAGAAAAAACAGCAAAGGATATGGGATATGACCTTGTTATAGATATTTCAAAAGATGTTGTCCTGTATTCCTCACAGAAGGTTGATATTACTGATTTAGTTCTTGAAGAGTTAAACAGAGAGTATAGGGGAATTACAACCCCCGGCGTTCTGAGGAAAATAAAGGTATGTATTTTCCCCTTTTATGAAAAAAGTGAAGCTTTGAGAGCAGCCCAGTGGGGAGAGATATTCAGAGGTGCATTAAGAAGTGCGATTTCAAAATACGGACGTTTAGAATTAATCTCAGAGGGTGAAATTTTTGTATCCATGGATAGAAGAGGTATAGATGAGAGCAAGATAACAGTCCAGGATGTGAAACAGATGATTCTTGAATTTGTTGCTGATTATGCAGTTTTTGGAAGACTCGAGATGGAGGGTAAGGAAATAAAAATATATGCGGATTTACTTGACCAGAACGGGACTGTAATAGAGTCTTATACTGATTCTTCCCCTGATGAAGAAAACCCTTTAAGGGAAGCAGCATACAGAATAGCACAGAAGATTATAGAAAGGTTGAAAAAATAAATTAAGTTATCCTGTTTCTTCAATCTTCTTTATTCTTTTCTATAAGAATGGTTTTATAAATGAGTTTTTTCCTTTCGTAGATATTCAAAAAGAATTTCTGGCTTCCTGATTCTATTTTTTCCTTTATTAAAGATTTTTTCATGCCAAAACGCACAGATGTGGTTTTGTTCTTTTTCACAGGAAAAGGCTCTGTTTCCATTATTGTATTCCCCTTATTATCAGTTATTGTAAATTTTAAACTATCTTCCTTTAAAGAAGAAATTTCAAACAATAAGTCAATGTAATCCCGATTTTCGTATACCACTTCTTTTATATTTATCTTGTAATCTTTGAGTGAAATTTGAGTTCCCTGATTGATGAGCACTTTTATCTCTTTTTGTTTAGAATCTGATGGTTCAGAAAATAAGGAAGAATTCTTTCCTTTCTGAGAGCCCAGAAATAAAATTACCCCCACGAATATAAATATCTTTTTCATTTACACCCCCCAAACTGATTTTTAAAAAAGTTTGAAATGAAAAGGTAAGATGTAAGGCTCTCGGTCGATTAGTACGGCTCGGCTCAATCCCTTACGGAACTTACACCTGCCGCCTATCAACCTGGTAGTCTTCCAGGGACCTTATCCCGACAGGAAAACCTGTCGGGAGGGGCACCTTATCTTGGGGTGCGCTTCCCGCTTAGATGCCTTCAGCGGTTATCGCTTAGAGGCGTGGCTACCCGGCTGTGCCCTGGGCAGGACAACCGGTACACCAGAGGCCTCCCCACCCTGGTCCTCTCGTACTAAGGGCAGGACCCCTCAAGTGCCCTGCGCCCACGGCGGATAGGGACCGACCTGTCTTACGACGGTCTGAACCCAGCTCACGTAGCCCTTTAATGGGCGAACAGACCAACCCTTGGGAGCTTCTTCACCCCCAGGATGGGCTGAGCCGACATCGAGGTGCCGAACCGGGCCGCCGATATGAACTCTCTGGCCCGACCAGCCTGTTATCCCCGGGGTACCCTTTATCCGCTGAGCGACGGCCCTTCCACACGGAACCGCCGGATCACTAGGCCCCGCTTTCGCGCCTGCTCGGCCTGTCGGCCTCGCAGTCAACCCCCCTTATGCCCTTACACTCAACGTCCCGTACCGACGGGACTGAGGGGAGCTTTGGGCGCCTCCGTTACCTTTCAGGAGGCGACCGCCCCAGTCAGACTGGCCGCCAAGCAATGTCCCCTGATTTCCACAATCCGGGTTAGGAGCCCAATATATCAAGGGTGGTATTTCACTGGTGGCTCCACTCCGACTGGCGTCGGAGTTTCAAAGCCTCCCACCTATGCTACACATGACATACCAGACTCCAATACCAGGCTCCAGTAAGGGTCCACGGGGTCTTTCTGTCCTGCCGTGGGTAGGTGGCATCTTCACCACCACTACAACTTCGCCGGGCCCCTCGCTGAGACAGCGCCCCAGTCGTTACGCCATTCGTGCAGGCCACAACTTACGTGGCAAGGAATTTCGCTACCTTAGGACCGTTCCTTTTCTCTATCCCCATGTTGCCATGGGGTGTGGACCATATCTTCACCCACAGGTCGGCGACTTATCCCCGTAAAGGGGTCAAACCTGTGTGGTGCCCGGCGTATGGCCTCTGAGGATCCCCTCCCTTTTTAATTTTTGAAGAATTTCTTTATCACTGTATTTCCTCTTTGTTCTATCTTCATTTAACTTGTTTCTTAGATTCATTATTTGAATAATTCCCTGTTTTGAAAGATGTCGATTTTCTAACATCAGTTTTACAATTTTTTTGAAAATTGAAAAATCTCTTTTTTTTCTGGACGATAGGAATTTGAATTTTTCAAAAAAGGGAATGAGATTTTCCTTTATTGCATTGAGATTATTGATTTCATAGTAGTAAATACCATCCTTTCTCTGTCTGAGAGTTCCACATTTTAGATACCTTTTAAAGAGAGAAAGAATTACTCTATCCCTGTTTGAAACATTGAAGCACGCTGATATTTTCCATGGGAGTTTGTAGTCTTTTCGTGGCCTGAAGACCACCATAAAGCTTCCTTCTCCATCAGCGAATCCAGCAAGGTACCACCCTATATGCGATGGTATTTTTTTTACATTTAGCATGACCAGACCTCCTTTTCAAATTCAGGGAGGGTTTCCTGCGGGTTGTCCGGCGCCTCCATATTTGTCAGAGACACTCCCCGGGTTTGTTACTCCCTTTTATTCTATCAAAAGGGAGTACCCGAAGACACTCCGGAGTTTCCCGCATACAGCCGGGTTTTTTTTCGTAACTACAACGGTCCTTCATTATAGTTACGGCCGCCGTTTACCGGGGCTTAGGTTCAGGACTTGCATCCCTCCCCTTAACCTTCCGGTACTGGGCAGGCTTCAGGCCCCATACATCCTCTTACGAGTTTGCGGAGCCCTGTGTTTTTGGTAAACAGTCGCCAGGGCCTCTTCGCTGCGACCCCTTTCCGCTACTTACCGCGAAGGCTTTCACGTACTCGAGGCACCCCTTATCCCGAAGTTAGGGGGTCAACTTGCCGAGTTCCTTAGCGAGGGATCACCCGCGCGCCTGAGCATTCTCTGCCCGCCCACCTGTGTCGGTTTGCGGAACGGTCACCCAGGTTTCAACGTCCGCGAGGTTATTTCTTGGCAGTGTGGTCCGAACCAGTTCTCCCGACCGAAATCGGGATCCCCATCGCCTCTCGGAGTTGTTCCGACAGAGTCGGAACACTCCTCCGGATTTCCCTGGAGGAGCCTCCTACAGACTTAGACCTCCATAGCCGTAAGGAGGATGGTCCTTCCCTCCTGCGTCACCCCTCGGACTCCACCTGGGTGGCTCCCGAATATTAACGGGATTCCCATCCCCTACTCCCATCACGGGACTTAGGTTAGGGGCCGGCTAACCCTGGGCGGACGAACCTTCCCCAGGTAACCTTGGGCTTACGGCGCGCCGGATTCTCACCGGCGTTATCGCTACTAATGCCCGGATTCTCACTTCCCAGCAGTCCACCCCGATTTGCATCGGGACTTCAACCCGCTGGGAACGCTCCCCTACCAGACAAGCGAAGCTTGTCTCGGAAGGGGGTAAACCCCCTTCACCCCTATAAGGAAATTCCTTAAAGGGGTTTGGGGCAAAGCCCCAACGAAAGACAGGCTTCGCCTGTCTCCGTGGCTTCGGTGGCGGACTTAAGCCCCGCTAAATTTTCGGCGCAGAAGCCCTCGACCGGTGAGCTGTTACGCACTCTTTAAATGATGGCTGCTTCTAAGCCAACATCCCGGCTGTCTTAGGACTTCTACTTCCTTTACCACTTAGCCCGCGCTTTGGGACCTTAGCCGACGGTCTGGGTTGTTCCCCTCTCGCGAATGGAGCTTATCCCCCACCCGCTGACTCCCGGGAAGCATGTACGGGTATTCGGAGTTTGACTGGGTTCGGAAAGAATTTCTCCCCCTAGCCCAACCAGTGCTCTACCCCCCGCACACTCAATCCCGAGGCTATACCTAGATATATTTCGGGGAGAACCAGCTATCACCGGGTTCGGTTAGCTTTTCACTCCTACCCACAGGTCATCCGAGGACTTTTCAACGTCCACCGGTTCGGGCCTCCCTCCGACTTTCGTCGGAGTTCACCCTGCCCATAGGTAGGTCACCCGGCTTCGGGTCTGCTACCAGCGACTTGTCGCCCTGTTCGGACTCGCTTTCGCTACGGCTCCTCCCGATGCTCGTCACATCGGGATTAACCTTGCCGCTGACAGCAACTCCCGGGCTCATTATGCAAAAGGCACGCCGTCACCCCGAGAAAAGGAATCTTCCCCGAAGGGAAGAAATCCCTTTCCCAGAGCTCCGACTGATTGTAGGCATCTGGTTTCAGGTTCTGTTTCACTCGCATCACCTGCGTCCTTTTCACCTTTCCCTCACGGTACTTAGTGCACTATCGGTCATCGGGACGTGTTTAGCCTTGGAGGGTGGTCCCCCCGGATTCCCACAGGATTCCACGTGTCCCATGGTACTCGGGAACATGGTCCAGAGAGTTCCTTTCTTTTCGCCTACAGGACTGTCACCTTCTACGGTTCCCCTTTCCAGGAGGATTCGGCTAAGAAAGGAATTTGTAACTCTCCGGCCTGTCCGTGATCAGGCCTGACCATGTCCCACGACCCCCCTGTTGCAACGCTCACGGGCTTTAACACAACAGAGGTTTAGGCTGTTCCCCGTTCGCTCGCCGCTACTGAGGGAATCTCGGTTGATTTCTCTTCCTCCGGGTACTGAGATGTTTCACTTCCCCGGGTTTGCCTCCCGACAAAGTCGGGATGTCCCGAGTTTACTCGAGACGGGTTTCCCCATTCGGGAATCCCGGGATCAAAGGCTGCTTGCGCCTCCCCCGGGCTTATCGCAGCTTGCCACGCCCTTCATCGCCGCCCGATACCAAGGCATCCACCAGACGCCCTTAGCACCTTACATCTTACCTTTTCATTTCAAACATATTTTTCAAATAAATTCCCCAATTTTTTTCTTTATGAGTAAAATTTTTTAAAGTCTTTTAATTATACGTATTTGGAGATGAAATGTCAAGTAGAATATAATTTACTTTCTCATTTTAACTCATGAAAAGAAAAATAATATATTTCTCTATTAAAGCAGCATTGAAGATGGCAAAAGATGCAATTAGAGGGTTTACAAAAAAGTATAAGAAGGAAAGTTTTGGATTCCTGCTTGGAAGACTGGAAAACAGGAATTTCAGGATACTTGAAGTTGTTCCCTATAAAGGAGGGGAAAAGGGGAGAACTACTTTTGAAGGAAACCGTGAAAGAATTGTAAAAAGAGGAAGAGAACTTGCTTTCAAAAGAAAAAAAGGTGTTCTGGGCTATTATCACACTCATCCTGAAATAGCCGGGGAGATAAATTTTGGAATATCTGATGCTGACAGGGAAAGTTTTTTAAAAGAGGATGTTCCTCTTGAATTTATAGTGGGTATAGGACACGCTGAGAAAAAGAACTATCCTTTTATAAAACATAACAGAGATGGAAGTATAAGCTTACGATTTGACGGATATTTCTTAAAATTCTCTGTATATTATAAAACCAGGACCCGAAGGGTAAAAAGAGGTAGGTTGATTCTTTATATTTGAAAGAGTATTCAATTTTTATTTTTTATCATAAAAACAACAAAAACTCTTTCAGAGCGATTCTTGGTAGTCTTGATAAATATGAACTGATACAATTATTTGATTTTTATTTTTCTTCAAATTTACAAAAACTTTTTGCTTTGATTAGAGAAAAAAAGAGTTTTTATAAACAGATGTTTCTTATGGTCTCTCTGATGACATCTCAATTTGTTGAATGGACTGGTTATTTGAAAAGTATTAAAGCAGAAAACTTAATAAAGCTGGCAGGTGGACCTCATCCCTCAGGACTTCCCCTGTCTTTAAAGGGTTTTTTTGATTTTGTTTTTTATAAGGAAGCAGAAGTTTCTTTAGCTGAATTTTTAAGAAACTTTGTGGATAACAGAAATTTTATAGGAACCCCCGGTATTATATACTGGGAGGCACAAAAACCTGTGGTGAATAAACACCCGGGCCGTATTAACATAAACGATTTTCCACCTTTTTCAAAAAGGTTTAAAAAGTATGGCCCTCTGGAGATAACAAGAGGATGTTTTTTTGGATGTAAATACTGTCAGACTCCTTATCTCATGGATAAGGAGGTAAGACACAGAAGGGTTGATGTTATCCTGAAATGGGTTGAGGAGATGTTTAAAAGCGGTATGAAAGATATAAGATTTATAACACCGAATGCTTTTTCTTATGGTTCCTGTGATAGAAAAAAGGTGAATAAATCAGCCATTTATGAACTTCTCTCAGGTATAAGAGGCATAATAGGGAAACAGGGGAGAATATTTTTTGGCTCTTTCCCTTCAGAAGTGAGACCTGAGTATGTTGATGAAGATATTGTTGAGATTGTCAGTAAATTCTGTGATAATGAAAATATTGTTATAGGCTGTCAGAGTGGTAGTAACAGGATTCTGGAGTTTATCAATAGAGGACATACAGTAGAAGATGTGATGAAAGCTGTAAATATAGTTAAAAAATATGGTATTATTCCAGTGGTTGATTTTATAATAGGTTTTCCTGATGAAAACGAAGAAGATATAAAAAAAACTATTGGTTTTTCAGAAAGATTAATTGAAAAGGGGGCAATTGTCCATATGCATTATTTTATGCCTTTACCCGGCACCCCTTTCTGGGGTAAGAAACCTTCGCCGCTCAGTAAGGATATTTTCAGCTGGATAGGCAGATACTCAAGTAAGGGTAAGATTTTTGGTTCCATTGAAAAGCAGTATCAATTTTCTCAGAATATATACGATATTTTAAGACGGATAGAGTTTGCTTTATGATAAAAATTATGAAATTACTGGACTTTTGAGCTTTGAAAAAAATATTTATATTGAAGAATATTCCAATCTCAGAAAAAGAGTTTGTGAGGTTAATACATAAATTTTAGGCATGATGGGAAGAAGTCCTGATAATCTAAAAAAAAGGTTTTTTTTATTAAAAAAGAGAAATTCAGAAGTAAATTAATAGTAATTGATTTGAAAAATAAGGCTTTTATTTGGTATAATTCTAAATTATGGAAAAGTTTTTCTATAAGATAAAAAAAGATGAGAATGTTATGGTGGTGAATTTGAATGGATATATTGACACCACAACAGTTGGAATATTTAAGAAAATGTTTGAAAAAATAAGAAAAATGGATTTAGAGAAGATTTATCTTGATTTTAATAATGTGGACTATGTTTCCAGTTCCGGATGGGGGACCCTGGTGAGTAATGTGGCTAAATTAAAAGATAAGAAAGTTAATGTCTATGTTGGTGGAATGAATAAGGGTGTTAAAAATATATTTGACCTTATGGACCTTTCAAGATTAATTGTTTATTCGGATGATATACCTTCTTCGGGTAAGGAGGTTTTACCTGATGACGAGAGGAAAACGGTTTATGTTGATGAAAGGTCAAGGGCCTTGATTAAAAATCTGGTTGTGGAAAATCCTTTTGCCGAGGAAAAAGAGCTTAGAAGGAGTTTTGAACAGAAAGCAAAGACCGAGATTGATGAGGAAGATTTTAGAACGATTCTCTCGGAGATGGAACTTGAGACAAGAGAAAAAAGACTTGCCTTTGCTTATAAAACTTTAAGGAAGTTTATCAAGAGCAAAAAATGAAAAGCTTTGGGTTAACAGGTTCATTCAAAATAGGAAATATTGAATATTATATTGAAACAGAATATAGACCCGAGAGGGAAACCCTTGTTTCAAAAGTTATAAAAGACGGAGCTGTAGTAAATTACAAGAGACAGAAAGTTTCGAAAGATATTAAAGAAAATGAGCTTATGGAATTAATTAGAGATTTCCATCTAAATACCATAGAAAGTTTAAAAAAGTGGGGTGAAATATCAGAGAATTTTTTAAAAGATGCACCTGTTGAGGTTCATGTGAAGATAGGAGAAAAGCTTTTAAAAATGGGTTTTATGGAGCGAGCAGAGGAACATCTTAAAAGAGCCCTTGAAAAAGATGACAGGTACTCTCCTGCTTATAAAATTTATGCCCTTTACCATATGTTCAAAGGTGAATATAATAAGGCTTTTAAGCACATTGTAAGAGCTCTGGAAATTTCTCCTCATTATCCTGACTATTATCTTTTAATGGGTAAAATTTTAATAAAGCTTGACAAAGAAAAAGAAGCCTTAAAATTTATCCAGGAGGCCATTAAAAGGGTTCCTTCCTATGCAGAAGCTCATTATGAAGAGATAAAGGCATTTATAAAGATGATGCTGAGAGGAGTGGGTATGGAGAAAGAAAAGATTCTGGCAAAACTCAAAGCACTCCCTATAATGGACCCCCGCTTAAATTGTGATGAATACGAACGGGCAATGAAGTTTTTTAAAAAAGAGGATTTGAAGGGATGTCTTGGCAGTCTGGAAGACATGGAAAAGATTTTCTATCATAACTATCCTCAGGAAATAATAAAAGATTTTTCACTTCTTTCAAAAGCGGGTATAAAAGATAAACTTACCTTGAGGGAATACATCTTGAGGCTTGAAGAGCTGCTGGAAGAAAAGAAAGATTATCCGGATCTGTATTTTGCGGTGTCTAAATCTTATCTGCTATATATAAAGGAGCTTTTTGAAAAAGCACATTATTACCTGAAGAAATCACTGGATTTAAATCCTCACTATTTAGAGGCAAAGAAGGTTCTTGAACTCCTGGAAAATGAAATCAAAGGATTTTTAATTTTTCTTAAAGCGACTGAGAGATAGTGAGTCTTAGATTAAGAATATCCTTATATTTTGCCTTCCTGTTTACATTGATATTTGTAATAATATTTTTTATATTTCGAAAGGAAGAAATAAGATATCTGGAAAAAGGGCTTGAAAAAGAAGCAGAGATGTCAGTCAGTTCTCTTGCAGTTACGTGTAAGGATTTTCTACTGGAAGAAAGAGTTCCTGACCTTGTAAAATTATGTTATGAGGTCAAAGAAAAGGGCACCCACAGAAAGGATATTTTATATACCTTTGTGGTGGACATAAATGGTGTTGTAAAAGGAGCGTGGAGGGAAGAATTTGTGGGAAAAAATATAGAGGAGATAGGGGTCTTCCTGTCTGATACAAATTTTTTTTATAAGGATAGGGAATTTGTATTTAATAGAGTTTCCGAAGTGGTCTACAAAGACAAGGTGATAGGTAAGGCAATTGTTGGTGTTTCCTCAAGAACATTGAATATTCTGGTAGATAAGATGCAAAGGAGGATGTTGATTTTATTCTTTCTTATACTATTGGCAGGTGTGATGGGTATATTCCTTGTTGGAACCCACATTACAAAACCTGTCAGGAAAATTATAAAGTCTATAGGAAATATAGGAAGGGGTGAATTTGATGTCTCGATTGGTATTAAAAGAAGAGATGAAATAGGTAAGATAGCAAAAGAGATAGAGATAATGGGGAAAAAATTAAAAATTGCTCAGAAAGAGACACAGGAAAAAGAAAGAATGCGAAGAGATATGGAGATTTCCAGAGAGATTCAAAAAGCTCTTGTTCCTTCAGAAATCCCGAAAATTCAGGACTATGAATTGAGTATTTTTTACAAACCTGCTTTTTTTGTATCCGGAGATTATATAGACATTATTAAACTTCCCTTTGAAAGAACATTTGTTATACTTGGTGATGTATCAGGAAAAGGGGCTGGCAGTTCTCTCTTAATGGGAATGATAAAGATGAATGTACTTTCTCTCGCGAGAACAGTATCTTCTCCAAAAAATCTTTTAGTTTCTATTTACAATTACATGAAAGACCTGATTCCAGAAGACATGTTTGTCACTCTTGCTGTAGGACTTCTTGAAAAAGGAGGAAACATAAATATTTCAAACGCAGGACATTTTCCACCTCTGATTTACAGGAAAAATGAATCAAAATTTGAAAGAGTTGAACTGAAAAGCCTCCCTGTAGGGTTTTCTTTTCTTGATGTTGGAGATTTTGCCCATTCATTAAAAGAAAAGAAGATTGTTCTGGAGAAAGGAGATACTTTAATATTTTATACAGACGGTCTTATTGAAGCTCGTAATGATAAGGGAGAAATTTTTGGAGAGAAAAGACTGAAGAAAATAGTTTATTCTTCTGATATAAATGTTGAGGAGTTAAAAAATAAAATAGTGAAGGAAATAGACATGTTTGTTGGATTGGAAGAACAGAAAGATGATGTTAGTTTTATCATTATAAGAAGAAAATGAAACTATTAATAACTGTTCTTTTTTTATTCCCGCAGACAAAAGGTGGAACTTATATATCCTTCCCCGATGAGGTCCTGGATTTACAACTTACCCCTCTCATGATTAAAGATGTTGAGAATTTTGGAATCCTTTTCAGTCCTCCATGCAGTCTTTCTGCAGGTGTTTTGAAATACAGGAATTTCGGGATTATTTTTGATGGTAGAAACTTTGTGGATTTTCAAATGGATAAAAAATTTCTTCCCCTTTATCTGGGAGCAAAAATAGGTTATGGCCAGGAAAAAATCTTTAGAATGGGTTATGGTGCGGTTTTTGAACCTGTTAAATATTTGTCAATGGGTCTGGGTTCCATGTTTTCTTATTCCTTTGAACTTGAAGAGTACTTTTACAATTTTCAGAGTGGTATTTCAGCGGGCACTGAAAGTGTAAGGGGAATTTTTGAGATTTCATGGGAACAGGTTTTTAAGAATAAGGGTATACATTTTGGTTTTTTTGCCCCCGCACCTTTTCTTGATTCACTTAGATTTCTTGGCGGAGCTGTATTTAAAAATGATAAAATTGAGTTCTCAGCAGGATGCAGGTATTCCTTTTCAATTTTTGACTTTTATGTTTCCTATGGAGAGGATAGAATCTTCCTGGGTATTACTGTGGACTACAGGAAAAGGGTGGAAATCAAAGAAGTTGTGAAAGAAGTTGAAGTTGTGAAGGAAGTCCCTGTTTACATAAAAGAGAAGCCCAGGGTTAAAAGTAAAAAAGTTGTTAAGAAAGAACCTGAGAAGAAAAAGTTGACCGAGAGGGAACTAAAGATGCTTGAACTTCACTATAAAAAGGGTATTGAATATTACAAGAAGGATATGTTGGAAAAGGCTATAGAAGAGTGGGAAAAGGTTTTTAAAATTGACCCTGATTATAAGGATGTTAAGAGATATCTTGAAGAGACTACAAAAAAACTTGAAAAGTTGAAAAAAATAAAATAGTTTGTAATAACATTTTCTAAAGGTTTCCTAAAAGATTTTTGTCCAGCTTTTTCCTGAGTTTTATGAGTGCTCGTTCTTTTATTTGTCTTACTCTTTCCCTGCTTACACCGATTACTTTACCTATCTGTTCAAGCGTTTTTGGAATATCATCTTCAAGTCCATAGTAAAGAGTTATTATTTTCTTTTCTTTTTCATCAAGTTCTTCAAGGGCATTCTTTATTTTTTCTTTGACATGTTCTTTTCTGGAATACTCTTCAGGTGAGGGGAGTGCCTTTTGTAGAAGTGTCTCCTCCCATGAAGTCTTTCCTGATTCTCTTAAAGGTCTATCAAGGGAAAGCTCTTTCTGGAATATTTCATAGGATGCTTCTATTTCTTTTTCAGAAATTCCTGTTATTTTTGCAAGTTCCTTTGGAGAGGGGATTTCTCCATACTTTTGCAGGAATTCTTTTTCCGCTTTTCTGATTTTTCTTATTTTTGCTTTTTGTTCAGCGGGTATCCTTATCAACTGGCTGTGTTCATCGAGATGTTTCATTATTGACTGTCTTATCCACCATATTGCATAAGAGAGAAATTTTACGCCTTTTTTGGGGTCAAAATGTTTTACAGCTTTTATTAAGCCTATGTTACCTTCATTTATAAGGTCCTCAAAAGGGACTCCCATATCTTTGTACTTAGAAGCTATTTCTACGACAAACCTCAGATTTGACAGTATAAGTTTTTCAAGGGCGAGTTTATCACCCTTTTTGGCTTTATCTATCAGTTTTTTCTCCATTTCAGTGGAAATGGGCGGGTGTTTTGATATTTCTCTAAAATAAAATTCAATGGATGCATCAGAAGATTCTAATTTCCTTCCCATATAATTTTCCCTATTTGATAGGCATTGGTTGCAGCTCCCTTCCTCAGGTTGTCAAATACTGAAAAGAAACTCAGTGTTTTTGTCCTTTCATAGACTCTTATTCGGGATATGTAGACCTCGTCTTTTCCTTTTACCTGAAGAGGGGTTATTATGTTCTTCTGAATTTTGATTGAAGGAAAGTTTTCAAAGGCTTTCAAAATTGTATTTTCCTTCACATTCTCTTTAAATTTTATAAAAACTGACTGGGAATGACAATTTTCAACCGGGACTCTGACACAGGTGGGGTATACCTGGAATTTTTTCTTTAATATTTTTCTGGTTTCCAGAATCATTTTCCACTCTTCTTTTGAATGCCCCTGTTTTATTTCACCAATTTTTGGGATCAAATTGTCATGTATCCTGGTATCAAAGGGACTATTTTTGTATTTTCTTCCATTTCTTTCGCGTTTTAAAGCCTCTATTCCATCTTTTCCTGCTCCTGAGACAGATTGATATGTCGCAACAAAGATATAATGGGGTTTGAATTTTTCAAGGGCTTTAAGGGGAATCACAAGCTGTATTGTTGAACAGTTAGGATTGGCAATAAGACCCTTATGTCTGCTTATGTCTTCTGGATTGACCTCAGGGACGATGAGGGGGATTCCCTTCCTGAGCCTGAATGCACTTGAGTTATCAATGATAAGTTTTGATTTCTTATGAAAAATCGGGAATATATTTTCAGCTATGTCCGCTTCAACACAGAAGAACACAAAATCCATTTCAGGAATGTCTTTTATTTTCCGAACCTCTATTTTCTTCTTGCGGAAATCCAGATATTTCTCACTTCTTCCACCTGAAAAGGGAATTATTTCTTTTATTCTTTTATCTTTTTCTAACAGTTTAATCAGTGTTTTTCCTACAACACCAGTTGCCCCTACAACACCTGCTTTCATTTTACGAGTTCTACTGCTTTTTGTGCTCCTTCTGCCATTGAAGAAACAGGTATAAGATTTGGCAATTCCTTTAGAATTTCTTTAGCTTCATTTTCGTTTGTTCCTGTAAGTCTTACCACAACCGGTAAATTACATTTTATTTCTTTAAAAGCTTCAACCATACCCTTTGCCACATCGTCACATCTTGTTATTCCGCCAAAGATGTTAAAAAATACAACTTTTACATTTTTGTCGGACAGGAGGATTTCCATTGCCTTTTTAACCTTTTCAGGAGATGAACTTCCTCCTATATCAAGGAAGTTTGCAGGTTCGCCCCCATATTTTTTAATTATATCCATTGTTGCCATTGCAAGTCCAGCACCATTTACACAACATCCTATAAATCCATCCAGCTTGACATAAGATAATCCTGCCTCTTTTGCTGCAAGCTCTTTTTTATCTTCATAAGAAAGGTCTTTTTCCCCTATTATGTCTTTGTATTTATAATAGGCATTATCATCAAGAATTACTTTTGAGTCAACCGCTATAAGCTCATTCCCCGAGATTGCAAGAGGGTTAATTTCCACAAGGGAAGCCTGACATTCCTTGAAGAGCTTTTCCATGTTATGGATGAGATTAAAGAGTTTTTTCTGAAATTCTTTTTCCTCAAACATCCATGTTGCAAGATTTCTTATCTGATAAGGGGCAATACCCCTTAAGGGGTCATAATAATCAGTGTATATACTTTCTGGTCTTTGTTTTGCTATTTCCTCAACTTCGACTCCGCCTTCCTTAATAGCCATAATTAAGACTTTATTTCTGGACCTGTCCAGAGTTAAACTGATATAGAGTTCTCTATCTATATCTGCTGCCTCGGCTACAAGAACTTTTTTAACAGGTATACCTTTTATTTTTAAATTCAGGATGTCTCTGGCTTTTTGTATGGTTTCCTCTCTGGTATTTGCCAGTTTTATTCCACCTGCCTTGCCTCTTCCTCCCACAGGAACCTGTGCCTTAATCACCACCGGTTTGTTTATTTCTTCAAATATTTTTCCTGCCTCTTCAGGAGTTTCTGCGACTCTACCTTTTTTGACCGGTATTCCATATTTTTCAAACAATTCTCTCCCTTCGTATTCCAAGAGTTTCATTTTAGCCTCCTTAAATTTTGAATGGAAAAATAATAAAAGAAAAGGAGTATTAAAGTCAAATGACTTGATTTTTTTTAACTTATCACATAATATATAAAACTATATTATGAAAACAAAAGCTTTTGGAAAGATAAATCTGGGACTCTGGATTATGAAAAAAAGAGAGGATGGTTATCACGAGATTAGAACCATTTTTCATCCTGTTGATATTTTTGATGAGATAGAGGTGAACGAATCCCAGCTTGTTAAAATAAAATGTGATGGTGGACCCGAGGGCGATAAAAACATAGTTATAAAAGTCCTTGAGGAACTATCAAGATACAAGAAAACCTTTCTGGGAGCGGATATATACATAAGAAAAAAAATACCCCTTGGGGCGGGTATGGGAGGAGGTAGTTCTGATGCTGCAGCGGTTTTAAAGGCGCTTAATGAAATCTATTCTCTTGATTTAAAAAAAGAAGAACTCTTAAAAATTGCAGGTTATATAGGTAGTGATGTGCCGTTTTTTATCATGGGAAAAACTGCCAGTGGAAGGGGAAGAGGCGAGATTCTTGATAAATTGAATACCAATTTTAAAGGGAATTTCCTTATATTTTATCCTGGTTTTGAAATTTCTACCTCGTGGGCATATTCAGAGATTGCCAGAATTCAGATGGATGATAGAAAAGATGAGGAGAAAGAGAATACTTTTAAAAAAGCAATAGATTTTTTGAACGCCGGTCAGCATGATGATTTCATGGATATAATAGAAAATGATTTTGAAAGGGTAGTTTTTAAATATTATCCCTTTTTCAATAAGATTAAAGAGAGTTTGCTTGAAAAAGGAGCTAAAAAGGTTATGCTGACAGGGAGTGGTTCTGGACTGTGGGCATATTTTAATGAAAGATTGGAAGAAGAAATTAGTTTTGGTTTTGGAAAAGTTTTCTGGACAAAGAGCCTTGACTGGGGCGTCGTCTAATCGGCAGGACATGGGATTTTGGATCCCAGAATCGAGGTTCGAATCCTCGCGCCCCAGTTTTTGAGAAAAATCTGGTTGGCTTTATAATATAGATGTTCAAAAAGAGGTTTTTATTATGAATGGGAGAAAAATTATAATACTTGATGAATCAGAGGAAGTGCACGAAAAATTAGGAGTTTTTCTTGAAGAAAAGGGTTTTAAGGTTTACCATGCTTTTAATGGTGAAGAGGGAATACAGAATATATTTAGTGTGCTTCCCGATTGTGTAATAACTGAGATTTTACTTCCTGGTAAAAATGGTCTCGAGATAATAAAGGAGTGTAAGGTAAGCCCGAAGGTGTCTCATATCCCTTTTATACTGTATACCATTCTATACTTCAAAGATGAAGACATAAAAAAAGGAATTAATCTGGAGGGACGTTTTTATAATGTGAGAGTGGACGCTTATTTCCAGAAGCCTACACTCTTTGACTTGATTCTTGAAAAGATAAGAGAATTTATCGGAGAGCAAAAACCAAAGGAGGAAAAACGGGGTAAAATTCTTATAATTGAAGATGACCTTGATACAGTTTTTCTTTTAAGAAAAATTCTGGAAGGTGACGACTATGTTGTCGAATATGCTCAAAAGGGGCATGAAGGAATTAGAAAGATAGATGAAATGAATCCTGACCTGATTTTGCTTGATTATATATTACCTGATACTGATGGAATGGAAATACTGAGCAGGGTCAAGGAAAAACACAAGGATATACCTGTTATTATTATGACCGCCTATGGCTCTGAGGACCTTGTTGTTGAAATTCTTAAAAGAGGAGCAGATGATTATCTTGCCAAGCCTTTTCCTATTTCACGGGAAATACTACTGAAAATAGAGGAAAATGTGAGAAAGAGAAGAAAAATGAAAAGAGAGGAAACTATATTCTTTAATATGATGGAGATGAATGACTGGATAACAGGTAAATATTTTGTCATTGAGGATTTGCAGAAAAAAATTCTATCTCTTGAAAAGGATGCCGAGAAACTCGTGCGGGATAAATTAGATGAGTTGAGACGCAAACATATGAAAATGAAGGAGAATGTTACAATAATAAAAGGAGACTTGGATGTGCTACTTAAAAATTTTGAGGAAACCTTGAATGATACAAGAGAAAGATTTGCTTATCTGAAACCTGATGAGGAAAAGTTTCCAGAAAATGTCAGGGATTTAACAGGGAGAATAAGAGAAGGTTTGCAGAGAATAGAAGTTTTGATTTATAAAATAAAAGATAAGTTATCAATGTTAGAAGAATGAAAAAATATTCTTTGTTCCCTTATTTTTGTGTGTTACTCCTTCTATGTTCTAAAAAGAGTGTATTTAAAAACATAGATGACCCGAGAGATATTTTTGAAAAGAGCATGGAGTTTTACAGCAAGAAAGAATACAACAAAGCTATAGAAGGCTTTAAAAAGGTGATTTATTCACAAGATATCCTGGATATAACCGATGATGCCCAGTTTTATCTGGCACAGTGCTACTATCAAATTAAGGATTATGAGCAGGCATTGATGGAATTTCAATTTCTTGCCGACCATTTTCCTAAAAGTGAACATTCAGAAGAATCTGAATTTATGATGGGTAAAATAAAGTTTTTGCAAACTCCTTCTCCTGAGCTTGACCAGGAAGAAACTTTCAATGCATTAAAGTATATGAGGGATTTCATTGAGAAATATCCGGATTCCAGATTTAAAAGAGAGGCTGAGGATATAGTTAAAAAATGTAGAGAAAAACTTGCAAAAAAGATATTTAACAATATGGTCCTTTATTTAAAAATGGGTAAACTCTCATCTGCGCAGGTTTATTTCCAGATATTAAAGGAGGAATATTCTGACCTGTCCCTCTATGATAAGGCAAAGGAGATTATAGAAGATAGGAAATGAAAAAAACAGGTATATTTGGAGGACTTTTTGACCCTCCTCATATAGGACATTTAATCACCGCACTTGACGCTCTTATTGAATTAAATCTTGATGAGATATGGTTTCTTGTGAGCTTTCATCCCCCTCACAGAGAGGAAAATACTCCCTTTGACAGGAGATATGAGATGACCCGACTCTCAGTCCAGGATTTCAAGAAATTTAAGGTTTCACCCATAGAGAGAGAATTAAATCTGGATAAAAGCTACTCATTATTAGTGATAAGAGAGATTAAAAAAAGATTTGTGGATAAAGAATTTTATTTTATAGTGGGTTCTGACCAGTTTACAAGATTTAACGAATGGTATAAACCTGAACAAATATTAAAAGAGATGGAAGTTGCGGTTTTGAAAAGAAAGGAAGAAGACTTTAATGGATACCCTTTTGCAAAGGATGTGATATTTTTGCACAACAGATGCATGGAAATATCCTCCAGTGAAATAAGAAAAAGGGTGAAAGAGGGTAAAGAGATTAAATTTTTTGTAAGGGATGCGGTTGAGCAATATATAATAAGGGAGAAACTTTACCGTTGAAATTCGTTTATTCAGAAAAATATATAGTGGATTTTGGGATTCATGTTTTCCCCACAGAGAAATATGTCTTAATCAAAGATAGATTGTTGAATGAGGATATTGCAGAAGAAAAAGATTTTATAGAACCTTCGATGCCCCGGGAACAGGACCTTTTGGTTCTGCTCGATAAAGAATATATGAATGACCTGAAAAATTTGAGGTGGACTTCAAGAACAATGTTTTCAGAACTTCCCCTCACTCGTGAAATAGTTGACATGTATATGCTTGCAGCAGAAGGCACATTTATTTCCTCCAGTGTTGCTCTTGAAGAAAAAGTAGTTTATCATATAGGTGGAGGATTTCACCATGCATTTAAAGATAAGGCAGAGGGTTTTTGCTATATAAATGATATTGCGTATGCGATTTTAAGGTTAAAGAAAGAAAACAGAATTAGAAGAGCAGTTGTAATTGATTGTGATTTGCATCAGGGAAACGGAACAGCAAGAATTTTTAGAGATGATAGTGATGTTTTTACTTTTTCTATACATCAACAGAACCTTTATCCTGTGAAAGAAAAGAGTGACCTGGATATAGGACTTCCTGATTTTGCTGATGATGAACTCTATCTTGAAAAACTTGATTATGCACTTTCTGTTATTGAAAATAATATGCCTTTTGATTTGTGTGTTTATCAGGCAGGCGCAGACCCTTATAAGGATGATAAACTCGGTAACCTTATGCTCTCAAAAGAAGGACTTTTAGAAAGAGATAGTAAAGTTGCCGAGTTTTGTAAAAAGAATTCTGTGCCCGTGTCAATAACTCTTGGAGGAGGGTATTCAAGAGAACTGGATGACCTTGTTGATATCCATTTCAATACTGCAAAAATATTTTATAAAACCTTCAGGAGGAAAGATGAAAATTCGTACATTAAAGAAAGAAATTCTATTTAAAGGAAAAGGCTTACATACAGGTGAAGAAGCAACCCTTATTTTAAGGCCCAGAAAAGAACCCGGAAAAAGAGTCTTTATTAAAACAGGTGAAAGTGAGATTGATGTCCCCTTTGTTCCTGAAAATTTCACAGCAGATTACAGATGCATTGCTTTAAAAAGGGATGAAAAAGTGGTTCTGACCTTTGAACATCTTTTATCGACCCTTACAGGACTTGGAAATATACAGTGTGATATAGTTATTGAAGGCAAAGAAATCCCGAATTTTGACACATCTTCCAGCTATTTTGTTAAAGAAATTAAAAAGACAGGTGTTGAGGAGACAGGGGATATAAGCCCCTTTAAACTTAAAAATGCTGTTTCTTTTTCTTTTGAAGATAATAAGGAGATAATATTTACGCCTGCAGATTCTTTAAAAGTCACTTATATTTTCAAAAAAGAGAAAGGTCTTGAAGGAACTTTAACTCTGGACATAACACCGGATATTTATGAGAAGGAGATATCAAGGGCAAAAACATTCATATTTTTTGAGGAAATTGAGGAAGTGAGAAAGAAGGGACTCGGGAAAGGAGGTGGCGAGGAAAACGTCCTTGTTTTCAAAGATGGCAAATGGGTTAATAAAGAGATAATGACCTATCCTGATGAATTTTTGAGGCATAAGATACTTGATTTGCTCGGAGATTTTTCTTTATTAAACTATCCTTTTTGCTTTCATATAATCGCCATAGGGACAGGGCACAGACATCACTTGGAAGCAATTAAAAAGTTGAGAAGATATCTTGTCAGAGAGGAAATAGATATAAAGGAGATTTATCACCTCCTCCCCCATAAGTATCCTTTCCTGCTTGTTGATAAAATTTTAAATTTTGACGATAAAAGAATAGTGGGAATTAAAAACCTTACCTTTAACGAGGAATTTTTTCAGGGACATTTTCCTGAAAATCCTGTTATGCCCGGTGTTTTGATGATTGAAGCTCTTGCTCAGACAGGAGGTATTTTGATAGCGAAGAAATTAGAGCACAGGAGAGAAAACATCTTATTCTATTTTGCAGGTATAAACAATGTTAAATTCAGGAGACCTGTTCTTCCCGGTGATACCCTTATAATGGAAGTTGAGATACTCAGGTGGGGAGGTAAAGTTTGCAAGATGTGTGGCAGAGCTTATGTGGGTGACGAGGTTGTGGCAGAAGCAGAACTTACCGCAACAATGGTGGAGGTGAAAAAATGAAGATTCATACATCTGCAATTGTGCATAAGGAGGCTGTAATTGATGAGGATGTTGAGATAGGTCCTTTTTCGATCATAGGAGCAGGAGTAAAAATTGGAAAGGGAACAAAGATAGGAAGCAACGTTGTGATTGAAGGGAACGTTAAGATAGGTAAAAACAATCAAATCCTGCATTCTGCAGTTATAGGATTTCCTCCACAGGATGTTAAATACAGAGGCGAGAATACAGAGGTCGTTATAGGTAACAACAACATTATAAGAGAGTTTGTTACAATTCACAGGGCATCCGGAGAAGGAGAAAAAACAGTTCTCGGAAGTAACTGTTTTTTAATGGCCTATTCTCATCTGGGACACAATGTAAAAGTTGGAGATAATGTAATAATTGCAAATATGTCTCAATTAGCAGGATATGTAGAAGTTCATGATTTTGCATTCATTTCCGGGGCTGTAGTGATTCATCAATTCTGCCGGGTGGGGAAATATGTGATGATAAGAGGCAGGTCAAGGCTCGGACTGGATGCGATTCCTTATACGATAATAGATGGAGTTGAGAATACAGAGGTAAAAGGCTTAAACGTTGTAGGCTTAAGAAGAAATGGTTTCTCAGATGAGAGAATAAACATCTTGAAAAAAGCTTATAAAATACTTTTCAGACAGAATTTAAACACTTCTCAGGCGGTTGAAGTTCTGGAAAAAGAACTCCCTCAGAATGAGGATATAAAATATTTGATTGAATTTATAAAAAGATCAAAAAGAGGTATAGGAAAATGAAGGTGGTTATAGCACTTGGTGGAAATGCAATTTTGCCAAAGGGAGCATCCTTTCATGTGGTCACCCAGTTTAAAACAACCAGGAACTCTCTCTACCAGATTCTGCCTGTTATAGAGGAAGCTGATGGAGTGGTTATAACTCATGGCAATGGTCCCCAGGTTGGCGTTGCTTTTTTAAGAAATTACTACGCAAGAAAAGAAATTCCCATGTACCCTCTGGATGTTCTCGGAGCTGAGACCCAGGGATGGATGGGATATATGATTTCTCATCTCTTACACGAAGTTTTCTATGAAAAGAAAATTGATAGAGATATAACTGTTGTGATCACACAGGTTCTTGTTAATGAAAAGGATTCTGAATTTAAAAATCCTACAAAACCTATAGGACCTTTTTTCACTTACAGTGAAGCTGAAGAGATGAAAGGGCTGTTTGATTACCCGATAAAGAAGGATGCTGATAGAGGATACAGGATTACAGTTCCTTCTCCGAGACCGATAGATATAATAGAAAAAGAACTCATAAAAAATCTTGTTGAAAGAGGCAATGTTGTAATAGCAGGGGGTGGGGGAGGGATTCCTCTGGTGCGAAAAAAGAATAAACTGAAAGCTGTTTACGGTGTGATAGATAAAGATTTGTGTTCTGCAAAGATTGCATCAATTATAAATGCAGATTATCTTTTAATTGTGACATCAGTGGAAAGAGTTTATTTAAACTACGGAAAAGAGGATGAGGTCCCTCTTGAAAGAATAAATCTGGAAGATGCAATAAGATATATGAATTCAGGACATTTTCCTAAGGGTAGTATGGGACCCAAGATAGAGGCAGCTATTGAGTTTCTGAGAAATGGCGGTAAAGAGGTAATAATTACGAGTCTGGATAAGGTAAAGGAAGCGCTTGATGGTAAGAATGGAACAAGAATAGTCAAAGAATAGCCCTATTTTACATCATACCAGTTTTTACCGGTTCCTACATGTACTTTTAAAGGCACTTTAAGCGGAAAAGCGTTTTCCATTTTTTCTTTTATAATTCTTTCTGCAATCTTTATATCCTTTTCATTTACTTCAAATAAAAGCTCGTCGTGAATCTGAAGTATAATATGGGCATCAAGTTTTTGTGTTTTAAATTCTCTGTGTATGTCAATCATTGCTTTTTTAATTATATCTGCAGCTGTTCCCTGAATGGGTGTGTTTACAGCAATTCTTTCAGCCTGTTCTCTCACCTGCTTTATGGGATGATTTATATCGGGTATGTTCCTTATTCTTCCGAAAAGAGTTTTTACAAATCCATTTTTTCTCGCAAATACAAGTTCTTTTTCTATCCATTCTTTAACCTTTGGAAAACTTGCAAAGAACATGGCTATAAAACCGGATGCCTCTTCAGGAGTTATACCGAGCTCTTTTGAAAGTCCAAAAGGGCTTATCCCGTAGCATATTCCAAAATTCACAGTTTTTGCCTTTCTTCTGTCATCAGAAGTTATATCCTTTATATCTTTTCCGGTTATCAAAGATGCTGTATAAGAATGTATGTCTTCGCCTTTTTCAAAAGCCTTTATTAAATTTTCATCTTCTGAAAAATGGGCGAGTATTCTGAGTTCTATCTGGGAATAATCAGCACATATTATGAAGTAGCCTGAGGGTGCACAAAAGGCTTTTCTTAAATTTCTTCCTGTTTCAGATTTTATGGGTATTGTCTGTAGATTGGGATTGGAGCAGGAAAGTCTGCCTGTTGATGTTTTTGTCTGACTGAAACTCGCGTTTATTCTCCCTGTAAAGGGATTTCTTGAAGAAACAAGGACATCTATGTAGGTGCTCTTAATTTTAAAAAGTTCTCGGTAGTTAAGAATTAATCTTGCAATTTCATATTCTCTGGAAAGTTCTGTCAGGACCTCGTAATCTGTGGAATAACCTGTTTTGGTTCTCTTTTTTGGTGGAAGTTTTAACTTCTTGAAAAGAACTTCTGATAACTGTTTTGGTGAGTTTATGTTAAACTTTATTCCTGCGATTTCATATACCCTGTCTGTAATCCCATCCAGTTTAAAATTTATTTCTTTTTCTATATCTTTCAGAACATCTTCGCATATATAAACTCCTTTTTCTTCCATCTCGGCAAGCACCCCTGCAAGAGGTATCTCTATATCACAGTATAGTTTGTAGAGGTCTTTTTCTATAAGTTCTTCCATTAAGTCCGGTAGCACACTGTCCACAAGGTAAATTTCTTCCAGTTTTCTTTTTGTTATATCCGGACTAAATTTAAATCCAAGCCTTTCCAGTGCAATTCTCTCAAGGGTGGGATTCTCTTTCTCCGGTGCAAGAAGATACTCGGCTATTACCGGGTCATAGATTTTACCTTTCACATCTATCCTGTGCTTGATAAATTTTTTAAAAGCACTTTTCAAATCAGGTGTTCTCTTCTCATCCTGGTTTTTCAGAAAATTTTCTATATTTTCAAAAGAGGTTTTATAAAATTTATCATCTTTTTTTATAAACACATTATTTTTATATATAGAAAATGTAAATCCGCCTTTTAAAATAGAGGTGTCTTCAAGTTCCATAACATTAAACTCAGGGAAATTTCTGGAAAACTGCTCCATAATAGAATGAAATTCCATCTCTTTTAAAATTTTCAAAAGTTCTGTGTAGTCAGGCTCTTTTAATTTAAGTTCCTCTTCATCAAATTCAATCTCAATATTATCGTCAAGTTTAATGAGGTCCTTTGCCATTTTTATTTTATCAATATTTTCTGAAATTAATTTCCTTATTCTCCTGTTATCTATCTTATCATAATTTTCAATTAAATCATCAATGCTCTCAAATTTATTTACAACTTCCATTGCTGTTTTCTCTCCTATTCCCGAGACACCCGGAATATTGTCAATACTGTCACCTATAAGTGCAAGATAATCAGGGATTTTTTCCGGGGGAACACCGAATTTATCAATAACTTTTTCCCGTGTATAAATAATATCTTCTTTTGGTCTTGTATCAAGAACCTGAACATCCTCGTCAACGAGTTGAAGCAGGTCTTTATCAGAAGTAAGTATTACAACTTTCCATTTTCTTTTCTTTGCCTTTTTTACAAGAGTTGCAATGCTGTCATCTGCTTCATAGCCCGGGACCTCATATATCTTAATGTTCAATGCTTCTGTTATTTTTCTTATTCTTTCGAGGCTTATTGTTAACTCGTCTGGCATGGGAGGTCTTGTTGCTTTGTATTTTTCAAAAATCTCGTGTCTTTTTGTCTTTCCTTTAGCATCAAATACAATTGCGATATAATCAGGCTTATAATCTCTTTTTAACTTTAATATAGAATTTGTAAAGGCAAAAGGTGCTGATGTGTTTTCTCCTTTTGTATTTCTTAAAGGATTTTTTATAAAGGCAAAGAATGCCCTGTAAGCAAGAGATGTTCCATCAACTATTATAAACAGTGGTTTCATTGTATATTAAGAATAAAGGCTGAAAAAGGTGAGATACAATCCTATTTAAGATTTTTTGCAAATTCGGTGTGATAGATTTTTTGTTAATCGCATCATTTGCGTTTATCGTGTTATTTAATTCTGTATCCCAGAATCCCCGACCCCTGATTTAAAAAGTCAAAAGTAAAAAGTCAAATCTAAAAAGTAAAAAGTTTTTCAATTACTGTCCCTGAGTAACTGTTATTGTAATCCGGGGATAGTATCAGTCTGTTCATGCTTTCCATGCAGTATATTGTTGCATTAGTACAACATTTCATATCCTGAAAAAAACATGCCAGAAATCACACAATACATAAAAACCATTGATACTCTAAGACATTCATAAATTATCAGCAAAAAACAAACTTTCAACAGGTCAGAAAAACCGCCTTTAAAAAAACCTGATTTCGCATATCTTATTCTTAATCAATAACATAGCTTTATCTGACATTAAGGCACAATCATGATGTATTTTACACTTTTTAAATATCCATGCAAAATGTACGAATCATAAAACCCGCTATTTTCAAGGCTTTCACAATTATCCAAAAAATTCCATATTTTAAAAATTGTAAAATTTTATTGTTTTAGAAAGTGTAAACCAATTTTGCCCCCTTGACAACTTTGCACTTTTTCGAGTATTATTATATAAATAATTTCAGGGAAAGGGGATGCTGATATGAGGGATATAACTTCACACACATTTTCTCTCTCTCTCTGGCAAATAAGCCTGATTTCATTTTCTGCAATTTCATTTCCACAATCCCTCCGCCTTATAATAAAAAAGAAAAAATAGTGTTTAACCTTCCTTTTATCATGAAAAAATTTAAAAATTTCATAGAAAGGAGGGATGAGGAAATGAAAAAAATAATTTTAAGTTTAATTTTGATAGGTATTTTAAAGGCATTTGTTGAAGTGCCTGAGGGCTGGAGGCATGCGAAGTCGCTTCGTGGAGGAGGGTTTGTTTCCAGTGCTTGGGCAGATGCATTAGGAGATACAGTTGTTGTGGCGTATAAAATTTATACATGGACAGAAGGAGACAGTATTTTTATAAGATACTCCGAGGATAACGGATTTTCATGGAGTAATTCTAAGTTAGTAGACACTGACATTGACTTTTACATTCCAAGGATAACAATTGACGTCCATGGCAACTTATATATGCTTTATGAAAGAGCAATGAGTTCTTCTGAAAAAGAGTTAAAGTGTATCTTCTCTGGCGATTTTGGTAACACATGGACTCCTCTTCTGAATTTGCAGAATTTAAATGACAGTGAAGGTTCAGATGCAGGAGCTATGATGTATGTTGACTCAGGGGATACTTCTCGTATCCATATAGTTTACACTGCAGATGTGTCACAGGGACAGAGTTCTAAACCAGCTATTTTTTATATTTATTCTCTTGATGATGGTCAGACATGGTCAGGTCCTTATAGATTGCGAAACATATGGGATGGAGATACATTGATTGATAAATGTATAAATCCCAAGATTACAGTGGTTAATGAACAACCCCATATAATTTATACAGTACATTGTTCTTCAGGTGCGAAAATAATGGTGCATTATACGGGTTTCCCAACAGGAGGTTCTTATACATATACTTCCAGTCACATCATGAATGCTTATGGACCGTATGTGGATTCCGAGTCTATTGCACCTGACCCAATGAATCCTAATTTAATTCATGTGATATATCCTCAGGAGGATAACAGTATAATTCACAGAAGAATTGAATATAACGGAGCTCAATGGGTATGGGGTAATACAAGTTATGTGGACCCTGAAACTGATAATGCAAAATTTGTTGATTTTTCGATTGATGACGAGAAGATATTTGTGATGATTTCATACCTCAGTTCACAGAATATGCCTCATTATACTTATTCTTTGGATAATGGAAACACGTGGAGTCCTGTAACATGGGTTCAAATCGGGCAAATGAAAATTCCTTTTACTGTTGTTGCTAACCGTAGAAGCAGATTAATTTTATATCCTCATCAGCCCGCTGGGACGCATATGGAATTGAGTTTCATTTCTGAAGACAGAGAACTACTTTCCTCAACCTCATCAGCTACTGCATTCAATTCCAACAGGCATCTAGTCAGGGAGCCGAATAATGATAATTTACATTTAATATATACAATGGCATCCGATTCAGGTGATATAGTCTGGGCACCAAGTTATGATGGTGGTTCAACATGGGAGCCTTATAAGATTATAGGGCACGGTGTACACATGACTCCGTGTATATGCTTAAATTCATCAGAGCAGATTATATCAGTGGTATGGGTCAACGGGAATAAACTCCAATACAGAGAAACAGGTTATGAGACATCAGGTGCCTGGTCAGATATAATAACTCTTGAGTTGCCATCAGGATATGAGCCTGACGACCCACCAGGAGATGACTCAAACACTCCTGGTATGCCCTCAATAGTTGTGACAGGCACAAGGGAGACCCAGTCTCTTTATCTTCACGTGGTTTTAAGGGCAAAAAAACAGAATGAAAGTCCAAAACTCATATATTTAAAATACGATTTAAATCAGCTGGACCAGACCGAAGTACCGGTAGAAGTTTCTGATATGGTTATAGATAGTGAAGAGGTTTTTAATCCATCACTTACATACAGCAATGTGAATAACAGGTTGAAACTTCACTGTGTTTATTCAAAGAATCAGAGGATTTATTATAGTGAGTTTTACAGAATAAGCTGGACACCTGTTTATCAAATTTCAAATATCGGTAAAGTTGCAACAAGCCCATCAATAGAGGTTTATGGAGATTCCCTTTATGCTGTATGGAATGAGGATTATTATGGAACAGGGAAATATGAGGTGTTCAGAAGAAGAAAGAAGGTGACAGAGGCTTATTATCAATGGAATATAGAAGGTCCTGAACTTGTTTCAATAAATTCTCAATCCTATGATTCTCATTATCCCACAAATTCAGAGTTAAGATTTACTTTATGGAATGAAGAAGACCCCACAAATACCGATTATGATGCCTGGTACAGATACGGAAATGATAATCCTTTATCTTTTTTAAATACTTCTGAACAGAGTTATTTCCCTCATTCAAACAGGTATAATACGGGTTTAAGTGTTTATATGTACGGTATATGGACAGAAAAGGACCATTTGCTTTACAGAATTATGTCCCATAAAAGGATGTATGTTCCGCCACCTGACCCGAGACTTTCATATTTAAGCTATTCACCTGAAAGCGAAAATTTCCCTTATTTAATAGAAAGAGAAGGAACCCAGACATATGGCAATATAACGACTGATGTTGGTTCAAACTTGATTTATGAATTTAATTTAGATACAATATACCACTATACCGCTGAAATTGAACTTTATTTTGAAGGCGGAAACACAAGGACAGGAAAAATTTTAACAAGCAATATGGCACCGGCACCTTTAACATTTACATATAATCCGGGACAGGTAAAGACAATAAAATTCCCTGTAAAAAGAAGATTTCTTGTTGATGGAAATAAACTTTATCTTACTCTTAAAAATGTTATTGGGCCCAAAGTTTCCCTTAAATCAATAAAAATATACAGGTATGAAAATGAAGAAACAGGAAGCGGTGGTGCACAATCCGCAGGACTATCAGAGCCTGAAATGCCTTTACTTAAGATTTATCCCACACTTGCAAAAGATAAGTTTATGCTCACCTACACTGTAAAATCCCTCTCTTCTGTTGAAATTTCTCTTTATGATATTCTGGGTAGAAAAGTCTCAACTTTACTCAAAGAAAAACTCATAGCTCCGGGAACTTATACTGCAGAATTCAAAAAGCCTCATAACCTGAAATCCGGTGTTTACTTCCTGAGACTGAAATCCAATGGCTCAAAAGAAGTAAAGAAGATAATTTTTAGCAAATAGAAAAACAGGGGGCGGGAGTTTTTCCCGCCCCTTTAAAAAGAAAATGAAAAAATTTTTAATCTTAATCGTGCTGGTTTTAAATCTTAATGCAATAGATTTTGTTTTGATTGATTCTTTTAATGATGCACCGAATGCTCCTGGGGCACCAATAGAAACAGGAGATATTGATAATGATGGACTTGCTGAAGTGATGTTTACAGGTGTGGATTCTATAACATTGTATCATCAGATTTATATATATGAAAGATATCCTACAGGAGGATTTTATCTTGCTCATATTGTGCCTATATATGAACCTTCTTCGCCCTGGATGGGCGGAGCATTCTTTGGTTTTAGAACAGGAGATTTTGATAGTGATGGGAAAGTAGATATACTCGAATCCACATATAATGCCAATAATATGGTAGAATACTTTGAAGTAGTTGAATCAAAAAATCTAAATTCTTACCCTGATACAATTGTGTGGATGGATTCTTTATATATAGACAGTAATTCTCCGGGATTAGACATATGGTCCGGTGATTTAGACAACGATGGGAAAACAGAAATTTTGATTTACAAAGGAGATGCAACAGATTTATTGATTTATGAAAATCAGGGGGATGATTCCTATGCTTTAAAGTTTCACAAAGATTATTATTACGGTATTCCAAATGGAGGATCTGCAGTGGGAGACGTTGATCAAGATGGACTTCCTGAGATTTTTATTGCGGATGCTCAGGATTATATTTTCCCTATAAGGGTTTTTGAGTGTGTAGGAGATGATTCTCTTGTTAATACGGCGAATATTTACCCCTGGCTTTGGACATCTCATAACTTATATGATGCTGTCTTCTGCGGGGATGTAAACAACAATGGAAAACCCGAAGTTATGATTCACGGTACTGCTTTTATAGGTTTTAATACAAATCGTGATGACATCTGGATAATAGAGGCGACAGGAGATAATCAATATGAACTTATCTGGTGTGATTCACTTCATACAACAGCAAATCAAGAGATGGGTTGTGTTTCATCAGCAGGTGATGTTACGGGTGACGGGATACCCGAAATTATCCTTTCCTTAACAACGGGAGTGCGTGTAATCCAGTACATTCCGGGTCAGGGCTATACCTACATCTGGCAGAAGTATTATGCTTACAACACAGGAAATATTTCAACCTGTGTATACGATATAAACGGAAACGGAATAAACGATATGATTTTATCGGTTCAGCATCAGGAGGAAAACAGGGTGACCTATATTTATGAAATGTCTCCCTCTGCTTCTGAAAAATATAAAAAGCTCCTTCCTTATTTTAAAGTATTTCCTTCAATAACATCCGACAGTATAAGGATATTTTATTCTTTAAAGACAAAAAAGCTTGCTGATTTTTATATTTACAACATTTTAGGAGAAAAGGTTTACTCTATGAAATTAAAACCTTCTGGAAGTTTATATCTAAGTTTCAAAAAATTAAAATTCAAGCCGGGAATATATTTTATAAAATTAAAATCAGAAAAGTTTAAAAAGATTAATAAGATTAATAAGGTGGTATTTTTGAAATAAGTCGAATCTAAAAAGTCAAAAGTAAAAAGTAAAAACTAAAATCCACAGCTGAAAAGTAAAAAATTTTTATTGTAGTTTTGAACTTTAATTTTTACGCAAAACAAAATCTCATTAGCTCTATTTATCTTATTGCCAACCCCACTCCCAGATCCCTGACCCCCAACCCCTAAATCCCAACCCCTGATCCCCATCCACTCATTCACTCATCCACCTGCCTTTTCTCTCTTTGATTTTAAATCAGCGAGTATCCTATAATTAAAGTCTTTTCAGAAAGGAGATGGAAATGGCAAAAAGAGTTTTGATTCTTGGTGCTGCCGGGAGGGATTTTCATAATTTTAATGTATTTTTCAAAGCCAATAAAGAATATAAAGTTGTGGGGTTTACTGCGACTCAGATTCCTGATATAGAAGGAAGATTGTATCCTAAGGAGCTTGCGGGTAGACTTTATCCAGAGGGAATTAAAATCTATCCTGAAGATGAGCTTGAAACACTTATAAAAAAATTAAAGGTTGACATCTGTGTTTTTTCCTATTCTGATGTTTCCCATGAATATGTGATGCACATAACATCAAGATGTATTGCTTCAGGTGCTGATTTCTGGCTCTTGGGACCTGAATCCACAATGATAAAGTCTAAAAAGCCTGTTATAAGTGTTTGTGCGGTCAGAACGGGATGTGGTAAGAGTCAGACCTCAAGGAAAATTGCAAAGATTTTAAAAGAAAAAGGCAAGAAAGTTGCGGTTATAAGGCATCCAATGCCATATGGGGACCTCAGAAAACAGATTGTTCAGAAATTCAAAACTTTTAAGGACCTTGATAAATATAACTGCACAATAGAAGAAAGAGAAGAATATGAACCTCATCTCAGATACGGATTCATAGTTTTTGCAGGGGTGGATTATGAGAAGATTTTGAAAGAGGCTGAGAAAATCGCTGATGTGATTCTCTGGGATGGTGGGAATAATGACCTGCCTTTTTACAAGCCTGATTTGCATATAGTTGTGACTGACCCGTTGAGAGCAGGGCACGAAGAAAGATATCACCCCGGTGAGGCGAATTTAAGAATGGCTGATGTTGCTGTTATAAATAAAGTTGATTCTGCACCGATTGAGAAGGTGAATATTCTCAGAGAAAATATAAGAAGGCTTAATCCTGAGGCAATTATAGTTGAATCTGCATCACCGATATTTGTGAAAGATGGATATAAGATAAGGAATAAAAAGGTGTGTGTTGTTGAGGATGGTCCGACCCTGACGCATGGGGAGATGAATTTTGGTGCAGGTTATGTTGCAGCTTTGAAATTCGGAGCAAAAGAAATAGTTTCTCCTAAGCCCTATGCTGTAAGAAGCATAAAGCAGACTTTTGATAAATACCCGCAGGTTGAACTTGTTTTACCTGCGATGGGCTACGGTAAAAAGCAGATTCGTGACCTTCAGGAAACTTTAAATAAAGTCCCATGCGATGTTGTAATAGGTGCGACACCCATTGACCTTTCAAAAGTGGTGAGAATTAATAAACCTGTTGTCAGAGTTATTTATGAACTTGAAGAAATAGGGAAACCCGACCTTGAAGATGTGATTAACACATTTTTGAAAAAATTATGAAAAAATATATACTTGCAGTCCTTGCCTTTTTAACACTTATATTCTCCTTTTATCTTTCTCTTATTTATTCTCCTCCGGAGCAGAAAATGGGTGAGCTTGTCAGAATACTCTATATCCATCTTCCTTTAGCATGGTATTCTTTAATTTCTTTTACAATAACTTTTATATACAGTATTGCCTATCTTATTAAGAGGGAAGATAAATTTGATAAGATGGCAGCAACAGGTGCAGAGGTTGGATTTGTCTTTATAACCCTTACACTACTTACAGGCTCGGTATGGGCAAAAGGAGCATGGGGTGTTTTCTGGGTGTGGGAACCGAGATTGACCACCACTTTAATCCTGTGGTTCCTCTATCTTTCCTACATTCTTTTAAGAACATTTATAGAAACACCGGATAAAAGAGCAAGGATTTCCGCGGTTCTGGGTATAATATTTTACTTTGATATACCGCTTCTTTACTTCTCTGTTCATTTGTGGAGAAGTGTGCATCCTGTTATATTTAAAGGCTCTCAAATCGGGCTTGAGTCTGCAATGCGATTTGCGCTTTTTTCAAATTTAGTTCCCTTCCTTTTTATTTTCTGGCTTATCTTTGAATTAAGATATAAAATTTATTTAAAGGAAAAAGAGATATGAAATTAATTTTCCTTTACATTGCATATACAATAGCATGGGGAGGAATTTTAATATACCTTGTTTATCTGCATAAAAAGATTGGAAGGACTGAATAGTCCTATTCTTTTTTCTCCTCTTCTTTGTTTTGTTCCTCCTTTTCCTGTTCTTTCTCATCTTCTTCAAAAGTTTCTTCTTCCTCTTCTTCAGCAAGAAGGTCTATTTCATCCTTCTTCTTATAAAGGGTTATGAAAATCAGATTATTTCCAGTGTAAAACATTGAACCATAGTATGCCAGCACCATAAAGATTATAAAATACCCGAGAACCCCTGTGATATAGGCAATTGCAGATTGGAAACCTGATAATTTGAGAAATCTTGGTGCAACGCTCACTATCTCTTCAACCCCCAGAATTTTGAAGTATTTTAAATAATCTGCGAGAAATGGGTAGGAAGGTAAAAATGCCCATGCATTGTGCATTATATTTGTGAATTTTGTTCCCATCAGCCATTGTGCTGATAAAACCCATGTTCCTATTCCTATTGCCTTTCCTACAAAGAATGTGAAGATACTTCCTGCAACGAACATGGTGAAGAAGAGAAGGACTTCATAAACAAAGAGCCTCCAGGGCTGTTCGTTCAATGTAGAAAATATTTCAAAGAGTGTGTCAAAGGTATCGTTTCCTGTGGTTCCGACTATTGAAGGAGATATGAAAAGGGAGACCATAAAGGAAACAAGCAGATACACTATAAAAAGGCATACAAAGAATGCAGGTATAGCAAAGAGCAGGAAAAATACCTCCCCAAAATAGGGGATTTTGTTAATTGCACCATAGATAACTCCTGAGAGAAGTATAAGCCCTGTTATGATTAGTATTGCAATCGGTGCAAAAAATGAGGCAAGGCCCTTTGTAAAGGCAAATTTTAAAGATTCTTTGATTTCATAAAACTCATCTCCTTTTAGCTGTTCAAAGTGAATTTTGGAGACCGCTGTCCCGAATACAAAAAAGAAAAATGCAAATATTATTGTGCCTATGATGTAAAGAACTTTGCTCCACCCATAGAATTCTCCAAATCCCATTACAGGAAGAAGGTGATACTGATTCCAGAGCTCTTTAAAAGAGTATCCACTTACTATGGCACTTAAATAGGTAAAAACTGAATAAAATATAGCACCTATGAGAATTCCCAGAAACATAACCCATATTTTTTTAATTGATAGCCCGAATCTTGCTGCCCTGAATATATCTTTAAAATTATAATGCAATTTTACAGGCATTCCAGTCCTCCTTTTTAATTTAAATTTATTTCATTATAAATGAAAAACTTGTTGAAAGTCAAAAACTACATCTCTTTTAGAGCAGAGATTATTTCAATAATCATTTTCTTACCGTCACCAAAAAGCATTAAAGTATTGTCAGCAGCAAACAGAGGATTTGGAATTCCTGCAAATCCAGGACTCAGACTTCTTTTAATAACTATCACGGTTTTTGCCTTATCAACATCAATTATTGGCATTCCTGCTATTGGTGATTTAGGGTCAGTCCTTGCAACAGGGTTTACAACATCATTTGCTCCAAGAACAATTGCCACATCAGTCTGTACCATTGTGGGGTTTATCTCATCCATTTCCTTTAACTTATCATAGGAAATATCAGCTTCTGCAAGCAGGACATTCATGTGACCGGGCATTCTTCCTGCAACAGGATGAATTCCGAATTCCACTTCCACGCCCTTTGATTCAAGCTGGTTTGTCAGATCCCTTACAGCGTGTTGGGCCTGTGCAACTGCCATACCGTATCCCGGAACTATTACCACTCTTTTTGCTGAATTGAGAAGTATTGCAACTTCTTCAGGAGCTGTGGATTTGACTCTCCCTGCATATATGTCATCTGTTTTTGTCACAACTTCTGCACCAAATCCACCGAACAGAACATTTGTAAGAGAACGATTCATTGCTTTACACATAAGATTTGTTAGAATTATTCCTGATGCACCGACAAGAGAACCAGAGATTATGAGGACATTGTTGTTCAGAACAAATCCTGTTGCAGCTGCTGCAAGACCGGAGTATGAGTTTAAAAGACATATTACAACAGGCATATCAGCACCACCTATGGGTGTAACAAGAAGGACACCGAGAATTGAGGCAAAAATTACAAGAATCCAGTAAAACCAGGTAATTGATGGATGGAGAATTAACCATATTCCTGAAATCAATGCAAGAGTTAAAAGAATAATATTTACTATATGATGTCCTTTAAAAAGTATGGGTTTTTCCTCTATCCAGCCCTGTAGTTTACTTGCTGCAACCATACTTCCCCAGAATGTAACAGAACCTATAATCCCTGATGCGACAGTTGCTATTAGAAACTGGTTTGTCATAACTTCTGAGAGATAGGATGCCTCAAAAAGAGCTGCCCCAGCGACAAGCAGGGATGCACCGCCGCCAAATCCATTCAAAAGACCGACCATCTGGGGCATTCCTGTCATCGGAACCTTTAGTGCCAGAAAAGCACCTATGCCTGCACCCACAATTAAGCCCGCAATTATCACTTCAAAACTGATAATTCTCCTGTCAAGAAGTGTTATTATTATTGCAAGAAGCATACCCAGAGCACTCAGAAAGTTTCCTCTCACAGCGGTTTTTGGATGAGCAAGCATTTTCAAACCAAAGATGAAAAAGACAGCTGATACAAGATAAACCAGGTTTACAAACCAGTGTGATGTCATCTTCACTCCTTCCTTTTGAACATTCCGAGCATCCTGTGAGTTACAAGATACCCGCCCACAACATTTATTGTTGCAAATACAACTGCTATGAATGCAAGAATGGTTGTAAGGAGAGTGTGTTTTGAGCCCGCTGAAATAATAGCTCCTATAATAGTGATTCCTGAAATAGCATTTGAACCAGACATCAGGGGTGTGTGAAGAATAGGTGGAACCTTTGTTATCACTTCAAAACCCACGAAGATTGCAAGAACGAATATCGTTAAAACTATTATGAAACTTTCCATCTTTAACCTCCTTAAATTCCCATTATTTCTTTAAATCTGGGACTGAATATCTCTCCATCTTTTAAAACAAGAGTGTCTCTTATTATTTCATCCTCAAGGTTCAAGTCCAGTTTACCTTCTTTGAAAAGGTTTAAAACAAAATTTGTTATATTTCTGGAATACATCTGACTTGCATGGTAGGGGATAGTGGAGGGCAGATTTGTAAGTCCCACTATTTTTACACCGTGTTTTTCTACTATGGCACCTGGTTCTGTAATTTCACAGTTGCCACCTCTTTCAGCAGCCAGGTCAACGAGCACAGAACCCGGTCTCATTCCCTTTACCATTTCTTCTGTCACAAGAACAGGAGCTTTTTTACCAGGAACAGCAGCAGTGGATATAACAACATCGCTCTCAATAACCATTTTTTTCATCATTTCTCTCTGTTTTTTATAGAATTCCTCATCCAGTGCTTTTGCATATCCACCTTTGTCTTCTGCTTCTTTTGTTTCAAGTCCCAGTTCTATGAACCTGGCTCCCAGACTTTCAACTTCTTCTTTAACAGCGGGTCTTATGTCATAAGCATGAACGACTGCTCCAAGTCTTTTTGCTGTTGCTATTGCCTGAAGTCCCGCAACTCCTGCACCTATTACAAATACCTTTGCAGGTGTAACTGTTCCTGCTGCTGTCATCAACATGGGAAACATTCTCGGGAGCAGGTCTGCAGATATCAGGACTGCTTTATAACCCGCAATTGTTGCCATTGAAGAGAGGATGTCCATATTTTGAGCCCTTGTTATTCTCGGAAGAAGTTCGAGAGAAAAAGCTAAAATTCTATTCTTTGCAATTTTTTTGAACTCTTCTATATTTGAAAAGGGGTCGAGCATCCCTATAAGGACCTGATTCTCACGTAGTAAATTCATATCTTCGGGCTTTCTGACACACAGGATAACTTCACAATTTTTAAAAATTTCTTCTCTTGAGACTACCTTTGCCTGCCTGTCTTCATACATTTTATCAGCAAACCCCGCGTTCTCGCCTGCTCCTTTTTCAACAAATACTGAAAGTCCTTTTTTTAAAAGAACAGGAACAGAATCAGGTATAAGAGCAGTTCTTTTTTCACCGTTAAAGAGTTCTTTAAGAACACCCAGATTCATCGTTTCCTCCTTTTATGAAAAAAGGATTTTATTATAAAGTAAATTATTATTGAAGATAAAATACATTTTATATTAAAATAAAAATCAAAAAATGTACTACTTTTTTTACGCACTGTTTTTTGTTCCATTGCTTTTATTTTTTATAGCCTTTGGCACATATAAGCTCTGGCTTTTTTATCTTTATAAAAAAACAAATAAGATAAAAGTTTCTTTTAAAGAGAAAAATTTTTATCCTCCTGTTACCATTCAAATTCCTATATACAACGAGTATAATGTTGTTGAAAGGATAATAAAAAGCGCGACAGAAGTGATTTATCCCAGGGATAAGATTGAGATTCAGGTTCTTGATGATTCAACCGATGAAACAAGACTTTTAGTGGATAAAATTGTTAAAGAAAAACAGAAAGAAGGCTTTGACATTAAAGTCATAAGAAGAGAAACCAGGGAAGGGTATAAGGCAGGAGCATTAAAAAATGGATTGAGATATGCAAAGGGAGATTTTATAGCAGTTTTTGATGCGGATTTCATCATACCGAAAGATTTTCTTTTAAAAACTGTTCCCTTCTTCAGTGAACCGGACATAGCTCTTGTGCAGGCAAGGTGGGGATTTATAAATGAGAATGAAAACAAACTCACAAGAGTTGAATCAATGGCTTTAAATGTTCATTTTGAAATAGAACATAACTCAAAGTTTAAGAATAATTACTTTTTTAATTTTAACGGGACAGCAGGAATATGGAGAAAGAGTGCAATTTTAGATGCGGGTAACTGGCACTGTGATACCCTTGCAGAAGACCTTGATTTATCCATAAGGGCTTATATAAAAGGCTGGAAGTTCGTGTTTTTGAATGACCTTGTGTGCCCATCAGAGCTTCCTCCTGATATTCATTCTTTTGTAAACCAGCAATTCAGATGGGTCAAGGGCACATGTGAGGTTGGAATAAAACTCTTTAAGAATATAATAAGGTCAAAGATAAAACCTGAGGACAAGATAAATTTACTATCACATCTCTTTTCCCCTTTTCTTTATGTGGCAAATATACTTTTCTTTTTCCTTTTATGGCCTCTTTCTCATTTCTCACCTTTGATTTTCGGACTGATGGCACTGTTTTTTGGGTTTGCGAATCTTTATAACATATTTATGAGTGATTTGGTGCTAAATAAGTATAAATCCTTTAAACAGAGGATTAAAGATATGTTTTACCTTATAATGATTTTTTCAGCCTTTTCCTTTAAAGGAACAATTGCTGTTTTACAGGCAGTGTTCAAAAAACGAACACCTTTTACCAGAACCCCAAAAAAGGGTAATGAACAGAAAAGATATGTAAAACGAGATAGAAACTATGTTGAGATCACAGGTTTTTTATATTATCTGCTTGCAATTCCTATCCTCGTCAAATTGAAACTCTGGGGACTTTTACCATGGATATTATTATTTGTTATAAGTTCCCTCTATTTTGTTTATCTCTCTCTTTCGGATCTTAAAGGCTAATCTAACAGTGTTCTACCTTCTTTAAATGTCTTAAGGTTCACATCCAGGGTATAGGCAGGCACATTTTCTTTTATAACTTTTTCCCATGTTTTTTCCTCAAAGGGTAGAAATCTTGAAAGTAGTCCCAGCATTAAAATGTTCGCGCTTCTGGACTCTCCTATTTTCTGGGCAATTTCTATGGCAGGTACAAAATATACATTCTTTGTTATATTCTTCAGATTTTCTTCTATATTTTGAGGATATTGATCAAGACCAAGAGAAACAAAAGGAGGAATAATCTTAAAGTCGTTTACTATAATTACTGGATTATCTTTTTTGAGATAATGAACCCATCTCAATGTTTCTGCTTTTTCAAAGGAGATTAAAAAATCACATCTGCCCTTTTCAATCAGAGGAGAATATACTTTTTCCCCTATCCTGATATGTGAGATAACGCTTCCTCCTCTCTGAGACATACCATGGACCTCACTTTTTTTAACATCAAATCCTGATTCCATAGCTGTTAGAGCAAGTATTTCTGATGCAAGAAGAATACCCTGTCCACCAACGCCACATATAATTATATTAAATTCTTTCATTCTATTGCCTCCACAGGACAAACCTGAGTGCAAACATCACAACCAACACATAAAAGGGGTGAAATATAAGCTTTGCCTTCAATCATTGAAATGGCAGGACATCCGAGTCTTATACAGGCCTTGCACTTCTCACCCAGACATTTCTCATCATTTACTCTTTTCTTTTCCTTTGTCTTAAATTTTTCCCTTGACTCTTTAAGCAGAGCACATGGACCCTTTGAAATCACCACTGAGGGATTTTCACCTTCCATTGCCTTTTTAATGGTTTTCAGGGTCTCCTTTAAATTATAGGGGTCAACTTCATAAACTTCTTCCACTCCAACGGCCTTTGCAAGTTGAGCAAGGTCAACTTCCCTTGTCCTTTCTCCCTTTGCAGTAATCCCTGTTCCGGGATGGTCCTGATGTCCTGTCATTGCAGTGGTTCTATTGTCAAGAATTATAACCGTTGTGTTCCCTTTATTATAAACAATATCTATAAGACCGGTTATTCCTGAATGTAAAAAGGTGGAGTCTCCTATAACAGCAACAAGCCTTCTTGAAAAGTCCTTACCCCTTGCCTTTTCAAAGCCAAAAGCATTACCTATGGAGGCTCCCATGCATATACAGGTATCCATCGCGTTGTGAGGAGGGAGTGCTCCAAGGGTATAACAACCTATATCACCTGTTACAGTGGCTTTGAGTTTTGCGAGACTGTAAAAGACTCCTGTATGAGGACATCCAGGACAGAGCTGGGGTGGTCTTTTAACAGATTTAATAGGCTCTGGATGAGGTAACTCTTCATTATTAAAGGATTTTCTAACTATTTCAGGAGTAAGCTCATCGCATAAAGGTATATATTTTTTGCCTTCAGCTTTATAGCCCATAATCTTTATCTCTTCTTCAAGGAAAGGTTCATTTTCCTCAACAACAATAACCTCTTTGACATTTTTATAAAATTCTTTAAAGAGGTCTTCTGGAAAAGGAAATGACATACCCAGTTTTAGAATCCATGCGCCAGGAAAAACTTCTCTCGCATAGTTATAAGATATTCCTGAAGTAACTATACCGAGACTATTTTTACCTTTTTCAATTCTGTTCAATTCAGTTTTATTTGAAAATTCCCTGAGATTAATTAGTTTTTCCTCAAGCACTTTATGTCTCACTCTTGCATGTGCCGGAAGAATTATAAATTGCTGCGGGTTTTTGGTATAATCTTTTACTGGAACTTCTTTTCTTTCGCCAACTTCAACAACCCCTTTTGTGTGAGATATCCTTGTTGTCATTCTGAAAAGCACAGGTATTTCAAACTTCTCTGAGATTTCAAAGGCAAATTTTATAAAATCATGAACTTCCTGAGCGTTAGATGGCTCTATAAGAGGAACCTTTGCAAACTTTGCATAACGTCTGTTATCCTGTTCATTCTGCGAGGAGTGCATTCCCGGGTCATCGCATGAAACTATAACAAAGCCCCCTTTTACTCCTGTATAGGCTGATGAAAAGAAAGGGTCCGCCGCAACATTCAGCCCCACATGCTTCATGGAGACCATACTTCTGGCACCTGCTATTGCGGAACCGAGAGCAACCTCAAAAGCAACTTTTTCATTGGGTGACCATTCTGCATCTATTTCAGGATACTTCGCTAAATTCTCAAGAATCTCTGTTGAAGGGGTTCCGGGATAGGCACTCGCAACCTTCACTCCGGCTTCCCATGCCCCTCTTGCAACTGCCTCGTTTCCTGAAAGTAATATTTTCATCAAATTCCTCCTTTCAAAAGGGTATAAATTATAAGGTGAAACATACAGGGCTTCAAAATGAAATAAACCTTTTATTTGAATTATAATTAATCACTATGAAAAGGATTAAAGAAATAATTGAAAAGGAAAAGGTTGAATTTGTGGATGTTCTGTATACTGATCTTTCCGGAGTCCTCAGAAAAGTTTCTTTCCCTGTGGGATATTTTGACAAATTTGTTAAAAACGGAATAGGTATAGATGGCTCTTCTGTTCCCGGTTTTAAAGATGTTGCGGAAAGCGATATGAGACTCATCATGGAAGGTAAAAAGTTTTTCATAGATCCATTAAGTGAAAGAAAAAGACTCTGTATAATAGGCTCGCTCTTTCTGGGAAGAGAAGAAAAAAGATTTGAGAATTCACCGAGATATGTCCTGATAAAGGCGATTGAATATATGAGCAAAAAAAACATAGCAGCTAATGCCTATTTCCTTCCTGAAATAGAATTTTATATATTTGATAAAGTGGAGTATAAATCTGAAATTCTTGAAAGTTTCTACAAAATAGAACCGAGGGAAAATTTTTATCACAGAGGATATCATATTGCTCCTCCTTTTGATAAATTTGACGACTTCAGGGAAAAGGCGTGCTATTATCTTGAAAAGGCGAGGATAAAGGTGAAGTACCACCATCACGAAGTGGGTAGATTCTGCCAGGAGGAAATAGAGCTTGATTTTTCTGATGCTCTTGACACGGCTGATAATATTGTAATAGCTAAATATCTTTTGAAAAGGCTTGCTGATAAAGAAGGGGTTTTTATCACCTTTATGCCAAAGCCCCTGCATGATGAACCCGGAAATGGATTGCACCTGCATCAATATCTTGAAAAGGATGAAAGGTCAATTTTTTCTGACCCTGAAGACAAACTGGGACTCAGCGAGCAGGGGAAAAACTATATAGGTGGGATTTTAAAACATGCTTCCTCACTGTGTGCCTTAACAAATCCCAGCACAAATTCTTACAAAAGACTGATTTCTGGATTTGAAGCTCCGAGAAAAATATCTTACTCTGTTGCCAACAGAACTACAATGATAAGAATACCCGGTTACATAAGCAAAAAGGAAATGAGGATAGAGTTAAGGTCGCCGGATGCAACATTCAACCCTTATCTTGCAATTGCAGGAGTTTTGATGGCCGGGATTGATGGAATAGAGAAGAAAATTCCCTGCGGAAAGCCCGTTTCTCAGGATCTTGAAAAAAAAGAAGACATCAAAATACCTTCTTTACCATCTTCCCTTGAGGATGCTCTTAGAGCTCTTGAAAAAGACAACGAATATCTGAAAAAAGAAAATGTATTTCCTGAAAATTTAATTTTAAAATGGATAAAAGTAAAAAGAAAAGAATTTGAGGAAGTGGAGAGAAGACCACATCCATACGAGTTTTTAATTTATTTTTAATGACTTTAAAAGAGGGAAAACTACCTGCAGATTATCTTGAAAAACTTTTAAAAATATTGCCTTCTTTAAAAAGAGAAATAAAAACAGGCCCCTGCATCGGAGGTGATTCTGCAGTCATTAAACTGAAAGATTTTTATATTGTTGTTGCCCAGGACCCAATAACTTTTACAGAAAAAGATATAGGCTATTATGGAGTTGTTGTGAATGCAAATGATGTGGCTGTTATGGGTGCAAGACCTCTTTACTTTTTATTTACCCTTTTACTTCCGCGAAAAAGCGATGAGAAAAAAATTCGGAAGATTTTTAAGGATGTAAGCAGAACCTGTAAGAAATTTAATATCACAGTGATTGGCGGGCATACAGAGATTACACCCGACATACAAAGAGTGATTCTTTCCGGAACAATGATTGGAATAAGAAAGAGAAATAAGGGTATTCTCCCGAAAAAAGTTAAGGATGGAGATTTACTGTTTTGTATAAAAGAAGTTCCAATAGAAGGTGTTTCAATAATAGCCAGGGAAAAAAGGGAGATTGTAGAAAAGTTTTTAGGTCATGAAAAAGCAAAAAAGTTTTCAAATTATAGTAAGAAGCCAGGAATAAGCATAGTTAAAGAGGCTGTTTTGATTTCTCAGTTTAAGGGAACTCTTGCAATGCACGACCCCACAGAAGGTGGTATATGGAACGGGATATGGGAATTCGCCGAATTTTTGAACAAAGGTGTAATTGTTTATGAAGAAAAGATTCCGATTGTGGATGGATTTGAAAATGTTTTTAAATATTTTGGAATTAACCCTATGAAGACGATTTCATCAGGGGCATTACTTGTTGCAATTAAAAAAGGATATGGAACTGAATTTGAGAAATTTTGCATAAAAAATCAGATAAAGGCGAATTTTACAGGAGTTTTTAAAGATTTAAATAATGGAAGATATATAATAAAAAATAAAAGGAAGTTAAAACTTTTTTCATGTCAGGATGAGATTTCAAAAATATTTTGAATTATCTGTATCGGACAAATTCTGGAAAAATAAACACAAGTTCTGATAAATTTAGCCTTTCTGTTTTTAAAGTTTGTAAGTGTTTCATTATCAATAGTTTATAGTGCTGGAAAACTCTTATTATAAGAAAAAAATCCATTATTTTTATAAAAAAGGAGGTAGAGATATGAGATTAAAGGTAATCCTGTTTCTGGTAGTCTTTTCCTCTTTTATTCTTGGTGCAAGGAACTTTACATGGACAATTGATGACGGTAATCATTTATTAAGGGTCAGGGATATCCAGAAAACCTCGGATAATGGCATGATAGTTGCAGGTTATGGATATATTCCTCCCGGGCTTACATCTGCCTTTGTTATTAAATTTGATGCATGGGACAATATTGAGTGGGCAAAGACAATGGGGAGTAATGACGCGGATTATGGCGAAAAAATAGTTCAACTTCCCACAGAAGAATATATACTTATGGGTTATACAGAAGGATGGGGAAATGGAGTTTGTATGCTTGCGAAGCTTGATGCAAATGGGAATCTTATGTGGTTTAGAGTTTTGGGACCAGGGTCATCCGGAAGTCCATGGGTACTCCTTTTAGTTTCAGATGGTGTCATTGTTGCAGGAGATGCGTCTTCACCCAATAGTGCTTTTGCAGCAAAGGTTGATTTTAATGGTAATCTTTTGTGGATGAAGTCTTACAGTTATGATGGACTTATAGAATCTTTTTTTGGAGGCACAGTAACTTATGATAATAATGTGGTTTTATGTGGTTATCTTGATGGGGCTCCTTTTGGAGGATGGAACGATTTATGGATTATGAAGATAAGTTCAACAACTGGTGATGTGCTGTGGTGTAAGATAATGGGGAACGCAGGAACAGATGACGCTTATTCAGTTGTTGAAGATTCGAACCATAACCTTCTGGTTTGTGGGTTTTCAAATTATCCTGGAGGTTCAGATTTTCTTCAGATAAAACTTGATGAAAGTGGCAATATAATATGGGCAAATAAGATTGGAAGAAGTGGAGTGGGAGAAGGTGGACTTGTGGGAAGAACATCAATTTTAACATCTGATGATGGTCATGTGATGCTGGGAAGAGGTGATTATGGTTCTGATACAATAAATATTGTTGTGAAGATAAATTCTGATGGTAGTGTGGGATGGAGTAAAAGACTTGGAACATCCAATGATTTTATAGCAGGAGGCTCTGGAACACTTGATTCTGATGGGGATATACTGGTTGCATTTCAACAAATTCCTCCAATGTCAATAGTTTTAATAGCGGGATTTACAATTAATGGCAATAATTGTAATTCCTATGACCTTCCCATGAGTGTAAGTTCATGGACATACAATTCAATGGATTTTACACCGGAAGTGGAAAACTTCACAAATATAAGTACAGAAGGTATTTCGGTTCTTCCTTTCAGCCCTATTGTTGATACAATATGTGGAGAGGTTAATATATCTCAAGATGGAGTAAAACATAAAAGAAGTATCTTAAAGGCAATTTCAGGAGGCGTAATTCTTGATATAGAAAAGGATTTACCTGTAAGACTTACTGTATATGATTTTTCAGGGAAAAAACGCAGGCTCTTATACAAAGGGATTATGAAATCAGGAAAACATACTCTGAATTTAAAAGATTTGCCCTCGGGTATATATCCGGTTGTTCTTGGAGCCCCTTATCACAGAGAGGTGGTAAAGGTGCTGGTCAAATAGAAAAATATTCCAGATTTTCTTTATAATAAAAATCTATAATTCTGGAAAAGGAGAAAAATTATGGACGAGGATTTGAAAAATTTAAAAGAATATGCAATTGAAGATATATGGGGGCTTTATTCAAACAAGTATAAAGGACTCGTGGTTCTCATGAGGGAGGCAAGAAGGGTTCTGCTTCAATTCCAGATTGAAGAGATAGAGTTCCCTGGCGAAAAGGCAATACTTCAGGCTACAAAGAATTACAAGGATAAAAAAGTCAGAGTTGCAGAGGGTATGTGAAAATAATCTTAGGGGTAACGGGTTCGGTTGCTGCCTTTAAATCCCTTGAAATCGGGAGGATATTACTAAGGAAAGGAATAAAAGTTGTTCCGGTTCTGACCAGAAATGCTCTGAGATTTGTTGGAAAAGTTTCCTTTGAATCTCTTTTTAAAACAGATGTTTATTCAGAACTTTTTCCGGAAAACTACTCTCAAAAAGAGCCAATTCACCTGAAAATTCTGGAAGATGTGGATGCTATACTCATTGCTCCTTGCACCGCCAATATTATGGGGAAATTTGCAAATGGAATTGCAGATGACCTTCTAACAAGTGTTCTTCTTGGAAGCAAAGTTCAGGTTTTTATTGCGCCTGCGATGCATGAAAATTTGTGGGAAAGTGAACCTGTTCAGGAAAATGTTAAAAAGCTGAAAAGAAGAGGGGTTATCTTTATTGGTCCTGACAGAGGAGAACTGTCAGATTTTGAAGTTGGTAAAGGCAGGATGACAGAACCTGATAAAATATGTGAAGAGATTATAAATTTTTTTAAAATACGAAAAAAGTTAAAGAACAGAAAGATTTTGCTTCTTTTCGGGAGAACAGAGGAGGATATAGATACTGTTAGAGTTATAAGCAATAAGAGTTCAGGTAAAATGGGATGCGCTCTTTTTGAGACAGCTATTAGAATGGGAGCAGAGGTCTCTGTTATAAAAGGAAAAACAGATATTTATTTTGATTATTTCAGAATGAAGAATGTTCGGACCTCTAAGGAAATGCTGGAGACATTGAAAAAAGAAATTAGAGAATTTAACCCGGATATCCTTATAATGAACGCAGCAGTGAGTGATTTTGTGCCTCTTGCTTCTGAAAAGCAGAAAATAAAGAGAAAGGGAGAAATAAGTTTAAAGTTGAAGCCCGGCATAGATATATTAAAAGAAATTTCAAAATATAAAAGGAAAAAACAAATATTTGTGGGATTTGCTCTCGAGGATAAAGATGCCATTAAAAATGCGAAGAAAAAACTATATGAAAAAGAACTTGACTTTATTGTTCTTAATAGGCCGGATGTCCTTGGTAGTGACCTTACAAAAATATGGATTATTGATAGAAAAAATAATGTCGTGGAACTGCAGGAATGCTCAAAAAAAGAGGCCAGTTTAAAAATTTTTGAAGAAATTTCCAGATGTCTTTAAAAAAAGCAATTGAATTCCTGGTAGAGACACTCGGTGAAATAGAAATACCCGCGGGTGAGTTGAAGACAAAAGAAGATAAAATTCGTGAAGTTTATGAGGAGGCCAGCAGGTGCAAAAAATGCCCTCTGTGGAGAGGGAGAAAGAAGATGGTTTTCGGCCACGGTAATCCCTATTCCCGAGTTTTATTTGTTGGAGAGGCCCCAGGAGAAGATGAAGACAGGATAGGTATTCCTTTTGTGGGAAGGGCAGGCAGTAAGCTTGCTCAGATTATGTTAAAATACGGAATCAAGAGGGAAAATATTTATATAACCAATACATTAAAATGCAGGCCTCCTTCAAACAGAGACCCAAAGCCTGAGGAATTGCAGGAATGTTTTAAATATTTGAAAAAACAGATAGAGATCATTTCTCCTGCAATAATACTCTGTCTCGGCAGGTACGCTTCTCTTGTTATTCTTGGTGAAAAAAGGGGTATATCCTATCTCAGACAGGGAGAATTCTACCGATTTGGTGCGAGAATATTTGTGACATATCATCCTTCTGCTATACTGAGGAAACCCAACCTGACTCCTTTATTTGAAGAGGATATAGAAAGAGTTTCAAAACTTATTTTAAAATGAACATAAGAATTCTTTTCATAGGAGATATTGTTGGTAAACCGGGCAGAAAAGCTTTAAAATATTTTCTAAATGAAATTAAGAAAGATTACTCTCCTGATTTTGTGATAGCAAATATAGAAAATGCTGCAGGTACAAGTGGTATAACTCAGAAGGTGTATGATGAGATAAAATCTACAGGTGTTGATGTAATGACATCAGGAAACCACATATTTGATAAAAAAGAGGTATTCAACTTTATAGAAAATACTCCTTATCTTTTAAGACCTTTGAATTATCCTGAAGGGGTTCCAGGAAGGGGGTATGGGATATATAAGAAAAACGGGAAGGAAGTTGCGGTTTTGAATGTAACAGGCAGGGTTTTTATGGGAGAGTTTGATTGCCCTATAAGAACCACAGAAAAGGCAATTAAAGAACTAAAGGATATCCCGATTATTATAGACTTTCATGGTGAGGCAACAAGTGAAAAGATTATTTTTGCTGATTATTTTGATGGTAAAGCAGTTGCAATTGTAGGAACCCATACTCATGTTCAGACACAGGACCTTAAAATTTTAAATAGAGGAACCCTCTTTATCTCTGATGTGGGTATGACAGGTAGTTTTGATTCTATTATAGGAGTTGATAAGGAATCAGCATTTAAAAGAATGAGGTACCTGTTGCCTGCAAGTTTTGATGCAGGTAAGGGGAAAACGGGTATGAATTCACTTTTCTTTGAATTTACCCTGGATTCAAAAAAAATTTTATATTCTGAAATCATAAACAAAGGAGGTGTGATGTGAAGATTGTTAAATATGAAGATGTTGTCCAGCGGGTGAGGGATGCCTGCATATACGCAACACATAATTTAAAGCCTGATGTGGTTGAGGTATTAAAAAGAGCAAGGGAGACCGAGGAATCAGAAATAGGGAAGAAAGTTTTTGATCAAATTCTTGAAAATGTAGAAGTTGCAAAAAGAGAAGACCTTCCACTCTGTCAGGATACAGGATTTTCTGTCTTTTTTGTTGAAATGGGGCAGGATGTTAAAATTGAGGGAGGTAGTATAAGGGATGCAATTGTTGAGGGTGTGAGAAAAGGATACACAGAAGGGTATTTAAGGAAGTCAATTGTAGAGGACCCTCTGAGGAGAAAAAATACGGGTGATAATACTCCTCCTGTTATTCACTTTGATGTGGTCCCCGGTGATACGCTGAGAATTGTTTTTGAACCAAAAGGTGGTGGAAGCGAAAACATGAGTGCTCTTAAAATTCTTCTTCCTGGAGAGGGAAAGGAAGGGGTTAAGAAATTTGTGGTTGAATCAGTCAAGAAAGCAGGTGCAAATCCCTGTCCTCCTATAGTTGTGGGAGTTGGGATAGGAGGAACATTTGAATACTGTGCATTTCTTGCGAAAAAAGCTACAGTTAGAGAGGTGGGTAAGAGAAATCCTGACCCGTTCTACGCTGAGCTTGAAGAAGAGCTTCTTGAAGAAATAAACAAGCTTGGAATAGGCCCTCAGGGATTTGGAGGAAAATGGACTGCCCTTGATGTTCACATAGAAGTGTATCCGTGTCATATAACATCCCTTCCTGTTGCAGTTAATATTCAATGCCATGCTGATAGAAGAGAAGAAATTGTGTTTTAAAAAGGAGATGAAAAGATGGAAGAATACAAAAAAATAAAAACACCTTTAAGTGATGAGGATGTCCTTTCACTAAAAGCTGGTGATGCGGTTTTAATTTCAGGTGTTATATACACTGCAAGAGATGCTGCACACAAAAAACTTATTGAAGAATATGAAAAAACAGGTAAACTTCCCATAGATTTAAAGGGACAGGTCATCTATTATGTTGGACCTTCACCTGCAAAACCCGGTAAAGTTATAGGCTCTGCAGGTCCCACAACTTCAATAAGAATGGACCCTTATACACCCAAGGTTATAGAACTTGGTGTTAAAGGAACAATTGGAAAAGGCCAGAGAACAGAGCCCGTGAAAGAGGCAATGAAAAAATATAAAGCGGTTTACTTTGCAACTGTTGGAGGCGCAGCAGCACTGGCGGCTCAGAAGATAAAATCCGTTAAAGTTGTTGCCTATGAAGACCTGGGGCCTGAGGCAATAAGGGAATTGATTGTTGAGGATTTTCCAGCAATAGTTGCAGTTGATGCTTATGGTAATGACCTTTATGTGGAGGGTGTAAAGAAGTTCGCGAAGGCGTAGATTGAAAGTTTTTTGTATAATACCTGCAAGATACGGTTCAAAAAGACTTCCGGGAAAACCACTTGTTAAAATTCTTGATAAGCCTTTAATTCAATGGGTTTTTGAAAGGGCAAGAAAATCCAGTGAGATAGACCGGATTTTTATTGCAACTGATGATGAAAGAATCTTTAAGGAATGCAAAAGATTTGGTGCAGAAGTTTTTATGACCCCTTCTGACTTAGAGAGTGGTTCTGACAGGGTTTTCTGGGTTTGCAAAAATTTGCTTAAGGAAAAAAGTGATTACATTTTAAATCTTCAGGGAGATGAACCCCTTATATCACCTTCTGATATAAATTTTTTAATAAAGAAGACAAAAGAAAAAATGTGTGAGGTTTCAACTCTGGGATATCTGATTTCCGATAAAAAACTTTTCAAAGATGAAAATATTGTTAAGATAGTGTGTGATAAAGAAGGGAAAGCAATTTATTTCTCAAGAAGTCCTATACCCCATTTAAGAGGCAAAAAAAATTTCAAATTTTTAAAGCATATAGGAGTTTATCTTTATAGAAGAGATATACTTGAACTTTTCCATTCCCTTCCCTGTGCTGAACTTGAAGATAAAGAAAGCCTTGAGCAACTGAGACTGATTGAACATGGAATACCTGTGTGGGTTTTTACCTCAAAAAATGATACATATCCTGTTGATACAGAACAGGATATTAAAGAAGTTGAAGATTTTCTTAAAACACAAAAACATAGGCAATCATAAAATAAATAAATAATCCGCCTACATCAATTAATGTTGTAATTAAAGGTGATGAAGAAATCGCGGGGTCTATTTTTAATCTTTTGAATATCATGGGCAGGAATATTCCCAGAAGATTTGAAAAAAGTATAACTGTTAAAAGGGCAAAGAATATTACCTGAGTTACCCTTAAAGAATGAGTTATTATAAATGCAACACCTCCTCCTACAATTCCCAGTATTAAACCCATTCCCGCACCTGTTAAAACTTCTTTTAAAACTATTTTTAATAAGTCACTGAATTCAATTTCTCCGAGTGCCATTGCCCTTACTGCAAGGGTTACTGACTGTGTTCCTGTATTACCTCCTGTGCCTATAAGCATCGGTATAAAGTATGACAAAAATACTGCTGACTGGATAAGTTTATCAAAAGATTTTATTACCGTTGCTGTTATAAGTTCAAATATTAAAAGGGAGATGAGCCAGGGAACCCTTTTTTTAACCCTTTCCCATAGATTTAATTGGTAATATTCTTCTTCAGGTTCAGGAGATGTAAGACCACCCAGTTTATGGATATCCTCTGTTGCCTCTTCTTCAATTATATCTATAATATCATCAACTGTTAAGATTCCGAGAACCCTGTTTTCAGAATCCACCACAGGCAGACTTATAAGGTCATGGTTCTTTATTATGTTTGCAGCCTCTTCCTGGTCGGTTAAAACATTCACAGCAATCGGATTTTTCTCCATTACCTCGTAAACTTTTTTCTCAGGGTTTGAAAGAACGAGTTTTGGAAGTTTTACCTTGCCAAGAAGTTTATTTTTTTCATCAGTTACATATATTTCCCTTATTATTTCCTCGTCAAAGCTCTTTTTCCTTATTTCATCAAGTGCCTCTTTTACCTTTTTATCTCCGCTTATCCTTGCAAAAAAGGGGTTCATTCTGTGACCTGCAGAACCGTAGGGATAATTGAGGAGTATTCTTATTTCCTCTCTTTTTTCCCTATCAAGATTTGAAATTAACTTTTCTACAATATCTGATGGAAGCTCATCAAAAATTCTAACCCTGTCATCAGGGTCCATTGTAGAGAGTATCTCCTTGACTTCTTTACTTGTCAAGTTTTTTATAAGTTCTTCTGCTTCATCCTTTGACATTTCGGCAAGGCAGTCCGCAGCCTTTTCTTTGTCCAGCAATCTGAAAACGAGTGCCTGTTCAGCTGGTGGTAAGTCGTCGGTTATCTCTACTATTTCAGAAGGTGCAAGTTCCTTTAGAAAATTTTTAATTTCCTCTAAATTTCTTTCTTGGATTGCCTCAATAATATCCGGAATTAATATGCTGTACCATTTTAAACTTGTCTTCTTCATAGCCTTTAAGTATATTGAATTTTTATTCAGCTGTGCAATATAATATGGTGAACAAAAAGATAAAGGCATGAAAAAGCTTCTTGTTTTACTGGTGGTGGGTAATCTTTATACGATAGAAGTAAAGGAAGCGGTGATATGTGAAAAAATAGTTGATAAAAACCCTTTTCAGGCTGATACTCTTTTTAAAAGTGGTGCTGGCTGGCTCTATTGCTGGTGTAAACTAAATGCGGATAAACCCGGATTTATCTATCATGAATGGATTTACAGAGATAGTGTGATGGCAAGGATAAAACTTCCTGTTAAATTTGCGTCTGAAAATTACAGAATATGGAGCAGAAAAAGAATTTTCTCCTTATGGATAGGAAAATGGAAAGTCAGAATCAAAGATGAAAGGGACAGTGTTTTAAAGGAGATTAGATTTAAAATAATAGAATAGATTACCCTGTTAAATCTTCTCCACCATCAACTCTTATAACATTGCCTGTTATCCATTCTGTTCCAGGCTGGGAGAGTACATAGATTGCTTTTGCTATGTCTGAGGGAGTTGTAAGCCTTTTTGAAGGGTTTATTGATTTTGTATGTTTTAACATTTTCTCATAATTTGGAATTTTCCTTAAAGAGGGTGTATCTGTTACCCCTGCCTGAAGTGCATTAACGGTTATACCATAAGGTGCAAGTTCAAGGGCTAACTGCCTTACGATTGATTCTAAAAGGGCTTTTGCAGCTGATACAGGACCATAATAGTGCCATACCCTTCTTCCGCCTGCACTCGTCATTGCATATATTTTTGTGCCCTTACCTATAAGTTTTCTTTTGAATAAATCCTGCACCCACCATAAAAGAGAATTTCCCATAACCTCCAGGGTCATATCCATACTCTTTTTATCTATCACATCTTCTTTATCAGATACGAAATATCTTAAAGAGCCGAAAGCAAGAGAATGTAGAATTATTTTTATATATTTGCCCTCTTTTTTTAATATCTCTTCAACTTTATCAAGAATTTCTTTTCTCGCTCTATCATCCGCAGCATTTTTGTTGAAAAACACGGATTTACACTCTCTTGACCTTATATACTTTATAACCTCTCTTGCCTGCGGGAGTGTTGCCCTCCTGTCAAGATGAACTCCTATTATGTTCACTCCGTGCTCTGCAAGATACTTTGCAGTTGCACCGCCAAATCCGCTTGATGCTCCCAGTATTAATGCCCATTCTCCTTTTAGCTCCATTTTACCTCCTTCTTTCTTGATAAGTTTATAATTTTACTAATTATTAATAATCTATGGCAAATTGAAAATAAAGAGTTAAATCATTTAAAATAAATTTCTATGGAAAAAATTATCAATTATCTTATTCCTGTAGGCGCAGGGATTCTTGGCTGGTTTATCGGCTGGATATTTGAAAAATATATTTTTAAAAAAATTCTGAAACTTGCCGAGAAAACAACATGGAGGGCGGATGAGGTAATACTGAAATCTTTAAAGGGTCATGTGATTTTATGGTTCATTCTGCTTGCTGTTTTTATAGCAATCCAGTTTGTTATAATACCTTTAAATGTAAAGACATTTATAAAAATTGCGATTCTTATAATTCTAATCCTTTCAGGAACCCTTATCCTTGCCAACATAACAGGTAATGTTGTTCAGGTTTATGCTGATAGATTCAGAGATACCCTGCCTCCTTCTTCCATATTCAGAAATCTGGCAAAGGGGATAATTATACTTTTGGGCGTCCTTGTCCTTTTAAATACCCTTGGAATATCAATAACTCCCTTTATCACAGCCCTTGGTATAGGTGGGCTTGCTGTTGCCCTTGCCCTTCAGGATACCCTTTCAAACCTTTTTGCGGGCATTCATATCCTTATATCAAAACAGATAAGACCGGGTGATTATGTTAAACTGGAGACAGGTGAGGAGGGTTTTGTTCATGATATAACATGGAGAAATACAACGATAAGGATGCTTCCAAACAATATGGTTATAATACCGAATTCAAAACTATCTTCAATGGTTGTGGTGAATTATTTTCTCCCTCAAAATGAACTTTCTGTTGTTGTTCCTGTTGGCGTCAGTTATGATTCTGATTTAGAAAAGGTGGAAAAGATAACCGTGGAAGTTGCAAAAGAGGTTATGAAAGAAGTTGATGGTGGGGTTCCTGAATTTGAACCCTTTATAAGATATACACAGTTTGCAGATTTTTCAATTAATTTCAATGTTATTTTAAGGGCAAAAGATTATGTTTCCCAGTTTATTGTAAGACATGAATTCATAAAAAGACTTCACAAAAGGTATAAAAAAGAGGGAATAGAAATTCCCTTCCCCATAAGAACTGTTTATTTAGAAAAGGGAGATTAAAATCCACCTATTCTTATATCCTCTTTGGCACTCACAACATCAAAGGAAAACTTCAATTTAAATTCCTGATTCGGATTTAAATCAATTTTAAATTTATAAACGCCTTCTGCCTCTTTGACTTCAAAGGGTTTTTCAGAAAACTTTATGTTTCCTATTTTTACATCAGGATTGGTTGATACAGGAACCTGCTCAACCAGAATAACTTTTACATTTCTTTTTCTTAAATTCTTTAAAGAAGTTTCATACTCAAGATGGTGAACAACACTTTTTTTAACAAGACCTTTTTTATAAACCTCATGAACTTTTTTTTCCCTTTTAACTTTGATTTCAGGGTCTTCACCAAAACTTAATTCTGTAGAATCATTGGGTGGTAGAATATTCAAATAACCTTTGCCCCTGTATTCTTTCTCAATGTATAGATTTGCCTCACCTCCCACAAAAAGGTTTTCTGAAATGTTAAGTATTTTTCCCTTGAAATAAACCTTCTGATCAAGTCTTGGATATGTGTAGTGTTCAAACTTTGATTTTAATTTTGTCTTCTGATAAAGCAAGGGCACGGGTTCTTTTCTTGAAGGGATGTCGGTAAATCCAGGGATTTCATAGTGAAGGGTTAAAAACTTTTCTTCAGGGGGTGGGGGAGGTGCATATGGCATGCCTGTCATTCCGGGAATTGCTGGTTCCCTTTCTGTGGCTTTTTCTTTTACAAGAAACGGAATTTCTCTTAAAATGATATTCCATGCGATTATATCTGGTGGTTTGAGCCTTAAATGGGGTGTTCCTGTTGAAAGTGTTATTTTCACATTATTCCAGTTTTCTCCTGTAAACTGATACACCTTTGCCCATCCTGTAATTTCACATTTTTCCTCATCGGGTAATGCATGTACCTCATAAAAGGGATACCATCCAACCCTTGCCTTGACTAAATATTCAAGAGTTAATTTTAAATTGGTTGAGTTTGCCTTTAAATCTATTTTTAACTTAACTCCTTCCTCACCCACAGGCTTTAACTCGTTTATTTTTCTGCTCACTATATCTATCTTTTTATTAATTTCATTGATTTTCTTTTCAACATCTATAATTTTCCTGCCGAGTTCTTCCCCTTTTTCTAAAAGATAATCTATTGTTTCTGATAATTTTCTGTATTCAAAGGGCTTTTCAAGGTATTCTTTACCGACTTTTTCAGAATAGGCAACCCTGAAAGATTTTAAAAATTCAATTGCATTTTTTATCTGCTCTTTTTCATTGTTATAGATGTTCTGCAACCTTTTGAGTTTTTCAAGAGAATCCTGAAGGGATTTTAAAGGCTCTACTGGCTTTTCAAATTTTTCCCTTTTTGTATCAACCGAGATTAATTTTCCGCCTTCAACATCTATCTTTATGCTGTTTTCATCAACAAAAGGATTTAAAATAATTTCATAGGAATTAACACCGATTTTTGCCTTCAAAACTCTTTCATCAGTAACTATTGCAGAGGATGGATAGATAATTGCCTTTGTTACTTTAAAAATAAAGAAAACCATTAAGAATTTCATCTTTCCTCCTTTTTAAAATTAGATTATAAAGACTTTTAAACTTTATAATCAATTTCTTTAAAACCATGATTTTATACAAACTTTCTTCGGTTACAAAGATAAAATCTGGTAAAAAAATCCTTGATAATATTTCCTGTGAGATTGATAAAGGAAAGATATTTGTTATAATGGGACCTTCAGGTTCTGGAAAAACAACACTTTTAAGGCTTTTAAACAGGCTTGAGGACCCCTCTGAAGGAGAAATGTTTTTTAACGGTGAAGATATAAAGAAAATTGATGTAAGAGAGTTGAGAAAAAAAGTTGCGATGGTTTTTCAAATCCCTCTGCTTTTTGGAGAGAAGGCCGTTGACAACATCCTTTATCCTGCAAAACTTTATAAAATAGAGGTTAATCCCGAAGAGGTAATAGAACTTGTTGGTCTTAAAAGAGATATTCTGAATCAAAAGATTGATTCTGTTTCAGTGGGACAGGCTCAGAGAATAGCAATTGCAAGGTCACTTGTTTTGAATCCCGATGTTCTCTTGCTTGATGAACCCACTTCAGCCCTTGATTTTTCATCAAAAATTGAAATTGAGAATTTGATAAAAGATTTAAATAAAAATCTGGGTATAAGTATAATTTTTGTTACCCATGACCTTGAACAGGCTAAAAGAATGGGTGACAGGGCGGTTTTAATAGTTGAAGGAAAGAAAATAGAGGAGGGGAGTATCCCTGAGATGTTTGAAAATCCCAGAAGTTCCGAGCTAAAAAAATTTTTAAAGGGAGAGTTAAAATGATAAAGGTGTTTATAGCAGGAGGACTTGTTGCAATCGCAATAATTCTTGCCTTTATTCAGAAGATAGGCATTGTTAAAGATTTGTCCTTTGGTGCGGTGAGGAGTTTCATCCAGTTAATTGCTGTAGGATACATAATTCAGTTTGTTTTTGATTTAAAGGGAGTTCTTTATCAGTCTCTCCTTCTTTTTATAATGGTTCTGATAGCGTCTTATACCTCAAGGGGAAGGGCAAAGAAATCACCCCATGCTTTTTTGCTTTCTCTTATTTCAATCTTTACAGGGACATTTATAACACTGGGAGTTATGCTTCTTATGAGGATAATAACAACAGAGCCCAAATTTTTAATTCCCCTGGGAGGAATGATTATAGGGAATACAATGAATGCGGTCTCAATTTTTCTTGAAAGGTTTTACAACGAATTCAAAGAGAGAAAGAATTTGATAGAGGTTTTCCTTTCACTGGGTGCATCACCCAGAGAGGCTTCAAAGGAACTTGTAAAAAAATCCGTTAAAACCGCAATGATTCCGATAACCAACATAATGAAAATAGTCGGTATAATTCAACTTCCAGGTGCAATGACAGGTATGATACTCGCAGGCGCATCACCCCTTGAAGCTGCGAAAATTCAGATAATTGTAATCTATATGCTTTCCGCATCAGTTGCGATCGCTATAAGTTTGCTCGCTTTAATTTCTTACAGGTTTTACTTTACACCTTCTGCTGCTTTACGCCTTTGAGTTTATGTCTCTTTACTTCACTTTTGACCTGTAAATAAAATTAAAAGATCTGAAAAACTATAAACCCTATAATTATGAATGCTATTGCTATATAAACTAAGTAATCCTGTATAACTCCTGTTTGAATTGTCCTTAAGCCTTTTCCTATTCTTCCTGTTGTGTATGTTACCCAGTTAACAGCTCCGTCAACAATATGTCTGTCCCACCAGGAGGCAAGGAATGCAAGACCCAGCGCTATTTTTGAGTAAATCCATTCGGCAATGTGGTCCATATAGTATTTCTGATAGATGAGATTGTATACGGGAAAGACTCTTTTTGTTGTCTTTTCTGCAGAGAAAGTTTCTGACCCATAGTATAGATAGGCAAGAATAAACCCGAAAATTGCCAGTCCGAGCGAGACCAGTGGTAAAAAGGGAAGTGATGCCCCATGAATCTCATGGTGTTCTCCCAGGAGCTTATAAAGTCCTGATTTGTAAAATCCTGCAATGATTGAAAATACTGAAAGAATTATAAGGGGTATTGTCATTGATGGAGGTGCCTCATGGGCATGCTTTGCGGATTCTTTTCTCTCCTTGCCCAGAAATGCCACAAAAAATACCCTTGCCATGTAAAAGGCAGTTAGAAATACTCCTGCAACCAGAAAATAAAAGGGTAGTTTGAATTCAGCCGTATATGCTGCATGTAAAATTTCTTCCTTTGAGAAAAATCCTGAGAAGGGTGGAAATCCTGCAAGGGCTAAAAGACCTATTAAGAATGATATTCCTGTTATGGGCATTCTCTTTAAAAGACCACCCATATCCCATATTGAGTTTGAATGGACCGCATGAATAACAGCACCCGCACACAGGAAAAGGAGTGCCTTAAAATAGGCATGGGTGAAAAGATGAAAGAATCCTGCATTCATATTTCCAACACCAAGCCCTGCCATCATATAACCCAGCTGTGAGATTGTGGAATAGGCAAGCACTCTTTTTATGTCTTCCTGAACTATTGCCATTGTTGCTGCAAGAAACGCAGTGAATGCCCCTATTATTGCTATTACCCATAATGCCACTTTTGAGGCTGCAAAAAGAGGGAAAAGCCTTGCAACCATGTAAACTCCTGCTGCAACCATTGTTGCTGCATGAATCAGTGCAGATACAGGAGTAGGACCTTCCATTGCATCAGGAAGCCATATATGTAGTGGGAACTGAGCTGATTTACCCATGGCACCTGCAAAGAGCATCAAAGCCCCTGTTGTTAAAACTCCTGATGAAAGTGCAGGTGCTTTTGCAAGTAAATCATTGAGTTCGAAGCTTCCTGTATGCTTATAGAGGTATAAAAGACCGAGCATAAAACCTACATCACCGAGCTTTGTTGTCCAAAAAGCCTTAACAGCAGCCTTTGCAGCAGTGGGTTTGTAATACCAGAAACCTATAAGAAGATAAGAACACAGCCCTACAAGTTCCCAGAATACAAAGAGTTCAAGAACATTTTTGGCAAGCACAAGTCCCATCATTGAGAAGGTGAAAAGAGAATGGTATGCGTAGTACCTCCCGAGAGAGGGTGGTGTTTCATCGGATATATATCCAAGAGAATATATCTGAACCATTGACGCAACAAGTGCAACCACAAAAAGCATTGCTGAGGAAAGAGGGTCAACCCATATACCGAACTTAAATGTGAATATTTTTTGAGAGAGCCATAGCCATTCTACAAAATGGGGTCCCGGATTTGCTTTAACCTGAAAAAATGCAAGAACAGAAAATAAAAGGGAATTCAGAACTGCAAGAATTGAGATACCCGCTGAGAATTTTCCCCATCTTCTTGTAAGAAGACCTATTATAATAAATGCAATAAAAGGTGACAAAAACGAAATCAGAGCATAAATTCCTGCCATTTTCTTACCCCTTTAAAATGTCAATTTCATCAGCTTTTGTTGTTTTTCTAACCCTGTAAAGATAAAAAATGATTGCAAATCCCAGGACAACTTCGCACACTGTTATTGCTATCCCGAATAGAGGGAAAATGCTTCCTTCAACCTTTCCAAACATTCTTCCAAATGCTGCAAAATTTAAGTTTGCAGCATTGAAAATAAGCTCAAGAGCTATCAGAATTCCGAGTGCACTCCTTCTCGTTAAAATCCCAAAAACTCCCAGAGAGAACATAAATGCAGAAAGAATTAAAATTGCCTTAACTCCCATCATTCCCTCCTTGCTATTACTATACCGCCAAAAAGGGCTGCCAGAAGCAGAAGTGATAGAACTTCAAATGGAAGGACGTAGTGGGTTGCGAGAAGTAAGTTTGGTAAATCCTTAACCGGTTCTGTGGAGAAATTCTGAATTTCAGGAAATTCGGTTGATAATATTACCCAGAGCAAAAATATAAATATTAATGCAGATACAAGTCCTCCAAGCCATGTTCTTCTAAAACCTGATTCAAGGGGTTTCCCAACATATTCTCTGGCAAGCATTATAACAAATAGGATTAAGACCACAATTCCTCCAACATAAAGGAGTATCTGTGTCCATCCCAGAAACTCAAATTTAAAAGCTATGTAAAAGAATGCGGTCACAAATAGGACCACTGCAAGTGAAAGGGATGCTTTCATCAGGTCCCTGTGGGCAATCGTTAAGATTGAAAATACAAAAAGCAAAAATGTAAAAATTCCGTATAAAACAGGATTTATCATTTTTCAGCCTCCTTTTTTCTCGGTGGTGTTTGCATTTTTCTTAAAAAACTGGCTGTGCTCTCTGAAATTAAATCTTTATAATTATCATAGACTTCAAGCATTTTCTCTTTTGTTAGGATTAAATCTTCTTTCTTATCAGTTGCCCAGCCAAAAACTCTTATCATCACAATTGCGTCGGTCGGACACACCTGAACACAGTATTCACATGCAAGGCAGGCTTCCACAAGAAGCTCAAACTTTTCAGGATAAAGTTTCCCCTTCTCATTTTTTTCCTTTGCAGGGACTACGGTTATTATTTTTGAAGGGCATATATTCTGACAGAGTCTGCATGCGATACAGTTTATTATGCCGTCTTTATCTTTTGTAAGAGCAAACAATGGAGACCGCATCCTTTTTGGCATTTCTCTTTCTTTTTTCGGATACATAACCGTAAAGGGTTTTCTGAAAAGATTTTTAAAGGTTATACCGAGTGTCCTTAACATCTTATCCTCCTATTTTAAAATTATTATAAGACCTGTCAGAAGAAGATTCAGCACACCAGCAGGAAAAAGGAATTTCCATGAGAATTTCAAAAGCTGGTCGATTCTCAATCTTACATAAGACCATCTAATCCAGAGTATAAAAAGGAAAAGGGCAAGGGATTTTATGGCGAACCACATAGGTCCTGGAAGGAAAGGTCCTTTCCAGCCACCCAGGAATAAAACGGTTCCGAGTCCTGCAAGAGCAAGAAGATGCGCATATTCTGCTGCATAGAATAGTGCGAACTTCATTGATGAGTATTCAACGGTAAACCCTGCAACAAGTTCACTTTCTGCCTCAGGAATGTCAAAAGGAGTTCTATTTTCTTCTGCAAGACCTGCAATTAAAAATATCAAAAAGGAAATCTGTCCAACAACCGGGTATAGAATAAACCAGAGTTTTTGAGCTTTGACAATTTCTGTTGTTTTTAAAGAACCTGCGAGGGCACAGGGAGCAACTATTGCAAGAAGCAGGGGTATCTCGTATGAAACTATTTGTGCCCCGCCTCTTATTGCAGAAATCAGAGGGTACTTTGAATTTGAAGACCAGCCTGCCATGAAGGCTCCCATTATACTTAAAGAGGAGATTGCTATGAATGCAAGAATTCCTACTGAGAGGTCAGATATAATTATATTTTCTGAAAAAGGCAGGACGGTGTAAACGAGCATTGCAGCGAAGAGAAAAACAAAAGGGGCGAGGTTGAATATAAGCTTATCCACATTTTTTGGCGTGATTTCCTCTTTTACAATGAGTTTCAGAACATCTGCAAGGGGCTGGAGCCATCCGTGAGGTCTTCCCACATAATAAGGTCCGATTCTGGATTGCATTCTTGCTGCAAATTTCCTCTCAAGCCATGTGAGATAGGCAACTATTGTGAAAACCACCAAAAGGATTGGCACACTATAAATTAAAGATTTAATCCATACATTCATCGGTCCACATCTCCAAAAACAGGGTCAAGGGAGCCCAGGATTGCAACGACATCAGCAATAAGGGCTCCTTTTAAAAGATATGGTATTGCTGATAAATTGTAAAAAGAAGGGGTTCTCAGCTTCAATCTGTATGCGGTTGGTTTTCCGTCAGATACAAGATATACACCGTTTTCTCCTCTTGGAGATTCAACCGCAGAATATATTTCACCTGCAGGAGCTTTAACTGCCGCTGCAACCTTAACAGGCATCTGTGAACTTATAGGACCTTCAGGAATACCATCTACTGCCTGTCTCAGTATCCTTACTGACTGTTTCATTTCCTCCATTCTCACCTTATACCTGTCATAAACATCACCATTTTCACCTGTCGGGATTTCAAATTCAAACTTATTATAAACAGAATAGGGGTTTGCTTTTCTTAAATCAAATTTAATTCCAGAACCTCTTAAAACAGGTCCAGAACATCCGTATCCCATTGCAACTTCTTTTGGTAAAATGCCAACATTTTTTGTTCTTGCAAGAAAGATACTGTTATTCCCGAGCATCCCCTCATACTCTTCTATTTTCTTTTCAAAATCATCAAGAAAAGTTTTTAAATCTTTGTCAAACTCTGGATATAGGTCATATCTCACACCTCCAAAGGAAATCAGGTTGGGATGCATTCTTGAGCCTGTCCATTTCTCAATTATATCAAGTAATTTTTCTCTTTCCCTGAAAGTATAAAGAAATATAGTTGTTCCTCCTCCGAGTGCCCCTCCCATATCAAGACAGAAAGTTCCCAGAAATACAAGGTGTGACGCAATTCTCATTAATTCAGCACTTATTACTCTTAAATACTCTGCCTTTTCAGGAACCTCAATACCTGCAAGTTTTTCAACTGCAAGGGCAAGAGGAAACTCGTTGCTTATTGCGGATAAATAATCGTCCCTGTCAAGCATGGGCATAAATTGAACAAGATTTACTGTTTCACCCAGTTTTTCAACACCCCTGTGAAGATAACCTATATGGGGGATTACCTCCTTTATATTTTCTCCTTCAACTTTTATCTGCATTCTGAATACACCGTGAGACGCAGGATGCTGGGGACCCATGTTTACCCAGAGTTCTTCAAAACCATTCTCACTTATCCTTTGAACTTCCATGTTCACCTCCAGTTCTTGTAACCTGTATTTATCGGAAAATCTTTTCTTAAAGGATGTCCTTTATAGTCATCCGGAAGAAGCAGCCTTTTTAGGTAGGGGTGATTTTTAAACTTTATCCCAAATAGGTCGTATATTTCCCTTTCCATCCAGTTTGCGCCTGCATAAAGGTCGTTTATTGATTCTATTTCTTCATTTTGTTTTACCATAGTTTTAAGAATAAGAATGTCTTTCTCAGGAATATTTTTGACAGCATATACTACTTCCATATATTCTTTGTAATCAACTGCTGTTATAAAGGATAAAAAGCCAAATCCCTTTTCTTTGAGGAATTTAAAAATTTCATTAACCCTTTCCCTGTCAAAAATTAAAAGTCCGTTTTTTTGCTGAACCCCAAAATCCTTTTTCAGTTTATCAATGACTTCTTTCATATCTCCTCCATAATCTTCTTTTTGAGGAGTTCTATACCTTCAATAAGTCCTTCAGGAGTTGGAGGACACCCAGGAACATATATGTCAACAGGTATAATTTTGTCAACACCAGGAACAACCGAATAGACATCTCTGTAAAAATCGCCTGATATTGCACAGGAACCCATTGCTATAACCCATTTTGGATGGGGCATCTGTTCATAGAGTCTTTTTATAACAGGAGCCATTTTTATTGACACTGTCCCTGCAACAATCATCAGGTCTGATTGTCTGGGAGTTGCCCTTAAAATTATACCGAATCTGTCAAGGTCGTATCTTGAAGCATAGGTGCACATCATTTCAATAGCACAGCAGGCAAGGCCAAAAGTCAAGGGCCATAGTGATGATTTTCTTCCCCATGCAAAAAGTTTTTTTGTCTGTGTTAAGAGAATACCTCCTCCAGGAATTTTCTGAAAAAAATCTGCGAACTTTGAAAAACTCTCACCATAAAGAAGTTTCTCATCCCTTTTTACTCCCATTTTATCACTCCTTTTGCAAGCATATAAATCCAGCCCAGAAAAAGAATTACAACAAATATTGTAATTTCAATGAATCCTGCAATCCCGAGCCCCCTGGGATTAAGTGCCCAGAGCAAAAGAAATACCCCTTCAACCTCAAAGATTACAAAAGCGAGTGCAAGGAGATAAAATCTAACATTATACCTTGACCATGCCTCTTCTGTTACAGGTATTTCACCACACTCGTAGGGATCGAGTTTATACTCTTCAGAAACTTTCGGAGCAAGAATCTTGGGAAGAACCACCAGTAAAAGCCCTATAAAAAGGACCAGTAAAAAGAATACAAAAAATCCAGTGTAACCCACAGAATCTCTCCTTTTAAGAAAGAAAGGTTTTAAGTATAAAGAATTTTAATCTTTCTGGTCAAATTGCCCGAGTTGTCTCATCAAAAATCTAACCCGAAATAATAAAATTTTTATGTTTACAGGATAAAATATATAATTTTATTTCTTCACCAAAGCCTTTAAAACAAATAACCTGAACAATTTCAGGAAATTTCTATTCTTTTTCCACAAGTATTCTATATGGAATTGAACCCCCACAAAAAAAGGATGATTTCTGGCTTCAATTGCTTCAATTATTCCGTCTTTTGACCTTGCAGATATATATAAATTTTTACCGGGTTTTTTTATTGCCTGATGATGAAAACTATTTACCATTATTTTTTGTTTTTTTAAGGTTTTATAAAGAATACTTTCTTTTTCAATAAAAATTGTATGGGTCGGCTCTTTGCCCGGTGCATCCTGATAATGTTGGATTCCTGTTTTTATATCCTGAATTAATTTTCCACCCATAGCAACATTTATAACCTGGCAACCTCTACATATACCGAAAACAGGGATTTTGTTTTTATAGCACTCTCTTGTTATCTTAATTTCAAATCTATCTCTTTCAGGAACAACAAGTTTTGTTGATTCAGGTTCTTCACCAAATAGTTTTGGGAGGATGTCGCCACCACCTGCGAGTAAAAGACCATCTATTTTAGAAACAATTTCTTTTACATCATTTACACTTTTGTCAATATAGGGAAGTATAACAGGAATACCACCTGCTTCTTTGATTGATTCGACATATTCTAAATTTAAAGCAAACCTTTCAGAAGTAGAGTAAAAAGAGGGAGTAACCCCTATTATTGGCTTTTTCATTTTTGTTAATTATAAACTATGTGCATTGCGATTTTCAAAATTTCCCCTTATAATTATCATCTTATGAAAAATTATCTAACTCCAAAGCAAATTGTTCGTGAGCTTGATAAGTACATTGTGGGTCAGGATAAAGCCAAAAAAGCGGTTGCTGTGGCTTTAAGGAACAGGTGGAGGAGACAGGAGGTAACGGGGGACATAAAGGAAGAAATTTTTCCTTTCAACATTTTGATGATAGGTCCTACCGGTGTTGGAAAAACAGAGATTTCAAGAAGGCTTGCTCAGCTGACAGGTGCTCCTTTCCTGAAAGTTGAAGCAACAAAATTTACAGAAGTTGGTTATGTAGGAAGAGATGTTGAAAGCATGATAAGGGACCTTGTTGAGATTTCAGTAAATATGGTTAGAGAGGAAAAAACAAGAGAAGTTGAAGAAAAGGCAAAAGATAGAGCAGAGGAGAGGATCCTTGATGCCCTTGTTCCTTCGTTCGGGGTTCCAACAGACCACTTGGCAGAAACAAGAGAAAAATTCAGAAAAATGTTAAAAGATGGTGCTCTTGAAGAAAGAGAAATAGAAATAGAGGTGGAAAAGAAATTTTTACCCTTTGTTGAGGTTGTTTCTTCACAGGGAGTTGAAGCAATGAACCTTGATGTTCCTCCTGAACTGGAAGATATTTTCCCGAAGAAAAAACAGAAAAAAAGAATGAAGATAAAAGATGCAAGAAAACATTTTTTTCAGGAGGAGGCAAGGAAGCTTATAAATATGGATGAAGTGACCCGGGAAGCATTAAAAAGGGCTCAGGAAAATGGAATTATTTTTATTGATGAAATAGACAAAATAGCAGGAGGTAAAGAAGTTTATGGTCCTGATGTTTCAAGGGAAGGTGTTCAGAGGGACTTGCTTCCTGTTGTTGAAGGGACCACAGTTGTGACAAAATACGGTATTGTGAGAACAGACCACATACTCTTTATTGCAGCAGGTGCATTTTCAAGGTCAAAACCTTCGGATTTGATCCCTGAATTACAGGGAAGGTTCCCCATAAGGGTTGAGCTTGACCCTTTAACATCTCATGATTTTAAAAGAATCCTTGTTGAACCCGAGAATTCCCTTGTTAGACAGTTTAAAGCACTTTTTGAGGCAGAAGGTTGTGGTCTGGAGTTTGAGGATTCTGCCCTTGAATTGATTGCCCATTATGCACATCTTGCAAATCAAAAAACCGAGGACATAGGAGCAAGAAGATTGCATACAATAATGAATCTGCTCCTTGAAGAGCCTCTCTTTGAACTTCCGGATATTACAGAAAATCCCCTTGTAATAACAAAGGGATTTGTTGAAGAGAAACTTTCAAAAGTAATTGAGGATGTTGATTTAGCAAGATACATACTATGAACATAAGAAGACCTTATGTTGCGGGTTCTTTTTACCCTGGTGATAAGAATTTATTAAGAAATACAATTGAAAAGTTTTTGAATAATGCAGAGATATTTGAAAAGGAGTTTTTTGCATTTATATGCCCTCATGCGGGCTATCCCTATTCAGGACAGACAGCCGGTTATGTTTACAGGCAGGTTAAAGAAATGAATAAAGTGGATACTGTTTTACTTCTTGGTGTTTCGCATAATGCAATGTTTGATTATATAGCTCTGGATGGTAATGAAGAATGGGAAACACCTCTTGGTAAAGTTCTTGTTGATAAAGACCTTGTTGATGAACTGTCAAAGGATAAGAATTTTAGAGTTGATTCTTCCCCTCATGAGATAGAACATTCCCTTGAAGTTCAGGTTCCCTTTATTCAGATGATAGACCCTTCTATAAAGATTGTTCCGCTTCTCATCGGAAGTTCAGATTTAAATCTATTTGTAAATGGTGCGGAAAAACTTTTTGAAGTTTACAAAAACAGAAACTTTTTGCTGATAGTAAGTTCTGATATGTATCATGGATATTCATATGATGAGTGTAAAAAATATGACACAAAAACCCGTGATGTTATTGCAGAATTAAACTGGGAAAAATTTTACAATCTTATAGATAAAGAGGTGATGGCCTGTGGAGCGTATGCGATTACTTTACTGCTCAGGTTCTGCGAACTTATGGGTGAAAGTAAGACGATTGTTTTGCATCACACAAATTCTGCAGATGTAACGGGCTCTTATTATGGATATGTTGTGGGCTATCTTTCAATGGGGTTTTATAAATGAGAGAGCTTGCAGAATTTCATGATAAAGTAACTGTATTTCTTGAAAATATAAGAAAAAATGCCCATGAAATTTTCCTTTTTTCCCAGAAGTTCCAGAAGGAGGGTAAAGAATTCAGGGAAGTTATATTCAGGGTTGAAAAAGAGGTTGATGAGATAAACAAAAATTTCCAGGATATGGTTTTGTCTGTTAACAGGGTTTACGAAGATGTCAGTTTTCTTTCCAGTAGATTAAGTGATTTTTCCCTTTTTGTAAAAGAAAAATATCACGAATTCATAACTATTATAAATTCCCTGAAAAGGATAGAGGTTCTCGGTGATTCAGTTATTGCTGCCTTTGAGGATATATTTTTTGTGTCAAGGAATGCAGAGATAAGAGCGTTTCATCTTGGAGAAAAAGGTGCGGGATTGAGTGTGGTTGCAAGGGAACTCTCAAGACTTACTCAAAAAGTGAAGGAAAAAATAGAGGAGTTTCGTGTTCCCCTGTCCAGACTGAAGGAATACTATACAAGTTCAGAAGAATTTTCATCAAGGTTTATTGAAAAGCTTGAATATGTTATACCCAAACAAAAGCTTTTTGAGGAGCTCTTTGAAAAGATTAAAGAGAGTAAGGATATCCTTGAAACCACCTCTGTTACTATTTCGACTTTTCTGGCAAATATCAAACTCGCCATAAAAAACCTTAACGATTTTATTAAAAGGTTTATTTTAACTGCTGAAGAAACAGTTACCATTGGAGAAAATGCATCCAATTTAATTTCCCTTATAAGTGGAATTCATGAAACCCTGGAGTTCAATGAAAAGATTTTAAAGATTCTCAAATCTCCTGAGAAAAGGAAATTCCCCAGGGAGAAAATCAATCTTCTTCTGGAAGATTTTGAGAAGATAGTAAAAGTTGTTTCCAGGAGTCTTGAAGAAATTTCAAAAAATATTGAGAACTGGACAGGACTTTTAGAAGATGCAGAAAAACAATTCGATTCTCAGGAAAGAGGTGATTTTAAAAAAGAGGTAGAAAGAATTGAGAGTGTTTTTAGAGAAGTTTTCAGGGAGAGAATCTCCTTAGTGGAAAAGGAGTCCTATTCCCTTGTGGATTCTATAAGAGACATGTTTCAATATATGAATAGTTTAAAGGAAATTGAGGTCAAAGCAAAAGATAGCATGGACATACTTGAAAGGAGAACCCTTTCTTTAAAGGCACTTGTTAAAGATGGTGATATACTTTCAATCTATTCTTTAATAGAAACAAAAAGAGCAGGGCTTGATGATGATACAATTGCCAGAGAACTTAAATCCCTTGTTGGCTCAGCTGAGGTTAAAATAAAGGAAATTATAGACCTTTCCTATTCTCTTGAGAAAAAAGGCGTTTTTGTTTATGACACAGATACAAACCCTCAGGAAATTGCAGACAGAACAGAAAGTCTGGGTAGAGAAATACCTGCCCTTGAAAGCGGTGTGGGCAAAGTTCTGGAAATGATAAATACAATTAAGGATTTTGACAATAATCTATCAATATGGCAAAGCAATGTGTCCATGTTTTTTGAGAACATATATAAAACCCAGAGACGGATGAAGGACGAGATAGAAAAAATAAAACTGGAAATAGAAGAGTTTTTTAAAGGTATGCAGAGAAAGAGATTTTTTGAACCACCTGATATTATTGGAACCAGAAAGGAAATTCTGAAACTCGTTATCACATCAGACCCTGTTACTCTAAATCCTTATCTGGCAGAAGATTCTATTTCTCATACTATAGTTGCAAGGGCTCATAAGGGTCTTTTTACACTTTCTCCTGTTTCAACAAAAATTCTACCCGGTATCGCTGACAATTTTGAAATATCAAGAGATGGTATGAAATACACCATAAGTTTAAGAAAAAATGTTTACTTCCACAATGGGAAAGTTCTGACGCCTTTTGAAGTTTACGATTCTCTGAAAAAAGCTTTAAAGGGAACTTATAAAAACTTTTTCATAATGATTGAGGGAGCAGAGAATTATGTTAAAGGAATAGCAGATGAAGTTGAAGGAATAAAGATAATTGATGAGAATATCCTTGAAATAAACCTTGAGTATCCCTTTGCTCCCTTTCTTTCAAATCTAACACTTTTAAATGCCAGCATTACCTGCGAGGATAATGGAAGACTGTACGGGGCTGGTTCCTATGTTCTTAAAGAATGGGAAAGAGGTGAAAAAATTATTCTGGAGAGGTTTGATAAATACTTTTATGGAACCCCCTATTTTCACAGGATAGAGTATTTAATAAATCCTCCTTACAGAAATGTTAAAAGCGTAATAGATGGGAAGCTCCATTATCTCAGTTTATCTCCTCAGGAAGTGAAAGAACTTAAAACCGATTTTCCTGAATATCTGGAAAACCTTGAGAAGGTTCCTGCTCTTTCAATTCAGAAGCTTGATTTTAATAACGAAGTTAAACCTTTTGATGTTGTTGAAGTTAGAAAGGCTATATGTTATGCGATATCTGCCAGGGAATTTGTAGAGGAAATTTTTGAAGATAATGCTTTGCCTGCCAAGAGTGTTTTCCCTCCCGGATATGAGTTTTATAGCCATCATCTCAAAGGTTATAATAAAGATATTGAAAAAGCAAGAGAACTTTTAAAAAAAGCAGGGTTTGAAAATGGATTTGAGTTCGTTTTAAGTTATAACCCCAGAGGGGTTTATAATAAGGCATACGAATTTATAAAGAAAGCTCTTGCAGAGTTAAATATAAATGTTATACCTGAAAGGCTTGAGTGGGCGGACCTGCTTGAAAAATCAAGAGGGGAGGGTGTCCAGAGCATAATGATAGGCTGGGGAGCTGATACACCTGACCCGGATGCTTTTATTTTCCCCCTTTTTCATTCATCTGAAAGAAAACATACAAGATTTAAAGATAAAGAAATAGACGAACTTATTGAGAAAGCAAGAAAAGAGAGGAACATAGAAGAAAGGAAAAGGCTTTATACAATTATAGAACAGAAGGTTCTTGAAAAAGCCCCCTGTGTTTTTCTTTATCATCCTCTGATTATTGGTCTGAGAAACGAAAAGATTCTTGGTATCTCACCACACCCTATACTGAGTTCTGAAGTTTTTTACGCTGTGAAAAATGATTAAAAAAAGAGAAATAGATTTACCCCTTCATCCGGGTAAAGCACCAGCGTGGCTTTTTAAAAGGATGAAGACATTGAGTGGGCTTATCATTGAAGCCATTTATTATGAACTGGGGGAGAATGATGTTCTGAGCAAACTTTCCAATCCTCTATGGTTTCAAAGTTTTGGGTGTTTTCTTGGCTTTGACTGGCACTCTTCAGGATTAACAACTGTTTTAACGGGTGCAATAAAGGAAGGCATAAAACAGAGAGGTATTCCTGTTTTTATTGCAGGTGGTAAAGGCAAAACTTCTTTAAAAACACCCCACCAGATTGAAGAAATATGTGAAAAACAGGGTATGAACTCTGATCATTTTATCAGAGCATCAAGACTCAGTGCAAAGATTGATAATACTCTTGTTCAGGACGGGTATAACTTGTATCATCATGTGTTTATTTTTACAAAGAAAGGCAGGTGGGTTGTTATCCAGCAGGGCATGAATGAAAAAAAAGGATGGGCAAGAAGGTATCACTGGTTCAGTGAAGATATTACAAACCTTTTTATAGAACCTCACACCGGGATCATAACTTCCAGAAAAGGGTTTACACTTAATCTGGTCAGTAAAAAGGTTAAAAATACTCAGAATAAAATTACTGAAATATCACGTGAAAATCCTGATAAAATCATAAAAGAAATAAAACTTCTAAAAAGGATTAAAATGCCGGAAAGACACGAAATTCTATTAAAGGATATAAAATCTGAAAATTTAAGAAAGGTTTTAACAGAGACTTATGAAAGAAAACCAGAGAACTTTGAAGGGTTGCTGTTGATAAAAGGCACAGGACCCAAAACAATGCGTGCTCTTGCTCTACTGTCAAACCTTTTGTACTCATCGCCTTTGTCCTTTGAGGACCCCGCAAAATACTCATTTGCTCACGGGGGTAAGGACGGATACCCCTATCCGGTTGATAAAAGAAATTATGATAAAACAATTCAAATAATGGAAAAAGCTTTAAAAAGAGCAAAACTGGGGAATAGAGAATATTTTAAAATGCTGAAAAAGATGGAGGAGGTTTTTATATGATAGTGGTTGTTCAAAGGGTTTCAAGAGGAAGCGTGAAGGTGAACAATAAAATCATATCAGAAATAGGTGAAGGATATGTTTTGCTTGTTGGATTCTGCAAGAATGACAGGGAAGAATATCTTGATAAGATGGCTAATAAAATAAAAAACCTCAGAGTTTTTGAGGATAAAAACGGTAAGATGAATAAAAGTATAGGTGAAATAGGGGGTGATGTGCTACTTGTTTCAAACTTTACTCTTTGTGCATCTCTGAGAAAAGGAAGAAGACCTTCCTTTGACAGGGCAATGGAGGCAGAAAGAGCAAAGGAATTTTTTGATATATTTGAAAACAAACTGAAAAATCTGGGTTTGAATGTTAAAACAGGAGTTTTTGGTGCAAAAATGCAAATCCATATAAAAAATGACGGTCCTGTTACCTTTATCCTGACTGAAAAAGATATAATTGGTGATAGTTAAAGTTCCTGAACCTACTTGCCTACGCAGAAATTCTCAAATATTTTTTCAAGGATTTTATCCTCAACATCTATCCCTATTAAATCATTCATAAGTGATAATGATTCTTTTAATGGGAGAACAACTATTTCTTCACTCAACTTTTTTGAAAAACTTGTAAAAGATTCCCTGATGAGTGTGAGAACTTTCACACATATTCTGCTTTCCCTTTCACTCAGGGAAAAATGAGGTTCTCCAAAAATTTTCATTGTTTTTTGTTCTATTAAGTTTCGTAATTTGTCAATGTTTTTCCTTTCTTTTGCACTTACAAAAATGAAAGATATATCTTTTAAGTCCCTTTTTAATTTTTTCCTGTCAATTTTTATTCCCCTGTCAATTTTATTGAACACCACTATTATTTCCTTTTCTTTTTCTTTTAAATTTTTAATAAATCCATCCAGCTTTTCATTTTTAGATGATGCGTCAAGCATGTACACTATTATATCACTTTGTTCAATTATCTGTTCTGTTTTTTTAATTCCTATTTTTTCAACCTTCCCTTTTGTCTTTCTTATACCCGCTGTATCAAAAACCTTTGTTAAAACTTCTTTTATAAAAACCTCCTCTGATATATAATCCCTCGTTGTTCCTGGTATTTCTGATACTATTGCCCTTTCCCTTTCTAAAAGAGCATTAAAAAGAGTTGATTTACCCACATTTGTTTTTCCGCATATTGCTATTTTTGGGCCCTTCAGAAATTTTCTACCCTTTTCTCCCTCCTCTATAAAATTTTCCAGTTTTTTAATTATTGAATTATACTTTTTCATAATTTCTCTGTCATCAAGGGGTGGGATGTCCTCTTCAGGAAAATCTATTATAGCTTCAAAATCCTTTACGAGGTCTATTATTTCATCCTGAATAACTCCAAACCTTTTAGAAACATCCCTTTTTAACTTACTCAGAGTGATTGATACAGCGCTCTTTGTTGTTGCCCTTGAAATCTCATTTATACTTTCTGCCTGTAAAAGGTCTATTTTGCCATTTAAAAATCTTCTTTTTGTGAATTCACCGGGTAGGGCAGGGTCTGCTCCTGCTTTTATTATTGCTTCCTCTATCAGTCTTGGCACAATATAACCCCCGTGTGATATAATCTCGAGCATGTCCTCACCTGTATAGCTTTCAGGTTCCCTGTAAAATACGAATGTTACCTCATCCAGTATTTCTTTTGTTTCAGGGTGATATAAAAAACTCCTGTAAATCCTTTTTGGAGATATTTCAGAAGGGTTTTTAAAGAAAATTTTTTTTAATATTTCTTTTGTATCCGGACCGGTTACTCTGATAATGGCCAGTGCTGAAATCCCGTGTGGGGTTGCGATTGCACATACAGTGCTCATTTAGGAGCTATTACCAGAATTCTTTCTTCTCCTTTTCTCACAAGATAGATTTTTATATCGCTTTCCCTTTTCAGGGCATTTCTTATTACCCTTAGTTCATTTTCATCAACAGGGTCAAAGGACATCTCTCTTCTTGTTCTTCTGACAACATTGCATATTGCCTTTGCCTTATGGATCAGAAATTCAAGTCTTTTTTTCCTGTAATCATTTACATCAAGGTAGACTTTATAGTCACCAAATTGTTTCTTAAAACTCTGATAAAGGAGATATTCAAGGGCATCAAGGGTTTGCCCCTTTTTACCTATTAAAACACTGTCACTTTTTTTGGTCTTTAAATTTATATGAATCTTCGGGTCTTTAAAGGAAAAATAGCATTCTCCTTTGTCCCCCATTTTCTCAACTATTCCAGACAGGAAATTTTCTATAAACTCAAACTCCGGGTAATCAACATATACCCGAACCTTTGCAGGTTTTTTCCCTCTTCCTTCAGAAATTATCTCTATTTTCACATCCTTTCTTTCAAGTTGAGTTTCTTCAAGCGCGGTTTTTATGGCTTCTTCCGGAGTTTTTCCTTCAACCTCGTAATATCTCATAACAAACCCCTTATTTTTTAATCCCTATTTTTTTCAAAATCAGAGTCTCAACAATTCCCCACAGGTTATAGACAAACCAGTAAAGCACAAGTCCTGCAGGGAAATTTAAGAATATAATTGTAATAAATGCAGCCATAAAAAATCCAATGTTTCTTGTTTGCTTTTCCTGAGCAGGCTGTAAAAACTGCTGTGCGATGCTTGTAATCCCCATCAATACAGGGAGTATGTAGTAAGGGTCTTTCAGGGAAAGGTCTGTTATCCAGAGCATAAAAGGCGCTTTTCTGAACATTATATCGTATCTTAGAACCTGATAGAGTCCCCAGAAAATAGGAAGCTGGAAAAGAAGGGGAAGGCAACCTGAAAATGGGTTAACTCCCATCTGTCTGTAAAGTTTGAAAGTTTCTTCCTGTAGTTTTTTAGGGTCGTCCTTATAGACTTTCTGCAGTGCTTTTAAACGGGGTTGAAGTTGGGAAAGCTTTTGCATGGATTTTAATGATTTCAGAGAAAGGGGCATGAACACGATTTTCATAAGAAGTGAGAAAATTATTATGAGCAGTCCATAATTCTTTATAAATTTTGCTGAAGTTCTGAATATATAGAGAATCCCTATGGTAAAGGGTTTCATAATAGACCAGCCTGCAGGATAGACCCCTTCCATCCCATAACCTATTTCTTTTAAAAGAAAATAGTCAATTGGGCCAGTATAACTTTCAAAAGAAATTTTGTTGTTTTTGAAATTTAACAGGTAATAATATTCGTTTACTTTTTTAATGCTCAAAGGCTTTGAATCACCTGAATAGATAATAGAAAATGTAAAATATGTGGATTTTGAGGTAATCCAGTAAAGGTCTTTAGAAAAGTTATATTCATTTAGTTTTTTCCTGTCAAATTTCTTTGTTTTACCCTTTTCATAAATTAAAAGAAGGTTTTCTTTAATATCCTCTTTTTCATCAACAGGTTTCATAAAATAAACAAGAAAGTTTCCATAATTATCTGATGCATAGTCAAATTTGTATGTGTTTCCATAAAACCTGTAATCTTTAGACCTTTGGTCCTTTCCTGAAAATGTCAGAACCCTTGATTCATTGTCATTCAGAAAAATATGTTTTTCTCCCTTATAGTTGTAAAGAGGTATTGTATCCTCTGAAAACAAAAAGACAGGCGAATTTAAAATGTCAACATCTGGTTTACCATCACTTCTGTAATTCTTTAAATTTATCCTGTAAATAACACCTCTTGAAGGGTCAATATAAACCTTATAGAGGTCACTTTCTACAATAACGGGATTTAAAGTGTCCATCGTGAAAACTGGAATTTCTGTCTTTACAACTTCTTCTTTCTTGACTTCCTCTTTTCTGGGAGCAGGTTCCTTGTTCTTCTTTTTGTTCAGTGTGTTGAATATAAAAATGTTATAAATAACAAGAAAAACAAAAAGAACGATTAGAAATAAATAATCCTTTCTCATCTGAAAATCCTCCTGAAGTCCTCCTCAGGAAAGTTGACACCCCCTTTTGAAAAAGGGTTACACCTTAAAATCCTGTATATTGACAGTATCAACCCCTTGAATATACCGTATTTTTCTATAGAGTTAATTGAGTATTCAGAACAGGACGGATAAAATCTACATGAGGAAGGGAGAATGGGTGATATCAATTTTTTGTAAAGTTTTATAATTCCTGTTAGCAACTTCTTAAACATTTTTCAAAAACCCTGAAAGTTTTATAATTTCCTTTTCTATATCATTATACCTGACATCTTCTTGCCTTACAAGAAATACATTTATACCTCTGTAAAGATGCTTGTTTTTTCTATATGCTTCCCTCACAAGCCTTTTCAACCTGTTTTTTTTAACCTTGTTTTTTACACTTTTTGACACAGCAACACCGAATTTCCTTTGTTCTGATTCAATATGATAAAGCACCAAAAACTTACCTTTAAAAAATTTTCCCTGCTTAAAAACAAAATCTAAATTTTTTAATCTTTCCTTTTTAGGTAAACTCTGATCCAGTTTCAGTGGGTCAGCCTTTTTCTTCCTCTACTTCTTCTTCTCTTTATTATCTTTCTTCCACTCTTTGTTTTCTTTCTTGCTCTGAATCCGTGTCTTCTTTTCCTCTTTATTCTGCTTGGCTGGTATGTTCTTTTCATTTCTGCGTTAAAAGTTTTACAGCTTTACTTTTAATACGTGCACCCTTGTTCTCGTGAATAATCCCTTTTTTAACAGCTTTATCCACATACTTATAAAGCAGATTCAATGTGGTTTTATTCTTCTCCGGCTCCTTTTCTCTTGCAATCTTTTTAATTAAATTCTTGATTCTGGTTTTATAAGCCTTGTTTCTTAATCTTCTTTTTTCGTTCTGTCTTATCCTTTTCAAAACTGATAGACTTTTCTTTGGCATATCAAAATCCTTTTAAATTTATTAGTTGTTTAATTATATAGAAAATGCAGGGCTTAAAGTCAAGTGCCACTTGAAATAACCGAAAAACTTACATTAAAATTAAAAAAACTTTGCCCCCGTAGCTCAGGAGGACAGAGCGGCGGTTTCCTAAACCGCAGGCCGGGTGTTCGAGTCACCCCGGGGGCAGGTTTACATGTAGTTATAGCTGGAAAGAAGATTAATTTTTCTGCTTTTAATTTTATATTTTTCTTTTTTCCCTGTGGCTCGGCATGTGTAAATGATTTATGTTTCTAAAAGGTTTGCCCTTCTCCGAAAGAGTACACCGCCTTTGAATAGGGGCTTTTGAAGGCAATATCAAATCTGACAACAGGGAGATTAAAGTTTCTTGTGAATTCTCCTCTGAAGCCAATACCGAAGTCATAAAAAATTTTTTTTCTTTCCATTATTTTTGCAAAATCTATAAAGAATACCATTCCAGGAGCAAATACTTTTAAAATTTCTGGTCCGAATATTCTTATTTCAGAAGTATTTAATATGTATTCCTCTGTTTCCAGATAATAGGCAGGATAACCTCTTAAACCATTCGTTCCACCTAAAAAAATATTTTCATAGGGTTTAGAATATAAAATCCGATTTGCTATTGTTACTCTTTTGATGACAGGGATAAATGTCAGGAAACTCAATGAGAAATTTCTATAATAGTAGTCTTCAAAATATCCTGAAAATCCTGATATTGTTTTAAATATTTTAAATCCAAAGGAAAAAGATGTCTCAATTCCCTGTTCTTTAAAGTCGGTTTTTACTTTAAAATTTACTTTCCAGCCTGTAAATATGTCTTCAATTTCACCAAAATTTCTTATAAATCTTTCTTTTAAATATTTTTCTCTACCAAAAACATAAACTGCATTCAGGGAAAAATATTCGTCCTTATTCCTTCTTCTTGCTTCAAATTCAAGCCCAAAAGCGTTCCATTCCTTTCTTGACAGGTTTTTTAAAAAACCTGCCTCAAGTTTTTCGTCCAGAAAATCGGTGCTATCAACTTTTTCGCCTTCTTCGTATATGTATTTCAGTTTTTTGATTTTGCTGTAGTTTAAATAGGGATAATTTTTTAGAAAAGTGTAAAAAGGTCTTTTGAAATAAAAGTCAATAATTTGATATTTTTTTGCAGAACTTAAAGAAAAATATATGTCCATTGGTGAGTTGAGAAAGGAAGGCTCAATGTATAAAAGGCTCAGATAGTCCCTTTCATAGCTTTTTACATAAAATACTCCCGCATCTATTGCTCTTCCAAAAAAATTGTGCTCCTCCACACCTGCTGAGAATCTTGTTCTTCCACCGCCTCCTTGCAGAGAAAGGAATAAACTGAATGTGAAGAGGTCTTTTAGATTAACATAAACTGTATCCGTATCACTTGATGTTTTTATTTCTGCATATTTGAATATACCCAGACTTCGCAGCCTTCTTTCGCTTTCTCTTAAAAGAAAGCTATCTTTATTGTTTTCATTGAAAAAAAGAAGTTTTTTAACCTTGCTTTTTCTTGTTTTATGGTGAAGTAGATTCACAATGTTATAGGGAAACTTAGCGTTTTCATAAATAGGTTTAACATCTATTTTGATAACTGATAAATAAAGAAGAATCAGTATTAATTTCATTTTCTTAAAATATACACACTTATTTTTTTGCGACAGATATTCAAATCTTTTAATTTTTCAATTTTGCTAAAGTTCTTTTCAAATTTTTTGTTCAACTTACCCACAAATAAAAATTCTTTGTTCATATCAAAAAATTTATCTTTCCAGAAATAATAGTGATTCTGCCTTGACCCTATGTTCAGAGAGGGAACAAAGGGTTTATCGGGTAGATAAAATGAGAGGATTGATGCCCATTGATATGTATTTGCAGCAATATTTTTAATGTTTTTCTCCTTTCGTATTTTTTCAACTTCCATTGTAATTTCTCGCCAGCCTTTCATTCTGTAAACAGGGTCTTTTTTGATTTTTATAAATGGATGTATTGCATGAATATGAACAAGAATATTTAACAAAAAACTTATTGAAAAAAAGGTCCAGAAGATTTTATTTCTCTTCAGATAAAGACCTGCAAGAATTAACATAAATATATAGCCCATTACAGGCCAGTTTGCCTCGGCGCGGAACTTCAAAGATGTGAGGGAAAAAAATAAAAACGGAACAAAGGAAGAGAGAGTCAAAAATGTAAGTTTTTCTTTAAAAAGTCCTTTAAAAGAGTAATAAAATATTATCAGAGATAATGGGAAGGAGAGCACAAGGATTGCATCTCTCAGATATTCCAGTGTATTTAAAAGATTTATACCCCTTGAGGGTATCCCGTGAGAAAACTGAAACTTAAAGGATACAAAGTTGTTCTGGATGTTCCATATTATAACAGGTGAAAATACAAGTAGAGCAATCAGGGCAAACAGGAATCTTTCCTTTTTGAAAAATATTTTTTCCCTGTAAAAAAAGTATAAAAATGAAGGCGCTAATAAGAATGCTGTATATTTTGAAAGCAGGGCAAGTCCCAGGGATAGAGCGGATAAGTAAATAAAATTTTTGTTTTTATAATATTTTAAAAGAAAGTAATAAGAAAGCACAGAGAAGAATATTAAGGGCGTATCAGGAGTTATGACCACACTTCCTACAGAGAATATTATGCCTGCTGAGAGAAACAGGATAATGTTAAAGGATGTTTCATGGTCTTTGAGTTCTTTTCCTATTAATATCAAAAAGAGTCCTGTTAAAAAAGATAAAAATATTGCAAAAAACCTTACCCCTGTTTCGCTGTTTCCAAATATGGTTGTGGATATTTTTATAAGGTATGCAATAACAGGGGGGTGGTCGTAATAGGAAAGACTTATGTTCTTTGACCAGACCCAGTAATAGGCTTCATCCTCTGTGAGCTGGGTATTTAAAATTACAGGTATTTTTATCAGGATAATAAAAAGGAGCAAAAAGAGAGGTTTTTTCATTCACTTCTGAGCCATCTTATACCGCTTTTCCTCTGGTATCCTATCTGAACATAATATTCCCTTAAAGAATCATCTTTTAATGTTATGTAAATTTTTGCAAAATGGTCCTCTGTATCAAATAGGGTATCCCGGGTGAACCATAAAAAGTATGTTTTCCCCATTGTTATGGGGACAACGTCTGCGTAGTCTGAGTAAGGGGCAGTATCACATTTTGCTATGCTTGAATCAGAAAATTGGTTTGAAATTCTATTGTTTTCCTCGTTCCAGGGTGTGGTCCATCCCTGTGGTCCATATAGATAAAGAACAGTATCACTGTCTGATAGGACTTCTTCAAAAACAAAATCGCAGTTTTTTATAAATGTATCTCTTGCATTTACCCTGTGTATGTAATTCAGTGAGTCAAAGTAAAACCCTGAGGGTTTTGTGCTGTCTCCGAGTCTGTAAGGATAAAATATAAATGTATCAACATACACCTTATAGTTGAGAACATAGGGGTCTGATTCCACATCTTCTCTGAATACTGTTATTTCTACTTTTGTTCTGGGTTCGGAGAGCAAAAAAGAATCGGTTTCAGGGTCAAGTATATGTGCCGGTTCGAGACTACCATCAAAATAGATATTGTAGCCATCAATATCCTTTATCCTGTTCCATTTTAACATAATTTTTGAACCATTGTTAATTACATTTTCATCCACATGAGAGATGATGGGAACCGGTTCCACCCCTTTACAATAATGAAATATGACGAATAATAAAAGAATCAGGAATATTTTTCTTTTCATTTTGGAATATTATAAGGAATTTAAGAAGTAAATCTCAATTAAAAATCTATAAATAGTTCTTATGCTTTAAATCTAATCTCTAATTCTTAATATTTTTACCTTCTGTCCATTCAGGTCTATAAAATAAACCCCGTTCTTTAAATTTCTATAAGAATTAATCCTTCTGCCTCTTGTGTCCAGAATCCTGACTCCTTTAATCTTTAAAATATTTCTTAAATCAGGATTTATTGTAGGTAGATTTACTTTTGTTTTTGCGAAATATTTTTCAGAAACAGATGTATATGTCATTCTTGCAAACCATGCGTTGTCACTTGAGTTGTCAGTTGCAGGATGACACCATGCAGCACCCACAACCCCATTCGTTGCGTCAACTGCTATGTAGTCTCCGATGAATGTTTGACCTACAGGCGGTTTTGTTACATCTGTTACCCGCATACTTGGAGAAAAAGTCTGTCCATAATCATCTGAATAGGCATAATATATATCAAGGTTGTATCCACCTTCTCTTGTGTCATACCATATAACATGAACCCTGCTGTATTCGTCAACAGAAACCCATGGGAAAAACTGATGTCCTGTTGTTACATCGTTTATCCTGACAGGAGTTTCAAAGGAATTTCCTCCGTCTATGGATCTTGCAATATAAGCGTCCCAGTGGGTATGTCCTGCGTCAGTTGATTGATAGGTAATATAAACATAACCTGTGGTCATATCCACATCCATTGATGGGATTGCATAGCACCTCCATGGCAGGAGAGACTGACTGTCATAGAGGTCTGCAACATGAACAGTGGAGCCAAAAGAATTTCCCCCGTCGGTTGATTTTCTCATCCATATCCCTTGATCATACTGCCAGTTCTGAGGAGAGTCGAGTCCCCACATCACATATATTTCTCCATTCGGTCCCATCTTTGGCATTGAACCATTTCCACCTGAGTTTATATAAACCGGTGCCGAGAACGTTAAACCTCCATCAATTGATTTCCTGAAATAAATGGCCCCCGCCATATAGCTTAATAGAACAGTGTCTCCATAGGCACTTATCCAGGGTTTATCGTCAAAAGATGAGTCATTTGTAATGTTTATGCTATCACTCCATGTGGCACCACCATCAGGTGAAATCAGAAATCCTATATCACCCTGCCATGCATATCTGTCAAAAGTTATAAAGGCAAAATAGACCGTGTCTCCTTTTCCCCATGTTAAAACAGGATCGCCCTGTTCAGGATACCAGAGTCCATCAGCAGGAAACTGGTTCTGTGACCATGAAACTCCTGAATCCGCCGAATATGACATCCCCACAGTGTACCCGGCTCCTCCTCCAGTGCCTCTTTGGTCATTCCAGCCCGCAACAATTTTTGCTCCTTTTATTTCGCATGAAAGCTCATTCTGGGTTACTACATCAGCAGGTGGAGTGGTTATAAGGTCTATATTTTGCTCAAAGGGAGGGTCAAGTTCTGGAAAGTCAAAGGATTTGATTTTTTTCTTAAATTTTTCTCTGAGCTCTTTATCATTAAGTGCCCTGAATATTTCCCTTTCCAACTTTCCGCTCGATTTTCTTTTTTCATAAACAGGGGGAACAAATATTTTATCAGGCCATCCAAGCACTTTTATTTCTGAATTTATGGTGATTTTACTGCCCTGTTCTATTTTCATAACTTTTATTTTTGACTTAAATATCAATTCTTTCCATATTTTTTTATGAATTTTATCAGGATATTCAAGGACTATATATTTCTCTATGTTTTCGTGTATTTTACCATTTACAATCCAGAAATTTTTCACTTTTTCAGCATAAAAATCTCTCTCCAGAGTTTTTTCTATCTCGTTTACAGGAAGTGTGAGCAGAAACGGGTAAACTGCAATAATTAATGATAGAATTCCACCCATTTGAACAACCTCCTTTTTAAATTATAAGACTAAATTATAATATTAAATACTTTTGGAAATCAATTCTTTTATTTTCGGAACAGGAAGGTCTGACAGTCTTTTCCCCCTTAAGATTTTGTTTTCAAAGGTTTCTCTTTGTTCTTTGTAAAAGATACCGATCGCTATTTTTTTGCCTTTTGATTCGTAGGTCCATTCTCTTGCTTTGTTCATTGCCATGTTCCAGTCCTCAGGATTGTGTCCTTCATCCTGCAAATTATAAACTCTCTCTTTGTAAAAAGGATAGGTATTGTAAAAGGTAACACATGGCTGAAGCACATCAACTATAGAAAATCCTTTATGGATTATCGCCTGTTTTATTATTTCTTTCAAATTTTTTATATCTCCTGCAAATGCTCTTGCGACAAAGCTTGCTCCACTTACAAGCATTATTTCTACCGGATTTAAAGGTCTTTCAGGTGAACCTTTGGGTGTTGATTTTCCCTTAAAGCCTGATGGGGATGTGGGTGTGAATTGCCCTGTTGTGAGACCGTATACATGGTTATTGTGAATTATCATTGTTATGTCAACATTTCTCTTTGCAGCAAAGATTAAATGTTCAAGACCCTCTCCATAAGCGTCTCCATCACCTGCAAATCCTATAACAAAAAGTTCGGGGTTTGCCAGTTTTATTCCTGTAGCAGGTGCAACAACTCTTCCATGAAGAGAATAGAAAGAATTTAAATTTGTATAATCACTTATTTTACCATGACAGCCTATTCCAGAGAGGATAACCACATTATGCCTTTCTAATTTTGCCTCTTCTTCAAGTTCCAGAATTGCCTGTTTGAACATCTTTTCTATTGCGAAGTCACCACACCCCGGGCACCATGTGTTTTCTGAGTATGTATAAAGTTCTTTTAAATTCATTTTATTGCCTCCTTTACCTTTGCCTTCAGTTCTGAAAATGTGAAGGGTCTTCCATCATATTTGAGTATTCTTTCATTTACTTTTATACCATGATAGGATAGCCATGTTGTAAACTGAGCAGTAGAGTTAACCTCAACAGAAACTACTTTATTACAACCCTTTAATTCTTCTTTTATCTTTTTATGAGGCAAAGGGTGCATATATAAGGGTTGTACAACTTTCAATCCCAAATCTTCTGCAACTTCAATTACTGCTCCTTTTGTAGAACCCCATGTAATTATACAATTTCTGGAATTTCTGTTTCCATAAACTTTAACTGTTTCAGTGCTTTTTAAATTTTCCCTGATTGTTTCCATTTTTCTTAACCTTTTTTCATGACCTTTGGCAACTATTTCAGGTTCTTCAGTTGTGACTCCATATTCATCGTGCTCGTAACTGTTTACTTTAACAATTGCCTCAGGATCACCCGGAAAGGCAAGAGGTGAGATACCATCTTCAGTATAAAGGTATCTTTTGTAATTGCCCTTACCCTTCCATAAAACAGATTCTTCAGTTCTTATTTTTTCTTCATCTCCTGTAAAGGAGAAGGTACTTTCACTCAGGTGTTTATCACTTAGAATTATCACAGGAACCTGAAATTTCCACGCCAGGTTCATTGCGTCTGCTGATAGGTAGAATGCTTCCTCAATGTCTCCTGGTGCAATAACAATTCTTGGGAATTCTCCGTGCCCTGCAAAAATTGAGAAAAATAAATCCCCCTGTTCTGTGTAGGTGGGAACCCCTGTTGCAGGACCAGGTCTTTGAGCAAGCACTATAACAATCGGTATTTCTGCCTGTCCTGCAAGACTGAGGTGTTCTACCATCAGAGCAAACCCTCCACCAGATGTTCCGACAGCACTTTTTAAACCTGCATAAACAGCTCCTTCTGCAATGCCTATCACCGCAATTTCTGTTTCAGGATGCACTGTTCTTATTCCGAATGTCTCTTCGTTACCTGCAAGATAGTGTAATATACTTGAAGAGGGTGTCATTGGATAAGCAACATAGAGTTTCATGCCTCCCTTTACAAGACCCAGTGCAATCGCCTCATTACCTGTTAAAAGCGGTTTTGGGGATTCCGAATTTGTTTTAATTTTTAACTTGCTCTTAAATTTATTTCCTGTCTCAAATCCTGTTCTGGCAACTTCTATATTTTTTTCAATATCTTTTTTAATAGTTGCTTTAATTATGTCCTGAACTTTTTTAAAATCAGAGTTTATAACTCCTGCAAGAACTCCAAAGGCAATATTATTCCGCGCTATTTGAGGTAGCCCATTATCCTTTACTGTCTTTGTCATGGGAACTCCGATTTTATTTGTATTATCTTCAATTTGAATTTCATCAGAGTCAAATATAATAATTGAATCTTTACTGAGTTTTTGCCTGTGTTTTTCAATTGTTTCCTTATTTAAAGCTATCAGTATATCAATTTTATTTTCATGGGAAAGGATTTTTTTATCAGATGCTCTTACTATTGCAAAGTTGTGTCCGCCCCTGATAAGAGAGGGGTAGTCTTCATATACAAATATAAAATATCCATATCTGTTCAAAAGTCTTGCAATTATATTCCCTGATTGTTTTATACCATCACCCGCCTGACCGCCTATTAAGATACTTATTTCACTCATCAAATTTCTCCATCAATAAGAATTAAATTTTAAGGGATTATTTAATCTAAAAACAATTCTATTTAAAAATCATTCTAAACTTATAAGTTTGACATGCTCAGGTTTTCCTTCTTCTTTTACCAGGATTATGCATACTCCACTTAATTTCGCAGGCAATGTAAGATGGTTTTCACCCTTTGAAATTTTCCCCTTCCAGAGAGTTCTAACGAATCTTCCTGTGATATCAAAAAGTTGTAATTCTATCCTGATATCTTTTTTGGAAACATAGTTCATACAAAGTTTACCCATTGAGGGATTCAGAATAATCTTTGCATCCCTGTAACCGGGGAAATTATTTTTTTCCTGAATATTTTCAGATGATAATCTTAAAAGATATACATCTGTATTACCTGCTCCGAATGACCATGTTCCACCTGCAACCACATATCCTGCGTCATGAGTGATGTCAATAGTGTATCCATGGTCATTGTCAGCCCCTCCATAGGTCCTGTACCAGAGTTCATTCCCATCTTCATCAGTTCTTATGATATATACATCATCGCCACCTGCACCATAAGATAATGTGTTTCCTGCGATTACATATCCTCCGCCAGATGGATTTTTAAGTTCCCAGCCCCTTTCATTATCAGCGCCACCATAGGTTTTCTGCCATATCATATTTCCCTGTGCGTTTGTCTTGACAAGATATACATCCTCAAAACCTGCCCCGTAGGAACGGGTATATCCTGCAATTACAAGTTCATTGTTTTGATTTTCAACGATTGAGAATCCAGCATCATAATCAGCTCCACCGTAAAATTTAGCCCACAGAGAATCGCCGTTCAGGCTGACCTTTACTATATACAGGTCATTGTTCCCTGAACCAAAGCTCTGTGTGTATCCACAAGCGACATATCCATCTGATACAGGAATCACGTCCCTTATATAATCATCAAGACCTCCTCCTGTTGTTCTTGTCCAGACCGTGTCTCCATTTGAATCTGTTTTTATGATATAAACATCATAATAGGGAGCAAAGGAATCTGAATAACCTGCGATTATATATCCACCATCCTGAGTTTGTTTAACTGAGTACGCATACTCATTACCAGACCCTCCGTATGTTCTGCTCCATATTTCATTACCGTCAATATCAGTTTTTACAATATAAAAATCCGCTCCTCCTGCACCATAGGACCTTGTATAACCCGCAAATATATATCCTCCATCTGATGTCGTTTCAACATCAAAAAACACATCGTTTAAGGCTCCTCCATAGGTCTTTTGCCATAACATATTGCCCATTGAGTCTGCTTTTATTATATATCCGTCAAAAATTCCTGCTCCATAGGACATAGTCCATCCTGCTATTATGAAATTACCATTGCCATCTTCTTTAACAGACCAGCTGTCGTCAATTTCAGAACCACCAAAAGTTTTTGTCCAGATGGTATCAGGACCTTGAGAAATCAAAATATAAACCATAAATAATTTTACCATTTTAAAACCTCCATAAAATTTCTGCTTTTAAACTATCAGGTCCACTTTTTATTTTATTTATTTTAAAGTTTACCCCCCTTTCTTTTGCAAATCCTATAAAGTCAAAAAGGTTTTCTTCAAAAGAGCAATGATGGCATGTTGTTCCTTTCATTTCAATAGAAATTCTGTTTTTAGATTTTTTTAGCTTACTGATAAACACCTCAGGGTATCTCCATATATGATATTCATTTTTTAAAATATTCAAAATATCTAATTTTTTATATAATTTCATTTGTAGGGAAATTCTATATGGGTTGAACCTTGTTATAATTAAATAAATCTTAACTCCTTCAAAAATTGCGTTATAAAGAGTTTTTGAAAAATCTGGATGGGTTAAGGAATTGGGCGCAAACTCTTCTGCATCCTCTCTCTGGACCACAAATACAATGGAAGATTCGTATCCTTCTTTTCTTTTGTTTATCAGAGCCTTTATATGTTTTATCCCTCTCATAGTGGGTGCATCTGGAAAAAGAGCAATATTGTTCAGGACAAGGGTGCAGGATTTTATTTCACAAAACATTTTTTTATTCCCTTTTTTTAAAACAAAATCTATTCTTGACTTATTTACTCTTGTTTCTTTGCTCTCTATGTTCCAGCCTTTTAAAAATGGTATCCTGCCCTTTAAAATCTCTTTTTCAAAAAATCTATTCACAAGATGTGCATCTGTTGAAACCCATATTTTATCCTTTTTAACCGCTACGAGCTTATAAGGTAGTTTGCCTTTCTTGCTGGTTAACATAACTTTGCTCTGTGCTTCAAGTAACTCTCTTAATCTTCCTGAATTTGCAAGATATGCTTTCTCTTTTCTTTTCCCTATTTTTACCTGACATGTAAACCTGTTTATTCTTTTTATTAACTCGCCTTTTATTGTTTTCATATTATTATTATAATCAATTTTGATTTATGAATACTAAATCCTTATAATTTTTTAATGCTTAATTTAATTCTGATAATTTCCTTTCTAAATTTTTCCAGGTTTGAGAGCAAAATTCCCGCAATCTCTTCCTTTATATCTACTACTGCAATCCTTATAAGCATGGACCAGGATATTTACAGAGAGATAAAAAATTTTCAGAGAAAAAATAAACTTGTTGATAGAATGAGCCCGATTATAACAGAACTGGGTGGAAACTTTGTCCCGATATCGTTTTTGCTATTTGGTGCTTATGGAGTTTTATTTAATAAAGAGAAAGAAAAAAAAGTTTGTATCTCAGGCATAAAGGCATCTCTTTTTACAGGTTCTTTAGTGTTTATAGGCAAACATTTTACAGGTAGACCAAGACCCGGCGTTGTAGATGGAAAAGATAGATGGCTTTTATTTTATCAACCTCTTGATTTTTCAAGATACAGAAAGGGTAAAATGCCCTATTTTGATGCTTTCCCTTCAGGACATACAGCTCTTGCCTTTACATGGGCAACGGTTCTTTCAGAATACTATGGAGAGAAAAGATTTATTACCCCTTTTCTTTACTCTCTTGCCACACTTGCAGGTCTCTCAAGAATAACAGAGGATGAACACTGGCTTTCTGATGTTTTTGTGGGCGCATTTATAGGGTATTTTTCAGGCAAGGTCTTTTCAAAAGAAAAAAATAACCTGAACATAAGCTTTAATTTCTTTGAAAAAAGTTTTGTAACCACTATAAAATTTAATTTTAATCTCTTGTAAAACAGGAGGTTTTTATGAAATTTTTAATACTGATTTTTCTTATGAACTCATCATCAGGAAAGATTGTGAGGAATGAGAAGTTCCTGCCCAGATTTCTTACTCCTGAAGAAAAAGCAAGAATGAACGAGATAGGTGAGTATCTTATAAAGGGTCCACCTCCTGGTAGCCCGGTGAGGACACCTGCCGAATATGAAAGGGTTCAGTGTGTGTTTTTTAGATGGCCTTACAGTTCATGGAATTCTATATGGAGAGATATGATAAGGGAAGTGTGCGAGGTGGCAAAGGCTTATATAATAACAGCTTATGCATCTGATACTTCCTCTATAAAGTCATATCTTGAACAGGGTGGAGTAAATACAGATTCAGTGCGATTTCTCATAACCTCAACAAATTCTGTTTGGATAAGGGATTATGGTCCATGGAATATATATGTGGAAAATGACACCCTTTCAATTGTTGATTTGATTTATAACAGACCCAGACCACAGGATGATTCTTTTCCTTCAAAACTTGGACAGATGTGGGGTTTAGATGTCTATCTTCCAGACCTTACCCATCCGGGTGGCAATTTTATGGTGGATGGTAATGGAACTGGATTTTCAACTGATTTGATTTATGAAGAAAATTCCGGTATGACCCCTCAGGAAATTGCCCAGGCAATGAAGGATTATTTAGGTCTTGACCAGTTTGTTACTGTTCCAAAAATTTACTATGAGTATACAGGTCACATAGATATATTTGCGAAAATTTTAAACGACACCCTTGTAATGGTGGGAGAGTATGATGACCCGAATGACCCGAATTATGCAAGATTAAATGCGATTGCTGATTCAATATCTCATGTTCAAAATCTTGATGGTAAATATTTTAAAGTTGTCAGAATGGTTATGCCAGAGTCCTTCTCGCCCTGGAACAATACAGGTGCTACATACCTGAATTCCCTTTTTGTAAATGGTAAAATTCTTGTTCCAATTTATAATCTGCCCGAAGACCCTGAAGCACTTCAAACCTATCAACAGGCACTACCTGATTATGAGGTGGTCGGAATTGATTGTCAGGATATGGTGGGTTCTGGTGGTGCGGTTCACTGTGTAACAATGGGATTTGCTCCTTATGATTTTACACCTCCTCAGATTGTGCATACACCTTTGCAGGATACACCGATTTCTTACTGGCCTCTTACAGTTTATTCAGAGGTTTTTGACAATCTAAAAGTGCATAGAGTTTACCTGACCTATAACATAAATCATCTTGATTCAACCAGCTTAAGGATGTTTAATATAATGGGAACTGATTCTTTTCAGGCGCAATTCTCAGGTAATGTGAATGTTGGAGATTCTGTCTTCTATAGAATTTTTGCAATAGACGGTGCTTTTAATAGAACATACCTTCCTCAGAATGGATACTTTGCTTTTGAGATAAAATCTGCAGTTAGAATTGCAGAAAAAGAAAAAAAGAATAATATGAGAATTTATTTTTCCAAATCGAGTTTATTCTTTAGCCTGCCAGAATCGGATAATTTTAAAATTGACCTTTATGGAGTCTCTGGAAGAAAAATTAAAACTTTAAATTTTAATTTAAAAAGCGGAAAAACAGAAATTTATTTCAGAGATTTAAAATCAGGAACCTATTTTGTTAATTTAAAGTCTAAAAATTATATGAAGAGAATGAAAATATTATCTTTAAAGGGAGGTGATTGATATGAAGAAAATAGTAGCTATCGGGGTGACAGACATTCTGATTTTTTCAGGATGCAAAAAAGAGGAAAAATACACTGATGAAGATGCGATACTGGAGATTGTTAAAGGTTCTCCTCTTTTCAATCAGAGCGTTCCAACGGGACAGGATTCTGCCTTTATTTCCTTACAGGACACTCTATCTCCTCTTTTCTGGGGAAGAGAGATAAACAATTTACCTGCACCAAAAGTTGATATATACATAACAGGAGATTCTGCATTTGTTGATTATACAGGTTACGATGAAGGAATCTTGCATCTCTGGGCATGGAATTATGATTCCAGTAAGATAAAGTATTATCAGAAGGATTTTGCTGATATCTCTTATATCAAAGGAGCTTTTAAGAGAACAGGGAGTCCTGATGACCCCCGGAGAGGATGGGAACTCTGGAGCATAACAGGAATCCATACCCTTTCAAGATACAATACTACGGATTTCAAAATAGATTCAATTAAGGTAAAAATTGGCAATAATACTGTTACGGTGACAGACCCTCTTTCATTCCACAAACTCTCTGAAATAGATACAATTCAAAAGTATGATACAGTTGGTATAACCGTTTATGTGAATCAACCTGTTGATTACCCCTATTTTCACATACTGGGTCCAGACAACAAGCATTACCGCCTGATTATGAACGAAGTTTTTCCTGGTGTTTATGAAAAAAACATTGTAGATTCTTCTGATGTTACGGGTTATCACTGGGCTATAGTTGATATACTCGGTGATGAAACCCTTGGAACATCAGAAGGTGTTTATAAAGCAGAGTTGTGGTTTTACCTCTATTATAAGAAGTGAAAATTTTCATATCGATTGATATAGAGGGAATTCCTGGGGTAGTATCTTTTAACCATACAAGGCGAGATGGAAAGGACTATGAGAAAGCAAGGAACTGGATGACCGAACATTTAATGGATTTTATAAAGGCTCTTGAACAGAATGAAATTTTTGATGTCCTTGTTAATGATTCTCATGGGGGTATGACAAACCTTATACTTGATAATGTTCCTGAAAATGTTAATGTTATTATAGGTTCACCCAAAAAACTTTCAATGGTTGAAGGTGTGGGTGAGTGTGATGCTGCTTTTTTCCTGGGTTATCATTCAAGGGCTGGTAGCTTTGGGGTGCTTGACCACACTTATTTTGGAAGGGTCGTTTATAATGTGAGGATGAATGGAAGAACCTATGGTGAATTTGGTATAAATGCAATGCTTGCAGGATACTTCAATGTGCCTGTTGTCTTGATAAGCGGAGATAACGAAACTCTGAGGGAGGCAAAGTCATTGATACCTGAAATTGAAACAGTTCTTACAAAGATAAGAAGAGGTAGATTTTCTGCAGAGAGTTTTTCTTCTGGTTATCTTAAAAAGCAGATAGAAAAAAAAGTCTCAAAAGCAATTAAAAAGTTTAAGGAAAATAGAATAAGACCTCTGAAAATCAAAAGAAATATAAATGTTGAAGTTGATTTTCTCAACTCGGGTATGGCTGATATTGCTGAGATAATGCCCGGAAGCAAAAGAAAATCTCCAAGAACACTTTTTTATAAAGCAGAAAACATAGAGGAGGCATTCAGGGCAATAAGAACATGGATTAACCTTGCTTCAACGGTTATTTGAAGACTAATTTTATTCTTTCATTTTAGAGAATCTTGCCATGATAGAAATAGATGGCTCCTTTGGCGAGGGAGGAGGACAGATTTTAAGGTATGCCCTTGTTTATTCTATTATTACGGGCAAAGATTTCAAAATTTACAATATAAGAAAAGGTAGAACAAAACCAGGTCTAAAAGCGCAGCACCTTAATATTCTGAAAGCCTTAAAAATTATAACTGATTCAGAAGTTAAAGGGGACAATCTCGGTTCTCTTGAAGTTGAATTTATACCGGGTGATATTAAAGGAGGCGATGTTTTTCTTGATTTTAAAACTGCAGGAAGCATTCCGCTTTTTCTTCAAACGCTTTTACCTGTTTCAGTTTTTTCAAGGAATCCTGTTTATCTTCATCTGAAAGGAGGAACAGATGTTCCTGGAGGCCCCACAATGGATTATTTTGAAAATGTTATTTTAAAACCTTTGAGACCCTTGCTGGATAAATTTGATTTAAAAGTTTTAAGAAGAGGATATTATCCAAAGGGAGGAGGGGAGGTTAAGATTTTTGTGAAAGGAAAGTATTCAATTGAAGATTTTAAAGATATTTATAAAATAAGGAATATCCTTAAAGAAAAACTTAACCTTAACTTTGAAAAGGGTAAACTTTTAAATATTCAGGGGATTATAGTGTCTTCTGATTCTTTGAAAGGTAGAAAGGTTTGTGAGAGAATTAAAAAATCTGCAGAGGATTTTTTGTTTAGAAGAAGAATAAAGAAATTTTCTTTTAAATTTATATATCAGGATTCTTATTCACCCGGATGCAGTTTTACACTGTGGGGAGAATTTGATAAGAATGCCATTATAGGGTATGATGTTTTATGTAAGAAAGGAGTACCTGCTGAAGAAGTGGGTAAAAGAACTGTTTTTGAATTTCTGAATGTTGTTTCATCTAATTCTGTTGATTATCATCTCTCTGATAATCTTGTATTCTGGCTTTCACTTGCAGGAGGAAAGATTTTTATCGACAGGTTAACCAGTCATTTTGTGACTGCTGTTGAAATTGCAAGAATGTTTATAGATTTTGACTATAAGAGGGAAGGAAATAAAATTTTATTTTCAGTCTAATTTAAGGAATTTTTTTATATTTATCCTTAAAAGCCCGAGATTTGTATCTTTAAACGAGATACATAGAACAAATCCTTTAAATGCATCAGGATTCTGGGCAAGTATCACAAGATGGGTGTCCGTAAACAGGTAGAATAGTTTTGGAATTTTACCCCTGTTTTTTGCATAATATTCAACGAGGTTTTTATAATATTCTTTATCTTTTGAAAAGGTTGATTCTCTGAAGACCTCATTGCCTTTTTCGTCAAATACATAGAGAGCCCTTACTCCAGGAACTTTCATGACCGATTGTAGATAATCAAATTGTTTCATTTTATTTTCTCCAGACTTTTCATAATCCATGTAACCTGTGGAAATTTTGTATCGGATCTGAATTTTATCTCAGTCCATTTACTATCTTTGGTTACATAAAGGTATATTGTGGAATCTTCCATTATTATCCTCTGAATTTCTCCGAGTCCAAAACCTTTCAGAAGAGGATATAAGCTTTCCTCCATACCTTCAAAGGGAAAGTCGTTTGTCTGAATTATTTCTTCTATCTCTTCTCTTCCCTGCAAAAATTCTCTTTCCTTAATCTTTAACTTTTCCTGAGAGTATACTTTTTCAATTTTTCCAAATTTTTCTTTCAGCTTCTCATACTTTTCCCTATCACCTTGGGCTTCTGCTATTCTCATCCAGATTTCAACAGCCTTTTTTGTTATAGGGTTCTCCTTTAAATAATCCTTTAAAAGGGTCTCTGCTTCTTCATAGAGATAGTGAGTTATATATTCTTCAACAAGGTCAAGGATTAAAGGAGACTTCGGGTCATAAGTTAATCTTTCTTCCATCAGAATAAACTCCTTTTTGAATCTACTGCTATCAAAAGTTTTCTTGTCACAGATACCAGTGTTTCAAGTTCTTCTTTCATCTTACCAGAAGCATTGTTAAATCCTTTTTCCCATATTTCAAGAGCACCCATTAAATCTCCCAGTTTCACTCTCACAAAACCGAGATTATAATAACCCAGCGGATTTTCAGGGTCCCTTCTTATGACTTCATAGTATTCCTGTGCTGCAAGTCGGAATTGCTTTTCAGTGTAATAAAGGTCACCTAAGAGCAGATGTGCCATAAGAAAATCAGGGTTTAAGGATATTGCCCGTAAAAGAAAGGTTTCTGCTTCTGTGTATTGATTTTTTTTCAGAAAATCCCTTGCCTTGATAAAGAGTTCCTCTGTTTTTTTCTTCTTTAATTCCAGTTCAAACTTCTTTACCTCTTTAATCTGCAGGATGCCCCTTTCCACAAGTCCACAGATTTTCTTCGCAATTTCTAAAGCATTTTCCTTTATGAGAGATATTATTTGAGATATGTTTTTTTGCCCGTCAACCATTGAGAGTATTTTCCATTCAATGGCATCCAGTTGTAATGAGCCTGTTCCCTTTTTAATCCACTCATCAGAGAGCATTACGACATAAGAGAAATCAGGTATTTTTTTTGTTACCTCTATCCACTCATCTATTCTTCTGGAACTTTCAAGAATTATATCCTGTGTGCTCAAATCTAAAAAAGTCTCGGGTATTTTATCTTCAGAAATCTCATTGAACCTGAAATTGCCTTCTTTTATTTGCAGAAGCTCAAACATACGTTCATTTACCACTTTCATTACAACTTTCTTTATTATATCTTTATTGATATTATGCTTCAAAATAGCATTTAATACCTTTTCTTCATCCTTTTTTAAAGGTTCCATAATTTTTTCAATCTGTGCATTTATCAGTCCTGTCTTTTTTATCTCTTCATAGAAAAAGGGATTTTTCTGGTCAACTATAAATTTTATGTTGCCGTTCTTTATAAGAATTTTTGAGATATTCTCACTGCTTTTTACTTCTATTGTTCCTGATTTTCTGTTCATGTATATAATCTGTAAAAAATCAACCAGTGAGAGTTCTTTTAAATTTCCCTCTATTGGCATTTACTCCATCTCCTTTTTTAAAAGATTCAGAAAATGCAAAGTTGTTTTTATATATTCTCCTGCTTTTTTACCTATTTTTGTATAGGGCTCTATTTTTACTACTTTTTCCCAGTGGGATATAGCTTTTGTGTGTTCTCCCCTCAACGCATATAGAATTCCAATATAATAATGTGCCATTGAAAGCCAGAAATTTATGTTTATAGCATTCTGAAGATGGGTAAAGGCTTCCTCATATTTTCTTTCTTTTATTAAAATCTCTCCCTTTAAAAGGTGTGCATAAGGGTTCTGTGCATTCTCCTTGTAGAGCTCCTCTGAAATCTCTTTTGATTTTTGCACTTCTTTAGTATAAAGATAGGCTTTGGCAAGATAGTACCTTGCCATGGTGTTTTGGGGATTCCTATCAAGTATTCTTGAAAATGTCTTCTTTGCGTCTTCAAATCTTGCCATTCTTGTTAAAAGCACCCCAAATCTCAAAAGCGCTTTTATATCTTCTTTTTTATAATCCAGAAGTTCTCCCATAATTTTTAGAGCATTACTATAATCTCCTTTTTTCTCTTTTATTTCAGAAAGCAATAGCAGTACATCGTTTCTAAAGTTTACATTGTGTTCTATATGCTTTATTTCTTTCTCTGCTTC